>CAYLWO010000065.1:0-29608 GCA_964387285.1 uncultured Cytophagia bacterium | reverse complement strand
CGCCGACAATGGTGACTTTAGTATGGGGATTGATGGAGGCGGGCGGGACGCCCGCATTCCCTGTGTCGCCGAAAATGGTAATTTTCTTATTGAGATTGGTGGAGGCGGGCGGGACGCCCGCGTTTCCGATGTTTTCGATTCGTGTTCCTTTTTCCCGGCTGTTACGGCTTTGATGCAAAACGGTGGAAAAATCAGGCGGCAATATAAGCAATGCGGCCGCATTGCGATTTTTTAATGCTTGTTCCGCTAAAGAGCGATCGACAACGCTGTCCACCACGGCCATAGGCAAACCATTAGGATAACGCATATTTTTCAAAGCCAGGATGACTTGATGACCTTCGTTGCGTTCAGAATTCGAAAACGGTCGATCCTGGTTCATAACCAGAATTTTGTAGGAGGTAGAGCCGCCGCCGGACATCATCCAGTACAACAGCACGAAGAAAGGGCAAAGCACCAGGACCATGGACAGCGATGCCGGATCGCGCAGCTGTTCCAGCAGAGTTTTGCGAAAAATCGACCAGATTTTCATTCGCGCAACCTCCGTCCAGTCAAAGAAATAAATACATCTTCCAGCGTGTTTTCCCGCATCTTGATCTCTTGCACCGCTACCGCGTGTTTCTGCAAACAGGCGAGAACCTCAGGAATCATTTCCACAATTCTATGGCTGCGAATCAGCAGCGCATGTTCCAGGACGTTCAGATCTGGCCAGTTTTTTTGCAGTTCCTGAATGGCATCTTTTTTGCCCGCTGACTCTTCCACCCAAACCTCTAGCACGCTGCCGCCGCCATTATGCTTTTTCAGTTGATCGGGCGTATCTACCAGCAGAACGGCGCCATGATCCATGATAGCGATGCGGTCGCAAACACGATCAGCTTCATCCATGTTATGTGTGGTGAATAGAACCGTTTTTTGTTCGGCCAATTTACGGATATATTCCCGCACCAGCACGCGGCTCTGGGGATCGAGTCCGGCTTCGGGTTCATCCAGGATAATCAGCTCCGGATCGTGCACCAGGGCCATGAGAATATTCAATCGCCGTTGCATGCCGCCGGAGAGAGTGCCGGCCAGTTTATTTTTCTTTTCATGCAAACCCAATTCCTGTAAAAGCCATTCCCCTCGCTTGCGGGCTGTTTTAGACGGTAAATTGTACAATTCGCCGCATAACTGCAATTGCTCCAGACAGGTCAATTTTTGCCAGAGGATGATTTCCTGTGGGCAAACACCTATCCTTTTTTTTACTTGAGGAGCAAATGTATTAATGGGACGACCCTGCAGCAAGATGGCGCCGTTGTCCGGTTTAAGCAGACCGCAGAGCATATTGATGGTGGTGCTTTTTCCTGCGCCGTTTGGTCCCAGCAAACCAAACACTTCGCCATGATTGATCTGCAAGTTTAACTTGTGGACCGCCTGGATTTCAGCAAAATGTTTGTCTAGTTCGCGGCACTCTAACAGCGGATGATCGGTTGCAGCAGAAATCATTCCTGTTTTCCTGATCTATTTTACGGCTTTTCTTGTCGCGGTCTCTTTATGCAATCGCTCAATCGTTTTATTCATCATTTTGTCAAACGCCTGCGGATGGCTTTGCATAAAAACGGTGATGCGGTCGAATTCTTCCCGAGAGAGCTGATGCTTTTTCAACAGGTCAGTCAGATACCGCTCTCTCCAGTCCAGATGCGCCGTGTCCGAGGACATGGTAACCAGGAATTCCTGATATACCAAAGCAAATTTTTCCAATTGTCTGGCGCCGGGAGTATTGGTTTCCTGACTGCAAAAGCAAAAGAGCAATAATAGAAAAAAACAATTTTTCATAGGGCATGCCTCTGGTAATACGGTACAATATAAATCAGTTATTCGACAATGTCAAGAACCGTGGGAAAATTGGCTTGATTTTATGTGAATATAATGATACATTAATGATTAATAAATATATAATTTGCATTCATCTCTCATTGCCGGATGAACAAAACCAAGCGTGAAAAAACAGTTTTCATTTGTCAGAACTGCGGCACCGAGTCGTTGCGCTGGGTAGGACGTTGTCCCGGGTGTGACGCCTGGAACAGTCTGGTCGAAGAAAAGGCGCCGACGGCTGCTGCGAAAAAAACGAACTATCATACATCCGCTGAAGTGGTGGTGCTCAGCCAGATCAACACCGATCATAGCCGCCGTGTGGAAACCATCAGCCCGGAATTTAATCGTGTGCTGGGCGGAGGCATTGCCGCCGGTTCTGTGGTGCTGGTCGCCGGCGACCCCGGCATCGGCAAGTCGACGCTGCTGTTGCAGGAAGCAGCCGGATTGAGTCGTGACGGATTTCGTGTGTTATACGTGACCGGCGAAGAGTCTGCGCAACAAACTAAAATGCGCGCCGAGAGATTGGGTTTGATATCAGATCATCTGTATGTTTTAGCGGAAACCGAATTGGACAGCGCGCTGGCAACGATCGATCGCGTGCAACCGCAATTCATCGTCGTCGATTCCATCCAAACCCTGTTTTCTCCGGATATGACCAGCGCCCCGGGCAGCGTCAGCCAGGTGCGCGAATGCGCGTTGCGGCTGATCCAGGTCGCCAAGACGCGCAATGTGCCGATTTTTCTGGTGGGCCATGTGACCAAAGAAGGCGCCATTGCCGGACCCAAAGTGCTGGAGCACATGGTGGATGCCCTGCTGCTGTTTGAAGGCGATCGTGATCACTTTTATCGAATTCTGCGTGCGGCAAAAAATCGATTTGGTTCCACACGCGAGATCGGTGTTTTTGAAATGACGGAAAAGGGATTGCGCGATGTCCCGAATCCGTCCCAGGTTTTTTTGGCAGAACGCAGAACCGAAACCAGCGGTTCTGCTATTGTGTGTTGCATGGAAGGCACGCGTCCCATTCTGGTGGAAGTGCAGGCGTTGGTGAGTCCTACCAGTTATGGTTTGCCGCAGCGAACAGCCAATGGTTTGGATTACAAGCGCGTGCAAATGCTGCTGGCGGTGTTGGAAAAAAGAATGCAATATCATGTCGGTACGATGGATGTTTTTGTCAATGCCGTTGGCGGCCTGCGCATCGATGAAACGGCTGCAGATTTGGGGATTTTAGCTGCTATTGCCTCCAATGTGCTGAACCGGGTGTTGGATCCTCATGCCATTTTACTGGGTGAAGTGGGACTGGGCGGCGAGCTGCGCTCGGTTTCACAGATCGACAGTCGCATAAGCGAAGCGGAGAAAATGGGTTTCAAGCGCGCGGTCATTCCCAAAGGCAATTTGAAGGGATTGACACGATCCAACAGGATTTTGGTTTCTGCGGTAGATAGTGCGGAAAAAGCGCTGGAAGTGGTGCTGCAATAAGCGTTGCTGGAAAAGCAAACACGGATGAGACGGATTGAATTGAGTTTGAAAATATGTTCTTTCGCGTAATCAAAAACGACCCTCACACCAACGCCCGCGCCGGCATATTAAAAACCGACCACGGCGTGATCCGCACGCCGGTGTTTATGCCGGTCGGGACTCAGGCCACGGTCAAGGCCTTATCGCCGGCCGAGTTGGTCAAGGTGCGCGCGCAAATCATTCTGAGCAATACCTATCACCTTTATCTGCGCCCGGGCTCGGGACTGGTGCACAAAGCCGGCGGCGTGCAAGAGTTCAGCGCCTGGCGCCGTCCCATACTCACGGACAGCGGCGGTTATCAGATATTCAGCCTGTCCCAGTTGAATAAAATCACACCGGACGGTTTGCACTTTAAATCCCATTTGGACGGCTCGAGCCATTTTTTTACGCCGGAAAAAGTGGTGGACATTCAACGCGATCTGGGTTCTGATATTATGATGGTGCTGGATGAATGCGCGCCTTATCCCTGCGATTACCATTATGCCGTTAAAGCGCATAAATTGACCCTGGATTGGGCGCAGCGCAGCAAAAAGGCATTTCAACACAGCTGCAGTCATTTTACCTTTATGCAACACCAGTTCGCCATTGTACAGGGCAGCGTGCATGCGAATCTGCGACGGGAAAGCGCGCTGGCTTTGATCGATATGGATTTTCCCGGTTACGGCATCGGCGGCCTGTCTGTGGGCGAACCCAAAGAGGCCATGTATGAAATGACCGGGCTGTGTTGTTCCCTGTTGCCGCAGAACAAACCCCGTTATCTGATGGGCGTCGGCAAACCGCAAGATTTATTGGAGGGCATCGAAGCCGGCGTGGATATGTTTGATTGCATCATGCCTACGCGCAATGGTCGTAACGGCACCGCTTTTACCGGGCAGGGACAGATCGTGATCAAGAACGCCAAGTTTAAAGAACAGTTCGAACCTCTGGATGCCAACTGCGACTGTTATACCTGCAGGACATTTACGCGCGCTTATCTGCGCCATTTGTTTCAGGCTGAAGAACTTTTGGTTCTGCGTCTGATCAGCCTGCACAATGTATATTTCTACATCAGGCTCATGGAACAAGCCCGAGCCGCCATTCTGCAGGGCCGGTTTAAAAAATGGAAAAAACAATATCTGGAAAAAATGGCATAATAAAGTCGAAACAACCAAATTCAAAACAATACTCAATTAAAATGGAGGCTCTTATGACTACATCCTTTACACTGGTCGCCATGGCCGGTCCCAGTCAGGGCGGCGGACAGGGCAGTGCCATGGGCATGTTGTTGCCCATCATCGTCATGTTTGTCATCATGTATTTTTTGCTTTTCCGTCCACAGGCGAAAAAGCAAAAAGAGATGCGCAAAATGCTGGATGCCTTGCAGAACGGCGATCAGGTGATGACAGTCGGCGGCATCTACGGCTCCATAGTCGGTTTTGATAAAAAAGACCAGATTGTCATCCTCAAAATCGCCGACAACGTCAAAATCCGCATTACGCGCAGCTCGATCGCGCGTAAAGTGACCAGTGACGAGTCCGGCAATTAAATCATGAACATCGTTTTTATGGGATCGCCTGATTTTGCGATCCCTTCTTTACATCGACTTTTAAACAGCCCGCATCAGGTGCGGGCTGTGGTCACCGTCCCGGACAAGCCCGCAGGTCGCGGTAAGCAGATGACCGCTACCAGCGTCAAGCTGGCCGGTTTGCGGGAAGGTCTGCCGATATTGCAACCCGAGTCGCTCAGTGATCCCGGATTTCTGAACGCCCTGTCCTCTTACCACGCTGACCTGTTCGTGGTGGTTGCTTTTCGCATCCTGCCGGCGGCGGTTTTCAAAATGCCCGCGTTGGGAACGATCAATTTGCACGCCTCTTTGTTGCCCAGGTACCGCGGCGCAGCGCCCATCAATTGGGCGCTCATGAACGGCGAGAAAGAGACCGGCGTAACCACTTTTCTAATCGACGAAAAAGTGGATACCGGCAACATCCTTTTGCAAAAATCCATCACAGTCGACGAGCACATGGTTGCCGGTGAACTGTACGAGCTGTTACGCAACATCGGCGCCGACCTGGTGCTGCAAACCGTCGATGGCCTGGCGGAGAAACGGCTGACGCCGCAACGACAGATCGGCACGGTTACGGCTGCGCCCAAGATAGGCAAGGAGATGGGTTGCATCGATTGGCGGCAATCGACCGAAAAAATATACAATCTCTACCGGGGTTTGACGCCGACGCCCGGCGTCTACAGTTTTCTGCAAAACCGTTTGTTCAAATTTCCCTTGATGCGGCCGTTGCACCAGTTTGACATGAAAGGTTTTGAACCCGGCCGAATCATCATAACCCGGAATTCGGAAATGGCGGTTGTTTGCGGCGATGGCGCCCTGGCTGTTCTGAAAATTCAGCCGGAGGGAAAGCGGACCATGGACACAGCCGAATTTTTACGCGGAACCCGTTTGCAGGCCGGAGATACATTTAAACCGGACGGCGACGCATGATGCAAAAACAGAGCAGCCCGGCCAGAAGACTGGCGTGGGATATTTTACAGCGTGTCGAAACAGAGGCCGCTTTTGCCGACATTTTAATCGCCCAGACTTTGACCAGAAATAAATTGATTCCGGCGGACAGTGGTCTGCTCAGTGAACTGGTGCGCGGTGTTTTACGTTGGAAAAACAGACTGACCTGGATCGTTGACCAGCTGTGGCAAAATAAAACCCGTGAATTGGATCCGCAACTTGCTTTAATCATTAAGCTGGGATTGTATCAGATCATCTATCTGGACCGGATACCCGATTTTGCCTGTGTTGATGAAAGCGTAAATCTGGCCCGCAGTGTGGGCGGCGATAAATGGGCCGGCGTTGCCAATGCCCTGTTGCGCAACTATCTGCGGAATCCGGACAAGATCGTTTTTCCCGATCCGGCTCAAGAACCTGTTTCGTATTTGTGCGTGCAACATTCACATCCACGTTGGCTGGTGGAGATGTGGATGCAGCAATTCGGTTTTGAGGATACGCAGCGTTTATGCCAGGCGAATAATCAGCCGGCGCCTCTGTCCATGCGGGTGAATCCGCTGAGGATTCCTTTCGAGCAATTCTGCAGCGAGTTGACCAAAGAGAAAATCGCATTTAAACTCAGCAAGGCGCCCGGATTCGTAACGACCAGCGAACTCGTTTTTGAGCTGCAAAAAAAGTATCTGGATAAGGGCTGGATCACCATTCAGGACGAAAGCGCGGGATTGCCGAATTTATTGTTTTCGGCACAGAAAAATCAATGGACCATCGACCTGTGCGCTGCGCCTGGCGGCAAAACCAGCCATTGTGCGGAACGCAGCCTGGATCGTTCTTCGGTTCTGGCCATGGATGTGCATACCGGTCGCACGCAATTGATTCGTTCAACCGTCAAACGATTGGGCTTGTCCTCCGTATCGATCGTGCGCGCGGACGCCGGCCGACCGCCCATTCGCTGCGCAGACATCGTGCTGCTGGATGCGCCCTGTTCGGGATTGGGTGTTCTGCGGCGCAAACCTGATTTACGCTGGCGTCGTAAACCCGCAGAGATCACCGCACTGGCTGCCATGCAAAAGCGATTGCTGCACGCAGCAAGTCAAAAAGTGGCGGCGAAAGGTGCGTTAATTTACAGCACCTGCACGATTCATCCGCGTGAAAACCGTGAACAAATTCAAAACTTTTTATCTACTCATCCCGATTTTCACTTGCAGCATGCGGGCGAAACAGATGTGCCGGCTGAATTTATCTCTTTTGATGGTTTTGTGGAAACCTGGCCCCATCGTCACGGGATGGACGGCAGCTTCTGTGCTAAACTGATTAAACAGTGAGTGAAGGTATGGTGACATTAAAATGGACTGCTCGCATCAAGTGGCGTCGGATTTTTCTCATCCTCTTAGGCAGCATGGTTTTTTATCTGTTGCTGGATTTGGTCATTATGCCGCTGTATACGCGGCAGTATCAGGCTATTTCCGTGCCTAATGTCGTGTTTACGACATTTGCGGAGGCGGAGCAAATTCTGAGCAAGTCCGGGCTGCGCATTGTCAAAGATGGTGAAAAGTTCGACGAGACCTTGCCGGCCGGCAAAATTGTTTTTCAAAATCCGGAAGCCTTTGCCACGGTCAAGTCCGGTCGCCGTATCTATGTGACGATCAGCAAGGGAGGGCGTACATTCCCCATGCCCAAGCTGATCGGTCTTTCCCTGCGCGATGCTCGCTTTATAATAGACGGCCAGGAATTGTCCCTGGGTTTTATTCATTATCGCCGTGATCCGTTTTTGCCCGATGGCGTCGTATGCGAACAATCGGTTGCGGAAGGAAAGATCGTGGGCGTGAAAAGTCGTGTGGACATTGCCGTGAGTCTGGGCGTAGAACCGACGGAATTTATCGTGCCGGAATTGGTCGGCAAGTCCGAAGCGGATGCAATGCTGCTGCTGCAAAAAGCGGGCTTGACGCTGGGCGCTATTCGACAGCAGGCAGCGGAAGAGTTATTGCCCAACACGGTGATCAGTCAATCTCTGGAAGCCGGATTACAGGTTGCGAAAGGAGATACGGTACATATCGTAGTGAGCATACTGCCCTAATTAAGGAGTATTTTCGTGATTATTGCCCCCTCCATATTAAACGCGGATTTTTCGCGTTTCGATGAACAAATTAAATCCGTGCTCGCCGCCGGCGCTGATTGGCTGCATGTGGATGTGATGGATGGCCATTTTGTTCCCAATATCACCTTTGGTCCGGTTGTTGTAGCCGGTTTGCGCAAATTAACGATGACGCCCATCGACGTACATTTAATGATAGAAGAGCCGGATGACTTTATATCCGCTTATCGCGAAGCCGGGGCTGATTGGCTGACCGTTCATGTCGAAGCTAGCCGCCATCTCTGGCGCACAGTCGACAACATTCACAAGATGGGCGCCAAAGCAGGCGTGACCCTTAATCCGGCCACGCCCCTTTGTCTCATTGAACCGATTTTAGAACGTGTGGATATGGTGTTGATCATGTCGGTTGAACCGGGATTTGGCGGCCAAACGTTCATTCCGGCAGCCGTAGGCCGCATCGCACAGCTAGCGCAATGGCGCCAAGAAAGGGGGTACAAGTATCTGATAGAAGTGGATGGCGGAATAGACCTGACCACAGCGCCGCAAGTCCTTGCAGCCGGCGTCGACGTTTTGGTGGCTGGATATGCCATTTTCAAACAACCGGACATTACTTCGGCTGTCAATCGTCTACGCAATTGCCAATAAAAGAAAAATAACGAAAAAACTGTTTTTTTGAAATAAAGCTTGATTAATTTCCATACCATTTATATATTTATCTATTCGACCTTTCAATAATGGAAAAGAGGTCTTGGCAGGACATTAGTCAGGAGGAAGCCGCAGAATGCCTAAGGGCAAAATCAAGTGGTTCAATGAGAACAAGGGGTTCGGCTTCATTGAACAGGAGAATGGCGACGACGTCTTTGTGCACTATTCGGTGATTGAGATGGAGGGATTTCGGACACTTCCCGAAGGGTGCGAGGTGGAGTTTGAATCCGTGGCAGGAGAAAAAGGATTACAGGCCACCCGAGTAGCCAAAATTTAGGCTTAAACTCGCCGCAGTATTTGAAACCCCGCATTATTGTGGGGTTTTTTTGTAACATCCGTAGCTAAATATCGTATCTATAGATCATGTACAAAGAAGGTAGATCATGGCCAGTGTTTTCAATCAAAAAGATATCGATGTCATCGCCCGGGTCTTGAATTGTCAACCGCAATTTAAAACCAACAACTATCGATTTGTCATTGAAAATGAAGAGACCAGAGAACACATATCATTGGAAGTTTATCCGGATATTCCGATTGGTGAAAATGAAGGCAATCTGATCTCTGTTTATACGCCAACCTCTCACCTGCAATTACACTCTTGCACCGCTTACGTTGTTAGTGAAATGTTGGGGGAAGTGACGTTCATCAGCCGATGCGGCAACCTTGTCTCCGGTTTGATTATCGACAAGACAGCCGGTTGCAATTTGTACGCCAATGTGGACGCTAAACTGCTTTCTGGCGATTATACCACATTGGGACCGGAGGTCATGCTCTCCGGCATTGCTCTGTCGCTGGCGGAAAACGTCATTGATGAAATCTGATCCCCAACCTTTTGGGTGCATTCATGGAGTTAGCCGATCTCTTTTCGTCCTACTTGGACTATTTACGCATCGAACGCCGCGTCGCCAATAACACCCTCGTTGCTTATCGTCAGGACTTGCTTGATTATCTGAGATTTCTGCATTCCCGCAACATTCATACGGCCGAACCCATTTCCCATTCGCACTTGACCGATTACCTGAACACCCTGCACGAAACCGGCATGGCTGCCACTTCCATGGCGCGACGCTTGTCGGCCATTCGCGGCTTCCATCGCTTTTTAGTGGGTGAAGAAAAAGCGGCTAAGGATCCTTCCGTTGATTTGGCGGTGGACAAGCCGTGGATGAAAACACCGGATGTTCTGAGTCAGTTTGAAGTGGAAGCCATTTTAGCGCAGCCGCAGATTGAAACGGAGGGGGGGCTGCGGGATCGCAGCATTCTGGAGATGCTGTACGCAACCGGAGTGCGCGTTTCCGAGCTCGTTGCCCTGCGTTGCTCGGATATTTTCTGGGAGGATGAATTCATCCGCGTGCTGGGGAAAGGCGGCAAGGAACGGTTGATACCGGTCGGAGAATCGGGCTTGTACTGGTGTTCGCGTTATCTGGAAGAGGCGCGCGAACGATTGGCCTCGCTGGGTGCAAGTCGTGATATCCTTTATCTGAACCGTTTTGGCAAGAAATTGAGTCGGCAATCCGTTTGGAACGTGATTCAAAAGTACGCGTGGGCCGCAGGAATCGTCAAGCAGATTGGTCCGCATTCCTTCCGGCACAGTTTTGCCACCCATCTTATTGAAGGCGGCGCCGACCTGCGCGCGGTTCAGGAGATGCTAGGGCACGCAGATATCTCCACGACGCAGATATACACCCATCTGGACCGAGAATTTCTTAAGGAAGTGTACCACACTTACCACCCGATGGAAAATAAAACCTTCTGGCTGAAAGAGTGATCAACGGGATTATGCGCATCTATCTATATGACCAGGTTGCTTCTACGAACGATCTGATGAAAGAAAAAGCTCTTGCCGGCGAGCCCGAAGGAACCATGGTCGTTGCCGAAAGTCAAACAGCCGGACGCGGACGTTACGGCCGCTCCTGGGTATCTCCCACCGGCAAAGGACTCTATTGTTCCATCTTGTTGCGACCGCCCGCCTCATTTGACAAACCTGCCCTGTTGTCATGCGCTGCCAGTTTGGCCGTCGTTGCCGCCTTGCGGAGAGAATGCCGGATCCATGCAACGGTGAAATGGCCGAACGATGTTTTAATTGACGGGAAAAAAGCGGCCGGGATTCTGTTGGAAACCCATTATCAGGATCAAAGACCGGTTTTCATCATTGTCGGCATCGGCCTTAATCTCTTTCCGGCTGTAGAGGTGCAAATCGACGTGCCCGGGGCCACGGCTGTGCATCAGCACAGTAAAAGACGAATCAACAAAGATGGCATTCTAAAACGATTATGGGAAGAATTCTTTGCACAATATCATTTTCTCCTGAACACGGCCACGACCACCCGGTTACGCGAGAGATGGGTCAAACATTGTCACCATATGAATAAACCGGTAGTTGTGCGCAATCACCAGGAATCCTTGCACGGAATTTTCTGTGGTCTGGATAGCTCTGGCGCAGCGATGATTGAATTGGACACAGGTGAATTGGTATTAATACATTCAGGAGATTTTTCCCTGAGGGAGGAAGCATGCTGTTAACGATCGATGTGGGCAACACCCAGATTGCCGCCGGTCTTTTCAAGGATTCCGAGTTGGTCGCGCACTGGCGCTTATCCAGCAATCGCGAGCGCACGGAAGATGAAACCTGGATCATGATGCGTTCCATATGCGAGGCCAACAACTGGGATCTGCAGCAGACCACCGGCATTGTCATCTCTTCCGTGGTTCCGGATATGACCTCTAATCTCTACAAGATGGCAAGTAAATATCTTGGTCTGCCGGCAGTAGTAATTGGCCCGGATTTGGATCTGGGCATTAAAATTCATTACCGCAATCCGATCAATGTCGGTGCTGACCGGTTATGCAATGCTGTGGCCGGATTTGCTAAATACGGTGGGCCGTTGATCGTCGTCGATTTGGGTACCGCCACCACCTTTGACGTTATCAGTGAAACCGGCGATTATCTGGGCGGCATTATCGCGCCGGGCATAGAGACCTCGGCCATGATCCTGCACCAGCGCGCCGCCAGATTGCCGCGGGTCGAGTTGAGTTTTCCGTCCAAAGCGATCGGAGATTCAACAGAAACCAGCATGCAATCCGGATTGTTGTACGGCGCTGTGGAAATGATTGACGGCATGATCAGGCGCATCAGCCGCGAGATGGGCTGTACGGTGAAAACCGTAGCCACCGGCGGATTGGCGCGCGTCATTATCCCTGAATTGAAAATGGTGCAGCATATCGATGCATTCCTCACTCTGGAGGGGATGCGGATTATTTATGAAAGGGTGAAAAAAACGTCCTGAATGAAGCCTTGAGGTTGTCCAAAAAGCAACGTAGCATGCAGTACCGGCTTTAGCCGAAAATTTCTCCGCCTAAAGGCGGAACTACATACTAAGCAGATGAAAAGGAAATAAGAACCCGGCCATCGTCCATAATGGGCAATGAATCCGGGTTTTTATTTTTTTAGCGATGATCAGACTGCTACGACCTGCGTCACCTCAGGAACCTGTCTTTTGATCTCCCGTTCAATCCCCATCCTCAGGGTCATCTGCGACATGGGACAGCTGCCGCAGGCGCCTTTTAGTTTTACCTTTACGATGCCGTCCTCAACAGATACCAAATCCACATTGCCGCCATCGGCCAGCAACATCGGTCGCACCGTTTCCAATACCTGATTTACTTTGTCGTACAATGCGTTTTGCATGAGTTCTCCTAATAATTTTTTCAACTGATCTTTTGCTTGATCTCATTTCCAGCAATTAATATAGGCATACCCTGGAAATCTTTCAAGATAAAACACACCAATAGACCAGAATATTCAGATTATTGCATATTTTTAAACCTATAATACAACATGCAAATCGAAGTTGATGGAAGAAAGCCTTGACTAATTTGCTTTTTTTTAATACTTTTCGAGACTTTAAAGAAAGGACGAGCGGAAAATGTATCTGAGCAAAGTTGAGATGGAGCAGGTGCTTGGCCGGGCGCCAGAGATTAAAATGGCAGTCATCGGCGATATCTGTTTGGATCGCTATGTATTGGGAGACATGGTCGGCATTTCAAGAGAAGCGCCGGTGCCGATCATCAACATCGTCTCTGATGAGTATCTGCCCGGCGGCGCCGGCAATACGACTTTGAACGGACGCGGCCTCGGCTGTCAACTGTATCCCATCAGCGTCTGCGGCGACGATCTGGCCGCGGATATCATTTCTCGCGAGTTTAGGCGCCGTTCCATCAGCGAAGAGTTTATGGTTCGTGATAAAGGAAGACATACCCAGTCCTACACCAAAGTTTATGCCTCTTCCTATCACGGTCCTTATCAACAATCTGCACGTTTCGATCAAAAAAATTACAATCCCATCAGCGCAGAAAGCGAATCCCGAATCCGCGAAAACATCGCAGCCGCCGCCAACGTGGTGGATGTGTTGATCCTTGCGGATTATGCCGAAGTAGCCGGCACCGGCATCATTACGGATGCCATTTACGAGGACGTTCGCAGTTTGGCGAAGACCGGCCGCATCATCACCATCGGCGATTCGCGCGAACGCGTCGCCAGTATGCGCTATTTCACAGCCATCGTTCCCAACGACGTGGAAGTGGCCATGACGCTGTATCCCAACGATTATCAGAACCGTCCATTTAAGGATGAAAAGACGGCTGCGGAATATGCGTTGGCCTTGCAAAAACGCACCGAATGTCGATATGTGATCAGTACCCGCGGTGAAAAAGGGGCTTTAATTGCCGAGGCTGACGGGAAAACGACGATCATTCCTACTGAAAAAGCGGCCGGCGAAATTGACGTGACCGGCGCCGGCGACTGTTTTGCCGCAACTCTGGCCGCCGGCCTGGTGGCCGGATTGGACATCAAATCCGCCGTGCGTCTGGCCAACCTGGCTGCCGGCGTCACAGTGAAAAAATTAAATACCACAGGAATTGCCACGCCTGATGAAATTCGAACGGCTTTTCAGGGGCGAACTGATTTGATTTAAATGGGAGGTTGTAATGGAGCAAATGATTCTGCAGATTTCCTGGGTGGATTGGTTGATCATTGCCATCTACTTTGGTTTTGTGCTCGGCATCGGCGTTTATCTGAAAAGATTCGCCAAGACCAGTGATGATTTTTTTATCGCCGGACGCAAAAACAGCGCCTGGGTGGCGGGCATCGCATTTTTAAGCGCCAATATGGGAGCGCTGGAACTGTTAGGCATGACCGGCAACACGTTCAAATACGGCATGTTTGTTGCGCATTTTTATTGGGTCGGCGCCATTCCTGCCATGCTGTTTCTTGCCATCTACATGATGCCCTTTTATTACAGCAGCCGAATTCACTCCATCCCCGGATATCTTAAATTGCGTTTTGATGAAAAAACACGCGTGTTGAACGCCATTGCCTTCGCGGTTATGACTCTGCTCATGTCCGGCATTAATCTATATGCCATGGCTCTGGTGTTGCGCACCTTTTTAGGTTGGGATTGGAACGTCTCCATGTGGGTTTCCGCCATAACCGTCGCCATGTATGTGACGCTGGGTGGATTGATGAGCGCGATTTTCACAGAGATCGTTCAGTTCTTTTTAATCTGGTTTGGTCTGTTTCTGGTCACCATTTTAGGCATCATCGATATCGGCGGTTGGGATGAGATTTTCAGACGGCTGCCGGATTCCATGGGCGCTTTATGGTCTACCTCGGCCAGTGCCGCGGACAATGGCATGCAAGTGACCTGGCCGGGCATTATTCTGGGACTCGGATTTGTGCTCTCCTTTGGCTATTGGACCACTGATTTTCTGGTGGTGCAAAGAGCTTTCTCTTCAAAAGATTTACGTTCCGCCCGCATGACGCCGATCATCGCCTCTTTTTTCAAGATGGCGCTGCCTTTTGTCGTGATCTTTGCCGGATTGATCGCCTGGGTGCTGGCGCGCGATCCCAATGCCCACTTTACTCTGTTGCAGGAGGGAGGGAATGTCAACTATGATTCCGCCCTGCCCATGTTGATCGCCCGCTATTATCCCAAGGGTTTGATCGGCCTCGGCGTCACTGCTCTGCTGGCCGGATTTATGGCCGGACAGGCAGGAAATATCAGCGCGTTCAACACGGTATGGACCTATGATATTTACAAATCAGTCATCAATAAAAAAGCATCTGATGCTCATTATGTCTGGATGGGTCGGGTTGCCACCATCGTCGGTATTTTGCTCAGTCTGGTCACTGCATATTGGGCCAAATCAGCGCCCTCCATTATGGATTATATGCAAGCCATCTTTTCCTGGGTGAATGCGCCGTTGTTCGCTACCATGTTGTTGGGCATGTTCCTGGTTTGGATTACGCCAAACGGCGCTTTTTGGGGATTCATGGCGGGCATGTTTTCTTCCATCGGCATGTTCCTGGCGGTCAAATTCGACTGGATGTCCGCCTCTATTCTGACCTTATCCGGAACCGCCAGCGATATGTCAGCGAATTTTTGGCGCGCCTGGTGGGCCTGGCTCATCTGTTTTACGGTCACGATTGTCGTGAGTTTGTTTACCAAACCGAAACCGCGCGAAGAGTTGCTGGGTCTGGTCAAGGGCTTGACAACCATTGAAGTGGAAAAAAATCTGCCCTTTTACAAAAAGCCGGAGATCATGGCGTTGGTTTCCGTCGCCATTTTTGTTCTGTTGAATATTTATTTTTGGTAGGCGAGCGATTGCAGTTAATCCCGACTCGAGGAGTGGATCATGTCTGACGTTAAAATGTTGTCCATTTGGTATTTTGTCGGTATGATGCTGACCATTTTGGGCGTCATTATCACCGCCATGGGCGTTTATTATATTTTCAATCCGGAAACCGCGACCGCTATGGCGCATCTGAATCCCAGTTTATGGTGGGGACTCATCATGCTGCTGTTCGGATTGCTCTTTTTAATTCCGGCGTGGCTGGAACATCGTTCAGGGAAATAGGTTCCACGCATGGATAGAAAAAATATTATCGCAGGTTTTAACAGCCATTTTCCCGGTACACCGATGCTGTTTGCCGCGCCCGGACGCGTCAACCTGATCGGCGAGCATACGGATTACAATGACGGCTATGTTTTTCCCATGGCGCTGGATTTCTATACCTATGTTGCCGTTGCAGCGCGATCGGATCGCAATCTGCAGATATGGTCTGAAAACATGCAGGAGACGATCCTGTTTTCTCTGGACAGCAATCAAACCCGCCGCAATCACTGGAGTGATTATGTTGCCGGCGTCGCCAATGAATTGGAAAAAACCGGATTGCGCCTGCCGGGCGCCGATTTGTATATCGAAAGCACAGTGCCGGTTGGCGCCGGTCTCAGTTCTTCCGCTGCCATAGAGATGTCTTCAGCCCTGGCCTTAACCGGTCTGGTTAACGCTCAACTCGATGGAGCAGAAATGGCCAAACTCGGCCAGCGTGCGGAAAATCGTTTTGTCGGCATGAACTGCGGCATCATGGACCAGTTTATCTCGGTTCATGGCCGGGCTGATCATGCGCTGTTGCTGGATTGCCGCACCCTGGATTATCAACAGGTGCCCCTGCCGTCGCAGTCCGCGCATATCGTGGTATGCAATACCATGGTGAAACACGAACTGGGTTCGTCAGAGTACAACAAACGACGGGCTGAATGCGAAGAGGGCGTTCGCCTCATGCAAGCGGCCTATCCCGGCATCACCCATTTACGCGATGTATCCCAGGAGCAATTCAACCAGGTGCAAGAAAAACTTGCCGAGACGGTTCGCAAGAGATGTCGGCACGTCGTCAGTGAAGATGAACGGGTTCTGGCTTCGTTGACCAGTCTGCAATCCGGTGATTTGCAGCGCTTTGGTCATTTAATGAACGAATCGCACGACAGCCTGCGCGACGACTATGAAGTCAGTTGCACAGAACTCGACATCATGGTCGAGCTGGCGCGCGCTTTGCCGGGCTGCCTGGGCAGCCGCATGACCGGCGGCGGTTTCGGCGGTTGTACGGTGAATCTGGTTGTACCGGAAGCAGTTGACGCTTTTATGATGCAGATTAAAAAAGCCTATCATGATCGCACCGGTCTTGTTGCGCAGATTTTCAGCACAGTGCCTTCAAATGGCGCCCATCAGGTTTTGTAATCATGTTGAATTGTATTTAATGCTGTATGACGTTTAAGCAAAAACTGCTGCAATGGACGGCAATCACCGCCGTCCGTTCCATTCGTTTTTGGATCATGGCCGGGATCGCGATGGCAGCATGGGTGGCGGCGCTGGCAGTCAGTCGCGGCCGGATGGGTCTTTCATCTCTTTCCTTTTCCTATGCTCATCAAGTTTTGCTGTTCGCCTCCAGTCAGGGCATCGATCAGTATTTGCACTGGCCGCCGGGTTATGCGTTATTAGCAATCCCTTTGCATGGGCTTGGCCTGATTCCATTACGCGCTCTTTGGATAATCAGTCTACTGGCATTTGCACTTGCCGCCATTTGCATGTATCGCATTGCCTTTCGTTGTACCGATCAGCGTAAAGCCCTCGTGGCGGTTTCATTATTCCTGTTCAATCCGATGATGCTGCAATGGGCCAATCAGGCCATGACTGAAATGGCGTTCATTGCGGCCGTCCTGCTCGCCTACGACCTGCTGGGAACTGTTTTTTTTCAAGAGCAACAGAAAAACGTGACTGCTTTCCTACTGGCCGGCGTTGCTTTTGCGCTGCCTTATTGGATGCGCTATATCGGCTTGCTGGCCACGGTTGCTTGCATTGTTACGGTCGTTTTACTTTATGTATTGGGAAAAATAAAATGTAAAGCGGCCGTGATTCCGTTGGCGGTCGCTCTGCCGGCGGTGGCGTTGTTGTTGCTGCGCAATTTAGCGTATAAAAACAGTCTCACCGGCCATTTGGTTGGGCAGGAACCGCGCGCGAATTTTTTATCTGCACTAACGGATACTTTGCATCTGCTGTTGCAGGGATGGTTGCCGTTGCCTTCGGCGCTTTCAGGTCTGTTCGATCATCCGGTGATTCTTTTGCTGTTTTTTTGTTTTTTGTTGATTATTGCAGTGATAAACTGGAAAAATTATTATATGTTGTTGGTCAGCGCTTTTCCGATTTATTATTGCGTGGCCTTTTGCTATGCTTATTCGCACACCCGTATTGATTTGCTTAACGAACGTTTCGTGACGCCGGTTATTCCTTTTATTACGCTGGGAGTGATTTTCCTCTGGCAGGAGGTGGAACAACGGCATAATGTAAAGTCGGTCACAAAAAGGGCCATTTGCCTGTTGATTTTTTCCTTGTTAGTGTATATTTTACTCAAGGGGATTCTGCTGGGCCGTAAAGGCCTGCCGGATTCGGATAGACGTCTTTCGGCACAAACCATTGACTATATTCTGCAAAAATTACCCAAGGGCAGCCGATGCGCCGGCAATAGAAACCAGATACAGGCTTATTCCCTGGATTATCCCTTTTTTCAAATCCCGGGTAATCGTCCGGAGGATGAAGATTATCATGCTTTCCGGAGAAAAACCTGGACGCGAGCATCGGCCATTGCGTTCTGGCTTGCGCAGGATATACAGTATATTTTGTTTTTTACCGGGAAAAACAACAGTGATCCGGTGCTGCAAACCCGCGGCTATGGCGGGTATGTGGATTCTCTAAGAACAATCCTGCTGCCAGAGATCGCAGAACGAGTTGTCTTGAGCGATGGCCTGGTCATTAAATTACAGGACAGCCGAAAATTGACTGAGTTGAGCAAATAGTTGCTGATAGGAGGTAGATAAGTAAAGCAGGTAAAAACGAAGAGTAGGCGGTTAGGGTCTAATTTTTTTTTGTGCAAAATGCTGCAGAAATGTCGGACGCCTCAGCAGCTTTATAATTCAATTTTGCGCAAAAGGGTTAAAAAAATGTCGGGCAATATCAGTGGTTGCCGCAAAAAACGCGATCGTGGAGTTTTGCCGGTTGTGCGATCATCTCCGGAGGCGTCATCCTGAGGGCTGCCGTTATCGATTCCAGGAATCACCATCATGTGTCTTTGGCAGGCCGAAGGATCTGTTCGCGTCACACTTTTGGCCGCCACGCCGTGATCAAGCGGCGAACAGATGCTTCGCTGCTTTGAGTGATCGCCAGGTGAAAGGATCATTCTTTCCTGCGGCTCAGCACAACAAATAGGGTGATTGTCGTTAAAATCCAGCCGCCGAATGTTGCCGCGGTTTTTGCAGCAACTCTGGTAGCTTGCAGCGTATTAACAATCTGCAATGGAACACCCGGGGTCGCAAAAAAACACGATGGCGGCGGCAGCAACTTTTGCAGCAATCACTCAAGGGTCCGACATTTGGTTCCGGTTTATCCGGGACAGGGAATTCAAATCCAAACATTGGAATTTAAATCTGATTATAACTTGGAGGTTGTTATGCGAAAAATTATTTTGATCTTGTTGCTCGGCAGTGCGCTCTTTTTCTCAAGTTGCGAAATCAGCAAAGATTTTACCTTTACGCTGGAGAAAACGTTTGATGTGAACTATAACGGCGCCACCTACAATACTTCCGGGGATGTGGATGGAACGGAAGCCAGTTCCGATTTTGACAAATATTCCAGCGATTTGAAATCTGTGGATGTGATCGAAGTCAAGTATGTGATCACTTCATTTACAGGCCCGGCGGATCAAAAAATCGTAACCGCGACGCTCAAAGTGGGTCCCACCGACGGATCCGCAACCACCGATATAGCCGCCATCACCAATTTGATTTTGGCCACGGCTGCGGCCAATGAACAGTCCATGACCACCATCCAGGCCGGCGAGGAACAGCTGCAAAATCTGCTTTTAAAAGATGAACACAAGGCGCGCTTGTATTTCAGCGGAACGGCCAACAAGGCGCCGGTGGTTTTTCAAATCAAATTCAAGATTAAATGCAAAGTCAAATATCAGAAAAAGTTGCTCTAATAAAAAAGCCCTTGAAAAAGGGCTTTTTTAATGTCGCGTCATCGCCGGTACGATGCCAGTCATTTTTTTTCGAGGATTTTTTCTATTTCATCCATGGTGCGATTCATCACAGCCATGGTTTTCTGGAACGGTTCAGCCGAGGTCATGTCCACCCCTGCTTTGGCTAACAGGGCGATGGGATAATCCGAGCCGCCGGCAGAGAGAAAAGCCAGGTATTTTTCCTTTGCGCCTTTTTCGCCGGCCAGAATTTTTTCCGACAGGGCGATCGAGGCGGTAAACGATGTGGAGTATTGGTAAACATAATAATTATAATAAAAATGCGGGATGAATGCCCATTCAACCTGATAGGGCTCCTCTATGAGGCATACGCCCTGATCGTGGCCGTAATACTTGCGCAGGATATCGCCGTAGACCCGACTGAGCACATCGCCGGTCAACGCTTCGCCTTTTTCCGCCAGTTGATGAACAGCCAGTTCGAATTCCGCGAATTGCGTCTGGCGAAACACCGTGCCCTTGATGCCGTCCAAGTGATTCATCAACAGCGACAACCGCTGGCTGTCGTCGCGGATTTCCTGTAATTGCCGGTGAATCAACAGCGCTTCGTTCAGCGTGGACGCCACCTCGGCGACAAAAATCGGATAGGAAGCCGTTGCATAAGGCTGCGTTTTGTTGGATAACCAGCTTTGCATGGCATGGCCCAATTCATGCGCATAGGTGGAAACATCATTATATTGGCCGTTATAGTTCAAAAGAATATAGGGGTGCACGTCATAGCTGTCGCCGTTGCTGTAAGCGCCGGAGCGTTTGCCTGTGGTCGGATATACGTCCACCCAGCGTTCCTTTAACGCGCGTTCGACAACGCCGACGTAGGGAGCGCCCAATGGCTGCAAGGCGCGCAGGATCATCGCCTCTGCCTGATCGACGTCATATTCCTGATGCAAACCGCCGACTACGGGCACATAAAGATCAGAATACTTTAACTGATCCACTCCCAGCATTTTCTTGCGCAATTTCAGGTATCGATGAAAGGTGGCCAGATTGTCATTGACGTTTTTAATCAGATTGTGATAGACCGTTTCGGGAATGTTGTTCTCATCCAGACTGGCCGCCAGCGTGTTGGCATAGTTGCGTGCCCGACTGTAGAAAAGATCCTTTTTGATTTGGCTGTTCAACGCCGCTCCCATGGTACGACGATACTGCTGCAGCGTGCCAAAAAAGGCCTGAAATACCTTTTCCCGATCCTGGCGATTTGACAGCGCACGATAACGTTGGTATCCGGCCTGGTCGATCAACGCCGAGTTGCCGTCGGAGAGTACGACAGTAGGGTAGGGGAGTTCGGCGTTGCTGAACAATGAATAGATGTTGTACGGGCCATCAGCCATCAAGCCCGCCTCTGCCACCAGCTTTTCCTCTTTTTCCGACAGCTTGTGTTGATTGCGACGGAACAGATCCGACAAATACATCTTGTACTCTGCCAGTCCTTTTTCCCCGGCCATCATCTCCTCGACTCTTTTTTGACCCAATGCGAGAATTTCAGGTTCGACAAAGGCCATACGCGTTTGCAGATCGGTAAAGATTTGCGACATTTCCTGTTTCATAGCTGTATAGACCGCATCGCGCGTGTCCTCATCGGCTTTCATGCCCGCATAGTTGCTCAAACGTACCAGCTCTTTATGCAAGTTGTTGACTGTTCGCAGACAATGCAACAGATGTTCAGGGGAGGACAGCCTGGTTTTGAATCCGGCCAACTCTGGAATTTGCTGCGTGTACTTTTCTTTTTCTGCTTTCCATTGCTGATCCGTTGTATACAGATCCTGCAGGTTCCAGGTTTTTTGCACGGGCACGGTTGCGCGTTCCCGGGTCTGAGAAAGCACGGATTGTGTGATGCTGAAAAAAGCGAACATGATTACAACCTTTATTGTGTTTTTCATAATTTCCCCATTTTAATTTCAGTAGATAGAAAGTTAGGAATATTATTCGGGATTCGCAAGTTGGTTGTTAATTTTCGCGCCTTTCCTTTTGAAAAATGCGCGGCTATTTTTTATGGATTTAATCATTGACATTTTTTAAAATTCGCATTACTTTACCATGAAAATCTATCGTGATATAAAAAAGCAATTCCCGTTAAAAAATAACAGTTTTCATATACGAGGACAAATTATGGATCTGCAACAATTCGCATTCGGCAAGCTCGATGATGGTCGGCAGGTAGATCAATTCATCCTGTCCAACAATCACGGCATCACGGCGCAAATAACCAATTACGGCGGTATTCTCATCGCCCTGCAAATGCCTGATAAAAAAGGGCAGATCGATAATGTTTGTCTTGGGTTTGACAACCTGCGGCCATACCTGCAAGGCCATCCCTACTTTGGCTGCATTGTCGGCAGATTCGCCAACCGCATTGCTCACGGCTCTTTTACCATCGCCGGCCGCCGTTACAAAGTCGCGTGTAACGAAAACGGCGTCAATCATCTGCACGGCGGCGTCTCGGGATTTGATAAAAAACTATGGGAAGCGGAACCTTTTACCGGTCAAAATAAAGCGGGAGTCAAACTGACCTATAAAAGCCCGGATGGGGAAGAAGGTTATCCCGGCGCTTTACATACCTCGGTAATTTACAGTTTGAACGAAAAGGATGAACTGAGCATCGAATATACGGCCGCCACCGACTGGGCCACGCCGGTAAATCTTACCAATCATGCCTACTGGAATTTTTGCGGCGCCGGACGCGGTTTGATCCTCGATCACCAATTGATTTTAAATTGCCCCGGCTATCTGCCGGTAGATAAAGAGTTGTTGCCGACGGGCCAGATTCGGTCCGTATTCAACACGCCGTTTGATTTTACCCTGGCCAAAAGTATCGGCGCTGACATCAACCAACTCAACGGTTATGACCATTGTTTCGTCATCGCCCGTGCGCATCAGGAGGAGGTGCAGGCGGCTGTGGTTTGGGATCCGCACAGCGGCCGCGGCATGGAAGTGTGGACCACCAAGCCCGGCATCCAATTATATACCGGCAATTTTCTGGGTGGCGTAAAGGGCGCCGGCGCAGTTCCCTATTATCGTTATAGTGGATTATGCTTAGAGACACAATATTATCCGGATGCGATCAATCGCAGTCAGTTCCCATCCTGCCTCTTGTACCCGGGTAAAACCTACCATCATCGCACAACGCACAAATTTTTCATCAAGAAATAAACCAAGAACCAGGACAAGGATAGGGCATGGAAAAAAATACCGCATATGTCATCGGCGTTGATTTCGGCACAGATTCGGTGCGCGCCATTATTGTTGATGCGGCTGATGGCCGTGAAACAGGCAGTGAAGTCTTTTATTATCCGCGTTGGCAGACCGGCAAATATTGTGACGCAGCTGCCAATCAATTTCGCCAGCATCCTCTGGATTATATCGAGGGCTTGCAAGCAAGTGTAACCGGAGCGTTGAAAAAAGCGCCGACCGGCGTGGCCGCCAGGGTGAAGGGTTTGTCCGTAGATACCACAGGCTCCACTCCCTGCGCTGTGGATGACAAGGGCGCGCCGTTGGCCCTAAAATCCGAATTTGCCGAAAATCCCAATGCCATGTTCGTTTTGTGGAAAGACCATACCGCTGTGCAGGAAGCTGAGGAGATCAATCGTTTAGCGAAAACCTGGGGCGGTGAGGATTACACCAAATATTCCGGCGGCATCTATTCCTCCGAATGGTTTTGGTCTAAAATATTGCATGTGATCCGTCAGGACGAGCAGGTGGCCAGAGCCGCCTTTTCCTGGGTCGAACATTGTGATTGGATACCAGCCCTGCTTTGCGGACAAACCGATCCGCTCAGACTCAAACGCAGTCGCACCGCCGCAGGACACAAGGCTATGTGGCACGCATCCTGGCAGGGATTGCCCGCGGAAGAATTTTTAGTAAAACTGGATGCTAAATTGAAAGGGGTGCGCAGCCGCCTGTATGCCGACTCTTTTACCGGTGATGTACCAGTGGGCACGTTGAGTCCGGAATGGGCGCAACGTCTCGGTCTTTCGACCGATGTGGTGGTTGGCGTCGGTTCTTTTGATGCCCACTTTGGCGCTATCGGCGCCGAAATCCAGGCCAATATGCTGGTCAAGGTTATGGGCACTTCAACCTGTGATATGATTACCTGTAAAATTCCCACCGAAGGAGAAAAATTGGTAGCCGGCATTTGCGGCCAGGTGGATGGGTCCATTATTCCAGGATTATTGGGATTGGAAGCAGGTCAATCGGCGTTCGGCGACATTTACGCCTGGTTCAAAGATTTGCTCATGTGGCCCATGGAAAATGTGCTGATGAAGGTCGCTGAATGCGATACGGCAGCGAAACAAAAACTGGTGCAGAAAATCGATGATTGCCTCATTGCCGAATTATCCCAAGCAGCAGCACAGATCAGCATCGAAGATGCCAGCGTACTGGCGTTGGATTGGATGAACGGTCGCCGCACGCCCGATGCCAATCAGGCATTAAAAGGCGCCCTGGTCGGTCTCAATTTGGGTTCGGACGCTCCGCGCATTTTCAGAGCCCTGGTTGAAGCCACCGCGTTTGGCGCCAAAAAAATTGTCGATCGTTTCACACAGGAGGGCGTGGCCATCAACGGCGTTATTGCCATTGGCGGCATTCCAAAAAAGTCGCCGTTTGTCATGCAGGTGGTTGCCGACGTGCTGAACATGCCGATTAAGGTTATTGCCTCAGAACAGGCTTGTGCTCTGGGCACAGCCATGGCTGCGGCAACCGCAAGCGGCCTGTACCGCCGGATAGAGGACGCGCAAAAGGCTATGGGCAGCGGTTTTGAAAAAATCTTTACCCCGGACAGCCAAAATGCGGCCAGGTATGAAAAGCTGTACCAACGGTATAGTGCACTGTGCAATTTGATTGAAAAACAGCTTACTTTTTAAATCTTGAATTGAGCGTCCCTGCAAAGGTATTGTATCGCTTTCTTCAGACATAAACAAGAGGGAAGGAAAATTCGATGAAAAATATTCCAGATGTCAAACTGGGCATTGTGGCAGTTAGTCGGGATTGCTTTTTGATCGATTTGTCCATTAAGCGCCGCAGGGCGGTGGTCGCAGCCTGCCAATCAAAAAAGATCAGTATCGTCGAATGTGCAACCACAATTGAAAATGAAAAAGACAGCCTCAAAGCCCTGGCTGAATTGGCGCAAAAAGGCGTGAACGCTTTGGTGATTTTTCTCGGTAACTTTGGTCCGGAAGGTCCGACCACGATACTGGCGCAACGCTTCAACGGACCGGTCATGGTTGTGGCCGCTGCCGAAGAGACGCAGAATGATTTGATTGATGGCCGGGGGGACGCTTATTGCGGCATGTTGAACAATTCCTATAATAACGGTCTGAGAAAATTACGTCCCTATGTTCCGGAATATCCGGTCGGCGACAGCCATGAGGTCGCTGATATGATCCAGGAATTCATACCTGTAGCGCGCATTTATCTGGGCGTGAAAGGATTAAAAATATTTTCCTTTGGCCCGCGACCGCAGGATTTTCTCGCGTGCAACGCACCGATCAAGGCGTTGTATGATCTGGGCGTGGAAATCATGGAAAACAGTGAACTGGACTTGTACGATATCGTCCAGTCCGCGAAAAGCGATCCGATGGTCAAAGAAGTGATGAAAGCCATGACCCAGGAACTGGGCAGCGGCAATACCTGGCCCGACCTGGTTGAACGCATGGCGCAGTATGAAGTGGCCCTGCGCAGGTTTATGGATGCGAATCTGGGCGCTTCACAATACGGTATTTTTGCCAATAAATGCTGGCCGGCGTTCGAAAAATATTTCGGACACGTACCCTGCTTTATAAACAGCCGCCTGGCTGCCGAGGGCATTCCTGTTTCCTGCGAAGTGGATATTTACGGTGCATTGTCCGAATATATCGCCGCGTGCGCCTCTTTATTGCCGCCGACGATTCTCGATATCAATAATACGGTGCCCATGGACATGTATCTAGCCAACCAACCTGTCATCAAAGAGTACAAGCCGACCGATTTGTTCATGGGCTTTCATTGCGGTAATACCAATTCAAGTTGTATGATTGCGCCTCAGGTCAAGCACCAGTTGATCATGCACCGGTTGATGGAACCAGGTCAAGCCCCTAATATCACCCGTGGCACTCTGGAAGGCCAAATTAAAGCCAACCCCATTACCATTTTCCGTCTGCAATCCACAGCTGATACTTGCTTGAAATCCTATGTCGCGCAGGGCGAGGTGCTGGATATCGATCCCAAATCTTTTGGCGGCATCGGCGTGTTTGCGATAAAGGAGATGGGACGTTTTTATCGGCATGTGTTGATTCAAAAACGGTATCCGCATCATACTGCCGTGGCCTTTAGCCATGTCGGTAAAGCGCTGTACAGCGCGGTCAAGATGTTGGGAGTAGAGGATGTGGCCTTTAATCAGCCCGCCGGTGATCGTTATCCGGAGGAGAATCCGTTTTAAAATTGAGCACAGACCGAGGTTGTCTAAAAAGTTCGCTATTTGTTCTCAGGATTAAATAAGCAGCAAGAACAGTAATACGCGAACAATAAATAACCTAATATTTTTAATTAGCATGTAGTTCCGCCTTTAGGCGGAGAACTACTTACGAAAGTTACTTTTTGGACAACCTCGGTCTTGGATGGATCGGATTAAATAGACCTGTTTTAATCCATCCCGATCCGCGTTTGTTTTTACACTGTCAGTTGCCAATCGATATTCCTGTGAGGAGCTCGCCATGTTGCCTTACCTCTATTTTATCTCGTTGTCTCTTCTTGTCATGATCTCACTGCAATCAGCCGATGCGTCCGAATCCTGGTCGCTGGCATCGCCGGACGGCGAATTGTCTCTAACGCTGCAAATCAAAAGAAGAATGGAACCTTATCCGGCCGGCAACCGTTTGTACTACTCGTTGTCCTACAAAGGTACCAGTTTATTGCTCGATTCGCCTACGGCCATCGAGTTGAAAAATATGGAGCAATGGAGCAGCCATTTCAAGGTGCTGAAAACGACCAAAAGCAGTCAAAATCAAAAGTGGACGCGCGTGTGGGGCAAACGCAAACAGGTGGTGGATTCCTACAACCAGATTATAGTGGAATGCGCCGAGCTGGATGCGCCACAGCGCAAGATTCATTATTGTTTCAGACTCTATAATGACGGACTGGCTTTTCGTTATGTTTTGCCCGAACAGGATCGTCTCAAAGAATTCAAACTAGGCAACGAAAGCACTGAATTCCATTTTCCTGCCAACTTGCCGGTGTGGGCGGCCAACTATAACGGCTTTGTATCTCATCAGGAAGCAGAATTCAACCGGAGCACGTTGAACCAGTTGTCCTCCACAGAGGTTTATGGTTGTCCCATGCTCATCAAAGGGGAATCGGTGTGGATGGCGATCACCGAGGCAAATTTGCAGGATTGGGCCGGCATGTATCTTACTTGCAAAGCCGGGTCACGCAACACGCTGGTCACCGTATTGTCGCCGCGACCCGATGAACCGGATGTTCTGGTGAAATCGAAAACGCCGCGCTCATCGCCCTGGCGCGTGCTCATGATCGGCGATACGCCCGGTGCCTTGATCGAATCGGATATCATTGACAATCTCAACGAACCCTGTGAGATCAAAGACACCTCCTGGATTCAGCCGGGACGATGTGCCTGGGATCGCTGGTGGAGTAACGATTACGCGCCGGAAGTCGCGTTTCCCGTGGGCATGAATAACGCCACCATGAAATACTTTATCGATTTTGCCGCCGAGATGGGCTGGGAGTATCAACTGGTCGACTGGCATTGGTACGGTCCGCCGTTTAATGAAAACTGGCAGACCAACTGGCAGGTGGATATCTTACATTCGACCAAGGACATCAACATACCGGAATTGGTGCAATACGCCAGGGCAAAGAACGTCAAACTGCTGCTGTGGTTGGCCTGGGAGCATGCGGATAAACAAATGAATGAGGCATTTGCATTATATGAAAAATGGGGCGTCAGCGGCGTCAAAATCGATTTCATGCAGCGCGATGATCAGGACATGGTCCATTTTTACGAGCGCGTGGTGAAAAAAGCGGCTGAACATCATCTCACGGTGGATTTTCACGGCGCATATAAACCGACCGGCGAATGTCGCACCTGGCCCAATCTGTTGACGCGGGAAGGGGTTATGGGCAACGAATACAACAAATGGAGCAGCCGCATTACGCCGGAGCATTGCGTAACCTTGCCGTTTACGCGCATGCTGGCCGGGCCCATGGATTTCACGCCCGGCGGATTCCGGCAGAAAATGCCCAGGCATTTTCCACCTGCCGGCGGTGATAAACCATCGCCCTATGTGATGGGCACCCGTTGCTTTCAACTGGCCATGATGATAATCTACGAAAGTCCGTTGCAGGTGCTGTGTGATTCGCCGTACAACTATCGTTCCAGTCCGGCAGGTCTGGATTTTCTGAAAATCGTGCCTGTGACCTGGGACGACACGGCTGTGCTGGCCGGCCAACCGGGCGATTTCATTGCCATGGCGCGCAGGTCCGGTAAAGACTGGTATATCGGCTGCATGACCGACACCACGGCCCGCGACATTGAATTATCACTCAATTTTCTTGATCAGGGCAGGTACAATGCGGAAATATGGCAGGACGCATTCGAATGCCAGGATTATCCGGACAGGCTTATGAAAGGGATCCAGGAGGTTACGGCAAAGGATAAGATTGTTGCCAAATTATCGGCAGCCGGCGGCTTTGTCATGGTGTTGCGGCCCCTGGAGGTGATCGGCAACCCGGTTGCGCCATGATATCGGGCGGATTTGGCGGAACAGGACAGGTCAGTATGACGTTATCATCCAAAATACATTATGCACTGCGCTTTCGTCGATTGGGAATCTCAGGCAGCACCATTACTGCCAAAGCCAATCTGGCGTTTTGTCGGATTCTGGGACAGCGATTAGCACTTGAATCAGGATTAACTCTTGTGACCGGCGGATTTCATTATTTCAATGATAATCCGGATATGCCGTCCGTCGCATGGACGGTCACTGCGTCCGCAGCGCAAGAGTTGCTAAAAGAAAAGATAGCTCTTGATTCTCGCATTGAGACGTTGCTGCCGGGAATTGAAAATCCAAATATCTCCCGCTTTAGCATGGGTAGAGTGACTGTTTTACCGCAAAAAAGCAGCCAATCACGACGATTTGTCTGGGTCAGTTCAGTTGATCTGTTATTGACGATAGAGGGAGATGAAAATACAAAGGAAATGATCGATTTAGCTTTAGCCCTGCAAAAACCATGTCTGCCGTTGGGTTTCACCGGTGCAAAAAGTCGAGAGATGTGGGTGGCAAACCGGAGTACGATTCAGGACCTGCTTAACCTCAGTCAGGCTGAAATCGACAGACTTGACAAAACGACGATTGCCGGCATGACAACCAGTGAAATGGTCGAACTGATTGAATTTCTGTTCACTCTGATTCGACGCAAGCTAAAGCCAACCTGTCTTATCATTATGCCGTTTTCGGATGATTTCCAAAGTTTCTATCAAGATGTTAAGCAGGCTGTAATGGACGCTGGATTGGATCCTATTCGGCTCGATCATCTGAATCTGACCGGCAACGCCATTTCGGCGCTGCGCAATGCCCTGCATTCATGTGATTATGCTTTGGCTGTTTTAACCCGCTTTAATCCCAATGTAATGTATGAACTCGGCTTTGCCCATTCACAAAATAAAATTACGGTGCTAATCTGTGAAACCGGTCCTGACGGCAAACTACCCGAATTGCCATTCGATATACGCAGTGAAAGCGTCATCTGTTACAAGAACGATGTAACAGCATTGCAACTTGCGATTAAAGAATCTTTATTACATTTGTAGGATAGCCTAATCAATTCATAAAACAATGTATCTTGTGTAGGAAGCGGCTGCCGCCGACGGTCGCCGCTAGGAAGCGGCTCCTACAATCCAAGGTTAATACGCGAGTTGTTCCTTAAATTTGCATATTTTATGAATAGACCATACTAAACGTATTTCATGATTTCGGCGACGATTTCTTTTCCTTAATCTCATATTCAATTGAAAATTTTGCGGTTTTGCTCAGCATCGCCGACACCGAGCAGT
>CAYLWO010000064.1:0-38685 GCA_964387285.1 uncultured Cytophagia bacterium | reverse complement strand
CCCGGAAAAGAAAAAAGAACAACCACGTCGCAGAGCGACGTAGGGGGTCCTGTAGAACCGATCAAACGTCGCTCCGCGACGTGAATGATAGACATCTGTCGCCGTGGGTTAAAACCCACGACTACCATCCCCTGGTCGCTCCGCGACCAGCCTGCACTGCAAATTCTGTGGAATTCCCAGCTATCCCTAAAGTACTTTTTAGATCGCGCCAGTGATTCCTCCGGCGCGTTAGCTGGGTTTACACAATCGTCCAGCTCATCCTTATCATGGGATCAATAATCTGCATCAATGATCATCACTCGGCAGGGATATTCCAATCAATCTTGATTCGAGTGTATATCATAGGATGTAACAGATGAATTCATTAGAATAGTCAACTTCTGGCAGGTTGTTGAATAGAGGAAAATTTTTGTAGAGATTGTCAAGAGTGGAAATTGAATATAACGATTTACTTCACTATCAGATAATTTTTATACAGCATTGTGCAAAATATTCTATTCAAGAATTACAATTCCAGATGCGCAGATTTGAAATATAATCAATTTGATAATAGTTTTTCTTTTTGAAGAGAAACCGCTCTTTGGAATGATTCTAATTCCTCTTGAGTATACCATCGTGCATTTGTTGCCATTGATCCCCCTGGGTATTCAATTATAAAAAATCTTTTTTTTGTTAAAAATATAGCAACAGAAAAAACACAAAATGAAGAATACCCCAAAACACTAATCCTATTTTCATAAACCCGATTCCAATAATAATCAATAGTATTCCCAGAAAACTAACAACTCGTGTAAACCAAGGATTAGTCTCCCAAAATGATAATCCCGTGATATCTTTGATATCAACCCCTTTGTGGCCCTTTACTGATACAATTCCACCAAATGGATTTTTTTCGTAAACCTTTCCCCTTTGATAAATTCTCTTTGTTAAGGCTATAAAAACACTTTTTGACAACCTTCCTTGTAATAAACTAGTCAGATAACCCTGCCCCAGGATTCCGACGACATTTTCTGACTGATCAAAAAAGAATTTTTTTATCTGATTGTTGTCATTCGTATTCATGATACCCCCAATTGACAAAAATTGCTCTCAGCGGAATGTCTCATCTTTGGAATTTTTTATTCTCAACCATGCAAAACAAGATAAATTTCAAAAGTTTTGGTCAAAACGAGCGTGGTTTATTGAGAATTGAAGTATTGAGGAATAGAAATACAAAAATTAAGCATTGGAATACAACTTATCTAAACACCATAATAACTAATTTTTAACTAAGATCATAATGTTACATATAAAAAGCTAAACAAATAATGGATTGCCAAATATGAAAGACAAGTTTTGTGATCCCATACAGTGTTTGATAACCTTTAACACTCACGGCGCCTGCTTCACCGGCGCCTCCTTGGCGTTGTTCCACAACAGGTCGATATCCTCCTGATTCACCACGCCATCCAAAGTAATATCCGTTAATACATAACCGCTTTTCCGCTGGGAACGAGCGTTAGCCAGCAAGGTAAAGTCCAGCGCAGTGATAACACCATCCAGATTGGCATCGCCGGCCCACATGGCCCAGGCCCCGGAAGGCATTTGCACCATGGGACGATAGCCGTACGCTTTATTCATGGACGTGGTAAAGTCATAAACAACATTCTGATCCTTGCTGAACTGTATACTCGTTCTGGACATGATAGCCATGTGATTCCGGTGTTTAAGCACGATATAATAAGCACCATCGATTATACCAGAAAGCGAAATGTTCGTGTTGCCGGTTTCATCCGCCAGGTATCCATTATTCAACAAAAACAAACTGCGGTTTTTCACAATAGTCCGACCATTGCTCAAACGCAACTGCAGCAATATCCAATCTACCGCGTTTATCGGTTTCGTGCTAACCGTGACTACATCTTCGCTATATGGCGATTTAAACGGTAATAAATCGAATAAATTTGGATTGACCGCTCCCTGCAAATAAACTTTAACAGAGCATTTCACTTCCTGCGCGGATTGTACATGCGCTATAAATTCTACTTGTTGGCTGAGCATGGAACTGGACGTGATAATTTTATTATCAACCGAGCCGGCGCCCAGCCGATAATGAACCCGTGCTACACCCTGACGATTGCTGTAAACCGGTTGTGCTTCGATAATACTGCCCGCACCGACTGTGTTAGTGAACACCACCGGTGCTCCCATAATCGGGACATTGTTTTCATCCACCAGCTTCACACACAGCGGTTGCGCCAAAGCCTGGCCGGCTATTCCGCTTTGCTGATTGCCGCTGAAAACAGAAATTGATTTGGGCTTGTTGAACCACAGTCTGATGCCGGCAGGTACGGAATAATCTCTAAAGGTGGCGCCGTCGATTAAAGTAATTTTCACATCCACACTGTCATGGCTGGCGAGACCCAGATGCAGTACCGGTTCATCCTGCCCCATGTAAGCATAGGCGGTGATGATTTGCCGATAGCCGAGCAAAAAAGCCATATCCTCCATATGGCCCTTTTGAAAGATCCAGACTTTAGTGCCAAAACCGCCCATATCGCCTTTCGGCCCCTTACCGTGAATTTTCAGCCAGCGATTAGAGCCGGACAGATCATTGCGCAGGAGATGATTGGAATAAGCAGGGCCGCCGGTTTTATTGGCATCACAAATGTACACATCCAAATCACCATCGTTGTCAACATCCGCTACTGCGGCGCCTCGGGGGTCAAACAGCGAGACTTCTAATCCAGAGTTATCCAGTCGTGAAAAATGCCCATGACCGTCGTTGAGATACAAGCCGATCGCATCACCGGCAGCGTAATTAGAGATGGCATACAGGTCAAGATCCGCATCATTATCCACATCAAAGAGCAGAGTCGAATAGCCGCGTTGGTAGATGTTCACCTGGTCTGTGATGTTTTGAAACGCGCCTTTGCCGCGGTTGTTATAGACAAGAATTTTCGAGGTGGATTTGCTGTAACTGCCGGCTACGAACAAATCGAGATCACCGTCGTTGTCGTAATCTGCAAACGTTCCGCCGTCGCTCCAGCCCCAGCCCAGCAGTCCCAGCGCAGCAGCGTGATCGTGATAAAGACCATCGCTTCCCAGCACGAGCAATTGATTGCCTTTTATCACCGGCGGCTTGTTCCAACGGTCGACACGGGGAATAAAGACTTCCTGTTTGCCGTCGTTGTTGTAATCCACGACCGTCACGCTCTGGCTGCTGAGACCGTCTGTGCCCAAGGACGCCAGTCCCATGTCTGTCAGTTGAAAAGTGCTGTTGCCCTGGTTGAGGTACAATCGATAGGGTTCGGCCATATAGGTGGTAATTTCCGAACCGACGGAAAGCAGATCCATATAACCGTCGTTGTTGGCATCGAATACAACGGCGCCGCGGGTGGCATAATAGTTTTGCTGCAATCCGGCGGAAATGGTAATATCGGAAAAAACGCCACTGCCGTTGTTGCGGTAGAGCCGATCGAATGCGTACACATAGGGCTTTTGCGTGGTATTGCCATTGAACAAATCATAGTCGCCGTCGTTGTCCAGATCAAAAAAGATCACCCCATGGCTGCCGATGCCGTAATTATCCTGCAGGCCGCGAAGGGTCGCTTCCTGAGTAAAAGCAGCGTTGCTGTGACTGAGGTATAAAAGATCAGGATAGGAAATCTTCCCCTCCGCAGCGTTGGAGACATAGAAATCCGCTAATCCGTCATTGTTGATGTCCGCAAAAGCAATGCCATGGGCCAACATGTAACAATTGTTCACCCATAATCCCTGCACCTGTTTCGCAGCCGTAACATCTGTGAAATGGATGGTCTGGCTATATAACACCGACCACGACAGCAACGACAGCATCACGGTCGTTTTTAAACAACGATAATTCCCACGCGGCTTTAACACTATTCTCAAACCGGCAATTAAAATTCCAAATTTACGGTTTTTTCTCAATGGCGATATTGCTTGTAGATTGATCTGATCATCGATATTCCGCCTGCCGAATTTTCTCCAACAATCCTGCCAATTCCTGGACTTTTTCCGGATAGTCCGCGGCCAGATTTTTCTTTTCACCGACATCCATACCGATATGATACAATTGCGGATTGGGATCGTTACCTGTTTCAATTTTGGTTTCTATGCTAAAAGGTTTTCCCTTGCCGGGTTCGATATATTTCCAGCCATTTTTGATAATCGACAAAATCCCGGAGGACGAATGCTCTACCACATGATCTCGATCTTGTGTTGAATCGCCCAACAGTGTGGCTAGCTGGTTATAGCTGTCCGGCGCTGTGCCTTTTACTATTGCTTGTCTGGTCAATGCGGCTAAAGAGGCGAATACATCGATTTGGCTGAACAGCGCATCGGACAAACTGGGTTTGATGCGCTTCGGCCAATTGGCAATGAAAGGTACTCGGGTACCGCCATCGAACGCGCTGTATTTGCCGCCACGCAATGGACCGGCCGGTTTGTGGTCCTGTAGTAATTCTTCTGCCCGATCCTTATATCCGTCATCGACCACCGGTCCATTATCACTGGTCATCATAATAAGCGTATCCTTTGCCAATCCCAGTTCTGTAAGGATCCTGACAATTTCACCAACACTCCAATCAAATTCGATCACGGCATCGCCGCGCGGACCCAATCCGCTTTTACCGGTAAAACGATGATGCGGCAATCTTGGGACGTGGATGCCATGGGTGGCAAAATATAGAAAGAATGGTCGCTGTTGATTCTGCCTGATAAATTGTTTTGCTTTTGTGGTGATCGTATCACAGAAATCTTCATCTACCCAACGTGCGGTTTTTCCGCCTTTCATGTAGCCGATACGGCTAACGCCATTGATGATCGTCTGATCGTGACCATGACTGGGATGCATTTTCAACAATTCCGGGTGATCCTTGCCGGTCGGTTCATCCATAATCGGTTGAGTAAAACTGATTTGAATCGGATCTGCCGGATCCAAGCCGACAACGCGACGGTTTTCCACAAACACACAAGGCACCCGGTCGCCGGTAGCAGGCATGATAAAGCAGTAATCGAAGCCGATATCCACCGGCCCGGGAGAGATCTCGCCATTCCAGTCCGGTCCTCCCTGAGACCCCAAGCCCAAATGCCACTTGCCGACAACAGCGGTCGCATATCCCGCACTTTTCAACATAGCAGGCAAAGTGGTACGATCAGGTTGGATCAGGGCAGTTGCATCACCCGGCAATATATTGGTTCCTTTCCTTCGCCAGGCATATTCACCGGTTAACAGTGAATAACGCGATGGCGTACAGGTAGCAGAAGTTGCATGCGCATTAGTGAAACGAACACCGTTTCCGGCCAACGTGTCAATATGCGGTGTCGGAATGCGTTTGCTGCCATAACAACCGACATCGCCATAGCCGAGATCATCAGCTAAAATAAAGATAATATTGGGTAAACGCTTGGCTTTATGCGCCGAGCCACTCACGGACATTCCGACCAGGCCGGCAGCAGAGAGAGTGAGAAAATCACGTCGATTCATAGTAGCTTTCAATACAGTTCAAACGCCTTGAGGTTGTCTAAAAAGTAACTTTCGTAAGTAGTTCCAACTTTAGCCGGAAATTTCTCCGCCTAAAGGCGGAACTACATGCTAATTAAAAATATTAGGTTATTTATTGTTCGCATATTACTGCTCTTGCTGTTTATTTAATCCTGAGAACAAATAACGAACTTTTTGGACACCTCAAGGTTTCAATTAAATCTACAGAATTGTACTGAATTTATCAAATGAATTAACGCTGCATCAGCCTGCCTCCTCGATAGATAAAATATTTTTCATTTGATCGCGGTGAATCATTTTCGTAGATTAAATCAGCTTGACAATCTGATAGAGCTGCGTGCCTGGCGTGCGTTTTAACCGTGCCATTCGAAATAAAACTTGGGAGAATATCATGAAACCTAATTCGATCAATCGCAGAACGTTTATCACCTCGACAGCTTCGGCCGTTTCGGCCGCGGCTATCGTGCCCCGGCGCGTATTAGGCGGTCCCGGTTACATTGCCCCCAGCGACAAAATCAATGTCGGCGTCATCGGCGTGGGCACCCAGGCCTTGCGCATGATCTGGGAATACCTGCGCAACGATCAAATTCAAATCACGGCCGTGTGCGACTGCAACCGCGATACGCAGGATTACCCCGAATGGGCAAGGTTCGATTTGCGCGATACCATACGCCGCGAGCTGGATGAGCCGCGCTGGGGCGAAAAAGACAAAGGTTGCCGCTGCGGCAGCAAGACCGGCCAATTTGTCGTAGAGACCTTTTACCGCAAAAAATTCAACAAAGCCAAATGGCAGGGGTTGGGCGTTTACGAGGACTTTCGCGATCTTTTGCACACGGAAAAAAATTTGGATGCTGTCTGGATCATGACTCCTGATCATTCGCACGGCGTCATCGCTTTCATGGCCATGAAAATGGGCAAACACGTCATCATGCATAAACCGCTGTCCAATGTACTGGCTGAATCGCGGTTGGTGGCCAAAGCGGCTGAAGAGTACAAAGTGGCGACGCATATGTACTGCGACGCCGACAATCAAATGCGGCCGCTGATCAAAGAGTGGCTTCAGGCCGGCGCTATCGGGCCGGTGCGTGAAGTGCATAATTGGTCCTGTCGGCCGGTCTGGCCGCAAGGCATGAACACCAGGCCAAAGAAAAAACGCTCTGTTCCTTCCGGTTTTAACTGGGATCTGTGGCTGGGGCCGGCTGCGGAACGACCGTATCATCCCGATTACACACACACCAATTTTCGCGGCTGGTACGATTTCGGCGCCGGACCGTTGGGCGATATGGGCCATTATAGCGGCATGCAAATATGGCATATTTTGGATCTGGGATTACCGATCAGTGTCGAGGCCAACGCCAGTCACGTCTATATTATCAACGCCACGGGTCAGGCGGAAAAACTGATCAACGACGTCTCTTTTCCCCATGCCACGACGGTGCACTGGCAATTTCCACAGCGCGGCTCCTGGCCGGCGCTGGATTTTTACTGGTACGATGGCGGCATCAAACCGCCGACATTGCCCGAGTTGGAAGAGGACGGCCGCAAAATGCCGGAGGAGGGTTTGCTGTTTGTCGGCGACCATGGCAAAATTCTTGCCGATTTTCAGGCCGGCTCTCCCCGTCTGATTCCGGAAAAAGCCATGTCCGCTTTTGTGCGTCCACCGCAAACGTTGCCGCGACCCGAAGCCGAGTTGGATCAATGGATCCGCGCCTGCCGCGGCGGCGCCCCCTCCGACGCCTGCTTTCAGGTCGTGCAACCGATCACCGAAACGCTTTTGTTGGGCAATATCGCCATCCGCATGAAAGAAAAGTTGCACTGGCACGCGGATTTGATGAAATTTGAAAATAACGAACAGGCTGATCGCCTGGTCACACGGGAAAACCGCAAAGGATGGGAGTTGATCTAGCCTGGTTTATTTATAAAAATGCCAATTCAGGAAGCAACTCGCGAATCTCCATTACGTTGTAGGAGCCGCTACCTAGCGGCGACCGTCGGCGGCAGCCGCCTCCTACAAAAGTTACATCATTTTATGAATTAATCTGGCTTGTAGATATGTGGTGGAAAATAATTGAAAAAAATATCCGCTATGTATGGCTGTGTTCAATTGCACTGATCAGCCTGTCCCACGCGGCGCTAGACTCCCCGATCAGCGACATTCAAACCCGATTTGAACATTATACGATAAACGAGGGATTGTCGCACAGCAAGGTCAATTGCATTATTCAGGACCGCTCGGGCTTTTTATGGATCGGCACTAACGAAGGGCTATGTCGTTATGACGGCATACGGTTTACGGTTTATCGCTGGAAACCGTTGGAAACTCATGGGCTGTCCGCACCGCTGGTGCGCGCTCTTATTGAAGACAACCAGGGCCGAATATGGATCGGTATGGAAAACGGCGGTCTGGATTGTCTGGATCCGGCTACCGAACGCATCTCGCATTTTATTGCAGATTCCAACTCGACGTCATTGTTTAACATTCTCGATGTGAACAGCATCGTCGCAGACCAGGATGGCCGTTTTTGGTTGGCGACAGACCAGGGGCTCTACCACGTGGACACCAGAGGCCGAACAGCCGTACATTATCAGCCGGATGAACCCAAACAGACACAACGCCGAGCACAGTTCATCCATGTCATTATCGCCGCACGGGACGGCAACCTTTGGCTGGGCAGTCTCGCCAACGGACTCGTACGGTTTGACCCACGGACGAAAAAATTCACCTGTTATCGACACGATCCGAATAACAGCTCCAGTCTTGGCGACGATGACGTCCGCTCGTTGTATGAGGACGACCTGGGACGGTTATGGATCGGCACCAACCTCGGCGGACTGAATTTGTATCACCCGGAGACCGGAACCTTCCGTCGCTTTTTCCTGGATCCGAATAATTCGGAAAGCACCACCATACGGGCTTTGATCAACGACGGCGCCGAACATCTGCTCGTCGGCAACCGCAGCGGCCTGTATCGATTTCATATTCCTAGCGGCCAATACGCGCGTTTTACGCACGATCCCAATGACCGTTACTCTTTGAGTCATAATTCCGTGCAATGTCTGACCCATGACGCCAACGGCGATCTGTGGATCGGTACGCGCGACGGTTTAAATTATTTAAACCAACAGAACAACTCTTTTGTCCATTTTCAAGCCCGCTCCAGCGATGAACGATTTTTAAACAACAAAGTCGTGTACGCCATCATGGAGGATTCTCGCGGCGACATCTGGTTCGGAACAGAAGAAGGCGGCGTCAATCGCTTACAGAAAAAAAATGGACGATTTATCTATTACAAGCATTCAAGTAAAAACCGGCATGGATTAACGGTCAACAATATTAAAACCCTGGTCGAGGATCGCGACGGTCACATTTGGGTCGGCACCTTTCACGGCGGTCTGCATAACCTGAACCTGGCCACCGGCCGCTTTCGTGTTTTTCGTCATGACCCGCAAAATCCCCGCAGCCTGGCCAGCAATGACATTCTCACGACTTTATTGGACCGCGACGGTGATTTGTGGATCGGCACCACCGATAAAAGTCTGGATTATTACGATCGCAAAAGAAATCAATTTGAGCATTGGTTGACAGGGAAAGGCATCTACTCCTTCACCATTATTTCCGCATTGATGCAGGATCGGCAGGGCAAAATATGGTTCGGTTCCAACTTTGGTCGATTAGGTTGTCTGGATAAACAAACCGGTCAGTTCAAAGAATACAATCTGGTGGAGAACCAGGCCTCAGCGGTCGAGGTGCGCGCCATTTATGAGGATGCGGAGGGCCATCTGTGGCTGGCTACTCTGGGCAGCGGTTTGATCTGTTTTAATCCGCGCACGGAAGCCAAAAAAAGCTATGGAGATCAGAACGGTCTCTCCAGCAATGTCGTTTACGGCATTCTGCCGGGTGCAGAGGATGAGTTATGGTTGAGCACCACCAACGGTTTGAACTGTTTTCACAGGCAAAGCGGTCGGGTGACCATCTACACAAGAGAAAACGGTTTGCAAAGCAATCAATTCTGTTACAATGCATTTTTTAAATCCCGTGACGGCAGACTCTATTTCGGCGGCATCAACGGCGTTACGGCTTTCTATCCGCATTCCATAAAGAAGAACAATTTCATTCCGCCGGTGGTGCTGACCGGATTGCGCGTCAATAATAAAACGGCGGAAATCGGCGGGACAGACGGATTGTTGAAAAAATCGATAACCTATACGGATCATGTGACACTGTCATACCGCCATTCCTTTTTTTCCGTCGAATTTGCCGCGCTGAATTATGCGATCGGTTCGAGAAATCAATACAAATACATGTTGGAAGGTTTTGATACGCAGTGGAATGAAATCGGCAATCAACATGTTGCATCTTATACCAACCTTAATGCGGGAGATTACACGCTGCGCGTCAAAGCCGCGAACAACGACGGCCTTTGGAACGAGGTCGGCGCATCGCTCGGCATCACCATCACTCCGCCGATCTGGAAAACCTGGTGGGCCAAGGTGATCGGCGTACTGGTTTTGCTCCTCATTGTCAAACATCTTTACAATTACCAGACACAGAAAAAAAATTTTTTCAAAGCGACCTCTCTGGCTAATCTGGCGCAATTGAAACTCCTGCGCTATCAAATGAATCCCCATTTTCTCTTCAATGCGCACAACTCCATCCGTTCCATGATACTGATCGACAAAGATCGCGCCTGGCAGATGATCACAGAGATGTCCGAGTTTTTTCGCTATACGTTATTGAACTTTAACAAACTGGAAGATACGCTGGATGAAGAGATCAGCGCGGTGCAGAATTATCTGCACATCGAAAAAATACGCTATCGTGATTCTCTGGAGGTGTCGTTTCTGATTGAGGATGCTGCCCGTCAATGCCAGGTGCCTTCTTTTATTTTTCAACCCTTGATTGAGAACGCCATCAAATACGGCATGCAGACCAGTCCCATGCCCTTGCAGGTCAAGGTGATGATCAACATCCAGGACACGCTTTTGTCCATAGATGTTTCAAATACGGGCAAGTTATTGAAAAAAGAAGATGACGGTGATAATGCGGAAGCGCACGGCACTTCTTTGGACAACATCCAACAACGGCTGGAGATCATGTTTAAAAACAAGCATGAATTCAGACTTTACGAAGAGGAAGGCTGGGTACACGCCAAAATCAGAATCCGCTACGCTTGAAAATTCCCGACTTTACCAACTGTACAGCGTGCGCAATTTGGCAGCATAGCGCCGGCTCATGGTGAACGGCTTTTCGATGTCGCGCAGGTACACCTCGTGTGAATAGTTTTCACACTTCTTCACCTTTTCCACAAACTCGAAATTGATGATGGTGGAGCGATGGATGCGCACAAAATATTTTTCCGGCAACATATCCTCCCACTCTTGCAAGGTTTTGGACACAAGCGCTTTGGGTTTGTCGCCATAGATCATGTAGGAATAATTGCCCGCTGCGGTTAACGCCTTCAGCAGGGACAGTTTGATGAATTTCAGGGAACCATCTGCCAGCACGTAAATAACGTCCTGATAGGTTACCTTTTTTGGTTTCCACTCGGCCGGCGCCGGACCTGTTTTTAAACGCGACACGGCATGAGCCAGGCGCTCGCGGCTGATGGGCTTGAGCAGATAATCCAGCGCATTAACCTCAAAAGCCTGAATCGCATATTTATCATAGGCGGTGATGAAAATGATTTCAGCGTCAATAGGGTTCATTTCGATCAAATCAAAGCCGCTGGCGCCCGGCATTTGAATATCCAAAAAGATCACATCCGGCTTGATCTCCTGAATCAGCGGGATGGCCTGAGCCACATTAGCGGCCTCGCCAACGATTTCCAATTCGCTGAACTCGTCCAACATCACGCGCAACTCGGAGCGCACCAACCATTCGTCGTCAACAATGATCGCTTTCAATTTGTTCGACATGAGGCCTCAACCCCGGCTTTGGGTATCGTTTGCACGGCCTGGCTGGAAACTTCTTTGGCCAGTTTAATCGGTGTCAGCGCTTGCCGTAAATCGACATCGATCAGGCGTATGGCGCGAGAGCCGCTGCCCGCAACCTGGAGCCCGATCGTACTGCCGGCCGGAATCGTGCATTTTTGCAGGGTTATGTCCCGGCTGTTCGTTAAAGCGAAAACCGGGCTCTTTTGTGCATGCAGGTTCAATCCGGTTAATTTGATCTCTTGCGCATCCACGGCAGAAAAACCCGATTGACTGGAGATAGTCACGTTCTCCAGTTCGATCTGTTGAATCGGCATTTCCGGAAGACCCTGAAGAAATATGGCGCGAGCAGCACCGTGACAGACGATATTTTTCAGATAGATTTTGCGAAAGCTGGGCGTTTCCTCCGTAACCGGAACCATCGCGGCCGGTGCAACGTCGAGGGATGCTTCGGTCAAAGGATCATTATTACTATAAAACAAATTAAAGCCGACGGCGTCGGTCGGTATATCGGTCATATAAATATTCTCGATGAAAATATTTTCCACCACGCCGCCTCGTCCTCGCAAACTCTTGAAACGCAAGCCCATATCCGTACCGATAAAGGTGCAATTCGACACCGAAACATTGCGCACGCCGCCGGACATTTCACTGCCGATGGTAAAACCGCCGTGTCCGTGATAGACCACGCAATCCCGCACCACCAATTGCTCACACGGCCGGCCTAATTTTCTGCCTTCGGCATCCTTGCCTGACTTTACGCAAATGGCGTCATCGCCAACATCAAAACTGCACCCTTGCACCAGGACCCGCCGACAGGATTCGACATCCAGGCCGTCGCCGTTCTGCGAAAACCAGGGATTGCGCACCGTCACGTTGCGCAGCACCACATCTTCACATAAAAACGGATGAATGTTCCAGGCCGGCGAATTCTGAAAGGTCGGCCCCTGCAGCAGCACTTTTTTACAGCGCACCAGAGAGATCATTACCGGACGCAAATATTCCTTCGCTGCACTGTAAAGTGCCGGATCGGTCTTAGCTTGTGCCAGCAAATTCTTCACCAAGTTTTCACCGTTCATGGCAGCCGATGAAGGATACCAGGTTTTACCGTCTGCTGAAACAACGCCGCCGGAGGCGACCAGTTCTTTCCACTGGTTGGCGGTCATTTTCATCTTTTTAACCGGTCGCCAAGCCTGACCGGAACCGTCGATAACGCCCGCTCCGGTAATGGCGATGTTTTCCAAACCGTGGCCGGAAATGGGCGAAGTACAACGCGCCGTCTGTTTGCCTTCAAATTGGGTGATGACCACCGGATAATCATCCGGATTTTTCGAAAAAAGCAGCATGGCATTATTTTCCAAATGCAAATCAATGTTGCTTTGCAAGGTAATGGGACCGGTCACCCACAAACCGGCAGGGATCAGGACACGACCCCCCCCCTGCTCTGCCACTGCCTGGATGGTTTTATTGATCGCGTTCGTGTTAACGGTTTGCCCATCCGCCTTGGCGCCAAAATCAATGATGGATTTTTGATAATCCGGGAAAACAGGCAAGGCGATATCCGGCATGTTGAACGCCAGGCCGTGAATTGAAATAGTTGAATCGCCTCCTGATCCGCCATGGGCTGCAGCGGTTACAGTTAAGAATAACCAGAAAGCAAAAGTGCGCTTTTTCATCATCATCCTTACTTACCCTTGAGGTTGTCCCAAAAGTTCGATTTTCCCAATCTTGATTTGGCAAGCGGCCTTGTAGAAAAATTCGTAACTGACGTAAAAACAGTTCGCTGATAGATTCCTCACCCGCTAAAGCGGGTTCGGAATGACACGCTTCCGTTACTTTTTGGACAACCGCAAGGCTTTTTTGCATCTAGAATAACGATATTCACCCTAAAATGCAAAGCAATATGTACAAGCGGCGATTAAAAAATGCAAACGGCGACTAGTACCTGCCTGGCAGCGACAACAGCTGGTCTGCACGCCTGGGATCGATGTAGCGGACCAGATCGCGCATGGCGATAATCCGATACCTGTTTTTCTTCAGGACCACGGTGGCGTGTGTGGCAATGGCATCATCAAACGTCAGCACCACGAGACGATCCGGGATGGGTTCTTTGATAATCAAGGATCGTCTTGCTTCCGGCGCAGGCGCATGACCGCTGCAGGCAAACAAAACAATCGGCAGAACGGCTGGAAAAATAAATTTCATCGTTCACTCAGTCCTGTGAACCAGTTTGATCCCATAGGCCGGGACGCAAATGGTCCTGCGGTCTGAAAGCGTAATCTCGGCAGGTTCATCCAGATAATTTAAAATCGCCATGGCGCCATTCTGCAATACGCTGATGTAAACCTCTGCTGGTTTCGCTGCCGTCAGCATCTGTTTGGTATAATCATGCAGATTTTCCAAATGTAAAAGTTGTGTTTTGATGAAATCAGCGTAGCGATGTGGCGGTTCGCGGTCGCCATAATCAAAAATCACCTGACCTTTACCGGTCCGGCCGGCCAGCCAATGATTATAAAAAGTGTAATCGTCTTCGACCGTAGTTAGCGGCATGCGCGCCCAATAAGGGTAAATTACAATGCCGCCGCTGCGCACCCAGTCATCGATGCGCTGCAACACAGCAGCCTCCACCACATCACTCCATAAAAAGACCAGCACCTTGTACTGCGGCAGTGCGCCGTCCAAAATCATCTGTTCGCTGCAAAAATCGAAATTTATATGTGGACGCAAGGCAGACACGCGCTGATTAAAGGAGAAAGAATAGAGGTTGCGAAAAACGCCGTCATCCAGTTTTGATTTGGTGTCCGGATAAAGAACCGCGATTTCATTGAACGGCCATTGTCTTTCATCTAAAAGTGGAGCGAGAGCCAGCCATTGATCAACCCCCTGATCGTTATCGAGCAGATTGGAATGATAATAGAAAAGATGTTCGCCTTTGTTCACCAGGATATTGTACAACCGGGCGGCCACGCCGCGGCCGGAACCGAATCCGGCGGGTTCGGTGCCGAACGGCACTTTATAAAAACGGGCTGCGGAAGACATCATGGCGGTGGCATAAAAATTCTGACTGTAGCTGTCGGTTTCATTGGTGGCGCGAATCGCTCCGTTGATTTTGATCATACTGCGGGTCTGATCGGTGAAATCGGTTCCGGATTCGACAAACCCCCAGCCGCCGGCAGACTGATGGATGTCCGTGTGCGGCATGGCTTGCCGCGCCCAGACAGCCCATTTTTCACACCAATCGGTCATGGCCCACAGGTACCAATCCACAAAATCCTTGCGCTTGCGTTTATTATCGCTGAACTGCGGAATAAATGTGCGGATTTCAGCAAAATTGCGAAAGGCGTCTCCCCAGCTGCGATTTAATGAATCAATATTCACATAATGCTCGGCCAGGTAGCGGGCGAAATGGGGCGAAGCGTAGGGGTCGCCGGCCCACCAACCGATGTGAATATGCATCTTTTCTCCCGCATAGCCCCAGTTGCCGCCGGCAGGATATTGGGATTCCCCGTAATTTCCGCTGGGGCCGAGCCGAACTCCCAAAAGCACGTTCATGGGTTCATAGTGTCGGCCGAACTCGGTCAAAAACGCACGTACATACGGAGTCTGGTTATCACAAAAAATGGACTGGATGGAATTGGCCTTGCCATGTTCCAGACAGACGAAACCGATATCTTTAGGCGAACGGTAATACCAGGATGGCAAAGCATATTCAGAACCCACGATCAACAGTGGAAACCACTTGAGATCATATTCCCGCAACTTGACGACTATCGCATCATAAAAACTCCAATCGTATTTGCCTTCCGCCGTTTCAACATTATTCCAGGTCACATACGTTTCCACTCCGGTGAAACCGAGTCGTCTGACCAGGGGGCACAGCTCTTCCATATGCCACAACGAGACGCCCAGTTCACTTCTATTCCAGGATATGCCTGCGGTCGTAACCAATTGCAGCGGTTTGGCCGGATTCACCAGAGGCGCAAGATTTCGTGGGATGTTTTGATGTATCTCTTCCCACTGCTTGTTTGACAAAGCAGGCGTCAGGGTTACCTTGTACAACGCATGCACGTTATAAATGGTGATATCGCCGCCGTTTTTCTGTCGATGTTGAAACAGAGGCTTGCTTAGGCGAAAAACAGCTTTGCGCAATTGATTCGTTCCTAAACAGGCCTGACCTGCCGATTCGCCGGCACGGGTATAGGCGGGATCCGGTTGCGCCCCATCCCGGCGAAACGGACGATCGGCATCATACTCTACCTGCATCAGACCGATATTCACGTCGAGATGCTCGACGATCAAATACAGATCGCACGGTTGCGGCCATTTGTTTTCAACGCGAAAGGTGATGCCCTTACGCTGAAAAAAATCGCGGTTGATCGGCGGGGCTAATGTAGGGCGGCCCTGCACCGCCGCCTTCCGGTACGGAGCAGAGAGAATCGGCGCCAACCGGAGCGCACCGGAATCGCCTGCCCGATCAACCTGAAAAGCAATCTCTTGATTTGGCACGCCGGCAAACACCGGTAAAAACGAAAAGAGGAGAAATACGGGTTTCATGGCGCGGCCTTTTCCACGGCATCATTCAATATGCCTGACACCTCAAGGTTGGCGATGACAGGTCCTTTATCAGTCATGGTCACCCATAGAATATGGTCGAATTCGCCAAAAGCAATCCCGCGCAGTGCGCTGCTGCCTCCTGTCGTAGCCAGTACATAATGATCAATACCATTGCGCACGGTTTTTTCATAAACGTGTTCGTGACCGGCAAATAGGGTGTGAGGCCGACCAGCCAACAACGGTTCTAATTTTTCATAACCGCCCCTATGCGCATACTTCCATAAAGGCTTGTGCATAAAAATCATGGTCCAACTCACCCGGGTATTTTTCTCCAGGACTCTTTGTACGTAACGAACCTGAGTATCGCTGATCTGCCCGGCCGGCGGATCCTCGGTATCCAGACAGAGGAACAACACGTTGCCATAGATAAAATGATAAAAAGTCGGACCCAGCCGATCTTGCCAGGCTTGCCTCATAGGCAGGTTGGTGATGTCGTGATTGCCGGGCAGACAGAAAAAGGGCATGTGCAGCGGCGCGATTTTCGTAAAAAATTCCCGCCACTGCGCGTCAAGGCTGGAATCGTTTTCCGTATAGCCGGGGATATAATCGCCCACTGACATGACAAATTCCGGTTGCAGCCAATTGAGCTTTTCAATCGCCTGCTCAAAAATATCCGGTCGATTGCCGCCGTTGCGATCAGCCATGACAGCGAACTGAAAACTTTTTTTGTCATTGTTAAAACGCTCGCCGCGCCAGGGACGATGGCCCCGGATGTCTTCAGCTTTGAATCTATGTGCCGCCTGATACCCGGCGGAGTGGCAGCCGGCCAACACAACAACTCCCAAAACGATGCAAATCTTAAAATATCTCATAGTCCACCAACGCTTGTTTAAACGAAAAAGTAAAAGTTTTATCCTCAGCCATTTCCGCTTTCGATCAATTCGACTCTTTGATGAATCCATGATACAATCCCATATAATAGGGCAACAAGAATACGGCTCCGTCAGCCAATTCATGGCCGTTGCCGCCTGTTGTCAGAGCGAAAGGATCGTGGTTCCAGTGATTAAAGTGACGCTCATCCACCGGAATCACTTTGCCGTTAACGCAATATCCTTTTTGCGGAAAGATGCCCGGATCGTCATCGTAGGCAGCCCATATTTCCGACAGCCGAACCAGATCGGTGCGCTGCGTATTATCGTGTCGCCAGTCGATGCGATCCAGAGGAAAGCGCTGCAGAGTGGCCACGGCGTCTTCCAGCCATGAACCGGTCAAGGTCAGCGGATGCACGCCCCAATGATCCTGGTACGATCGGCCTTCGCACATGGCGGCGGCCGCGAAATTGAAAAAGGGATTCATCTCCGGATATTCCATGCGCCAGGATAACAGCATAGAGACAGCAACCTGTCCCTTGATTTGTTCCGGCGCATATTTGCACAGATTGTAATAGCACATAAACGCCATTTCATCATCCGACTGATTGCCGCCGCCGACGCCGCGCTGTAATTTTGTGCACATCAGGTTCTGCAAATAACCGTGTTTGTTAATTAAAGAATCAGCTGCAACCAGGTATTTCTTTTCGCCGGTAATGTGCGCCGTGGTGTACAGATAGGAGAGTATGCTCAAAGAGTTGAGTCCCCGTTCAACAAACCAGCGCGCATCCAGGTTCAGTTCAGCCGGACTGTAGCGCGCCCAGCGTGTGGGTTTGCCGTCATGGTCCACCAGATTGTAGCCGTGCCGGATGATATGATCGGTGAGGCCGGACACCAATTCACGCACCTCTGCTTTTTCCGCTTCAGACTCGGCCGCCAGGTCAAAATAGGCGCCGTAAAAGAAATAGTGACCATCCAATTCATCAGAACTGGTATCGGTCTTCCAGTACCATTTACCGTCCTTGCTTTTCGGCCAGCGCGGCTGCAGAATTTTCCACAGGCCGTCGCTCTGCTTTTCGCGACGCTGATCTGCTGCCAGCCTGCCGATGTTGGGATCCCGTCCTGATGTGGGCAAAATCGTTCGCGCTACAAAACCGTCCGGCGCCGGCGGCGTTCCGCCCTGGGTTACTTTGCTGAGGAATTGCAACGCCTTGAACGCCTTGAGGCTACGTTTGCGCGCCAACGGATCTTTGGTCGCTCCATAGGCGAAGCATTCACCGCTGCCGTACATAGCGGTCCACAGACCGTCGTTATCGCTGTCCTGTTGCGTCCACTCGCTTTTGTCTCCCGGTCGCTTTAACGAAACTTCTAAAACATATTCATAAGGCGTACGACGATGATAGCGATCGATCTCGTCTTCAAACCAGGTCGCTTTCTGCGCCAGGGTCATGGGCTTGCGCTCTATCACAGCCACGCCTTTCGGAGTCGCGAACCAGGCCCGGCCCTGTGCAGAGACCGCAACGGCGTTCACCTGATCATCCGGCAGCCAGCGCAAGCCCTGACGATATTCCCAGTTTTTACCGTCGAAACGAATAGCGCCTTTGCGTGTGCCAAACCAGACCACCCCTTCTTCCCCGGTCGCGATCGCGGTAAAATCGTCATAGGGCAAACCGTCTTGAGCCGTATAAAGAAACCATTGCTCTCCTTTTCGACAGCCGACGCCTTGCGGGCACGCAAACCACAAGATACCGTTGCGGTCGCATGTCAAACCGCGTGCGTCACGAGGCAGCCAGTTTTTTTTACCCTGTTGCGGAAACAAAGGTTGCCAGGTTTTACCAGTGCTGTCATACTGAAACAGACCGGCCGTTGCAGCCAGATAGACGCGCTTTTTAGCGTCCAGGCAAATTTGTCGAACCTCGCCGTCCAACGTCGGTAAAAAATGGATCCTGTTGTTATTATCAAGAGCAGATATCTCGGGTTCTCGGGCAAAATATATCTGATCTGCCAGCGCCAAGGCGGAAAAATTGTCGGTGAGTGGAATGGTTTTTACTATTTTATCTCCAGCAACGAGCAGAATGGACTTGCATGCTCCGCTATTCTCCGAATCATACAAGGTTGCGGCAATGCGCTGTCCGTTGGTGGCCAATAAACGAATGGAACGACCCAGGGTCGCATGGATAGGTTGCCAGCGATTGGCGGTAAAAAAGGCCAAGCCGCTGTCGGTTGCGGCATAAACGATGCCATCGTCGGTCAGGGCAATGCTGTGCACGTTGTCGGCCGGCAGGCCGTCGGTCCTGGTATAGAAGGTACGTTTTTCCTGGTCAAAAACGCCGACAGTGATGCAATTCTCGGCCGAATAGCAAGGGGCCAGTAAGAGCAACAGATACAGAATCGGATGGTATTTTAACATAACCGCTCCTGATTTTAAATTGACCTTTGCCTTCATCGTCAATAGAGATGTCGAGATCGGCCGTTTTGATCGAAAGGTGCAACGGGATTTTTTTGCAGAAATGATGCCGGCAACGACAGATCATAAGTGAATTTACGTTCCGTTGCCGTTAAAAGCAAGTACAAGTTGGGACATTTTATCAGGATTGGAGGAAAAAAGAATTATGATTTGTAGAGAATGAGTGTCACCGGCACGTGAGTTGGATTGGGAAATTCCTCGCCCCCATTTTCAATGTGGGATGAATATCCCGCTTCAGCATACGCTCGGCAGGGATCTGCCGAGCGATCTTGGCATGAAGAACATGTGCATTCATGGAGGGTTCGATCAATGCAGACAAATCACTTTTTAGCCATCAATCCAACCAGCTGCTCCAACGTAACCTCTGTTTTCGGTTTAAAACGCCTGCTGTTCATATAATCCAGCAAACTTGCCAGCAACTGCCGCGAGACCGGATCGTCCTCCTGTTCACTCAACAAATCAATGCTGCATACCAGCACTTTGCCCTTGCCGACCCGGGCTTCAAAAACCAGGCCCAGACGACGGGCTGTAAACCAATCGTCTAGCACACGGATAATAGGTTTAAGTGAACGCGGCAGCTCATCCAGAATCATGGCGCCGGCCTTGTGGATCAGATACCACCACTGCCAATTGGTGTGAAATTCGGTTGGAAAAGCAGCCAGAGCCGGGTGTTCAGGATCGCATAAAATACCCAGGGTATGCGGCGCCTGACGCGTGGTCCAGGCCGTGTTCCAAAAGATGGGAGAGAATCCGAAAGCTATGGCGCCGAGTTTTTTGTCCGGCCTGACCTGTTCCGCCGGAATGAACAGCAAACCCTTGCCCCCTTGCTGTAATATGGTAGCCAGAGAAGCATTAACACCCTGACTGATGAAAATGTCCGGGGGGAATTTGCCGGCTGTTTGCAAAGGATAGACCCATATATCCCAATCATTCTCAAACTCACTGCCGGCCAGACTCAGTATTAATCTGTATTTTGCCGGGCTCGGCATCTGCTGTAAAGGAACATGAATAGAGCCCAAGGGGATGCCGTTGTCAAGCGGAATAGTACGGTTTGGGAACAAACCCTGGGCCACGATCCGATCATGATCGTCAACCAGGCGCCACACGCAGGTTGCATTCTGTAAAGGCAAATGTCCAAAGTGGGCGATCTCTGCGGCCGCGTGCAATGTGTCGGCATTGGTGAACACCCGTTTCGGCAGCCGCGCCAGCAATACCGTACTGTTGCAAAATCGGCGAAACTCGGCAGCAGTCACGTAACCCTTTTCTTCCCAAAAAGGATCCAATACGCCAACCAGTGCAGAACCTTGTCCAGGGAAATCATGCAAATCCAGTAACTGAAAACCAGCCATTCCCGGCGTGCGCAAAGCGGCCTCAATCTCTTCTTTATAACAAAGGGCTTGCAGTTTTCCGGAGGCCATTAAAAAATGGTGCGCCTGATCCTGCAATCCGTGCTCCTGCAATCGGTCGTAAAAAATTTCGAAATTCTTCGGCTTTAAATAGCCGGTGTACTTTTTCATCTCTTTGAAATTGGGATACACGCACCATTGTCCTATTTCATGACTGATCACCGGCGCCTGACAGCTTGAAATAAATGCACGATAATCCGAGACTGTTTCCGGCGGCCGGCCGTTAATGCGCGATTTCAGTCCCTGCCCCCAGGCTTGCACACGCGGTTCCGGTAAAACATGAAACTGGTTCTCTGCCAGTTTCGGCCAACCCGAGGCGCTGGTGTAGAGACGACGATTATCCTTTGCCTTGTAGTGTTCCACCCATTTGGCCAAATATTCCTTATGCTTCTCGCCTGCCGGTTCATTGCCGTAAGGCATAAACATAAACGAAGGATGGTTGCCATAAAATTCTAGGATGCGATCAGCCTCGGCATAAAGCCATTGGTCGATGGGTTTATCATCGCCCAGGGTAGCGCCGTCCTTGCGATAAATGCCGTTGGCCCAGGACGAGCATTCCACCTGCAGATAAAAACCCAGTTCATCTGCTGCATCGAATGCCGCTTCAGGAGGACACCAGGAATGAAAGCGCATATTGTTAAGACCGTGCGCCTTGGCAATAGTGATTATGCGTTTCCACGATTCCACATCTGTTGGCGGATGACCGGTTTTGGGAAAGATAGCGCACTCTAATGTGCCGCGGATGAATATCTTGTGGCCGTTTAAAAGGAACTGGGTCCCCTGGGTAGAAATTTCACGCATGCCAAAGGTTGTTTTTTTTGCATCTGAACCATCGTTCAAAGAAGCCGATAGTCGGTAGAGATATGGATTAAATTCATCCCAGGCAATTACCGATTCACCCAAGGGAATTTCCAGCTCAAAGCTGCCGCCGTTTTCCTGCCAATGCACCAGCGCGCTCTTACGTATATTGCCGGGATTAACAATGCAATCGATCATGGCGTTTCCGGCCTGGCCCGAGAGATTGCCGATAGCGCCTTTAATCAAAACAGATTGTGATGACAACCGGGGATGGATTTGCAGACTTTGAATCCAGAGCAAAGGCGTTCGGGACAACTCGATGCGGCCGACCATGCCGTTCCAGTTGCCCTGAGTATGATCAGAAACGCTGTGCGAATTTTCGCCCACTGCAACAACCAGACGATTGTCGATGCGCAGGGTCAGGATGTGTTTGCCCGGTGCAAGCGCGGCGCCCAGTTCATAAACATGCGGCGTGGCTAGCGCGTTTTGGCTGCCGAGCGACTTTTCATCGATCCACACCCGTGTTTCCCAATGGGGCCTTTCGATGAACAAGGTCAAGCGCTGGCCCTGCCAGGCGGATGGAATTTCAATTTCACGCTGATACCAGGCTGCGCCGCAATAATGTTTATCCGGTTGCAGCCAGAAAGGGACTTTGATATTGCCCGGTTGTCGATAGGCTGCATACTCGTCGGCAGTAAAAAACGATTGATCGAGGATGTCGCCGGTCCAGGGCGTTGCTACCGTAATCTCATCGCCGATGTTCTGCGCAGCCAGGTCCACCGGCGCCTGAATATGATTTGGCAATGGCCTGGCGTACCATTTTTCCATCAGACCGACGTCCTTACGGTCCAGTTGAAAGCGCCAGGCGCCGGCCAGGGAAATTTTACTTTCTTCGGCAGACAACAAGAAGGGCAAAAGCAGTAACGTAAAAAAATGTTTCATAGAACCCTCACAATAATTGCGGAAGAATTTAAGGATTCTATGATCAAATTCAATGGGAAATATTGTTGAGGAATAGAAAATGATCATAATTTGATGCCAGCCGGACTAGGTTCGTCATGACACGGTCTATGTGTTATTGGCGGTCAATAAATACTCTCGTAATTGCCTGCCGCAGGTAAAATCAGGTATTAATATATCGCAACCTGCGTTCTGTAAACGCGCAATCTTGCGTTCATTCCATCCACAGCCGGTTTTTTCATCAGAAGCGATGCCTACAGCAATGGCGCCGTTTTCTTTGGCATTGCGCATTTCCACCGGACCGTCGCCAAAAACCACCAATTCGGGGCCGCCGAGCTTGTAGCGCTGCAGGATCTCTTTGATCACTTTGTCTTTAGAGTATTGTTCGACCGTACCAAAGGCGCCAAAAATACCGCCTTTAAAATAGCCATCTACGCCCAAAATGCGAGCCTCACGGCGCACATCTTCCTGATCTGTACCACTTGCGGTATACAGAGTGATCTGATGATTGACCAGGGAACGACAAAATTCTATGGACCCGGCCACGGTGTAATCAGCAATGGTCTTGCGGCCGACGTGCAATTCATCGATACGTTGCTGCACCGGTTTCATCAAACGATCATTATAAATTTTCTTATATCCCCAGGCATCCAATATGTTTTCTTTGGCGACGATACCAAATTCTTCCACCATTTTGACCAAACCTTCCATCTGCAGAATTGTTTGCATCCCGGTGGTCTCTTCTATATATTCCCCTACGCGTTGCTGCACCTGGGGCGTCGCCGAACGATCGCCGCAAATGCTCTCGATCATCACCGGCGCCATGATCTTTTCCCAGCCTTCCCGCAATAAAGAGATGGTGCCGTCAAAATCGAAAATCGCATGTTCGATCTTGCCGAGGCGTAAACTTTCATTGAGCACATGAATATTGCTGTTAGCCAAAATGGTCATGGACTGTGTTCCCTTTCCTTTCTGGAGTAGTAACCGACTTAAAATAACCTTGGCTTGACGCCAACCTCGAAATAAATGGTCGCCAACAGGCTGCAATTCTGCTTGGAAAAGATAATACGAAACGACTAAACTGATTTAGGTAGAACGGTTATAAACATTAATAATATTGCAAATGAATGTCAAGCTATTTTTTAAAAAAAATTACTTGACATTGATAGGGATTTTTTGTACTCTGTTAAATACCATAAACCGGTTTAGCTGAACTGTTATTACTAACCAAATCTTGTAGTGAGCGATTGCCTTAACCTGGCAAAGGCTTCAGACCTTCGTTAGGTTGTCTAGATAGGAATAATCAGGCTTTTTCGATGTAAAAGAGGGACACACAAAACTAATCAGGCGTAGCATGCTGTATGCTGCGAGATAGGACCGATTCACTACTAGGCAGGAATCCCCATGTCGCCTTTAAAAGAAAAAAAACAGGACCGATGGCGTTCGATAACCATATCAGACGTAGCAGAAAAAGCAGGCGTGAGTAAAGCGACCGTATCCCTGGTATTGAATTCAAAACCCAGCCCCATTAAAATAAGTGAAACCACCCGGCAGATCGTCCTTAAAGCCGCTAAAGAGTTGAACTATTCTCCCAATCGTCTTGCGCGGGCTTTTTCCACCAGTCGTGCGAACGTGTTGGGGGTTGTGACCTCATCTGCATCTGATCTGTTCAAAAGCGATTACTCGGCACGCGTGTTTAAAGGCATTGCCCAGGCGGCGCACAATGCGCAATACAATCTCATGATTTTCGATGACGAGATCATCGCCAATGCGGACGTGGCCCAATCTTACGCCTCTCTGATCAGAAGTCGCCACGTTGACGGTATTATCATCATTGTTCCCGACAAACCCAATCCGGCCATGGCGCACAGAGCGCAGGAACTGCAGGAACAGGGCATGCCGTTTATATTTCTCTGGCGAAGGCCGGTTGATGTGCAAGGTCCGACCATTCAGGTGAATAACCGGTTGGGAGTGCAATTAGCCACTGATTACCTGCTTTCTTTGGGACATCGTCGCATTGCCGTCATTACCCATGGTCACCAATCACAAAGCAGCAAAGAACGCCTGTCAGCTTTTGAAAGCGTACTTAAAAACAACGGCATCCCCTTCCAACAGGATTTAATCTGGCACGACGAATTTCACCCGGCTGATGATCATCGCATAGTCGATGAAATATTATCTTTGCCGCAAACGCCTACCGCCATTTTCGCATTCTATGATCCGGTGGCTGTTAACGTCATCAATATTTTAGCCAACAAAGGGATGCCTGTGCCGGAAGAAATTTCAGTGATGGGATTCGGCGATCTTTATGCTGAGACCTATACCCGGCCATCACTGACCAGCGTACATGAACCGGTGGAACAGATCGGCCATATGGCTGTGCGCATGCTTTTCCAACGTTTTTCACAAGCGGAAAGCACAGCGGATAACGAAAATATTGTGATCGATCCATCTCTGGTAATCCGGGCATCCTGTTGTGCGGTCCGTGGCAGCGCCAACTGATTTACGCCCCAAAGCATGCCTTTTATGGCATTTCAAAACGGCACAGAGTAATGGATAACGCCGGGACGGTGATCTGATTATTCACCAGGTTTGCTTGTTGTTCCTCTATACAGACCTGAGCGATTTTGCCCGGCTCATTAAAGGCATGTGGATCATTGTTTGCTATGATCCATTTTTTATATTGCAGCGGCAAGATCACCTGATCGGCTGCCAATCGTATTTCTTTGCTTAAAGACGATGTATTGATTAAACCGATGGTCATCGCTTTTCCATCCTCGGTCCAGGCCGCGGATACGTCCAAATCAGACGAAGAAGAGGCGACGGCAAACGGCGTCACGCCAAAACAATTGCGATATAGTTTTAGCACCAGTCCGGTGGTCTCAAACGCGGCATCGGTTTGCGTTGTCTTGATGCACCCGATGACATTGACGGTTTGCGCATAATTAGCCATGAAATAGATGTCGCTGTTGCGAAAATATTCATGCAATCCTTTGGCCACGCCCAGGCCGTCCTTGTGTCGGTAACGCACGCCCAATTCGCCATAGATATAGGGACCATACCAATAGTTCCACTCATCCATGGCAATGCGAATATCTTTGCCAGCCAATTCTTTGATGCTTTTGCGGTAATCGCGATGCGCGTTTGCTACGCGACGAATGTCGTCTGCCAGCCAGGCCATATGCTCCTGCAAATCCGGTTTTTCCTGGCAATAGATATGTTCGCTGAGCAAATTCATGTAATCGCCGCAGACAGAGAGCATGGTCCGGCTCCATTCGCCGACCGCACCCACAGCCACCAGTTTAGCCTCCGGATCCACTTTCCACATAGCTTCAGCAACACGATTGTGTTTTTTGACATAATCCGCCAACGGCATATGTCCCAGTTGCCAATCACCATACATTTCATTGCCCACAGCCCACCATTTAACGCCCCAGGGTTGCATGTGGCCGTTGCGCGTGCGTAACATGCCCATCGCGGTTTGCGGGGACCCGTTGCAGTATTCCATCTCCTCTGCCACCTCTTGCACAGAACCCAGGCCGGTGTTTACCGAAACAAAAGGGTCCGCATGGATGAGCTCCATCAGCTCCATATATTCATGAATGCCCACATCGTTATGTTCAATCCCGCTCCAGGCCGGATTTTTTCGCGGTGGACGTTTATCACGCTCGCCGATGCCGTCGCGCCAGTTATATCCGCTGACAAAATTACCGCCAGGCCAGCGATACACCGGTGCGTTCAATTCTTTTAACAGTGCGACTAGCTCAGAGCGCCAGCCTTTGATGTTATCAGCGGGCATCAGAGAAACGGCGCCGATGTATAAATTGCCTTTGCCTTTGCTGACAATCTCAAATCGCACCTGATTGCTGGATTGTGTTGCTTTATAACGCAGCGGATAAATGCGAAACTCTCGCCCAATCGTGTCTATGGTCCGGCTAAGCAGTTTTTTCCCATCCACCAATAGGCGCACCTGTACCGGCGCCGTCGCGGCATCGCCGGCCAGGATAATTCGACCCGTATAATGCTTACCCTGCACCAGGGCCAGACCGTCCTGTGCAATACCGGCTGTGGTGCCGTCGCCAGGGACCTGTACGACCGGCGTGTGTTTGCCGACAAAAATCCGCATCGTGTCCATGGTCACCGTGCGCGAACGGCCGATCACCTGCCACGGCGAAGCAACCAGATGATGGTACTGTCCGGATTTCCAATAGGCATCCTCCCTGCTGGCCCAGGGCTGGTAATGGTCGGTAATCGGATAAAAAAACTTGCGATCTTCCAGCATTTCCGCCCACAAGCCGCCATAAATGCAGCGACCCAAATGTTCGATGAACTGGCCATAGATATATTTACTGATGGGCGCACCGGTCTTTTTGGGTTCCAGCGTAACCTGGTCTGCGGCGCCTGATGGCAGGGCCAAACATAGAGTTGCGACGAAAAACAAATATACTTTCATGCTGCCTCCGGTACACTAGGCGGGTTCACGTCTGCAAAATAACTTGAGCAGATAATAAAAACTCACTGGTTTTCTAAATATATCCACATCCAGCACAACACGCAACAAAAATATAAACGGATAATGTTCCCATCACAAAGCGAAATAATCATTTTCATTGATTTTTTAGGCCTGATTTGTTAAGTTAAAGAGCATGCTACCGGGCATTCGTTACGCCTGGTGAAAAGTATAAAATCTCCCGGGGTATGTGTTTTTAAAATATTGAATAGTGATCCATTAACCATTCTCAGCAGCTGTCTGTTCGCACCTCACGATTCTGCCATCAATTCTTTGAGCTCGCTGTCAACCATTTAGACAAAGGTTATTATGAAAAAATCTCTGTGTCACCTTATGGTCATGATCCTTTTAATCATGGCCCCCTGCCTGTACTCTATGCAGATCTTCATCAAATTCCTGTCCGGAAAAACGGTCACCCTGGAGGTGGAACCGAGTGATTCCATTGAAAACATCAAGCAAAAAATCGAGGATAAGGAAGGGATTCCCCCGGAGCAAATCTCCCTGTTTTTTCATAAAAAACTGCTCGAAGACGGACGCACGCTGGCAGATTACAATATTCAAAAGGAATCCACCCTGTACTGTGTGCTCACATCCGACAACGGCAGAATGGACGGCTTTGTTTTTAACGATTTCAATAAAAACGGTAAAAAGGACCCGGGCGAACCCGGCCTTAATCACGTAACCGTCCATGTCCAACATGTCACCTCTGAGCTTTATTCAGATGTCGATGGCTACGACAATCAAACCGATACCGGTGCAGGTTTGGGCGGTGGGTATTTTAAATTCCAGGGCGGGTTTTTCCCCATGATTTATCGAGTTTGGCTACATCTGGATACCCTGCCGTGCGGATTCATGCCTCTGAGTGGAGAGACCAGCCGGCTTGTCGAAGTTAAGCGAAAGAGTTATAACCGGTTATATTTTGCCTTGGTCGAGGAAAAGGCATCACCTTCCGACGATATCAGTTATGTGGCCGGCTCGGGTACGCCTGCCTTTGTCGATCAAGGGTGGGAAAATGTCGTGGACAACGACACCACAGACTGGGACGGCACTGCTACGACCCGGGGCCCGGAAAGCGCTCCGGCACAGGCAGCCTCGGCAATTTTTAAATTCAACGGGTGCAATTTAGGATTGTTCAATCAGCTTTGCATTAAAACCGATAACGGTCTGGACGAAATCCAGCAAAATAACCGTCAGGCAAAAACGATCCAAATATGGATCAGCAGAGACGGCGTCAGCTTTGATTCATTGACGACCCTGCACCATGACTCGAGATGGTGGACGACCTATGACATGCCCAAAGAGGTTAAAACACGCTATCTCAAACTGATCATCCTCGAACCCGTCAATGCGAATGACAGCTGGCGGCAATTGGTGGAATTCAAAACCCGATATCAGGAGCCAATTGCTTTGCGTAAATCACTGATTGACAATAAGAGGTTGCCGGAACTGTATCGGCTGGAACAAAACTATCCGAATCCGTTCAACGCGCAAACCACCATCTGCTACGAATTGCCGGCTGCCGGAAGAGTCTCCGTCAGAATATTCGATACGGTGGGTCGTGAAATCTGTACTCTGGTGGATCAGGAGCAGACCGCAGGCCGGCATTTCTTGATCTGGAACGCTGACCGGCAAACCAGCGGATTGTATTTGTGCCGGATGACTGTCGGTGAGTTTAAAAAAATAAAGCGGATGCTGCTGGTAAAATAATTGACGAATATGCAAACAAAGAAGTTGGCATCCAGCCGTGTGTTTATTCATCGGCCGGATGCCATTCTTATTTTGCCGCCGTAGGATTTATTTCAACAGGGTAAGCTTTTTTGTATCAGTAAAATCTGCGGTCTCGATTTTCACAAAATAGGTTCCACTTTGCAAACCGGCGCCGTCGAACGTCACGCTATACTGGCCCGCTACCTGCACCTTGTCCACCAACACAACGATTTCATGTCCGAGCAAATCATAAACTTTTAACGTGACCAAGCCGGTGCGGGGAAGCGAATATCTTATGGTCGTGCCGGCATTGAACGGATTGGGATAATTTTGCATCAGCTGAACATCGACGATAGCGTCCACTCCAGCGACAGCAGGGTTGACCTTGGTAGAGTTGTAGTTCATGGTAAAATAGTACAAATCCGCCTCGGATAAAAGTTCCGTGCCTAGCCAAATTGAATTATAAAATAACAGCTCTTGCTCATTTTTCCTAACAAGACCCCATTGTCGATAAGGTCCGATGGCTTTCGTGTGAACGACGCCGTTGCGAAAAGAGTCATGATACCATTTATCTCCTGTTTTGGTGTAAAACATCTGCAACTCAGCACCAGTAAAGAACAACGGGGCGCCGATGAAATGATCCAGATCAACTACAGGGGCAAAGCTACCACTCACATTGTTGACATAACCAGCCTGATGGTGCGTCATGCCGAATGGGACAGTGCCAAAGATATCGTACACAATATGCACAAATCCGTTGTCGTCAGTGATCATGCCGGCGCCCATGCTGTGAATGTTCCCGGGCGTGACGCGTACAAGAGTTGAAAAAACACCGCTTTTATTGTTAACATAAAACGTAGCGGAATGTTGCTCTGGAAGCGAACGATCGGCGTTGTAAACAATGTGCACGCCGTCGTTTTTATCGAAAACTGCGCTGTATCCCCAGGCTGACATCGTGTCTTCGACAGCGACGCTTAGCGTCCAGGCAGTACGCTCCGGTCCGATCTTTTTCAGATGATAAATGGCATTGCTAAACGACATATTCAAAAAAAAGACGTGTACATTGTTGTTCGAATCAACGAAAATGCGCGGCTGTACGGGATCGAACGCCTCATTCAAATATATATTATATCCATTAAAGAGCAGCGGATAGACTTCAGCGATGCCGTCGTCCTTGATGTGGCCGTAATACAGATCAGAGCCCCATGCGTCATTCTGCATGGCATTGCGAGTGAAGATGAAATGAGCTTTATTCTCTTGGTCAACGGTTGATAATACAAAGGTGGAATAATATTTTTGTTGATACATCGGATCATCCGGATTCGTATGGTTGGCAGCGATTTTTATCGGCTTGGCAAATTGTCCGTCCTTGTTGTTCGTATAATACAGATCGCTCACCGTATTATCCGGCGCACCAGCCTGAAAATAATAGCCGGTCCAAATGGCATGGATGTTCTGATTGTGATCGATGACGAATGAAGCGCCATAATCAGTTACCTCCGGATTATTGGAAATGTTGATCTGGGGCGAAACGCTTTGCGCAACAGCACTTGCCAGGCAGCTCAGAAGCAGAATAATAGATCTCATTTTTGTCCCCTTGCTTATTTATAGTGTAAAACTCCTTATCTGTGTCTCCCATACAACCACCTGCACTTCTGTTTAACCTGCAACGTCGATACAGTTGCTCCTCTTCTGGAATTAGTGCGAACAGCATGGGCTTGTGCCTGAAGATCAGGAACAGCTCCATTTATTTGATTAATATAACTTTCTAAAAATTTTGGATCAAGTCCTTGTTGAAAAAATTCAAAATCACCAATCAGAGCATCTCTTCAGATCTTTGTTTGAAAAATACTAAAATTCCCTTGCATTTATTAATTTTAAATTGTATAATTGATCGAACAATATATCAAAATCACTACTTTTTCTAACTTGCCTACAAAAATCCCTTTTTCCGAATCTCGGTGAACCATTCACGCTGGAGGAAAGAAAATGTTCGGCTTACCGTTGATTGATGTTATAGTAATTATCATCTATTTTATCGCCGTGCTCTGGATCGGCATCTGGTCCATGCGTCGCATCAAAAACCAGAGCGATTTTTTCCTGGCCGGCAGAAGAACCGGAAAAATACTGCAAACATTTGCCGCTTTTGGTCAGGCCACATCAGCCGAAACAGCGGTAGGAGTGACGACCACAACGTTTACCAACGGCGCCGGCGGCATCTGGAGCACGTTGAACATGCTGTTTGCCACGCCCATGTACTGGATCACCTCCCCCTGGCTGCGTCGCCTGCGTGTCATGACCATGGGTGATTTTTTCGAAGATCGGTACGGCTCAAAACGCATCGCCGCCCTCTATGCCGTCATCGGCAGCTTTTGCATGATCATCAACATCGGCACCGGTCTCAATGCCATGGGTAAAACGATTATTGCCTGCACCCCGAAAAATGTCGAGCAGCTGACGCTGGCAGAGCAACAAGAGTTTGCCAGGGCAAACGAACTGGAGAAACTGCAAAAAGCAAGCTATGCAAGCTTGACGGCTGAACAAAAGGAGCGGCTGAACCATCTGCAATTTGAATCACCCAGAAGAATATTTTCACATCTTGATGAGAAAGCGGTCATATGGATCACAGCCCTTACGGTCATGTTCTACATCATGATCGGTGGACTGGAAGCGGCTTTTCTGACGGATTTGCTGCAAGGTGTTTTCATCATCGTTCTTTCAGTGGTTCTCCTGCCGTTTGCATGGCATAAACTGAACCTCATGAACAACAGCAGCGGTTTTTTAGGCGGATTTCAGGCGTTGCACCAAAATCTGCCCAATTCCTACTTTGATATTTTCGGCTCGCCGGTCTCGGTTGATTTTACCTGGTACTATATCGTTTGCATGTCGATCATGGTTACGATCAATGTGGTGGTGGTGCCCAATATGGTTGTCGTCACCGGCGCTGCCAAAGACGAATTATCGGCACGCATCGGCTTTACCACCGGCAATTACATGAAGCGTTGGTGTACGCTGTTATGGGGGCTCCTGGGTCTGGCAGCCTTTGCGTTGTACAGCAACGTCATCAGCAATTCGGATATGGTCTGGGGATATACCACCCATGATTTGTTGGGTTCACTCGGCCTGGGTTTGGTGGGACTGATCATTGCCTCGTTGATGGCGGCCTTGATGTCCACAGCCTCCTGCCTCATGATAACCGCTTCCAGTCTCATCATACGCAATCTGTATCGGCCGCTCCGGCCTGACCGAAGTGAAGGTCATTACCTGCTCATCGGCAGAATTGTCGGAGCAGCGATTCTCCTCGGCGGCGCTTATATGGCCACATCCTATGACAGTATTTTTGCCCTGATGAAATTGGGAATGGAATTTAATGTCGTTGTTGCCGCCAGTTTTTGGCTGGGAATAAAATGGCGGCGCGCCACGCGAGTGGCGGCCTGGACCTCTATTCTCAGCACGCTGATCCTGTTTACCCTGGCGCCGAGCATCCTGCCGGCTGTTTTTACCGGACTGCGCACCCATCCCTATCTGCTGAAAACGACAAATCCCCAACCCATTGAGCGGGAATTCATCGCCAAAAGAGCAGACGTAAAATTTCGCGACATGGAAATCAGCCGCTGGCAAACCTTGAATGCCGATGAACAAAAAACAACAGCCAAACCGGAACCGCTCAGGGAGGGTGAAAATTTCATCAAAGTGGATAAATTACCCAAGCGATCCATTTTCTGGACGCAAGGACTCAAAGTGGAAGCGGATGGAACGGCCTATGGCAGAGGCATGCTGAATCTTGAGCTGATCCTGGCGGAAAAAATGGGCTTCGATCTTGCCCAAAATTCTTACGCCCTGAATGAAACCCTGCGCGTGATTGTTCGCACTGTAACGCCGTTTCTCATTTTGTTTCTGATCTCCTTTATGACCAGACCGGAGGATAAAAAGCGGCTTGATCGATTTTTTGTGAAAATGAAAACGCCTGCTTTGCCGGATGCGGCAGTTGATGCAGCAGAACTGGAAATTTCATATCAGAATCCCCATCGCTTTGATCATGTCAAACTGTTTCCGCACTCTAACTGGGAATTCTACAAATGGAACAAGGTGGATGTGCTGGGATTCCTCGGCGCAGTGGCCATGGCGCTGGCCGTGATTATCGCGTTGAAACTCATGGTATCGATCGGCGGGTAACGGGTCTTGCCGGTAAACGCGAAATAATTTGCCGGCCTGGGATGGAGAGCGATATCAGCTAACAAAGGCAACGCCTGTTGCTGCAGGAAAACGAGAGCTGAATTTTTTCGTCTTTGAAGAGTAAAGGGAAAAAAGGAGTTTGTTGTGTTTAAACGTACCTGGCATTTTGTCGCGCTTTTGATGATCGAATTAACTGTTGTCAGTTTGGCTTATGCAAAAGCCGGTGACTGGGCATCGGCTCAGTCGGCCGGCCGCGAGCTTCTCAGCCGCATGACTCTGGAAGAGAAAATAGCGCAACTTCAATGCCTGTCCAATCTCATAGATCCTGAAAAAGAGATTGGCATAAATGGCATTGGCGGATTGTGCTGTCCGGTTCGAAGACTGGACGCAAAATCAGCCACTGAAAAAATGAATGACATACAGCGTTATGCCATGAAAAAAACGCGCCTGGGCATACCGATCATCATTCATGAAGAGGCCTTGCACGGCCTCGTTGCCAATGGCGCCACCAGCTTTCCGCAAGCCATTGCTCTGGCAGCGACCTGGGATGTCGACCTTATGACCCGAATGGCCAAGGTCATTGCGCTGGAGAGCAAGAGCCGGGGCATTCGCCAGGTATTAGCGCCGGTGGTGAATGTGGCGCGCGATGCGCGTTGGGGCCGGGTCGAGGAAACGTACGGTGAGGATCCCTGCCTCAGTGCCCAGCTGGGAGCGGCCTATTGCTCGGCATTGGAGAAACTCGGCGTGATTACGACTCCTAAACATTTTGTGGCCAATGACGGCGACGGCGGCCGCGACAGCAATCCGGTGCACATCAACGAGCGCTTGCTGCGGGAAATTTATTTCCCGCCTTTTCGCGCCTGCTTTCAACAAGCCGGAGCGCTGTCGGCCATGGCGGCGTATAATTCACTGGACGGCCGCCCCTGTTCATCCAATCATTGGTTGTTGACCAAAATTCTACGGGAGGATTGGGGCTTTAAGGGTTTTGTGGTATCCGATTACGGCGCCCTGAACGGTGTTTTGGAACGACATCGTACGGCTGCCACGCCTGCAGAAACAGCGGCGCAAACGCTCAACGCCGGTCTCGAAGTGGAATTTCCCAACCGCATCTATTACGCCGAACCCTTGAAGAAAGCGGTGCAGGATGGATCGGTTTCCACGACGACTCTGGATCAGGCCGTACTGCGTATTCTACAAATTAAATTTCTCATCGGCCTGTTCGAACATCCGTATGGCAATCCGGAGGAAGCGGAACAAATCACCAACTCGGCCAAGCACAGGGAAATTGCCTTGCAGGCGGCGCGCGAGTCCATCGTGCTGTTAAAAAATGAGGGGAATGTCCTCCCTCTCTCGCCAACCATAAAACGGTTGGCGGTCATCGGTCCGGATGCGAGCACAGTTCGACTTGGCGGATACAGTGGTTTTGGCATGCGCACCGTGTCCATTCTTGACGGCTTGACTGAAAAATTGGGAACAGACCGCGTCTTTTATGAAAAAGGATTTGATCTTAGAGCAGAACCCGACCCGGTTATTCCCGTTGATTTTATCTCAACAGGCGATGGCCAACCGGGCTTGCGTGGTGAATATTTTGCCAACATGGAGCTTGATGGTGCACCAACCCTGGAACGCATCGATGCGCAAATTGAATTCGAATGGAAATCAAAACAACCGCATCCGCAGCTGCCGAAGGATCATTTCAGCGCCCGTTGGAGCGGATATCTGCGCGGTCCCAGGACCGGCCTGTTGCATATCGGGCTCACCACTGACGACGGTGCGCGTTTATGGATCGATGACAAGCTGTTGATCAACAGCTGGCATGATCGCGGTGCCACCACCGATGAGATCGCTATCCAATGCGTGCAAGACCGCAAGTATAAAATTCGCATCGAGTATTATGAACATGGCAGTGACGCCTTTGCCAGGTTGAGCTGGGATTTTGGCAAAAAAGAGTCCGACCAACAGCACCTGGTGCTGCAGACGGTAAACAAGTGCGACGCTGTGCTGTTTGTAGCGGGCATTCAGGAGGGAGAAGCTCATGATCGCGCCATTCTTGATCTGCCACAACACCAGGAAGAAATGATCAATGCCGTAAGCGCGACCGGCAAACCGGTCGTGGTGGTTCTGGTCGGCGGCAGCGCGATTACCATGAGGAACTGGTCAGATGTTGTGCCGGCGATTGTAATGGCCTGGTATGGAGGCGAAGAAGCGGGTCACGCCGTAACCGAAGTGCTTTTCGGCGATTATAATCCGGGCGGCAAACTGCCTATTACTTTCCCGTTGTCGGTCAGCCAGGCGCCGCTGTATTACAACTACAAGCCGTCAGGCCGCAGCTATGATTATGTGCAAATGAGCGGTTATCCGATGTACTGCTTTGGCCATGGCTTGAGTTACAGTGAATTTCACTACAGTGAATTGAAGATTTCGCCGGATAAAAATGCCTTGGCCAGGGATGTTACAATTTCCTGTACGGTGAAAAACAGCAGTTCCATTGCCGGCGATGAAGTTGTACAACTTTATATACACGATCTGGTGGCCAGCGTTGCCAGGCCGTTGAAAGAACTGAAACGGTTCCAGCGTGTGCATCTGCAAGCTGGTGAGAGCCGTCGCATTGAATTCACTTTATCGCCCGACGACCTTTCTTTTTATGACGTCACCATGCGCTGGATTCAGGAACCAGGCGCCGTGGAAATCATGGTCGGCTCTTCGGCCAATGATATCAGATTAAAATCGAATGTAATATTATGATATCCCACACCTTCAACTTTTATCGATGATCCAGGCGCTGCGGATTTTCGGATAGATTTGTGCAATCTAATCGCCGACGAAAATCGAACGATATGGGCTCGAAAAACAACCTTGAGGTGTCCAAAAAGTTCGATTTTCTCAATCTTGATTTGGCAAGCGGCCTTGTAGAAAAATTCGTAACTGACGTAAAAACAGTTCGCTGATAGATTCCTCACCCGCTAAAGCGGCTTCGGAATGACACGCTTCCGTTACTTTTTGAACAACCTCAAGGATATGGCTAACACTTAATTCAGGCGACTCGTAATCGCAATAGTCAAGCCCTTTAATCCAACGGAAGCCGCTTCCAGCCGTATCACGCCGGTTTGGCCCTTGATGCTGCGAACAATAACCAATGCCAGACCATTGTAAGCCTGTCCTTTTGTATCCTGAAAAGAAGCATGACTGGTGGCATTGCCGTTATCCACAGCTTTAATTATTCCCGGCCCGGAAATTTTATACTGCACCGGGTTGTTGCTGCGTGGAACGGTCCGGCCCTTCTTATCAACGATCGCCACCGTTACAAAACAGAGATCCTGGCCATCTGCTTGAATACCGATGCGATCAGCGCTCATTTTTATCCCTGCAGCCGGTCCGGCTGTGACCATACTATCCTCAGCCCAGGGTTTATGGTTCTTAAAAGCTTGAACCCGCAATTCACCGGGTTGATAGATCACCTCATCCCAGCGCAAGCGATATTCAAAAGCGGCTTTTGTCTTCCGCCCCAGAGATTTGCCGTTCAGAAATAATTCTGCTTCATCGCCGGACGTATAGACGTGCACCGGCGTCATCTGCCCCACGCGTTCCGGCCAGTTCCAATGCGGCAAAATGTGCGCCATGGGCAAATCCGGCCGCCAGCGAGCCTGATAGATATAGAAGCGATCCTTCTTAAAGCCTGCTAAATCCACAATGCCGAAATAAGAGCTGCGCGAAGGCAAAGCGAGCTTGCCGTTTTTCTGCAACTCGGCTTGTAGACGTTTCTTCACGAGCGGGTCCGTGACATTCAACACATTAGTCACATCATCGCCATAGGGCGTGGGTTCGCCCAGATAATCAAAACCGGTCCAGACAAATTCGCCGGCAGTAAAAGGAAACTCATCCAGACCCCTGAACTCGATGTCCGGCGGAAAAGCCCAGGGCGGCGCATACAGATCATAGGAGCTCATTTGAAAATCACAGCGGCCCTCGGCCTTGTCTTCCAGCACCGGGAAAAAATATTCCCCGCGCGAACTGATGCAGGAAGATGTTTCACTGCCCAGGATCGGGATATAAGGATTGCGTTGATGAAAAACGCCGTATTCAGCGGGCTTGTAATTATAACCCATCACATCCACAGCTTTTTGAAAACCGTTATAACCGGATTGCAGGTTATTGTATCCGCTGGTGATGGGGCGTGTGCGATCTTCTTCGCGCGCAATCGCGGCCATGTGCTCGGCCAATTTCCATCCTTCCGGTTGCCACTGATCAGGAACTTCGTTGCCGATGCTCCACAGCACCACGCAAGGATGATTGCGATCGCGACGGATCAAAGCGCGCAAATCCGCTTCATGCCAGTCCGTAAACAGCAAATGATAATCGTTTGCGGTTTTACCTTCGCGCCAGCAGTCGAATGCCTCATCCATGACCACCAGCCCCATCTTGTCGCACAATTCCAGCAGTTCCGGCGCCGGCGGATTATGGCTGGTGCGAATGGCATTGCAACCCATTTCCTGCAATATTTCGATCTGTCGCTGCAATGCGCGTCGATTGACCGCACTTCCCAGTGCACCCAGGTCGTGATGCATGCACACGCCGTTCAGCTTGACAGGGTCACCGTTGAGAAAAAAACCATTATCCGCCTGAAATGCAATGGTGCGGATGCCAAAAGGGGTATGATACTCATCCACCACCTGGCCCTGCTGTTCAACCAGCGTGACAACCGTATACCGCTGTGGTTTTTGCAGACTCCACAATTTTGGTTGATTCACCATCATGCCGTGGGAACCGGTGGCCTGTCGTTTTGCCGCAATATGCAAGGTGATGGTATCTGAGACCGCCACTGCAGAGCCCTGCGGTTTGTCATCGGCGTCAATCTCATAAATCTTGCTGATGACCTGAACCGTTGTTTCTTTTTCACCAGTGTTCTGCACGATGGTCTGCACATCGACATGGGCCTGTTTGTTGATCACCATCGGCGTGGTTACGAACGTTCCCCAGTGTGCGACATGCACTGCACTGGTCTTGACCAGCCAAACATTTCGATAGAGGCCGCCGCCCGGATACCAGCGCGAAGACGCCTTGGGATTGTCCAGGCGAATCGCCAGGGTGTTGGCGCCGCCGAAATGGACAAAGGGCGTCAGATCCAGTCGCCAGGAGGAATACCCATAAGGCCAGCCGCCCACCGGTTGTCCGTTTAGCCAGACCATGGCATAGGACATGGCGCCGTCTACATCCAGGTAGATGCGTTTATCCGCATCGCTCATCGGCAAGTCGAAATGTTTGCGATACCAGCCGACTCCCCACCAGGGCAACTTGCCGGTTTCGCCGGGATATTCCTGCTTAAACGGCCCGCTGATGCCCCAATCATGGGGCAACGTCACAGGCTGCCAATGCGAATCGTCGCATTCACGTGCGATATAACTCATGTCGGCGAACGGATTGTCTTTCGGTCGTTTTGCGATTTGCGCAGAGTAATTCAGCATCGCTTGAGCACAAGGCAACATCCAGGCTTTGACATTGGCATAGGTCAGTTGCTCCCCTGTCGCAACAGGATCGTCCTTGATGAAACGCCACTCATCATTAAAGGCGAGACGCGTTCGAGAATTTTGATTTGCTGCAAGATTCATCGGCGCCATAATAAGGATTCCCAATGCTAAAATCAGACCGGTTCGCAGAAAAGAAAGAGATAGACAAGCAGGCATAGGCATTCTCGATTTAATTCACAGCCAATTCTTTTATTCATCTAAATCGAGCGATTTGTGCTCGCAAAACAACCTTGAGGTTGTCCAAAAAGTAACGGAAGCGTGTCATTCCGAACCCGC
>CAYLWO010000063.1:0-39206 GCA_964387285.1 uncultured Cytophagia bacterium | reverse complement strand
AAAACACACTTTGTCAATAAGACTACACCTTTGTTCGCAACGACAGAGTTGAGCTGTTTGGAAAATCACAATAGACAGTAAAAAAAATAGACAAGCAAATATCGTAACATACAAAACCATTTTTCATGAGGTCACTCATGGTTCGTTTTAAAAGATCGTTTTTCATTCTCGCCCTGCCACTAGCTCTCTGGGCGGGCACTACGGGCAAAATCGCCGGCGTTATCAAGGACGCAAACACCAAAGAGCCTCTGCCGGGCGTCAACCTCATCCTGGAAGGCACCAGCATGGGCGCTGTCACCGGTCTCGAAGGTGATTACTTTATCATCAACGTACCGCCGGGCCGCTATAATATGCGCGCGACCATGATGGGTTATTCCAGCATGGTGCAGCAGGACGTGTTGGTGCAAACCGATCATACGACTACGATCGATTTCACCCTGTCCTCCACGGTGCTGGATATCGGCAAAGAAATCACGGTGGTGGCGCAGCGTCCTTTGGTGCAAAAAGATGCCACCTCTGGTCGCGCCATCGTCACCACCGAGGAGATCAAAGAGATGCCGGTGGAATCTTTTAACGACGTGCTCAAAACCAAAGCCGGCATAACCGAAGGCGCAAATGGCGCTTTGCATATCCGCGGCGGCCGCAGCAGCGAAATCGGCTACATGATCGACGGCGTGGCGGTATCCAATCCCATGTGGGGTGGATTGTCCGTGTCGGTGGAAAACACCGCCATCCAGGAACTGCAGGTGGTCAGCGGCACCTTTAACGCCGAGTACGGTCAGGCCATGTCCGGCATCGTCAACATTGTCACCAAGGACGGCGGTGAAAAATACAATGGCAACCTCGAGGTTTATTTCGGCGATAAAATCTCGAACCATAAAAGCACCTTCCTCAATATCGAAAAGATCAATCCGGCCAGTTTGACCAATTTTGACGCATCTCTGTCCGGGCCGGTGCCCGGCGTTGCCAAAAAACTGACCTTTTTCGCTTCCGGCCGTTATTTCAACAGCGAGGGATGGTTGTTCGGCAAAAGAGAACACACGCCCAACGACGTTATGTATATCGATTCCTCCGCGGTGCAGAGTCTGGTGAACAGTCCGTACAATGACGGCCGGCTGAATTTCATCGAACCGTACGACGACGACAACGGCAACAATCAATGGGATAGCGGCGAACCTTTTACGGATTATAACAACAACGGCACGCGCGATAACGGCTACAGCGGCGATAACGGTCTGGTGGCCATGAATCCCTATCGCAAAATTTCCGCACAAACCAAACTGACCTATAAATTCAACAGCAATCTGATCCTCCGTTACGGTCTGTTGTACTCCGATGTGAAAAACAGATCCTACAGTCATTCGTTCAAATATAATCCGGACGGCGTGCCGACCAGTTACGGGCAGGCCTATTCGCACACGCTGGACTGGACCCATTCTCTTTCTGCCGCCACGTTTTACACCATAAAATTGAACGCCAACGCCAGCACCGATGAAGATTATCTGTACAAGGATTGGCAGGATTCGCGTTATCTGCCCAACACGCTGGTGCAGACGCCGGGCAGTGAATTCTATGGCGGCGGTCAATCCCGCTCGCACGCCCGTTCTATTTCCAAAACCTATGTCGCCCGTTGGGATTTGACCAACCAGATGAACAAGACCCATCAGTTTAAACTGGGTGCGGAAGTGCGTTCCCATGATCTTTCTTCTCATAGCTATAGCGTGGATATCAGCGACACCTATGACTGGGTGCCCACGATCCATACGCCGGAGACCAGCACGGCCAACAATCGCTATGACCATCGCAAACCGCTCGAGTTTTCCGGCTATATTCAGGATAAGATCGAACTCAAAGACATGATCGTCAACCTCGGCCTGCGCTATGATTATTTCAACTCGAACTGGAAGGTGGCGGCGGACAATCGCGACAAACTGCTCATCTCTGCCAGCCGCACCTCTCTGGCTGATTTGAAAACAGTCGAAGCAGAGACCAAGCAGCAATGGAGTCCGCGTCTCGGCATTGCCTATCCTGTCACTGATCGCGGCACTATTTATTTTTCTTACGGTCATTTTTTTCAAATTCCGCCCTTTGCCTATCTATACGCCAATCCGGAATTTGAGGTCATCAGCGGTCGTTTTAAAAGCATTTTGGGCAATGCCAATTTAAATCCGCAATCTACCATCACCTATGAAATCGGTTTAAAGCAACAGGTCGGCAACGATGTGGGGGTGGAAGCCATCTGTTTTTATAAAGACGTCAAAGATTTGTTAGGCTCCGAGCTGTTCGAACTGTATTCACGCGGCGATTATTACGCCCGTTATGCCAATATGGATTACGGCGCCGTGCAGGGCATTACGTTGTCTTTGGAAAAACGGCGCGGCAGCGATTTGCTGTCCGCCTCGCTGGATTACACCTATCAGATTTCTGAATCCAACGCCTCTTCGCCCAGTGCCGCTTTTGAAGATGCGCAGAGCGACCCGCCGCGCGAAAGCCAGCGCTTTATCGTGCCAGTGGATTGGGATCAGCGGCATACGCTGAATTTCAACGTGACACTGAGCAAGCCGCGCAATTGGTCTGTGAGCGTCCTGGGCAGAGTCGGCTCCGGCCTGCCTTATACGCCGGCGCTGCAGGGAACGCGCACCGATTATGAGAACAGCGAGCGCAAACCTATGCAATACACTTTCGATTTGCAGGCGCACAAAGATTTTTATTTCGGAAAAATCAGAACTTCGATTTTGTTCAAGATATATAATCTGTTCGATCGCATGAATGAAGACTATGTCTATGACGACACCGGTCGCGCCACCTATTCGTTGATTCCGACCTATACCACGGATCACGGCGGCGAATGGGGCCGGCATTACCTGTCGGATTATTTGACCCGTCCGACCTATTACAGTTCGCCGCGTGAAATTCGTCTGGGTGTGGCGCTGGGATTTTAACTGAGAGTTCAATCGGGTGATTTATACTCGAAAAATAACCTTGCGAGGGCTTTATAGAACAAGATGGGAATCATTGAATTGCGCCGTCCGACAGCGTGAACCTTGGCAAGGTCAACAAAAGACAAAAACGGTTTACAGGATATGCCAATTTTGCAAATTGAAAAAAACAAGCAAGACGAAAACCTCGAGATGGAATTCGAGTTGCGTTTTTTGTCCACGCTATCGCTGCAACAGCGGTTTGAAATGTTGGAGGAAAAACGGCAATTTTTAATGGAGCAATTGCTCAGATATGGACATCGAAAGCCTTTTGAAATTATTCAACGCTCATAGAGTCAGGTACGTCATAATCGGAGCAACGGCCTTCCCTGTCTTTGGCTATGTGCGCGCGACGATGGATTTGGATATGTTCATAGAACCCACGGAGGAAAATGCGCAAAAAGCCCATGCTGCCTTGTGCGAGTTTGGTTACGATCTCGATCATTTAATTCAAATGAAGAAAGCTGCAGGACGAATAAAGGATAAACAAGATTTAAAAGTATTGCGAAAAATAAAAAAAAGTACCACCAATTCATCACCGGATGAAAAATAAAAAGGAATTGAAATGTATCGTACGTTTATCGCATTCCTTGTTCTCTTATTAAGCGCGACCCTTTTGGCCCAGGACCCCCGGCTGCAGGCGATTCCGGACAAGAGCGCGCCGGAAGCGGAATGGCAAGCTTGGCGTGCTGCGCGTGAGCGTTTAGCCAAGGCATCAGGCAAACACGAAGAGCGCCGTGAAGGCACGCACAACGGCAACCGCATTTCCACGGTTTTTTATAATTATGGTTCCATTGGTCAGCCGAACAATTCGCGCTCCCTGGTCTGGCCGAAAGGCATCACCAACCGTGACTATGCGTTCGAATTCGGCATGCTGGTGGCCGGCGAGATCGTTGATAAAAACAGGCAACGACGCCATATCATCTCTGATGGTCTGGATGTGGGCGGCGACCGCTCCACTCAGGGCGCAGTCTGGGGATGGGAACCTAAACCTGGTTATGCTCAATCCGGACAATCCTACATTGCCATGAACCATCAGCCGTCCACCTGGCCGCTGCAATGGGCTCATGTCGATGACAACAGTGACGGAAAATTCGACGGTCACTGGTGGGGCGAGTATGGCGTAGACGTCGTGACCGCGGATCAGGAAAGCTTTTTTGTCATGGACGACTCTACGAATTCGGAATTCCTTTATTGGCCTGATCCCATCGGCAATCCGGATCGCCGCGGTCTGGGCATGGATGTGCGCGTGCGCGGGTATCAGTGGACCCATACCCTGGCGCAGGATTGCATCTTTTTCATCTATGACGTGCGTTATTTTGGCGCCGATACGATTAAAAAGGTGTATGTCGGCATGTATGGCGACCCTCACATCGGCGGCGCAGACGATTACAGCGACGATGACGGATTTTACGACACCAAACTGGATATGGTTTACGGTTGGGATCATGATTTTAAAGGCGCGCCGAACAGCTGGCGGCCTGGTTACCTGGGCTACAAGTTCCTCGAAAGCCCGGGCGAACCCTATGACCGCAAGGACAACGATGAAGACGGCATGGTGGATGAATCCATGCAGAACAATATCGACGATGACCATGACTGGGATGTTCGTTTTGACGATGTCGGCGCCGACGGCGTCAGCGGCGACCTGAACGGCAACGGCATTCAGGACGGCAGCGAAGTCTGGGATCGCGGCGAAGGCGATAAAATTCCGACCCATGGCGAGCCTAATTACGATGAGAAGGATCTGGATGAAGCTGATCAGATCGGTTTGACCTCCTTTTCTGTCTTTGAATACGGCTCCATGTATCCTTCCCAGGACGAAGACACCTGGAGCAAGATGGTTTCCGGCATCATCGATTCCACTTTTGACCAGACCAAAGACAACGTCTTTATGTACGCTTCCGGTCCCATTCGCATGGTGCGCGGCGACAGCCGCCGATTTTCCATTGCGCTGTTCTTTGGTTATGATATTGCCGATTTGTACCGAAATGCACGCACCATTCAGGATATTTATGACGCCGGATACCGTTTCGCCAAAGCGCCCAACAAACCCATGTTGACCGCCGTGCCCGGCAACGGCAAGGTTACTTTATACTGGGATAATTCGTCAGAAGATTCCCGCGATCCGATTTACGGCAAGGACTTTGAGGGCTATGCCATCTATCGCGGCACCGACGTCGGTTTTCAGGAATCCTTTACTATTACCGACGCCCTGGGCAACCCCAAGATGTGGAAACCGATAGCCCGTTTTGATCTGAAGAACGGCATCAGGGGACCGCACAAAATTGAAACCACCACCGGCATTCACTATTATCAAGGCGATGACACCGGTCTGGTGCACTCTTATGTTGACTCGGGTCTGGTAAACGGGCAACAGTATTTTTATGCCGTGGTGGCCTATGACCGCGGCGATAGTTTAAAGATCGCCCCCTCTGAATGCAGCATGTCCTTTTTTGAAGATCCGCCCAACTCCGGTTCCTACATTCCGGATATCAACACCGCCATTGTCACGCCGCAAGCGCCGGTGGCCGGATATGAAGCGCCGCGATTGTTCGGCAGTGTGAAACCTACACAAAATGAGGACGGTCCCGGCACCGGCAGCGTATCGGTGGCTATACTCGATCCGGATCAGGTGCGCGACGGTCATCATTATATGCTGTCCTTTGATGATTCGACGTCCAGCCAGACCGTTTTCAACATGTATGATCTTGACCTGGTGGAACGTGATACCTTAAAGTGTAAGCCGCGCTGGAAATATATCCGTTGGCAAACGGTCAACAACGTTACCGTTCCTGTCGAATCGGTGCGCGTGGTCGACGTCAACCTGGCGCATGGCTATCTGATTTCCGGCTCTCTGTCGGTGACCAATTTTAAGAATACCGCTTTTATCGAAGGTCAGGACTATTCGGTTTCTTACAGCGACGGCCGTGTGACCGTGTTGGACACCCTGGCCATGAAAACGACAGAACCGTATATTTTTCAGTATAACCGTTATTTGATCAACGCGAGTCCTTACTTAGACGGCACTGATCGCAATCCTTATGAACACGGCCTCAAGCTCCTGGTCCGGAACGACACGTTGAAAGCGGACAACCTGCGCAGCCGGTTCGTGCAGGGCAGATGCAATTTCATGACCGTGGTGGAAAAATATCCCAGCGGCGGCGTCATGTATGCGGCCGATTATATGATTGAGATTGCGGATACGTATCAGGGCAAGTCGCTGAACAATAAACCGGCCAAGTTCAAAGTATACAACATCACAGAAAAGAAATATGTGCCTTTTGTCTTTTTTGATGTGAATGGAGACTCTGCCATCGGCGATCAGGACAAGGTGGTGCCCACAGCAAAAATCAACAACAAGGATACCGGCACCTGGCAAGCCCGTTTTTATCTGCACCCGGATTCCATCGTTTATCGCCGCGGCGTGCCCATCGACACCATCAAGATTACGCCGATTCCGCCCAAAGCCGGAGATAAATTTTTGATTGCAGCGCGCAAACCCTTCAGTCACCGTGATTATTTTACCTTTCAGACCCTCGGCAGCGTGGTGCATCCGCAAAGAGCCAAGTCCGAGCTGCGCAATATCGCCGTGGTGCCCAATCCCTACATATCGGCTTCCACATTCGAGTTGCAGCCGCGCACGCAGGCCGGCGGTCGCGGCGAACGGTTGCTCTATTTCATTCATCTGCCGGCGCAATGCACCATTCGCATTTATACGGTGTCCGGCGATCATGTGGTCACGCTGGAGCACGATTCCGGACTCGAAGACGGCTCGCAGTCGTGGGATTTGTTGAACAAGGATCGCATGGATATCGCGTATGGAATTTACATTTTTCATGTGGATGCTCCGGGCGTCGGTGAGTTTGTCGGAAAATTTGCGGTGATCAAGTAAACGCAATCCAGGAGGATTGCGCCACGTGAATAAAGATCGGAATAAAGTAAAAAACTATACAAGGACAGCAAAGCCGTATGAAAACGAGAGCCTGGCTTTTTATAACCCTGGTGTTGACAGCAACCGCCCTGTTCGGTGCATCCAAAACCGGCACCACGGCAGCGCAATTTCTTAAAATCGGCGTCGGCGCCCGCGCTTCTGCCATGGGCAGCGCCTATGCTGCGGTTGCCAACGATGCGTCGGCGATTTTCTGGAATCCGGCCGGTCTGGCGCGTATGAATCACAGTGAAGCCATTCTGGTGCACAGCGAATGGCTGGCGGACATCAATTATGAATTCGGCGGCCTGGTCATCAATATGGGCAATATGGGCATGATCGGCGCCAGTTTGACCATTCTGTCCATGGGCGACATGATGGTGCGCACCGAAAACGAACCGGAAGGTACCGGTGAATATTTTTCGGCCTCTGATGCCTGCGTGGCGCTGACCTACAGCCGCAGTTTGACCGACCGCTTTTCCATAGGCATGAATGTGAAATATATTCGGCAGAGCATTTATCATATGAATGCCAATGGATTTGCCTTTGACGTCGGCACTCTGTTCACTACGCAATTCAACGGCATGCGCATCGGCATGAATATCGCCAACTTTGGTTCAAAAATGCGCATGTCCGGAAAAGATGCAAAAATTTTTGTTGATATCAACAATGACGCCACGGGCAGCAATTCCACTCTGCCAGCACACCTGGAAACTCTAGCGTGGCCGCTGCCGTTGCTCTTCCGCGTCGGCGTGGCCATGGAACCGATTAAAACCAACCGGCATCGCATTACGACCGCGGTGGATGCCCTGCATCCCAACGACAACAGCGAACGGGTGAATGCCGGCGTGGAATACAGTTTTCGGGAAATGGTTTCGCTGCGCGCCGGTTACCAATCGGCCTGGGGTCTGGATGCGGAAGACGGACTCACTTTTGGCGGCGGCATCTATTACAACCTGTCCGGCGTCATGGCCGTCAAACTGGATTATGCCTATGCGGATTGGGGCCGGCTAGCCAACGCGCAACGGCTCTCTTTAGGCATTGAATTCTAAATTAAACCTCACAGGTCTTCAAGACCTGTGAGGTTTTTATGAATGTTATTTATATTTCGAGGAGAAGAATACATGCGGAACAAGTGTGCAATCCTCTTGATGATTTTACCTGCTCTACTTTTTGCCGGCACCACCGGTAAAATCAGCGGCAAAGTTACGGATCAGAACACCCGAGAAGGGTTGCCGGGCGTCAACATCCTGGTAGAGAACACCATGTTGGGCGCTGTTACGGACGTTAACGGCGACTATGCTATTTTAAACATTCCCCCCGGTATTTACAGTGTGGCGGCCAAGATCATCGGTTATCAAGCCATGCGTCAGACTGAAGTCAAGGTCACCATTGATTTGACTACGCAACTTAATTTTAATCTTTCTTCAACTGTAGTCGACATTAATGAAACAGTGACTGTGGTGGCGGAACGACCGTTGGTGCGCAAAGACGTCACCTCCAGCCACGCCGTGGTAGCCACTGAAGATATTAAACAAATGCCGGTGGAGAATTTTAATCAGGTGCTGACGTTGCAGGCCGGCGTGGTCAAAGACAGCGACGGCGCCATGCACATTCGCGGCGGTCGGTCCGGCGAAGTGCGCTATATGGTAGACGGCATCAGCGTCACGGATCCGTACAATTCGGGCATGGCCCTGAGCGTGGAGAATGAAGCCATTCAGGAAATGGAGTTTGTCAGCGGCACGTTCAATGCCGAATACGGCCAGGCCATGTCAGGCATTGTCAACATCGTCACCAAAGAAGGCGGCAGAAAATACAGCGGCGAGGTGGTCGGCTACATGGGCGACTATATCAGCACCGACACCCAGCTTTATGATCACATCGACGATGTGACGCCGTTGTCCAACCAGGATTTACGCATCAATCTGAGCGGACCGGTGCCCTTTACCAATGATAAACTGACCTTCTTTGTCTCCGGCCGCGCCCTGGATCAGGAAGGTTATCTCTATGGCCAACGCCGTTTTGCCATCGCTGACTCTAATGATTTCAGTCAGGCGGTTTTTCGCATGCAACAGTCCGGCGACGGCGCCCTTGTTGCTATGAATCCTTATCGCAAGTTTTCAGGGCAATGGAAACTCGGTTATAACCTGTCGAATAATATCAAAGTCACCCTGGGCGGATTGGCTGACTGGTCGCGCAGCCAGAGCTATAGCCACAAGTGGAAATACACGCCCGATGGACGGCCCACCGGTTGGGGTTGGGGCTACAACAATGTGTTCACCTGGACGCATACGCTTAATCCCACCACGTTTTACTCGGTGCGCTATTCCAACTTTTATAACGCCGGAAAATCTTATGTCTTTGAGGATCCTTATGACAGCCGTTATGTCAGCGCGGATCGTCTGACGGCCAGCAGCGGTTATCGTTTTTACGCCGGCGGCGTGAGTTTAGGGCATTCGTATCGCTACACATTAAGCCACATTGCCAAATTCGAGATGACCAGCCAGGTCACCAAGATTCATCAAGTCAAGGCCGGTGCGGAATTTGAAACCGATAAGCTGTTTGGCGATTATTTCACCATACAAATCGATCAATCGACAAACTGGCAACCCAAAGTGCCTGATGTGGCGTTGGCTGCGCATGACCGCTATGTACGCAAACCCCGCCAGTTCTCCGGCTTTATACAGGACAAGATCGAACTGCGCGACATGATCGTTAATGTTGGCATGCGTTTCGAGTATTTTGATCCCAATGCGGAATTGCCCACGGATATGAGCGACCCCTCGCTCTGGGTGCCCAACCGTTTTGAATCGGTCTGGGCTATACAGGGCCAGGACACCATGCTGGTGAAAATTCCTTATCGGTTGAATACCGCCACCGGAGAAAAAACCTATATTGATCCCAACACCGGCAAGCCCATGAACGGGCAAATACCGGAAGGTTATCTGGCCGCGGTGATTGGCGGGGAGCGGATCAAATTGAGCAGCAGCGCTGCTATTATTGATCCGAACACCGGTCGACCTTTGCAGCAGGGCGGTTCAACCAACTGGTTTAAAAAGGCTTCAGCCAAATATCAACTCTCTCCGCGCATCGGCATTGCCTTTCCCATCACGGAACGCGGCGTCATTCATTTCTCCTACGGCCATTTTCTGCAGATTCCGGCTTTTAGCTATTTGTACAACAATCCCGAGTTTGAAGTGGTTTCCGGTCTCAGCTCTACCATGGGCAACGCCAACCTCGAGCCGCAGCGTACGGTCAGCTATGAAATCGGCTTGCAGCAACAGTTGACGCAGGATCTGGGACTCAATATCTCCGCATTCTATAAAGATGTGCGCAACCTGCTGGGCACGCAGATCATTGAAACTCTGGCTGCCGGAGATCGCTACGCGCTTTATATCAATCGCGATTACGGCAATGTCCGCGGCATTACGTTGACCCTGGATAAGCGCTACTCCAATCTGATTTCCGCCAAACTGGATTACACCTATTCCATTGCCGAGGGCAATGCCTCAGATCCGGAAGCGACTTTTTACAACACGGCTAACGATATCGAACCGGAAAAACAGCTGGTGGCTTTGGATTGGGATCAGCGGCATACGGCCAATGGTTCCGTCAACATCGGCATTCCCAATAACTGGAACATCAGTTTCATCGCGCAGTTGGGTTCCGGCCTGCCTTATACGCCGGAATTTCGCGGCACGCGCACGGCGTTTGAAAACGCCGGACGCAAGCCGTATCGATTCAATGTGGATTTACGCTGTCACAAAATGTTCACCTGGTACAAAATGCATTTCGGCCTGTATTTTGTGGTGTACAATATATTTGATCGCCGCAATGAAGATTATGTATATGGCGACACCGGTCGCGCCACTTATTCTTTGATTCCGACCTATACGCCGGAATCCAGTGGGCCCAATACGTTGTCCGAATATTTACGGCGGCCCGATTACTATTCTTCGCCGCGCGAAGTCAAAGTCGGCTTTTCCGTCGGCTTTTAAGTCGCAAGCTTTATTGCATGGCAGATATTCTGAATTTGCGTAGGAATTGATCTTGCAGAGGAGGTTTCAGTGAAAAGAATTCTATGCTGCTTTTTTATCTTTTTATTAGCGACGACCATGATGGCAGCATCCGGCGGTTATGATGATTACGGAGTCAAGCTAAAGAAAAGCATGGGGCATGCGGACCGCAAAGAGGGTATTCTCGACGGCAACCGCATCAGCACCATTTTTTATAATTTTGGCGCTATCGGCGATTGGCAGAACCGCCGCTATGAATCCGGCGTGTATCCCAAAGGCGCCAACGGCCACAGCTATTTCGCGGAATTCACCCCGGTGGTCGGCGCCGAAGTTGTGGATCGCATGAAACTGCGCCGTCATATCTTCAGCGACGGCGCTTCTTCCAGCAATGTGGCGGACAACCGTCCGACCGGCGGATACTATGCTTTTGAGCCGCTGGCGGGATATGCTGATAAAGATCAGAAATATATTGCGATCAGCGATGCTCTGGATTTGAACAAAGACGGCAAACCGGACAGCTGGCCGTGGCGCTGGCCGGATAAAAAGACCTGGTTCAATCCTAACACCGGCATTCCGTTATGGAACGGACAATACGGCGCCTATGTGCGCGCTACCCAGGAAACTTATTACCGCATGAACGATTATTATAATGACGAGTTCAAGTTCTTACCTTCCAGCACAGATAGCACCATCCGCGGCCTGGGACTGGACATTGCAGTACGTGGTTATCAGTGGGGTCATCCAGCGGCTGAAGATCTGATCATTTGGACCTATTGGGTGACAAACACCGGCACTACCAAGTATGAGAAAACCGTTTTCGGCATGTATGGCGACGCGGATATCGGCGATGACGGCGATCAAAGGGATGATGACGCCTATTTCAATAAAACCGAAGATATCGTCTACCAGTGGGATCATGACAACAAAGGCGCCTGGGGCGGACCCTGCGCTTACTTTGGCTTTCGCTATCTGGAATCTCCGGGAGATCCGTTGAACGGCAAGGACGACGATGATGACGGTTTGATTGACGAGTCGCAAGCCAACGGCATCGATGATGATCGTGATTGGAATCCCGAGCTCGACGATATTGGCCTGGATGGTCTTGCGCCCGGTCATCCCGATTATACCGGCCCGGACACTGACGGCAGCGAAGGTAACGGCAAGCCTGACGCCAATTACGATCTGGGCGTTGCAGAACCCAATTTCGAAATGAGCGACAATCACGAATCGGATCAATTGGGCCTCACCAGTTTTACCGCTGCCGCTTATCCCGGTATTCTCATGGACGTCGATGAAACGGTCTGGTCACAAACAGTGCCGGGCAACTTTGCGGAAATCGGCCAGACGGTGGATTTGACCTTTTTATATGCCACCGCTTATTTCCAGTTGCCGCCTCTGGGCGATCCCAACAACCAACGCAAGTTTGCCATCGCTTTGGTTTTGGGTGAAGATTATGACGATTTATTGCGCAATGCCAAAACCATGCAGAAAATTTATGACGCGGATTATAACTTTGCCAAAGAGCCGGAAAAACCGACCGTGACCGCTGTGCCGGGCGATCACAGGGTGACGCTGTACTGGGATAAGCGCAGTGAAGAGTTGACCCGCGATCCCATCTATGGCAACGATCTGGAAGGGTACATGATCTTCCGCAGCACCGATGCCGGATTTACGGAGAGCTATGTGATCACCAACGCCTACGGCAATAAGACTTTTGACAAACCCATTGCCCAGTTCGATAAAATCAATACGCTCAAAGGTCCGCATCCGCTGGGACTGGACGGTTTGCAAATGAACATGGGCAGCGATACGGGTTTAAAGTACACATGGACCGATACCACGGTGCAAAACGGCCAGACCTATTATTATGCGGTGTGCTCCTATGATCAGGGATATGATCTGGACTTTTACAGCCGGGGCATTTCCAAGATTCCCAATCTGCTGCCGATCTCTCCATCGGTCTGCACCAAACGCATTCGCACGGACGTGACCGGAGCTGTGATCGCGCTGGACATCAACACCGTCATGGTTGTGCCTAATGCGCCGGCAGCCGGTTATGTGGCGCCGAGCAAATGGACCAGCAATGTGAACAATCCGACTATACGGCACAGCAACGGCAACGGCACCGGTTATGTGGAAGTGCAACCCCTGGACCCCATGAAGATTCACGAAAAAACGGAATATGCCATTCTCTTTGATGATACGACCTATGCCAAATCAGCCACCCCGCACACGATTTTCTCCATTTTGGATAAGACCGTGGTGACGGAAAAATTTACCGCTGATACCGTGGCCATCCAATTGGCGCATGCCAATATTTTCAAAAAGTCGGTCACGGTAAAAGATCCGGCCACCGGCGCTGTTATGGAGAGCGGCCGGGATTATCGGCTGCGCGAGTTGACCGGTGCCATCAGCGCTTTAGCAGGTGGGCGGATGCAACGGGGCAATAAATATGAGATCAGTTATCAGTATTGTCCGGTTTTTAACAGCAGCTACGTTGCCGGCGAAGAATTGAATCCCTTTTTTGACGGCTTGCGCGTTCTGGTCACGGATGATCCATTGACGCCGGACACGACCGCTTCCAGCCTGACCCGTGCCGGTTGGTTCAGCGGCAATAAATTAAAACTGGCAGCGGAAAAATATAAAGTTCCCTTTAATGAAAACCGCGCGGTGTGTAATTTTAGCGGCGCCATCTCTGCGTACATGGCCGGCGGTATCAAGACGCCCGTGCCCTATGATTATCATGTGGTGGTCTTTGATAATCAGGTGACCAAATCCTACAACAGCAAACCGGCCAACTTTCTGGTGTTCAATGCCACGACCGGAGACTCTGTCAAGTTCGTCTTTCAGGATGTGGATCCGGCCGGCAAACTTTCCGATCAGGACAACATTGTACCGTTGTTGAATGTGGCCGGTAAAATGCGCGGCACCTGGCAGGTTAAGTTTTGGGCGCCGTCGGATTCATTGATTCTGGATATTAAAACCACGACCTGGATCGACAGTCTGGGTGTGCATCGTACGCGCTATGACACCACTATCGTTGGCCGCATCTCGCGCGCCATCCAGCCTCAGGCCGGCGATGTTTTCAACCTGGCCATAAAAAAGCCGTTTACCAGCCAGGATGTTTTTGATTTTACCACGACGGCGCCTTATGTGGACAAGACGCGTGCCGGAAGCGATTCATCTCTCGACCGCATCGCGGTAGTGCCTAATCCCTATGTGGTAACCGCTGAATGGGAACCCCAGCATGTGTTTACCTCGGGCCGCGGCGTGCGTAAAATCGATTTTATTCACTTGCCCGCCAAATGCACCATCAAGATATTCACCATACGCGGATTTTTGGTGGCGACCATAGAACATGATGCAACGATCGACGATGGTTCCGAGTCCTGGAATCTGCTCTCCAAAGACGGTATGGAGATCGCTTACGGCGTGTACATCTTTCATGTAGATGCCCCCGGAATCGGCAAGAAAATCGGCAAATTTGGCGTGATCAAGTAGAGGAGGCCGCAACCCATGAAAATAAAGATCATTCAATCTATACTCATCATAGTGGCCTGCGTCCACTCGATGCAGGCGCAAGTTGTATCCAAAGTCGGCACCAGTGCTGCGCCCTTTTTAACCATTGAGGTGGGCGGTCGGGCTTTGGCCATGGGCGGCGCTTTTGTCGCCACGTCCGATGATGCAACGGCCCTGTACTGGAATCCGGCCGGCTTGCCGCGCCTGGGCAAGGCCATGGCCACCCTGAGCCATACCCAATGGATCGCTGACATAGCTTTTGATTATGCCGGCGTGACCATCCCCTTATCCGCATCCGATGCCATCGGATTGAGCGTTACCTCTTTGAGCATGGACGATATGAAGGTGCGCACGGTGTTTTATCCGGAAGGCACCGGCGAGTATTTCGGCTCTTCGGACCTGGCGCTGAGCGGCAGTTACGGCCGCAGCCTTACGGACCGGTTTTCCATCGGATTCACCGGCAAGTTTGTGCAACAAAAACTGTGGCATATGAGCGCTTCCGCCTTTGCCATGGACGTGGGCGTACTGTTCACCACCCAGCTGCACGATATGCGCATCGGCATGTCCATCTCCAATTTCGGCGGCAAGATGAGGCTGGACGGCATAGACACGCAGGTGACGCATGACGTCAGTTCCATCAAAGCGGGCAACAATGACAAGATCATTGCCCATTTGCAGACCGATCGCTGGTCCATGCCGCTGATCTTTCGCGTCGGCGCCGCTCTGGACGTGATCAAACGCGCCCGCCACCGCGTCACCTGCGCTGTAGACGCGGTGCATCCCAGCGATAACGCCGAATATGTGAATGTCGGCGCTGAATATGCATTCAACAACAACATCTTTATGCGCGGTGGCTATAAATCGCTGTTCCTGGACGACAGCGAAGAAGGGATGACGTTGGGCGCCGGCCTGGCGTACAATATGATCTCGACGGTAAACCTGCGCATCGATTATGCGTATCTGGATTTCGGCATTTTGAATGCCGTGCATCGGTTCTCGCTGGGGTTTGATTTTTAGCCATATCCCCCGGCTCTTTCCGGATAAACCGATTGCCGTTACACCGAACCATAGGCCCCAAAAATGCGAACGCGGATGGGACGGATGAAACGGATGAGAGCGGATATTGAAGGAAGTTTGATCGCCCGAGGTCTCTTGGGCGATCGCTTAAAGATCGACGATAACGGGCGTGCAAAAAAATTATTATTGTACTTGCCGAACATAAATGTCTATAATGATGATTTTCCAGCTGTGTGCAAATTTCTTAGTCGCTAAGAAGGTCCGGGAATAAAGCAAAAACAATACCTGGTAACGGCAGGATGACGTATTATTTCATTGTAACTTATGTGATAAATAGGGAGTCTCTATGAAAAAATTACGTCTATCCATTGAAAAGATTGATTTTTTTATCGGACTTTTTCCAATATTTATTCTCATCAGTTTTAATGTTTGGGAAACGCCTGAAATAGAGCCCTATTCAACTTTAAAATCAGTAACAGTCGTTCTTGCTACGGTTACTATAGGTTTTCTGTTAGCTTTCTTCTTTAGTTTTTCAATTTTCTCTCCTATTCTGATTATTATATCATTAATTTTCTTGATCGGTTATATTATTAAATTTTTATATCTTTTGATTTTTGGTATCACAATGAAGAATGTTCTTAAATCGATTTTACTATATATTTTAATTTTCATTATCTATGGCGTTTCCTACTATTTATTATATCACTACTGCGAGACGGTAAATTTTACTGTCTGTGGTGTATATCTTTTGCATTTAGATGTATTCAAGTATGTTCTCATCGGAGCCGGTGTGTCGATCCTTATATTTTTTATATTACTTTTGGCCGATAATTCATATTGTTCATCATGTGGCAAACGAGTTGGATTTATAACCGGTAAAGGCGATTGCTGTCCTCATTGTGGCGTACAATTCACTAATGTGAAAATCACGCATGAAGTATAATTATTGGTTTGCATTTCTATTGCTCTTGTGTTCTAAACCTATCTGTAATAAATTGATTTGACTGTGTTGTAGATCGCCCGGGGACTCTACCCCGGGCGGAATAGCCGACAAGGGCATCTTGCCCGAGCTGTCGAAGCCGAGAAAATTATATGGCTATACCTGATTTCCAAAGCCTTATGCTGCCATTGCTCAGATTTTGTGGTGATGAACAAGAACATGCAAATCGTGAGGCCGTTAATGCCTTGGTAAAAGAGTTCGGACTGACGGAAAAAGAGCAGAAGGAATTATTACCCAGCGGTCAGCAATACATTATGGATAACCGCGTAGCGTGGGCACGCGCTCATATGAAGATGGCTGGTTTAATGGAGAATACACGGCGGGGTGTGTTTCGTATTACCAAACGTGGACTGGATGTATTGAGTCAAAATCCAAAAACAGTTGATCTCCGTTTTCTGCGTAAATTCCCGGAATATGAAAAAGCAAGATCAGGAAGCAAAGAGAATCAATCGGCGCCAAATTCTGTTGAGAGTGAGGAAGGCGTAAGTAGAACACCTTCTGAACAAATAGAGGAAGCCTATCTGACATTGCGTCAGGAACTCGCCAGCGAGATTTTAACGCAGTTAAAATCAGCCTCGCCAGGATTTTTCGAAAAAGTCGTGGTCGAAGTCCTAGTAAAAATGGGCTATGGCGGGTCGCGAAAAGACGCCGGACAGGCTATTGGCCGCAGCGGCGATGAAGGAATAGACGGCATTATTAAGGAAGATCGTCTTGGGCTTGATATTATTTATATTCAAGCCAAGAAATGGGAGGACCCTGTTTCTCGACCCGAAATACAAAAATTCGCCGGAGCACTGCAAGGCAAGCGCGCTCGCAAAGGAATATTCATTACTACATCCCGTTTTGCCGATACGGCGCGGGAATTCGCTGCGAATATCGATAGCAAGATTATCCTCATTGACGGTCAACAGCTTGCGCAATTCATGATTGATTTTAACGTTGGGGTTGCTACAGACGCCGTTTATGAGTTAAAAAGACTTGATTCTGATTATTATTTAGAAAACTAGTTTCTATTTGCGTTTCTCAATCAAGATCAAACGTCGCTCCGCGACGTGAATGATGATATGATATCCGGATCCGTGGGTTGAAACCCACGGCTACCATCGCCTGGTCGCTCTGCGACCAGCCGGCACTGCAAATTCTGTGCACCCGTGGTCGCGTAGCGACCATGGCCGGTAGCCGGGCGTTTCAACGCCCGGAAAGGAAAAAAAGAGCAACCACGTCGCGTAGCGACGTATGGAGGATAATCCAAATCAATCCGTTTGAGGTGTTGTTGAACTCAATGGGTAACTTTTTAAACCGCCTCGCAAGGAATGATCGCCCAGGGATTCTATCCCTGGGCGGAACGATAGACAGGGGCATCTTGCCCTGGTTGTTTTTGCGCGTTCGCTTTTCCACTGAGCGCCTGCCATTATCAATCCATGAATCCCTATCGGGTGTCTTTAGCCGGCTGAAGGATCTGTTCGCGTCGTGGTTTTAGCCGCTACACCGGAACCAAGCGGCGAACAGATGCTTCGCCGCTTTGAATGATCGTGCAATGTAAAGATCATTTTGTTTGGCGGCTCAGCATGACAAATAGGCTGGTTCCGTGATCGCTGGGGAATTCCATCCCCGTGCGGAATGATAGACAAGGGCATCTTGCTCTGGTTGTTTATGCGCGTTCGCTTTTGACACACACGCCAGACGCATGTGCTACAAATCGCAATCACTTTAATAATCAGGGTATCTCCATTTCCGAACTGACGCGCAAACTCGACCTCACCCATGTCACGGCCCTGGTGGTCGGTACGGTCATCGGCTCCGGCGTGTTTATCACCTTGCCCATTGTCGCCCGCGCCGGCGCCAGTCCCGGGATGGCGGCGCTGGCCTGGCTGGTGGGCGGCCTGGTGTGGATTCCGCAAATTTTAATCTTGACGGAAATGGCCACTGCGTATCCGGAAGAGGGCTTTGGTTACCTGTATCTGAGCAAAGCCGGCAGCCCGTTATTGGGCTTTTTATATGTCTGGACCGTGTTCTGGACCAGCGATACGCCTTCCATCAGCATTATCTGTCTGACCGCCATATATGCTCTGGCCGCATTCAGTCCGGTGTTCCACGATCCCGTCATCAGCCGGTTGTTGGCGGTGTTGTTGATTGTTGTATTAACGATTCCGCATTACCGCGATGTACGCGGCGGCGGCAATGTACAGGTCTTTTTAACCATTATAAAATTGCTGCCGTTATTATTGCTGGTGTTTTTGGGTTTTTATTATTTCAAGCCGGTGCATTTTCAGATTCCCATGGTTGATGCACAAACACAGAAAAACGCTTTTCAACTGTTGGGCGCGGGAGCGGCTGCCACGGTTTGGTCCTATGCCGGTTTTCCCAATATTTTATATATGGCCGGAGAAATCAAATCTCCCGGCCGCACGCTGCCGTTGAGTCTCATCGGCTCGGTGCTGTTTGTCACGCTGGCCTACGTGTTGATATCGGTCGCCGCTTCAGGTATTATTCCGCATCAAGAGTTGATCGCCATTTCGGGAGGCTTTGCCAATCCTTTTGCCTATTTACCGGTCATTTCGCATATTGCTGCCGGTTTTTTGGCTATTGCCGCTTTTATTTCCATGGTCGGCGCTGCCAGCGCGTGCATTATGGTACAGCCGCGCATCGAGTATGCGCTGGCGCGGGATGGTCTGTTTTTCAAAACCTTTGCTCATGTTCACCCCCGTTTTCAAACGCCGGATTATTCCATTCTTATTCAGTCCGGATTGGCAGTCCTGCTCGCCCTGGTGGGCGGTCTGGAAACGCTGTTGGGTTATTTTACACTCTCGTATATCGCGCAGAACGCTCTGGTCTATGGCGCTATTTTTTGGCTGCATAAACGCAATGATTATCGTCCTTCGTTCCCTATCCCGGCCTGGCGCCTGATGACCGTATTGTCTCTGCTGGGCCAACTCTATCTTTTATATGGCACTTTTCTGGCCTATAGCCTGGCCGGCGTGTTGAGCGCAGCCGCCTTAATGGCAACCGGCGTGCCGGTGTATTTTTGGTTCAAGCGCCGGAATACGATCTTGCATCTGGCCGTTGATTGATACACTATTTTATAATTGGAATCATTGCTTGCTTTTTAACAAATATGGATTTATATTTTTGTTTGTACAATTGGATGAATCCGGATTTGATACTGTCTAATTTGCAGGATTAGACGCAACCTTGGAGCCGCTATGCTGAAAAGTTTTTTGCCCAAAGAGTACAGTTTTTATGATTTTTTTGAAAAGCACGCGCAACTGACCACAGAGGTATGCCGGCAATTGCTGGTTATGGCTGAAACCGGCCGCGACATCCCCGGCTGCGTGGCCCACATTCACGATCTGGAACATGCGGCGGATGATGTCACTCATAAGTGCATCGATGCATTGCATCGCACCTTTATCACGCCCATCGAACGCACGGATATTTTACAGCTGATTAAACAACTGGACGATATTCTGGATGCGGTGGATGCCGCCTGTTCCCGCATTGAATTATATGGGATACGTGAGATGCGCAGCGAGGCTAAAGAGTTGGCTGAAGTACTGGTGTCCTGCATGGCAGAGATCGACGGCGGATTGAAAGGCATGCGCAACCTTAAGGATATCGAAAAGATCAAAAAACATTGCATGGCCATCCACGATCTGGAAAGCAAAGGGGATACGCTGTTGCGCTCCGCGTTAATTCGGTTGTTTCAAGAAGATCATCCCATCCTGATTATCAAATGGAAAGAGATTTTTGAGCGACTGGAAAAGGCCGTGGATCGGTGCGAAAACGTCGCCAATATCATCGAAGGCGTGGTTATTTCCGCTTCATGACCTTTTTCAGTTTTTCACATACGAATCAAGCACCAACGTCTCGTGCGACGATATGTGCAATGCGGTTGCACGGATGTGTGCAAAGTTCGTCTCGGCAAAAGAGATAAACCGATCCGGCGTCCGGATCAAAGACTTGGGATTATATGAGTTCGACATTGTTGATTGTCATTATCACTGTTGGCATCGCGCTGATTTTTGATGTGATTAACGGCTTTCATGATGCTGCTAATTCCATCGCTACCGTCGTCTCCACGCGGGTGTTGTCCCCGCGCGTGGCTGTATTGTGGGCTGCCTTTTTTAATTTTGTCGCCATGTTCATATTCGTGCCGCGGGTGGCGGACACGGTGTCGAAAATTGTCCGCATTCAGGCAGGCGATCCTGCTTATGTCTATGTCGTGTTGACCGGATTGATCGGCGCCATAGTCTGGGATTTGCTCACCTGGTGGTGGGGATTGCCCACCAGTTCTTCGCACGCGTTGATCGGTGGTTTTGCCGGCGCCGGCATTGCGCATAAAGGATTGGACAGCATCCGCTGGGACAAGATGGTCGCCACGTTGCAGTTTATTCCGCTCGCGCCTTTATTGGGGCTGGTGGTCGGATTCATTTTTATGGTAGTCCTGTATTGGATTTTTCGACGCATGCACCCGGCCAGGGTGGATACCCTGTTTCGCAAAGGACAGCTGGTTTCAGCGGCCTTGTATTCTCTGGGTCATGGCGGCAATGACGCCCAGAAAACCATGGGCATCATTGTCGCCGTGTTAGTGGCAGCCGGCCTGTTTGATCTGAACACGCAGCTGTCGCTGTTAAACATGCAGACGATGTGGATTATTATTGCCTGTCAAACGGCCATGGCCATTGGTACGGCCATGGGCGGCTGGCGCATTGTCAAGACCATGGGTATGCGTCTGACCAAATTAAAGCCGGTGCACGGTTTTGCGGCAGAAACAGCAGGCGCTGCCACCATTTTCGTCGCCACCCATATGGGCATCCCGGTTTCCACCACACATACAATTGCCGGCGCCATTGTCGGCGTCGGTTCCACGACCAACGCCGCCAAGGTGAAATGGACCATAGCCGGTCGTATTGTGGTGTCCTGGGTAGTAACCATTCCATTTTCCGCGCTGGTCGCATCCATTTGTTTTTATATTTGCCAGGCGCTGCACGGCGCATTTTAGCCTAACTTGACACTTTACAGTTGAACCATAATTCGTTCTGGTTGGCGGATTAAACCGTTGTTTGTTTTGTATCGATGCGTTGTGACAGGGCGAGATAAAATGCATTTGCGTTTGCATATTCGGCCGCCATTTGTTCCATGGGGCAGGGTCCGCTTTGGCTGCGGTTCATAATTTGCGGAATGATTTTTTCGGCATATAACAGAATGCCCGCTTGGGCTAGCGCCAGGCGGGCCGGTTCACTGGCCAGGGGCGTAATAACCTCAGCCACCTGGCCGGCAATACACAAGTAAGCGGCGGCGCGACCGACAATTTTATCAATGACGATCGCGCCTTTCATCTCTGCGCTATGTTCTTGCAAACAGGACAGTAACGGTTTGAGCATCGGGTCCGCTGACTCAAATAGTATGTGTCCCTCTTTTTCAATCCGAATGGATAGTCCGCTATTTTCAAGATCTTGCAGCTTTTGCCGTTTACTTTCCATAGTACCCTAATTTGTGACATGTTTATTCGATTTGTGCCCGAAAAAATAACCTTGCGAAGGATGCAAACCTTCGCAAGATCAAAAGGTGAACTCGGGTTTCACATAACGCAGGGGCAGATATTTGGGCTCCCACATGGCATTGAGAATCATCTGCACCAATTTTTCATCGTCTGCGCGGGCACCTAAACCGCTCTCTCTCGCCTCTTTGGCTACTGCCAGCGCCACCTGACTGCTGACATAACGAATCTTGCTGATATGTGGCAAGAGTTTGCCGCTCTTGAGTTCGTCCGCAGAAACCAGATCGCTCAGAGCTTCTGAAGCAGCCATAAACATGCGATCTGTGACCCGCGGCGAACCGGCAATCAGAGCGCCTAGACCCACGCCCGGAAAAATATAGAGATTATTGCATTGTGAAACCGCACGTTCTTCGCCGTCGACCAGGACCGGTTTGAAAGGACTGCCGGTGGCGCATAGATAATTGCCTTTGGTCGCCTTGGCGATGTTTTCCGGCGTCGCTTCCGCTTTAATGGTTGGATTGGAGAGCGGCATTATCAACGGTTGTTTTATATTAGCCGACATGGCGGCCAGAACTTCATCGGTGAACGCGCCGGCCTGCCCGGTTACGCCAAAGAGCACCGTGGCTTTGCAGTTTTGAATGGTCTCCAGCAACGTGACGTTATCGCTGTTGGCTTTTTTCCAGTTGGCAATTTCAGCCTTGCTTTTTAACAGAATTTTCTGTTCCTCACTGACGTTCATGCCTTCTATCAACAAGCCGTCTTTATCAATGCCGTAAACGCGACTGCAGGCGTCTTTGTGACTTAATCCCTCTTTCATCAGACCGGTAATAATCTGGCGCGCAATGCCGATGCCGGCCTGTCCCTGGCCGAACATGACAAAACGCTGATCGGAGAGTTTTTGTTTTTTAATTTTCATCGCAGACAACAACACCGCCATGGCAACCGAGCCGGTGCCCTGGATGTCGTCGTTAAAAGAACACACGCGATCTTTATAGGTTTCCAGCAGACGAAAGGCATTGCCTTTGCCGAAATCTTCCCACTGCAACAGCGCATTGGGGAATTTGCGACGCACGCCGGAGACGAATTGCTCGATAATGTGGTCATAGGCATCTCCGTAGAGTCGTTTTTGCCGCACACCGATGTACAGCGGATCTTTGAGCAGCTCTTCGTTATTGGTGCCCACGTCGATCTGAATAGGCAGACAAAAAGCAGGGTGGAGTCCTGCTGCGGCGACATAGAGGCTGATCTTGCCAATGGGGATGCCCATGCCGTTGGAGCCCAGATCGCCCAGACCGAGAATGCGCTCGCCGTCAGTGACAACGATCAGACTGACATTGGCAAACGGCGCACGGTCCAGAATGGCATCGATGTGTTGGATGTTGCGGCTGGTGATGTAAAGTCCACGACGGCGGCGGTAGAGATGACTAAATTGCTGGCAGGCCTTGCCGACCGTGGGCGTATAAACGATGGGCAGCATTTCTTCCAGATGATCGAGCAACAATGCATAATAAAGCGTTTCGTTGCGATCCTGGAGAGACAGCATATAGATGTATTTCTCCAAATCGCTGGTTTTAGAACTAAAGCTTTCATAGGTTCGCTGCTTTTGCAGCATCAGGTTGGAGACGCCGTCCGGCAGCAAGCCGCAGATATCAAGACTGTAGCGCTCTTCTTCCGGAAAGGCGGTGCCCTTATTGTAGATGGGATGCTCAGTCAAAAACTGACCCTTGAACGGCACTTCAACAAAAGTTTCGCCGGTAAACGGGTCGGTTCGTTTTGAATAGGTCAACATAGCCGCTCCCTTCAGTTAAGGTGTGGGAAATTTTTTGCATGATAAATTAGCAATTAAAAGCGTGCGAGTCAACAAGTTCTTGGCCTGGGCCTATTTCCAGCTTGCGTACAATGCGGAGAATTGTTAATTTATATGGTATAACCAGTGAAAATGGAAAAAGATGAGCGTTTTGCGTCCTGTGCGGGAGAGCGACTTCGGCAGCATTGCCGGGCTGTTGATGCGCGCTTTTCTGCCAACTGAGCCGAATTTTTCATTGCCGGCCGTGGATTTTTTGCGGATGCAGGCCGGGATTTGTCCTGCCGCTTGTTTGGTAGTTCAGGCCGGTGCACAATTGGCCGGTGTTGTTTTTGGCGCCAGTATTGGCAACCTGGGTTTGATTGGTCCGCTGGCTGTTTCGCCGGATCGGCAGCATCAAGGAATTGGCCGGGAATTGCTTGCTGCCGGTATGGAGGCGCTGCACAAGGCCGGCTGTAACACTTTTGGCCTTGATTCCGGCAATAGTGCAAGCTTGGTCGATTTTTACCAAAAAGCGGGATTTCGCATCGTTTGCGAAACCAGTGATGGACTTTTGTCCCTGAATGCCACAAGGCAAGGTTGTAGCGATGAATTGAAAAAGCAGTTCAGCGAACGTTTAATCTTCTCGCAATGTCGCAATGGTTCTTTTCAGCGATTATTTCAACAGGTGCAGAGCGAATTCTGGCCCGGCATCGACTATCTGCCGATAGTGCAACGCTTACATCAGCATGGTCGTGGCGATGGCCTTTTGCTGCTTGAACAGCATGAGCCGCGATTTTCTGCTATCTTGGAATACGGCAGTCGCTCCTCCGGTGAAAGCGCTGCGGTGGTTCGTTTGAAGGCAGTTTTGAGCAGGTCGCCAGGTTCACTGGTTACGGCCTTGCCGCCCCTGGAGAGTTTCATCCGTGACCGGTTTCCGTTCTGCCGTCATTTGTACGTGCGAATTTCAGCAGAGGAATGGCCATGGCTCGGACAGCGAGGATACAGCCATCAGCGTTCGGGTTTGCGTTGGCTTGCTGGCCTGGAAAAGCCGGCGGATATGCCGTTTTTTTGTATATGGGAGTAAAAATGTCCTTTAATCTGGCAAGTTTTCTATTGCACAAATACTCAAAAATTAGTACCTTTGCACGTCAAAGTTGTGGACTTGGTTGATGAAATTTTTTAGGAGAAAATGATGGGCGCAGCGTTAGAGGTCACAGATGCGACCTTTGAAAATGAGGTGATAAAATCGAGTTTACCGGTGTTGGTGGATTTCTGGGCGGTTTGGTGTGGTCCCTGTAAAATGATTGCACCGGTCGTTGAAGAGATTGCGGGCGAGAAAACCGGATCGCTCAAGGTATGCAAAGTGGATGTCGATAAAAGCAGAGGTGTTGCAACCAAATACGGCATTCGCAGCATTCCTACGTTGCTGTTGTTTAAAAACGGTCAAGTGGTTGAACAAATTGTGGGTGCAGCTGCCAAGGCAGCTTTGTTGAATAAAATAGAGCCTCATTTAATCTGAAGCATGACAGATTTGCAGAATACTTTTGCGGTGGTGATGGCGGGCGGGATCGGCAGTCGTTTTTGGCCGAAAAGCCGGAGAATTTTACCGAAACAGTTTCTTGCTTTACTGGACAAAGAGACTTTGATCCAGGCAACTTGCAATCGTTTGACGGCGTGGCTTGCTGCAGAAGCGATCTATGTAGTCTCTACTGCAAGCCATTTGCCGCGCGTTCATGAACAATTAAAATGGCTCAAGCGTGCTAATATCATTCACGAGCCGTTTGGCAAAAATACGGCGCCATGCATTGGGTTGGCTGCTTTGCATCTACGGCGCAGGTCGGCCGATGCGGTGATGATCGTATTGCCGGCCGATCATCATATCAGCCGAACCGATCGTTTTACCGACGCGTTACAGGCCGCGGTAACGCTGGTGCGGCAACAGCCGGAAGCTCTCATCACCATCGGGATCGACCCGACCTATCCGGCAACAGGGTACGGTTATATTCAGCGCGGCGAAGCCTTCGATTTTAATCACAGCCAGGCTTTCCATGTGCGCGCCTTTGCCGAAAAGCCGACTTTGGAAGTCGCTGCCCAATTCTTCAGCAGCGGTGAATTTCTATGGAACAGCGGCATTTTTATCTGGCGATGTCAGGCTATTCTGAATAATATAGAACAATTGATGCCGGATTTGTTTGCCGGTTTAATGGAAATCGATCGGGCCATCGGCCAAGCGAATTATAGTCAAGTGCTGGAACGCGTATACAAACAGATACACAGCGACTCGATCGATTATGGGGTCATGGAACAGGCCAGCCATGTTCTGGTTTTGGAAGGGGATTTCGGTTGGAGCGACGTCGGCAGCTGGGATGAGGTTTATCAGCGCTCGGAAAAAAATCCCGACGGCAACGTTGTGCTGGGTGAACCGATTCTCAAGGATGTGAGCCATTGTTATATTGAATCCGGCCAACGGGCCGTCGCCGTGTTGGGCGTGAGCGATCTGGTTATTGTCGATACCGATGATGCCTTGTTAATATGCAACCGGAATAAAACGCAGGATGTGAAATGGGTAGTCGAAAAACTCAAACACAACGAAAAGCTAGAGTATTTGTAGACATGAAAGAGGTCGAGATTCTTCAGGCTCTGGAGACGCTCGCCAAAGCCCTGGATTTGCAGGTGCGTTATGAAAAAGGCGACTTTCATGGCGGCCATTGTCGTTGTCGACAAGACAACCTCATCGTCATGCAAAAGAACGATCCGGTTTATCGAAAGATACATGTACTCGCGCGTGAATTGGGCTGTTTCAACCTCGACTCGCTCTATGTCATGCCGGCCATTCGTGAAATTATCCAGCAGGAACAAACCACAGCGGAACAGAGTTGTTATCTGCCGGAACAAATACTTTTATAAACAGGACAGCGGTTAGCAAAGATGCGCCGATGGGAGGTATAACCCTATGCAACCAAGTGATTTGAATCAATATTTTAACGAACATCTCTTTATCGCCAATCTGAAGGCCAAGAATAAGGAGCAGGCCATCAGTGAGTTGCTGGATTTGTTCGTTAAGGAGAAATACATCCGCAATCGCGAGATTGTGCTGGAAATGCTGCATCAACGTGAAAAATTGGGCAGCACCGGCATCGGCAAGGGCGTGGCCATTCCGCACGGACGCACAACCGCGGCATCCAATGTGCTCATTGCCTACGGCAAGTCCGAGGCGGGCATAAATTTTGATGCTATAGACGGCAAACCGGTGCACCTCTTTTTTATGGTCATCGCACCGCCGAATGATGAAGGCAATACCTATTTGCCTATTTTAGGCGCCCTGGTAACGCTGTTGAACGAGAAGAGCAACCGCGATAAATTGTCCAAGGTCAAGTCCTTTGCCGAATTTCTGCCTATTATCACCGGAGAGTGAGTGATGATTAAAAAAGATTTGGAGGTGCTGGTCTCGCTGCAGGACATCGATTTGATGATCGAAGAGACTGGTGATGTGGAAAAATTGGGTTTTTCCGTTAGCGGTTATAGTGAGTTGCGCAAAGCGCGTGAAGAACTGGCCGCGACGATCAGCAAACCCATTCTGTTTCGCTATGAACGACTGCGCGCGAAACTGAAACGAGCCATTGTGCCGGTAAAGAACGATATCTGTTTGGGTTGTTTTCTGCGTCAACCGACGTCGCTGGGCATCAAAGGGCGTGAGGATGAGGAGATTTTCACCTGCGAAAATTGCGGCCGCATGCTCTATTGGCTGGATTGAGAATTTGCATAATAAAAAAAGCCGCTGAATAAGCGGCTTTTTTTTTGGTGCGGGATTTTTCCCGTTTAAATGATTCCTAATTGCTTTCCCAGTTTTTCAAAAATGCCCAGCACTTTATCCAGTTCTTCATCGGTATGCGTGGCCATGTAGCTGGTACGAATCAAAGATTTCCCCGGAGGCGCGGCCGGGCTGATGACCGGGTTGGCGAAAACGCCGTTCTCGTACAGCGAGCGCCAGAAGAAAAAAGTCTTTTCATCTTCACCGATGATGATGGGAATGATCGGTGTTTGGCTTTCACCGGTGTTAAAGCCCAGTTGTTCAAATCCTTTTTTCATTTTATGAACATTTTGCCATAACCGTTCGCGACGTTCCGGTTCTTTCTGCAAAATCTCCACCGCGGCCAGTACCGTAGCCACGGCCGCCGGCGGCGGACTGGCGGAAAAGATAAAGGCGCGCGATACGTGTTTGATGTAGTGAACCACTTCTTCAGAGCCGGTAACAAATCCGCCGATGGAGGCGAAGGATTTGCTAAAGGTGCCCATGACCAGATCCACCTCTTTTTCCAATCCGAAATGCTCGGCCGTTCCGCGACCATGCTTGCCCAAAACACCCATGCCATGTGCGTCATCCACCATGACGCGAGCACCGTGCTTTTTCGATACCTTGACCAGTTCCGGCAGGTTGACGATGTCGCCGCCCATGCTGAACACGCCGTCCGTAACCACCAAAATGCCGTTGTCCGTGGCTTTGTTGCGCGTCAATACGCGATCCAGATCGGTCATGTTGTTATGTCGATACTTCAAGGCGCGACCAAACGCGAGACGGGTTCCATCAACGATGCTGGCATGGTTTTCGTTATCGCCTACCACCAGATCCTTGCGGCCCACAATTGCGGCGATGACGCCCTGATTGGTCATAAAACCGGTGGAAAAAACCAGGGTCGCTTCCACATCCATAAATTCGGCGAGTTTTTCTTCCAGTTCTTCGTGGATGGTCAAAGTGCCGTTCAGAAAGCGCGAACCGGTGCAACCGGAGCCGAATTTTTCAATCGCTGCAATAGCCGCTTTTTTTACGCGTTCGTCCTGCGTCAACCCGAGATAGTTGTTGGAGCCGATCATGATCAACTTGTGGCCGTTGATGTACACTTCCGTGTCAGCGCCGGAATCGATGGCTTTAAAATAGGGGTACCAACCTTGTTCTATTGCTTCGCGCGCACGCGCAGACGTACCCATCGAACATTTTGAAAATAAATCCGCCAAATTCAGTCCTCCAGAATTTACCAAAACCAATGCGAGCCTGTTCGGCTCAGCGTGTCTACGCTCCTGCAAGTAATAAAAATTAGGCATTTATTACAATTTTGTCAAGCCTTATGTTCGAAATGCTTGAATATTGTTTTTTTTTCCTCTAATTTCTGTATCTGGCAAAGGAAAGGGGCAAATACTATGAATACTCTGGTAACCGGCAGCAATGGGTTCATCGGCAGCGCGCTGGTGGAAAAACTGCTGCAGCAGGGCCATCAGGTCGTCTGTTTGGTGCGCAAAAGCAGTAATCTACAATGGCTGCAAAATCTCCCGGTCTCTTTTTGTTACGCCGATTTGCGCACTGGAACCGGTTTGACGCAAGCATTGAAAGGAATTGATTGGGTTTTTCATCTCGCCGGAGTGACCAAAGCCAGAGTGCGACAGGGTTACCTGGACGGCAACGTATTGGCCACCAAACAGCTGCTGCAGGCTTGCCGCGATATTGACAAATTTGTCTATGTCTCCAGTCAGGCCGCCGCCGGCCCTAGTTTGCACGGACAGGCGTTGACCGAGCAAGATGAACCCCACCCTATTTCGATTTATGGAGAATCGAAATGGCTGGCCGAACAAGAGGTGCTGCAACAGGCACATCGTTTATCCGTTACTATTGTTCGCCCGCCATCGGTGTATGGCCCGCGCGATCGCGACGTTTTTGTCTATTTTCAAAATGTCAAAAAAGGATTTTTATTGGTTCTGGGCCAAGGCACGCAACGCGTCAGTCTGGTTCATGTCGCGGATCTCGTCGACGGCATGATCCTGGCCGCAGAAAATTCCAAAGCGAACGGACAGATCTATTACTTGAGCGGCGATGGTGAATACGATTGGCTGACCATTGGCCGTTATATTGCTCAAGCCATGGCAAAAAAAACCATCACCATTCATGTGCCGCATTGGGCCTTGCGCACGGTCTCGCAATTGAATATTGCTTTTTCCACTCTGGCCCGTAAACCGGCTTTACTCAATAAGGACAAAGTGAGTGAAATGGTGCAACCATCCTGGTTGTGCAGCAGCCAAAAGGCTAAACGAGAGTTAGGGTTTCAACCGCGCCTGACTGCGGAACAGGGATTGGCTCAAACAGCACAATGGTATCGTGAAAATCACTGGTTATAACGAATCAGTGTGGCATTTTTATGGTTATATGACCAAATTTGACCATATAAATATGGTGAATTGACCAAATTCGAAACAAAATTAAAAATTATTTAAAAAGTACTTATTTATCTAATCATTTAAAAAATAATAGAATACAGCTTTTTTCAATATGTAAAAATTTACTTGTCATTTTGGCACAAAATTTGTTATATTTAAAGTAGATTCCTGAAACAAATATTACATGGTCCCCCCCCAAGTCGGATTCCTCTTTATTGTGAATCCCGACCGTCTCCTCACAGGGGAAAGCCCGAATTTTTTATTCGGGCTTTCTCTATTTATAGGGCTGTCAGATTACGGGTATTGCAATAGTTTCCCTGGTTTTTTTGCTCAGAGTGTTATAAATTGTCCCATCATAACTCATTTGATTCAGTTGAATATTGCAGCGCACCCGAAACCGATCCCATCGTTATGATGCCTGGACGTGTTGAATTTCAGATCGATGCTCAAACCGCGCTCAAATGCCGGCATGAAGAGGAACAGCTGCAAAAGCGCGTGTTGTGGTTGCCTTGTTCTAAGTTGAAACCGGGTTTTCATTTTTCCGCAGAGAAATGGGATCAGGTGACGATTTATCAGGATTTGCAGATTGCTCCGTTTTTAAAAAATATTGCCGTTTTGATGAATCATGTCTTGAGCCCGGCAGTCAGGAAAGGATTGCCGGTTTCATTTTTATCACGGTTGCCACGGTCGAATTATGTGGCGACTCTTGGCAGCGATAGCCTGCACGGCGATATAGCCCGGTTGTATCAGCAAATGATTTTAGAGCAGCTGCTGGTGTTTCTAGAGTCTCCAGGTCAAACCGTGGGAGATGGGATTGCCCAGATAGCCGGCGGCCTGGCAACCGATGCTGATCTGGATGAATTTCAATGGGCAGCCATTCGTCATCTATATGGGCCCATGCGCGTGTTGGCGCCGGCCGGTTCGGGCAAAACCAAAACCTTGATCAACCGCATTATTCATCTGGTCAACGAGGGGGTGGACAGTCGTCATATTCTGGCGCTGGCTTTTAATAAAAAGGCTGCGCAGGAAATGGTGGAACGATTGACCGGTCGTGGGATCGTCGTGGCGTCCACCCTGGACGCGCCAGGCGTTGTTGCGCGCACCTTTCACAGCCTGGGTTATGAAATTATTCGTCGCCTGCTGGGTTGGCGTTATCGTGCAGACGACGGCGAGCAGGCGTGTCGGGAACTATTGCGTCGCGCTGCTGAAGCGGTGCTGAAATTGCCGGCCCTGCGCAATCAGGATCCGACCTCCGGCCTGCTGCAGAGTCTGCGCCAGACCAGGACGGATTTGTTGGGATGGGAGGAGATGACCACCGAGATCAACGGTGAAAGTTATCCGTTTACGGCCATTTTTCGACGCTACCTGCAACTGCAGGGCCAAAAGCAATATCTCGATTTTGACGATATGGTTTATTGGGCGTTGCGCTTGTTGCTTGATCATGATGAGTTGCGCCAGAAACTGCAACGCCGTTTTCAGTTTGTTTTGATCGATGAGTTTCAGGATTTGAATCGCAGTCAATTGTTGTTCATGCAGCTGTTTTCTCTGCCGCACAACAATTTGTTTGTGGTCGGCGACGACGATCAGATGATCTACGGCTGGCGCGGCGCCGACGTGCAGAACATTTTAAATTTTTCCAGCTATTACGGCGGCGCCAAAACCTATACTCTGGAAACCAATTATCGTTCCACCAGGCAGATCATTCGCCATGCCGGCTGGCTGATACAAAACAACCGCCAACGCGTGAGCAAGAACATACGGGGCATGCCTGATGCATCCGCCGGCGAGTTTTCCATCACACTGCAAAACAGCTTGTGGGCACAGGCAAAAAAAGCGGTCGAATGGATGCAGGCGACGCAAAAAGCGCAACAAACCGCCTGGCATCATTATGCCGTTTTGTATCGTTATCATGTCTACCGCTATGTCGCTGCCATGTTGCTGGACAGTTATCGCATTCCTCATTCTCTGGTAGACAGCGCTGATTTGCTGCAAACGGCTGTGGGTCGTGATGTACATGCCTATCTGGCGGTGCTGTTTTTCCCGGAACAGGCTCATGAAGCAGAGTTCCATCGCGTTCTGAAACGGCCCAACAAATTTCTTACCAATGCGGTCATTCGCACCGTTGCAGGTTGGGAGGATCTGAACAACGCTGCTCATGATGGATCCGTCAGCGAAAGAGAGCAGCTTATTATACAACAATGGCTGCAGACGGCCCGGCAGGCGCGTCGGCTCTGTTCGGCAACAGCGCCGGCACAGGAAACCTTGCGCAAATTGAACGCCGTTTTTGAATTGGATCTTTTTTATGCCGGTCAACGCGCTTCGGCCAGGGCGGCTGATGAGGCGGGACAGGAAATCGTACTGGATGTCATGATAGAGGTGTCGGCCGCCTCAGCCACAACAGCGGATTTTTTTCAACAACTGGTGCAGGCCCTGCAAAAGCCGGCGCAGACCGGTTTGCAGCAGAATAGGCAGGAAGGCGTCACCCTGGCAACCATACATGCCTGCAAAGGCCGGGAATTCCGTCATGTCGTGCTTTTTAATATGGCGGATAATCTCCACATCAGCTCAATGGCTGAACTGGAGGAAGAGCGGCGCGTTGCCTATGTCGGCCTTACCCGGGCCATCCGAACTTGTCTGGTTACGGCGCCCGTTGATCGGTATTCTGATTTTTTAACCGAGGCCGCTCTGAATCCGGCGCTGGCCCACCTCTCCCTGTCTACGCTGCATAAAGAGATCACCATGGTTCGCAAGACGCTGGCAGACTGGCAAAAAGAGGATGCGTTGGTCGGCGTCCGTCGAAAAAAAAGAACGCTTCTGGGTTGTACAGACGCTACTTCATTGCGGGAACGACTGGAGGCGCTGCTGGAAGAACAAACCATACGGCGATTGTTTTTGCGGAAAGGATAAAAGAAATGAGCGACAGGCCTGCTGATGCGCAACCGCCGGGACCCTTTGCCAAGGCCGGTTCCACCGTCAGTTCAGATTTGGCAGCCATCATCATTGACTATGCAGCGCCGCTGCTGCAGCACTGCGTAGATTTTAGCAGCCGGGAGAAAGCCATCTCTTATGCCATTCTCGGTTGGAATCTTGCTTTGGAAAAACCCGCTGTACAGGAGCGCGAACGGCAAGAGATCGAAGAGATGATGGAAACGGATGAGCGGGAACAAATGCATCAATTGTTCGATTTTCTGATTCAACGTAAAAAACAACTGTTTCCGGATAATCGTTTCTATATCGTGGATTATGAACTGAACGAAAAAGAGGGCAAAATGGAAATACGCATGGACGCCAAATACGTCGCCAGAGCGTAAACGTTGCCGTCAAGGAGTGCTTTATGAAATACATCGCCAGCGCCAACAGGTACCAGCAGTTCGGCTACAGACGCTGTGGACGCAGCGGTTTGCAATTGCCGCCCATATCCTTGGGTTTATGGCATAATTTCGGCGGCGTCGACATATTTGAAAACGGCCGGGCTGTTTTATTAACTGCCTTTGACCGCGGCATCACGCACTTTGATCTGGCCAATAATTACGGTCCGCCGTTTGGTTCTGCAGAAGAAAATTTCGGTCGCGTGTTGAAATCGGATCTCGCACCTTATCGCGATGAGCTGATCATCTCCACGAAAGCGGGTTATAATATGTGGCCGGGTCCGTACGGCGAATGGGGTTCCAGGAAATACCTGCTGGCCAGTCTGGATCAGAGTCTGCGGCGCATGGGCCTGGACTATGTGGACATTTTCTACTCGCATCGTTTTGATCCGAACACTCCGTTGGAAGAAACCATGTCCGCTCTGGATCAGGCGGTACGCCAGGGAAAAGCGCTCTATGCGGGCGTTTCCAATTATGGTGCGGAACAGACCGAACAGGCGGCCGGAATTTTGCGCAGATTGGGAACGCCCTGTTTGATTCATCAACCCAAATATTCCATGTTCGAGCGCTGGATTGAAAACGGATTGACCGTGGTGCTGCACCGGGAAGGCATCGGCTGCATCGCTTTTTCGCCATTGGCACAGGGATTGCTCACCGACAAGTATTTGCATGGGATTCCCGCCGATTCCCGGGCCGGCAAACCGCATGGTTTTCTGCGGCCTGAACAGATCACAGAAGCCCGGTTGAAACAGGTCGCCGAATTGAACGCCATCGCCCAACAACGGGGTCAATCGCTGGCGCAAATGGCTCTGGCCTGGGTTTTACGTCTGTCGGAGGTGACCAGCGCCCTGATCGGCGCCAGCAGCGTGCGCCAGTTGGAGGAAAATCTGGCGACGCTGAAAAACCTGGATTTTTCTGCAGCAGAACTGCAAGCTATTGATAAAATTCTCAAAGGTTGAAAATGCATCGATTTCGTGTTAAGAAATATCTGTACAGATGTCTGGCGATGCTGTTATTATTGCTTTCCTGCGCCCTGCACATGCGGGAAAAAAAGCCGCAATATGACTACAATCGTATGGACAAAAACACGGCTCAGGTTCATAAAAAAATTGTGGCTTGGTTGGATGGTTGTCTGGCAACCAGGCAACCGGTCGCGCTTCCGCTCAATGCGCGGCTGGACAGCGTTTGCGTTGATAAGGAAAAATCGTTGATTTCCGTATATTTCAACAAGCCGTTTTCTTTCCCTGCCTGGCGATTGCAGCAGGTCAGCGCTGTCTACGCCGGCATCCGTGACGGTCTGGGTAGAAAATATAAAAAATTCAAACTGGGCGTTTTCACCCTTCGGCAACCTCTTGAACAACTGGTGCCCAATTATTACCGCAGCGACAGCCGCTATTATGATCGCACGCGCATGCCGGCGCCGGCAAAAACCAGCCGGGCCGCTGTGGTGCGTCCCGCACATCCGCTTTTCTCTCCGCGAAAAGGTTTGTTGGATCGGGTCATTGATGTTCGTCCCAGTCATGGTTGGTACTATAGCGTCGAGCAACAGCGTTGGGAATGGCAACGGCCGCGCATGTTTCAAACCGTGGAAGATTTGTTGAATTGGTCCATTGTCGTTCCCTATTTGATACCCATGTTGGAAAACGCCGGCGCTACTGTGTTCATGCCGCGGGAACGAGACAGGCAGATTCATGAGGTTATTGTTGATAACGAAAACAATCAGGATTATAGTGAGAGAGCCGGAAGCGGTCTGAACTGGACCACGGCGCCGGAAAAAGGTTTTGCGCTCATTACCCCCCCTTTTCTGCCCTCGGTGAATCCATTTCTGCAAGGCAGCAGCCGGCGGACCTTGTCCGATTCGGTTGCCGGCTGTACGGCGCAATGGGTTCCGGATATTCCACAAACAGGAGAATACTCGGTCTATGTGACTTTTCAGGCTTCAGAAGAACATGTTGATGACGCACACTATACGGTTCGTCATGGCGGAGGCGAAACGGAATTGCTCGTCAATCAGCAGGTGGCCGGTCATACCTGGATTCATTTGGGGCGATGGAAATTTACTAAAGGCCGTAATCCCCTGACCGGCAGTGTAACGCTGTCCAATAAAAGCAGGCAAACAGGGCGATGGATCAGTGCGGACGCCGTCCGATTCGGCGGCGGCATGAGTCTGGCCGAGCGCGACGGCATCGCCAGTGGGCGTCCGCGTTTTTGCGAAGGCAGCAAATATTATCTTCATTACCTCGGTTTCCCCGATACGCTGATCCACAATACCTATCAAGGACACGATGATTATCGTGATGATTATGTGAGTCGCAGCGAATATGCAAATTATATCAGCGGTGCGCCGTTCGGTCCGAAAAAAAACCGTATGATCCCCGGACTGGGCATGCCTGTTGATCTGTCGCTCGCCTTGCACACCGATGCGGGCATTACGCACAGCGACACCACCATCGGCACCTTAGCCATATACAGCGTCGAAGGCGCTGATTCGCAGTTTGTTTTTCCCAACGCGGTATCCCGCATGGCCAATCGCGACCTGGCGGACATTCTGCAAACGCAATTGACAATGGACCTGTCGCGGTTGTGGGATGCTAAATGGAATCGTCGTCATCTGATGGATGCCGGTTATGCGGAAGCGGTGCGACCCAATATGCCCAGCACGCTCATCGAATTGCTGTCGCATCAAAATTTTTTGGATATGACTTTTGCGCTGGATCCCCGCTTTCGCTTTGATGCGGCCCGCGCTCTTTATAAAGGCATGCTGCGCTTCCTGGCGGTGCAACATCAACAACCGTACCAGGTGCAGCCGCTGCCGGTTACGCATTTCCAGGCGCTTTTTTCCGGCCCACGCGAAGTGCTTATATCCTGGCAACCCGGTCTCGATTCGCTGGAAGCTTCCGCAAAACCGGATCGCTATATCGTGTATACGCGTAAAAACGATAGCGGCTTTGACAACGGCGTGTTGACGACTGAACCGCGATTGCTGGTCCGCAACCTGACGCCTGGTGTCATTTACAGCTTTCAGGTCCGGGCGGCGAACGACGGCGGCGCCGGATTCGCCTCGGAAATTCTTGCGGTCTGTTTTATGGAGAACGATAAAAAACCGCTGTTGATCGTAAACGGCTTTGACCGCGTTTGCGGGCCGGCAACGATACAGACCCCAACCTTTTCCGGATTCGCTCCTTTCCTGGATCCAGGTGTGGCGGATCATTTTACGATGAATTATACGGGACAACAGATCGATTTTGATCCGAATTCGGCATTTCGCAGCAACGATGCGCCGGGCCATGGCGCCAGTCAGGCGAATTATGAGACGCAGGTGCTCAGCGGCAACACTTTTGATTTTGTTTATACGCACGGTTGCGCGATCAAAGCGGCCGGTTATTCTTTTGTGTCTTGCAGCGACGAGGCGGTGATGGACGGACTGTTGCCGTTAGGTTCTTATCCGCTGGTGGATATTATTTTTGGGGAAGAAAAGGAAACCTCATGGCCCAACGCCAAACTGGATTCGTTGCGCGGCAAGGCGTTTAAAGCCTGGCCGGGCGCGCTGCAAGCGAAAATCACCGCTTATTTGCGCAACGGCGGCAATTTATTGGTCAGCGGCGCTTATTGGAGTGGTGATCTGTGCAAAGGCAAAAAAACAGGAGACGTTGATTTCGATTTCAGTGAAAAGGTTTTGCGTTGCCGCTGGACCACGGATCATAGTGCTGTTGGCGGCGAGGTCACGGCAGTGGAACCTGGGTTTCTGCCGCATCTTGCTGTTATAAAGTTTAATACCATTCCGAACGATTCACTGTATGCGGTAAAAGCGCCGGACGCAATCAATGCGTGCGAAGGCGGCCGTACGTTGTTGCGCTATACGGAAAATCAATTCAGCGCAGCAGTTGGCTATAAAAAAGAGTACGGCGTGGTGGCTATGGGATTTCCTTTCGAGACCATCCTTGGCGAAACGGATCGCCGACGCGTGCTGGAGGCGGTGTTGCGTTATCTGGCGTTAAAATAGAAACCTGAATTGAGCGATGGCATAATCCTTGCGAAGGTTGCAAACCTTTGCAAGGTTGTTTTTCGAGCACAAATCGCAAAGTTGGCAAAAATCTACTTGTTTTCTAATTCAGCCTCGAGTTTTTTCTTCAACTCTTTCATCTCTTCCTAGAGTTCCTGCATCTCTTTTTTCAGATTTTTCATATCATCCTGGTCAAACCATTCATTTTTTCCATCATATTCATGATGGTGTTGCTTGTTAAAATTCTGCATCCAATCTTGGATGTGCTGTTGTCCTTCGCTCTGTGTTGATTTTGTCCCTTGATTTTTTTCTTCGTTTTAAAAAGATTATAACCGACATGGCAATGCCAGAGAACAAGCTGTTGATTATTCTATATCTTGTCCTTAAAAATGGTGTTTGCTGAAAGTACCGCATTTGCCTAACTGAAAGGAAACAGCATATGAAATCAATTTTTTGCAGCGTTTTTTTTCTATTTGGCACCTTATTGGGTCAACAGGTAGTGATCAATGAAGTCGGCTGGATGGGCACGGCCGCCAGCGATACGGATGAATGGATAGAGCTTTACAACAACACAGATAATCCGGTGGATTTATCTGGTTGGATTTTGCAGTCCATGGATGGTGTTCCGACTATAGCACTGACGGGGACTATTCCTGCACAGGGTTTTTTCCTTTTGGAACGCACCGATGATACCACGATTTCCGATTGTCCTGCCAATCAAATCTACACCGGCGCTCTGGGCAATTCCGGCGAGTTTTTACAGCTCAAAGATGCGGGCCTGAATGTGGTCGATGAGATGGATTGCAGCGCCGGCGGCTGGTTCGGCGGATCCAACAGTCCCAAACTCAGTATGGAGCGCAAGCATCCGGCGCTCGGCGGCAATCTGTCTTCCAGTTGGGCGAGCAATAACACCACCAAGCGCAATGGCCTGGATGCGGCCGGCGCCGCCATGAACGCAACCCCCGCTCAGCCCAACAGCATTTTTGATTCATCTTTACCGGTAGAGTTGGAATTGTTCAGCGCTGTCTGGCAGCAGGGCGTGGTGCTGTTGACCTGGCGTGTACAAAGCCAGGTCAACAACCAGGGTTACAAAATTTTAAAAAGCGAGCAAGAGAGCGGTCCCTTTTGTTGCATCAGCGGCTTGATCCCGGGCGCCGGTACGACCGCTCAGCAGCAAGAGTTTCAGTTTCGTGATGACCGGGTGGCTGCCAATAAGATGTATTGGTACCAACTGCAACAATTCGATTTTTCCGGTGTTGAGAAAATCTGCGGCCGGCTTTCCGTCTATACAGGCGCTAACGACCCTTTCGTACCCGCAACAAGTCATCTGCTGCACGCCTATCCAAACCCGTTCAATCCCGGCGTAACTCTGCAGTTCGAACTCGCAAATCCAACAATCGTTAATGGGGCGGTGTTTGATATTTTAGGCCGTAGCCTGGTTACGCTTTGCAACAAAATACGGTTGCAGGCAGGTCAACATAATTTTTATTGGCACGGTCGAGACGCTAGTGGAAATAGTGTGCCGGCCGGAATTTATTTTATTCGTTTGCAGACCGATTGGGGGATTTTTTGCGAGAAGGTGATTAAATGTGATTGATCGTTTTACGTTTAGTTGCCAATCTCACAAACCGCCTGAATATGCTTGACGAACCCCGGGGTCGCGGTTTATGCGAACCCGGGGTTCTTAACTTATTGATAATCCGTTAAGAGACACCCGGAGTGGCCGCAAAAACCGCGGCCACATCCGGGGTCTGTTGGCTTTCACGCAGTTTGCAGAACTTAACCAGGAAAAAGACACAAGCCGGGAGGCTTGCGCCACGAATCACTTTAGTAAAATCATGCGCTGCACCTGCACCTGGCTGCCCGACTGCAGCCGACAGAAAT
>CAYLWO010000062.1:17742-39899 GCA_964387285.1 uncultured Cytophagia bacterium | reverse complement strand
TCGCGCAGACATGTCCGCGCGATAAAAGCGGTGACGTATCACCCCACTCCATAAGGCTCCGGCTTTACTTTTGATACACCCGAACATAATCCACAACAAAAGAATCCGGGAATACCGTTTTGGCGATCTCTTCTTTTTTACTGGGATATTCCATGCTGAGGATCAGGTATTCTTGGATATGCGAAAGGCCTTGTGTTACCTCGTAAAACTTTAATCCATCCACATAAAACACATATTTATCCGGCAGCCATTCCAACGCAAAGGTATGAAAGCCATCGCCAACCCCTGGCAGATAACTCTGCATGCCGCGTGTGGTCTGTTGATGAGGTCCATAAGCCCAATGGACGTTGTGGGAAACGATATCGGGCCCCAATTTTCTGAAACACTCCATAATATCGATTTCAGCGCCGAAAAGTGCGGGATCTTCTCCCTGACTGATTTGCGGGGATTGGATCCAAAACGCTGCCCACACACCCGGTGATTTCTGCACCTGGGCCCGGCATTCAAAAAAGCCGTATTTTACCATAAAGAGATTCTGTGTACCTATGGCGCTGCCTAATAAAGAATCTCCCTGTTTCATAGCATATAGTTTTACACACCCATCTGCCACTTTGACCGCTTTTTCGGATACAAACGCTATCGCTCTAGGTCCGATGCCACGCACCCGCCATTTGGTTGAATCCAGTTGTGTTCCATCAAATTCATCCTGCCAAACCAGTCGGTAACCCATTTCTTGCGGTGTATAGCGTTGCGCCGACATTGGTCCTTGGGCCGGTCTTTGCGCTAGAACCGAAAGGGTGTGTAGACAGGAGATGACAAAAATAGTCTTTTTCATGGCTTTGCTGCTTTCATGTGAACTAGTTGTAATTTATGCCCTAATTGAACGATATATGCCCGAAAAACACCCTTGAGGTTGTCCAAAAAGTAAAATTTTCTCAATCTTGATTTGGCAAGCGGTCTTGTAGAAAAATTCGTAACTGACGTAAAAACAGTTCGCTGATAGATTCCTCACCCGCTAAAGCGGGTTCGGAATGACACGCTTCCGTTACTTTTTGGACAACCTCAAAGAATTCTGTGTATATTAATAATTTCCTTTACCCCCACAGCTCTCTGCCGAAATGCATAATCGAAGTGCAACTCCAGCCGTGCAACGGCACTGCCGGGTACCGTTCCACTGGTAGATCGAGATTGCCGTCTACTACATTGTACTTTTCCCAAAGCTTGCCGGTGGCTTGATAGATGGACAGCTGCAGATTAATAAATTTTTCGGCAATGCGACGTGCTTGCTTAACATAACCATATTTGAGTAAAATATCGTAAAGGATGATTTGGAAGGAAGGCCAGCCGCTTGGATAGTCCCATTGCAGATGCATGAATTCCACATGCGGACTGGGATACTTGACCCTGGTCTGCACCAGGCCGTGATCCTTTTCAAAAAAGCGCAGATTTTCCACCAAACGCTCAATTTGATTTGGTGCCGCCACCCCTGCCCACAAAGTCCAATAGGCGGCCAGAGACCAGTAGGGCAGTTGCCGGCCGGTGGTGAACTGATATTCAAAAAAGAAGCCGTCGGTTTCATTCCAGCACAAATCGCGGATCAATCCGGCGCGGCGTTCCGCTTCCTGCTGCCATCGTTGCGCATGATCCTGCCAACCGATGATTTCCGCCATGCGGCCAAGATTGTAGGCATATTTAACCAAAAGACAATTGGTCTGCAAAGGATTGCATTTCCGTATATCACCGGCATAGATGGAGGTAAAATCCATGGCCTCAGCTTCCGATGCCAACTCGGGACGTAAGGTTTCGTCAATATCGTATTCGGCGTTCGACGCCGTCAATTCCGTCAGATCACGATTGGTTGCCAGACCGGTCGGCGTGCTATGATGATCAGCCAACCAATATGCTTCATACTCTTTTTTCAAAACCGGATAGGCGCGTGCAATCAATTCCCGATCCAAGGTGTGTTCATAATACAGCATTACGCTGTCGCTGTGCAAGGGCGTTTGCGATCGACCCAGGTAATAGGTGCGGTTACCGTTTAGCACCATGCCATAGCGTTCAATAAGAAAAAGCTGGTTTAAAATATGATGGCGAATAATGTCGTAACGGTCGTGCATGGCCAGCGCCCGGTTGATAAAATAGGTGTCCCAGCAGTACATCTCCGGAAAAGCGCTTTCCCCGCCGCCCGCGGTAATGTACGGAAAAGGCAAATAGAGCAGGGTTGGCGGTGGCGCCGCGCCCTGATGACGTTGACGATGCTCCTCGGTCGGGGACCAGATGATGTTGCTTTGCGGATTGATCAGATCAGACTCCCGGGAGGTATGCAGCTCAGAGTCCCACCAGGTGCTGATCTGTTTGTCTAAATCTTGCCATAATTTTTTCATATGGTTACGCATCTCCTGTCTTTTGCGGATATATTATGATATTAGAAAAGTAGTGCACTTATTCCACCCGCAGCATGGAGGCCATATGCCGGCAGGCAAAATGACATTAAGCGTTGATTTTTGGAAAGAGCTGTTTAGCCGGCTAACCCCCAAGGTGTTGGCCATTTTAATCGCCTTAGCCATGGTGTTGTTAGCCGTAGTTTTATTGGTGGCGGTCATTCGCGGTTCCGATGTATCTTTTTGGGGTGTGCAGATTTCCCAGCCCTCTGTGGCATTCAAGGCGGAAATTGAATCCCTTAAAGTCGATTTACAGAATTCGATTGCTTTGTCCGATTTAAAAGGACTTGTCGACAGCACAGCCAGCAAAGCTACCGCTTTACAGGAAATCAAACGAATGGCGCAACAGTCCGGACAGTTTGCCGAATGGGAAAATAAATTCAGCTTTAAAATGGTAAAGTTGGAATATCTCATTTCACGCTATGGAAGCTTTATTGCCACCAATATCGCCGGCACGGATCGACGCGAGGCCTATCAATTAATCCAGTCCGTGCTCACGGATGTGGATTTTTACCAGGGCGAGATCGACGGCAATATGCAAAAGACACATGACGCTCTGGTGGCTTTTCAAAAAGATTACAACAACCACGTGCCTGAACCTGCACAGATACAGGCCCTGGGCAATTTCGGCTATCAGACTTTGGAAGCTATCCGCAGCCGGTATCGAATGATTTCTGCAGGATAGCTCTTCAAACTATTCTTGTCATTGCGAACGAAGGCGCTGTCGCTGACCAGGAGAATTATCTGCGCTGGAGTGAAACAATCCCTATATACTCCAAAAGGGAAATTCGCCGTCTATTATAGTAAAGAGAGACGTGCTTACTCGTTACCCGTCCAGACGATGCAATATGGCATACAACTGGTGCAGAAAAATCCGGTTATCCGTTGACACATAGCGCATGTCGCCGCCCATGCGGGAAAAGGATTTTAAAAAGCGCAAATAATAATCCGGGGAATCTTTGGGCGGTTCGCCCTGGCGCCAATCCCAGGTCATGGGTTGCAGATCGTTGATGACGATCAAATGATTCTTAATTCCTTCTCCCGCTTTTAATTTCAAGTTGTTGGCAAAGGAAAAAGCCTTTTCGAACACCTGAGGCGCCATAATGGCAGAACCGACAGAGATAAACACGCCATCGGTCAAATTTTGCACAGATTGCACGAATATTTTAAAATCCGTATGTGCAGCGCGACCGATGGCGGCGCCATTGGCATAAGGATTGTTATAGATGATGTCATAGCCGATGCCGGGATGGACGGTAATGGGAATGCGCATGCGAAAGGCATTGCCAAAAACAGAATATTGGTTATAAGGATGGTGCACCCGCATCAGCCCCGGCCTGATTTTAAATTTTTCCATGGTATGCAGCAATTCGGCAATAGCCGGCAACTTTTCATTATGAAAATTTTTCTTGTCGATTAAACAAGCTAGCAACTTGTTGGCATCCGGAAAATCCAGGCCGTTCTGCTGAATCAGAGCGCCAATGGATTCGCCGTAGCCCATGTCTAAAAGCGCGCCGACCTGTATCGCCAGGTTAAGATATCGGCCGGTTTCGTCCCAGACGCCAAAAGCGCCTTTGGCAGCATTGGCAGCAACGTTCTCTTCAGACCACCGTTGAAAGCTGAATTCCCAGTCGTGGATGGAGCCGGCGCCCTGGGTGGCCAGGTGCGTGAGCCAACCCCGTTCCATCATACGGATCAGCAGCGGACCGGCCCCGTTTTTGATCAAATGGGCGCCAAAGGCGAGCATGATAGATGTACCGAGTTTTTTAGCCGTCAAAATTCGCTCTGCCACTGGCACGAGGATGGGTAAAAGTTCGGGCACTAGGGCCGGCAATTGATCAGGCGCCATGGCTATTTGCGTGATATCGCTTTTGCTTTTACGGTTCGCCAACGGTTGCATGGTCAGCTGATCCGGATTAACCTGTGCATAGGGCATGTTCATTTCCTCTAACATTCTTGAGGCAAAGGCGGCAGACTGAAAAACGAAATAGAGTGTGTTAATCTATTGACTTTTTTTCACAACAGCAAATTTAATATTTTATTCGGATTAATCATGCGACGATTTTTACTGTGCAAGACTCTGATTCCTTTTGTGCTTTTTACTATCTTTATCGGTGTTGCTTTTTTTCTCCCTGTAGATAAACTCTTGCTGCTTTTTCCAGATGATTCCTATTTTTACCTGAAAACGGCCAATCATATCGCACATGGTCTGGGTTCCACTTTTGACGGCATTAATCTGACCAACGGTTATCATCCATTATATATGTATCTTTTGTCCGGATTGTCAGCGCTGTGGCCCCTGACCGGCTATACAGGTTTACGAGTCGTGCTGGTCATCGACGGATTATTATTTCTTTTTTTTCTTTATTGGCTGAATCGATTTTTAGTCAAGAGCGGACTGGACCTTTTTTCTCGCTTTTTTGTCCTGATGTCGTGCACCATTTTGTTGGGATTCTACGATTTCGGCAATGAGAGTAGATTGTTGTTGCCATTATCCTGGCTATTGGTCTTTTTCGCGCTTACAGATGAACAAATGGATGCGTGGCAACAATGGACAATCGGTGTATTAGCTGCTTTGGTTTTTCTCACACGATTGGACGCGATTCTGTGGGCTGGTTTCACTTTTCTGTATTTATTAAAGAAAAATAACAGCGTGCTCAGCATACGTTGTCTGGCGCCTCTTATTCTGCCCGTTACCCTGGCGGGCCTCGGATTCACCCTTTACAATTATTTGGTTTTCTCGTCGCCAACTACTGTTTCCAGTTATCAAAAATTCGGCTGGCCGGGCGTCTTTGTTACCAAATGGCTGCTCACGGCTATCCCGGCATTGCAGGCTCGATTTTATTTCAGTCTGTTTACCGCCCTGGGGTATCTCTGGTGGCATCGCCGGCAAAAATTCGCGCCGAGGTCTTTTTATAACCTCCTCAAATATCTCGCGTGGTATGTCTGTTTCTATCTCATCGTGCTTGTTTGCTGGGCAAGGGGAGAGGTGCGTTTTTGGTATTTTTGTCTGCCGGTTTCATTTTCATTCGTGACCTGGGGCGTTTGGCTGCACCATTTGTCATTTACTCACAAAAGAACTCTGCAAATTTGCATTTTATCTTGTTTGCTGGTTTTTGGTGGATATACCGTGCATAAAAAATTGACCTGGAACGCTCCTGTGGATGCCTGGAAAACCGCAGAGTGGATCAAACAAAAAACAGCAGATTCGGTGCGCATTTTTCAAGTGGACGGCAGCGGCTTGACCGGCTATTTCAGCGAGAGAACGGTCATCAATGGCGACGGATTGATTAATAGTTGGGAATACCAACGCCTATTGCAACAAGGCGATCTGTATTCCTATTTAGAAAAAATGCGCGTGACCCATCTGGTTTGGAACAAGTACCAGGATGGCGCTGATTTACGCATTACCATTCCCCTGAAAGACACTCCTGGAATTGAACTGAGTTTTATAACCCTGCCGACGATTTTAGCAAGATTCGGTCGCATCATTGTTGTTCCTTTCGATCCTGCCAATATCAGCATTAAATACCCCAATTGATGATATTTTGTCAATCGGTTCCTTTTTATCCTTTATTACTCTTATTTTTAAACCGCTTTAACCCCACTTGGTTTATGAAAATACGCCTATTTTTCTCAATTTTTTAAAAAAATCGTTTTGTGAATAAAAATTAATTTTGTATATTTTAAGTCTTGATTTAAAACGAAAAACTAGTATAAATAAACTGCTGCCGAACTCTATTTTTTTGCAGAATAATGCGCAATGAGAACCTGATAAAACGCATTCCTATAAAAGAATAACAAAAAGTAAAGGAGAAACATGAAAAATTTCACCAAATGGTTGGTGCTGCTGACCATCGTGCTCTTGCAGGTGATGCCTGTCATGGCCAGCGAAGCGGATCTGGCCATTCCCGATCTGCATAAAGGCGCGCCGTACACCAAACTGGGCGGTATTACGCCCTGGAATCTGCTGTTTTATGGTGCGCTCGTTATCACCGGCACCCTGGGCATCAGCTTGTACCTGCGTCGTCAGGTCAAGAGTTTGCAAGCTCATGATTCCATGCTCAGAGTGGCTGAGACCATTTTCCAAACCTGCAAAACCTATCTGATTCAGCAGGGCAAGTTCCTGGTCATGTTGTTCGCTTTTATCGCTGCGGCGATGCTGTTTTACTTTTTGGTGTTAAAAGGCGAGACATTGGCCACTTTGCTGCTGGTTTTGTTGTTTGCGGTTGTCGGCATCGGCGGCTCTTATGCCGTCGCGTGGTACGGCATCCGCATCAATACCTATGCTAATGCCCGCACCGCTTTTGCTTCGTTGCGCGGAAAACCGTGGGACGTGGTCAACATTCCATTGCGATCCGGCATGAGCGTCGGGCTGTTCCTGATTTCCCTGGAACTGGTCATGATGGTGATCATTCTGCTCTTTGTACCACGAGACATCGTCGGTTACTGCTTTCTCGGTTTTGCAATTGGTGAATCATTGGGCGCATCCGCCTTGCGCATCGCCGGCGGCATTTTCACCAAAATCGCCGACATCGGCTCTGATCTGATGAAGATCGTTTTTAAAGTAAAAGAAGATGATCCGCGCAATCCCGGTGTCATCGCTGACTGCACCGGCGACAATGCCGGCGACAGTGTCGGCCCGACTGCGGACGGTTTCGAAACCTATGGCGTAACCGGCGTCGCTTTAATCTCCTTCATTACCCTGGCTGTCGTCAGCCCGGATATCACCATCAAAGAAGCCATTCAGGGCAAACTGATTGTCTGGATTTTTGCCATGCGTTTCCTGATGGATTTCTGTTCCGGCATTGCTTATTTTGTCAATCAGGGCATTTCTGCCGCCAAATACAAAGGCAAGAAGGAGTTTGATTTTGAAGAACCGTTGATGCGTTTGATCTGGATCGCAGCAACACTGTGCATCAGCACCTCCTTTGGCATGAGCTATTTGCTGATTGGTGATTTAACTGTTCTGAAAAACGGCGTTATGACTGCCATGCCGCACGTCTGGTGGCAATTGGCGTTAATCATCAGCTGTGGTACTTTGGCGGCCGTACTGATTCCCGAATTCACCAAAATTTTTACCAGCTCGAAATCCAAACATGTCAATGAAATCGTAACCGCGTCCCGCGAAGGCGGCGCCTCGCTGACCATCCTTTCCGGCATCGTGGCCGGCAATTTCAGCGCCTTTTACATGGGCATGTTGATTACCGGATTGATGGCAATTGCCACCATTACCAGCAGCTACATTCCTGTTGAGGTCATCAATTATCCGTCCATTTTCGCTTTTGGTCTGGTGGCTTTTGGCTTTTTGTGCATGGGCCCGGTGAACATTGCTGTCGACAGCTATGGCCCGGTAACCGATAACGCACAATCCATTTTTGAGTTGGCGCAGACGGAGAATATTCCGGGCATTAAAAAAGAAATCAAGGAAAAATTCGGTTTTGAACCCAATTTTGAAGAGGGTAAACATTACCTCGAAGCCAATGATTCCGCCGGCAATACCTTTAAAGCAACGGCTAAACCGGTGCTGATCGGTACAGCGGTCGTGGGCGCCACGACGATGATCTTTTCCATCATCCTATTGCTGCAAAGCAAAAACATGCTGCAGGTTTCGCTCACCGATGCACCCATTCTATTGGGACTCATCACCGGTGGTTCGGTCATTTTCTGGTTCAGCGGAGCTTCCATGCAAGCGGTTACCACCGGCGCCTATCGAGCAGTCGAGTTTATTAAAAAGAACATGAACCTCGATAAAGCCGAAGCGGACATTGAAGATTCCAAAACCGTGGTGAAAATCTGTACGCAGTATGCGCAAAAAGGCATGTGGAATATTTTCATTGCTCTGATGTCCATGACTCTGGCCTTTGCGTTCATCAATCCCAACTTTTTCGTCGCTTACCTGATCTCCATTGCCTGCTTTGGTCTGTTCCAGGCCATCTATATGGCCAACACCGGCGGCGCCTGGGATAACGCCAAAAAGCTAGTTGAAGTAGATTTAGGTGAGAAGAACACGCCGCTGCATGCAGCGACCGTTATCGGCGATACGGTTGGCGATCCTTTCAAGGACACCTCTTCCGTGTCTCTAAATCCGATTATCAAGTTCTCGACTCTGTTCGGCTTGCTGGCCACCGAGATTGCCATTGAAATGACCGTGCATGCGCATGAAACCGGCAGCACCAATTATGCGCCTTATTTTTCACTTCCTTTGTTTATCGTTGGTTTGGTGTTTGTGTGGCGATCTTTCTACGCCATGAGAATTCCATTGGAGGAAGGGGCCTGAGAATTTTGTAAAGGTATAAAACCTGAGCAAAATCTATATTCCTGTACGGAGCGATAGGTGCACGCACAAAAACCTAGCGCAGGTTGCAAACCTTCGCAAGGATTTATAGCACAAAATGAAATAAAGGGAACGTTTAATAACGTTCCCTTTTTTTATTGATTTACTATTCCGAACTGGATTTGATGCTTTCGAGTGCCAAGTGCTGCGACCGACCATGGCATGAACTGCCGGCCCAACTTTGACAATTAGTTAAACCATAATTCGTTCTGGTTGAGCGAACCCCAGATTGGCCGCAAAAAACGCAGCCACATCCGGTGTCTGTTGGTTTTCACAGCGTCTGGCCGGGTCCAGATATATGGCCACTCAATCTTTATCCCCGAAAATCAACGCTCCACTAGTGCCAATATCCCACCAGGACTGGTTCTGGTTATATCCTGCCCAGATGTGCTGGTTCCTGCGGTAATTGGTGCCGTCATTATCGTTAATGGCCATGTCAAAACCTATCTTGACGCCTGGTCCAACCATCATGTTTTTAAAACATGATAAAGGATAACGAGTGATTATGCAATAGCCATCTTTATTTTCATGGAAAAAAGTTTCGGCGCCCGGGACCAGATTGGGCTTGGGCAACAACGGACCGCCGGCGCCGGCGCCCTGCCATGCTTCTGCGCCAAAATCGGTTTCCCGATATTCAGCCAGAGATAAATGACGATAAAAACCGGGCGTGGGCGGATCGTAGCCTTGCGTGGAATTCATGCGCGCATCCAGCATCACCTCCATACAGTCGGTATCCCAGGGATAGCTCATGCGCGGAAAATCCCAATGGCTGACCAGGCTGTCGTCCGTTACTTGTGCGCCGACATACAGGTACAGATCATCATACATGGCGGTTATTTTAGCGGAAAGATCGCGTTCTCCTTTCCAGGGCTGGTTGCCGAACAAAAGCTTGCCGATCTGTGTTGCTTTATTGATCAGCATAGGATTTGTTCTACTCCAACCTAACCAGGAACCGTCCAGCGACGGAGGTTGTGCCGCATAATGAGCGATTCCCACATAGAAATCATGAATTCTTTTTTCGAGATATTTTTCACAGGAGAGTTGTACCTGAACTGGATATTTTTGATTGTCTTGCGAATAACCGTCGAGCTTAACCGGAAACAGCACTTGCCTCTTTTCCTTGCCGGCCACGGCAACATGCGACGGGGTTGCCGATGACTGCCACGCGGAATCAAGAGTCAGTTTCGTTGCTACTGTAATCGAGTCTGATGTCTGGTTGACTAACTCTAGGCAGAGCTGTTCTCTCTGGCCGTTGGGCAACATGAGACGAGCTGTGACAGGAGCCTGAACGGTTAGCGAAATTTTCAGGGTTTGCTTGCCGAATGTGACCAGAAGCGGATAGACCACTGGCGCAGCATCGTTCGGGACGGCAATATTAAAATCAAAGGCCGCCATGCCTCGTCCCGGGATCGTTTTGCTTTTGCTGATGCCGTCGATCCAGGCAGCGGTTTTCTGGTATGATATGGGAAATATCTTACGTTCCACCGGGCCCTTGTTGGTGGCGATGAGATTGACGATTCCCCCCCAATCAGCCAGTTGACTTGTCACGCGTTGTTGCCAGTCCTCCGCCAGCTTGAGCGTAACGCGTCCTGTAATCGGTTTTTCTTTTGGATTCCAAACTTTTATCGAAATGGTATTGTTTTTACCAAGAAACAGGGTCTTCTCCAATGGCGTAGTAAAAGATAGCGCTTCTTGCTGAGATTGTCCGACTAGGATATAGTCGCCGTCTCTTTTACATGTTGCGACATTTCCGTTAAGATAACTTTTCTTTGCTTGCGGCGCCCAGATTCTGATCTGGGTAAAGGGCTCGCCAACCATCACGTTAATGGCATCGCTACTCCAGGAGCATTGCACCTTGTCCAGTGTGAATGGAGAAGAGAGCAGAGTCAATGAACGATGTTTGATTTCGCTGATATTAAAACCTGCCGCCAGAGTTGGTATGTTTTCTTTTTCTTTTACTACCCAGTAATCGGCAAGGTCACTGCCTGCATGGATATAGTCCATGCCATCTGTTTTTATTATGCGATAACTGTTTGGCTCGTCCCCTTGCTCAAAGTGCTGTACCATCGGTCGTTTGGTATAAGCCTCCATCAGTCCGGCAAAACGGGTTCTGTCCGTAACGCGTCTGCTCATGAGCATGGGCATGGGCACCTGTTCTTTGACCATTTGTTTATAAAAACCGCCGATGGGAGGAGTCTGGGCTTTGTATACATTGGTTCCCTTTTCACCAATGGCTCTGAATTGCAGGTGTTTTCCTTTGTAGGTGAACACGCCATGCCAATCTGTATCCGCGTTGCCCGAATAAATATCGGTGAGTTGGTCATATCCCGGGATACCGGGTTTATTGCCGAACAGATCGATGGGCTGTTTTTCCAGGTTGACGCCCATAATTTCTATGGAACCGAATCCGTGCAACGGGAGATCGTACATTCTCTTTTCCGGGGCTTGCGCGTCAAACAGATCGATGAAATACTCGCCGACCTGCAACAAGGTGCGGGTAAGCGAGACGCCCGGATAAGCTGTGTCTGTGCCGCCTGCCGCAACCTGGAAATCCGGCAGGGCGCCGAAAAAAATAGCATAACCATTGGCCCAGGTTTGCGTTGATTGATCGACCACCAAAGTATTATGCGCGATGGTTTGGCGATACCATAACTGCAGATTGGGCACCTGATAGGATTCGTTCAAGGGATCCACGATCCAATTCTGTCCGTCGGCATAATAACCCATCTGCAACCTATCAGGATGACCGTGCTCGCCGCCCATAATGCCATAATCGAGATAAAGATATCTGGCGGTGCTGTCCTTGCCGTTGCGTAAAACAGCAAATCCATTGCCTTTCAGGTCGATGCTTTCCTGCGGATAAATATTGGTTGTGTCTTTTGGCAGTTCCGGAACCAGGTTAAAAAGCGTGACCGGTTCCGGCGCCCGGCCCAATGCGGAAGTTTCGCCAACGACCTGAGTGCCTCGCTGCAGATTGGTCTTGGTCAACAAAGCGAGATATTTGGGATCACGATAAACCGCATACGCTGCTTCATAATAGGGAGCATATTCGAGAATGCTGCCGCCGCCGCTGTCCTTGATGCGTGGAAATTCAAAATTGGGCTTGATTAAAAGAAACGGCGCATCGAACATTTTTTTCATCGAATGGCCGGCAATTTCCAGATGATACAGATCATAGCCGTTATGTCGCGCCATTTCTGCGAGATGAATCATGCCGCGCAACGCGACAAAGTGATAGCCCGACCATTCCGGCCAAAAGCCGCTTTCCGGCACGGCAGAGCTCAGTTGCCACTCAAAGCCATATTGTCCTTTGATGGCGAAATCGATCAGGCTTTGATCATTGTACAAAAAACCGACTGCCGCCGAAACATTGTTGTACCACAGCTGCCGGTTGGATGCACTTTCCGGAAAAAGCTGCGTGATTTTGGCCAATGGATAGAAAAGCTTTTCTTTGAGAGCGGCATGGTCGGCGTGGCTGAATCCGTGGTAATGGTACAAAAGATCGTAGCCATACGCCATATCCACGCCCCAGAATGATTCAGAGAGGGTGCCGAAAAAAACATGCGCCGGGCCGAGTATGGTGTTGTCGGTCGGATATTTCAGATACAGTTCGGCAAATTTCATCAGTATTTCTTTACCGGCCTGTGCGTATTTTTCATCACCGCTGGTATGGTACAATAATCCCATCCAGACCAGATAGTTGGCAAGAACCCGGTTATACCAGCCCGCCCACGCCATATCATATTTCCCGCCTTTGAATACTTCCAGAGTGTCTTTCGGGCAACGATGCTCGAACGGTTGAAAGAGATCGTAGCGCAACTCGACGCCGTGCTTGGGGCAGGTGTACATTTGATATTGATACGTCTGCTTGATGGGAGAGACATAAATCGGTCCGTGGCTGATGAATGCATCGATCTCCCGGCTATGTTCGGCGAAAATTTTTTTATACCAGGGATATTGTTGCAGCCACTTTTTGGCGGTCTCGAGTTCTGTCTGGTTGGCCATTAACCGTGGATGAGAACGCTCGACTGAGAACGCAGGCTTTACGGCAATAGTTAAGAAGAGAAAAATCTGAATACATCGCAACATGATTTATTCCTCTGTTAATCGATTTTGATTTCTATAAAAATTCCCTGCAAGCTGTACTCTGCTTGCGTAAAAGCGGGTAAGAGACGGATGGCGTGTTCATATTCCTGCATCTGCGATTCGTCAAAAGACTCTCCGGTTTTGAAATCGATAATGACGATCTCTTTATTCTCTTTATCCACGAGAAGTCGATCTATGCGCAGCTCTTTGCCTTCGGCATTGTACACAGTCTGCTCGGTAAACACCTGCCAGCGCGATGCAAAAATCTCTGCATGATGCTCAGCCAGAAAAAGATCCGTTTTATCCAGTAATTGCAAAATATCCACAACCGGCAAAAGCGTGCCAAAATCGGCAACGGTTTTTTCTCTGGCGCGTTGTTTTTCAGAAGGGCTGTGCGTTTTAATCAGGGACAGATAATAGTGGACGATGTTGCCGCGATCGGCATTATGCTTTTTAATGTACATGGACTTGAAATCAATGAACGCTTCTTTGCCTGCCTTGGCGCGATCGCGAAAAAGGTACCGGCTGCGTTCCGGCGCCCATTCATCTGCCAGGTCTACAGAGTCCATGGTTTCTGTCAACCGTTCGACCGCTGTAGTTGTTAATTTGCCGAGGCGCAGGATAGCGTGATCCTCATCCTGCCTTGCAAAACCGGGGTGATCTTTAATTAAATTCATGAGCGCAGCAAACAATATTTGTCCGGCGTTGCACTGCTCACGTTCCGACAAAGAGTCTAAATACGCGTCGAGTCCGTCCTTTTTGTTAAAAGCGGCATACACAAAGAGGTTCTGCCGCGGTCGGGTCATGGCAACATAAAATGTATTCATATCTTCGATTAACTTTTTGCGGCCGTTCTCTTCGGCCAGATAGCGGCGGCTTCCGGCCGTCAGGATGGCATCGGTATTGTAGGCCAGTGCAAAGTCCTTCACCGTGCGATAGTCCGGTTGATAGGTCAGATATTCATGCAGGCTGTTTTGACCATGACCGGAATTATTGGACAAATCCCAGAATAAAAAAACAGAATCGTATTCCAGTCCTTTGGATTTATGTATCGTCAACAGATTTACCGCATCGGTTTGTTCCAGTCCGACCTGCTGCAGATTTTCATCTTCCAGATGATCCTGGCTGAATTGCAGCAAACCTTGCCACGTCGCCGGATAGGTCCGATACTTGCGCCCGAAACCTGCCACGATTTCTAAAAAAAAGTTAATGTTGACGAGATCAGTTTCCAAAGGGAAAATAGCTGTAGCGTGAAAGTAATCCAACGCCTGAAGGCAGGAATCAAAGAGATCAAATCGGTTTTGCGCGTCGATATACTTGAACAAATCCGTTACGCCGGGCAGGCGTTGGCCCTGCTCTCGCAGTGTTTGCAGAAAAGTACGATGACTTTGAATGCGATTCTGTTCATGTGCGCGCCAAATAAGCAACAATTGCTGCAATTCGGTACCATCGAGACGAATATAATCCGAACGAAAAAATCTTGCCAGATCCGATATATCCTGATAAACCAGAAAGCGAAACAGAAAGAGCAATGGTTTAACAGCGCGATGTTCAAAAATCGAGCGGGAACTGGCCAACATATAATTGATGCCATGTTCATCCAGAACTTCCGCCAGGCGGATCAAATCGTCGTTTTCGCGCGCCAGGATGGCCGTCTGTCCGGCCAGAGCTTGTCCTTGCTGAAGTCTCGGACGAATGACGTCTTGCACAAAGGCGACGAGCGGATCTGTCTTTTCGTTTCCGTCGTCCGCAACGGTTGTGGAATGATTTCTGAACCGGATTTCAACATATCCGTCATTTCGTTTGGCCGTGCTGCAAGCCTGATATGGCCAAAAAATGTGTTGTTTTTGCAGTCCCATGGCCAGTTCTTGGCTGCCATATAAACCGTTGACAAAATCGATCAGCGCCGGACTATGACGGAAAGAGGTGGTTAATTGCAGTTCTTCGGTTTCGGGCATGATTTCAGGCATTTTTAAAATAAAATCCCGTTCACCGCCGCGCCAACCATAGATGGATTGTTTTTCATCGCCAACGACAATCACGCCGCCATATTCCTTAACGCCCGAACCGCCGGTGATCTCTTTTAAAATCGGCAAAAACAACTTGAACTGCAGGATGCTGGTGTCTTGAAATTCATCGATGAGCAAAAAACGGATGCGGGTTGTCAGCACCTCGTAAAAAGTATTGCTTACTTCATCGCCGCGGATGAGCGATAATTCCGGATCGTAGAGATGCTTGTAGGTATGATAAAGAATGTCCATATAGTTGAAACGCTTTTCACGGAAAAGGATTTCATCATATTTTTCCAGCAACAATCGGCTGATTTCTTCCAGTTCGCGCTGCTCCTGCAAAAACACCGTCCAATACAGATAGTCGGCCAAATGGACTCCGGCCTGCTTTAATTTTTTTTTCAGATTTTCGCGTTGCTCGGCGTTTTGGGCGCCATTAAGAATGCGCACCCCATTCCAGAACGGTTCGCCGGATAAAAAAAGCGTCGCATTAGCCTGGAGGTATTCTCCATCCTGTAATTTCTCCTGCAATCGAGATTGCCAGGCTGGTAAATCAAGCGTCTCGCCCTGGCTGATGGCTGTATAAACATTTTTACGCAGCACTTCATCCGGAGAACAGGTTGCACACTTTTGCGCCAGCAAAGGATAAACCTGCTGTAAAACGGATATAAAAATTTGTTGAAATCGCTCCAGGTCCTGGTTTGCTCTCTTCTGATCCGGCGATAATCCGCGATTTTCGATCAGGGGAAATATCCATCGTTTGTGCAGAATATCGCGAACCAGAGTTTCATATCCCTGCAAACTTTTATGACCTGAACGCGCAAACAAACTGCGCAGTCTGGGCAGGTGTTTGGCATCGAGCACGTATTCATAGAGTTCGTTCAAATATTCCTTGTACGCCTGGGGATCAATGACGTGTTCAGCCAGTCCGAGATAGGGAGCAATGACCGTTTTAAATATTTGATAGGTAAACGCGTCAATGGTGCTGATCTGCACACGGTTCTTTTCCGTCAGCATTTCATGATAGGTTTGCCTTAACCAGCCGAGCTGTTCCTTCGTTATTGGCGCTCCCAGAATTTGCGCGAGGTTGGCCGACAGTTCTTCGTTTTTTTCTCCTTCCGTGGTCAGTGTGCGCAAATGACTGAAGATACGATCCCGTATTTCGGCGGTGGCCTTTTTGGTAAAGGTGATGACCAGAATTTCGCTGAAATGAATACCCATGCGCATGTAGCGCAACAGCAAGGCGATGTACTCCAGCGACAAGCGATAGGTTTTGCCGGTACCGGCGCTGGCGCGGATGACTTTTTTAATACACATTTGCATTATGATTTCTCAGAATCATTTTTTGGCGCAAATCGGATCTGACGATTTCCTGCCACTCTTTTTTCGGTTTTGTCTCTCCGGAAAAAACATAGCCATAGGTAAAGGCATCGGAGATCAGCGTACGCAATTGCTCGGTGAACTCGAGAATCACCTGGCGCTTTGGAACAGCTTTGGATCGTTTTTTAAACATTTGCTGCATTTCCTCGGCACGGCCGTTTACCAGATTATAGCCGTATGAAAAAACGTCCTGCTCCAACGAGGGATCGTTGATGAGATAGTACAACAATTCATAGAACAATAGTTGGCGTTTATCAATATTTCCGGTTTTATAGTCAAAAATCTGTTTTTTCGTTGCGTCGGTGGCTTCGAGACGCAGATCCGCACGTCCTCTGATTTTCACAGTCCAAAGGTCCGCCGGTCCCTGCAATGTGAACAAGGTCAAACCCTCCCGTTCATGGGAAGTGGAAAATTCGGCTTCAGGGTAAATACGCGTTTTTTCGATTTTAATCTGCAGACGATTTTCCAGCCAATTAAAAAAAGAACGAATGCCGGAATGCAAAACCGGCCAATATATTTCTTGAAAATAAACACGGCTGTGATTCTGCGGGATCTGCCAACGTTTTTCCTGTACGATGTGGCGCCGGGCTCGCTCAATATAGCGATCGCAAATTTCCAGCCAGGTTATTTTCCCAGGCATGACCTCTTCGTCCTGTAGAAAAAGATGCCAGATGTTGTTCAACACTTCGTGCGCAATAACGCCGATGAACGGCGCGGAAAAATCATCGACCATCTGAACCGGGCGCGGATCGATCGCCAGCACATGACGTAGATAGTAGATGAAGGGACTGTCGGCTAAATTTTGAAATTCATAAAAAGACAGTCGGATGGTTTTGTCCGGATAGTCCTGTACGCTGCGGAACGGCAAAATAAAAAAAGCATCGCTGATATCACGCTTGTGGACGCTTTTGACCCCGGTATCACTCAGCAGGGTTCGATAAACCGATCGCAGGCGATTCTCTGCGCTGGTTATCCTCTGCAGACGTCCGGCATCACAATATAAAGCCAGCTCTTCGATAAAAGAACTCGGCTCGGTATTCTTATCCAGATTTTTTTGTGCGAACAAATGCACCTGAGCGGAATTCAACGTCAGACGGGAAAAATAGTATTTTTCCCGTAATCGAATCTGCTCATAGCATTTTAATCCCAATTTTTTCCGCTGATATTCATTAAAGAGGAAGGGGGTGCTGGGCGATTGCGGCAATAGGCCCTCTTGTGCATTGATGAGTGCAACGTTTTGATATTGCAGATTGCGCGTATCCAATAGATTCGTGACATCAACCCGAAGCCCCGGCATCTCCACGGTTGAGAAATGAATGCGTTTTGCTTTTAGATACTCCAGCAAAAGCCGGAACCAGCCGCGACTCACGGCGGTCGGATGGGAGGGATGATCCGGTGAAAATATTTCCTGCCAATTATGCGCCAATCCGATGGTCGCGATGCCGGAGAAATCAGCCAGGCCTTGATAAAAAACATCTAAAATGTCGGAATACAATCGCTCCTGATCGCTGAGAATGTCTTTAATACGAATTCCTATTGGTGCATCGATCAGCTGCAATAAATCGTCCAGAGTTTGTACGGCTAACGCTTTTTGCAGCAGGTCCAACACCGGTTGCAGAAACAGTTGCGCTTGCCGGACCAGGGGATCATGGATATGAAAAACATCGCCTGGCAGATCTACATAACGGTATTCCCGAGTAATGATCCGCGCCAGGATGTCGAGTGCCTGTTCCTGAAACGCCCCGGGCGTCATGTTTGCGTTTGCAGTAAAAATCTTGAAAAAATCCGTATCTGCGACCGACTCGTAGCATATCTGCAGAGGCAGCAGCAGGCGATGGGGGTCCTGTTGATCCGGCTGCAGACTGTCGATCAGCTCATAAAGCCGCTGGAAAAATCGATATAGGGTGCTTTGCTGTAAGGATTGATTCAGGCTCAGTGTGATTTTCTGCGTGGACAGAAAACGATAATAAGCGTTAAAGGAGGGATTATTATCGACAATGACGGAAATCGGTTCCCGTTGCAGGCATTCGGTCAAGTCCGCCATCATGGCAAAATCACTTTTACTCTCATGAATGGTAATCTGCCGTACGTTGTGCTCGGTAAAATCCTTGATGGAAAAGCCGGGACTTTCCAGTTGCGGCACTCGGACCAAATGGCGTTCTGTCTGCGAGTAAATGACGCACTGTTTTCCTGTTGCAGACAGTCGGTCGATCAACTCTTTTTCCAAACGGGTATAGTAAAACTGATTCACCCAGACAAAGTGATGATAGTCCGTGTAATCCTGCAAATCAAGATTTTCAAGACGATGGGTGAAAAGAACATCTTCAAAATGGCGGTGGTGAATGAGATCGGCGTAACTCTGTTTGATTTTCCACAGCTGTTCGTACAGCTTTCGTTGCCACTCCTGTGTTTCCACTCCCTGGCCTGCCAGCAAGTCAAAGTCCAACGGTTCGGTTAAGAGTTCTTCATTGCATTCTTCCCAAAATGTAAAAAAATTGTTGGCCGCTTCAATGCTCTGAAAATAATGCTGGATTTTCAGCGCCTGACGCATGGATCGATCCAGAGCAACATAAAAGGCGAGCGTGCGTTTTTCTTCTTTTAATAAAGGAAAAGAGGAACGAAAGCAGCTTTCCTTGAATTCTTCCATGGTAAGAAAACGCGCGTCGCTCCATGACCAGTTTTTTTGAAATAATTTCAGACACTCTTTTTTACTGATTTCGGTAGGAAAAATAAAAACCGTTGCCTGTATGGATTGCTCCGCCAATACGGCAGCCAGTAGATTCTGACGAAATGAGCAAAAGCGAAATTCGGGATTTCCCATGGTGAATTCCAAAAATTCGAGGCTGTTCGGCGCAAGCTAACCTGATAAACTTATAAAATGATGTAACTTTTGTAGGAGGCGGCTAGCGGCCGACGGTCGCCGCTAGGAAGCGACTCCTGCAACTTGGTATCAATACGCGAGTTGCTTCCTGAATTGGTGTTTGTTATGAATAAACCAGACTAAGTATTATCGAGATTACTTAACGCGTACAAACCCAATAGCACATCGGTCCTTAACAACTCCTGATCGGTATTGTTGCGCATATGTAGTTCCGCTTCCTTGACAAACCACAGCGCCATACCCAGGCGCAGATTATGAATAATGGCAAAGGCGATCAACGATTCATCATCGCCGGCGGCATGCGGAAAAAAACACGTCGCAAGCTGAGAGAAAAGAGCCGATAATCCCTGCAGACAGTGGGGCAGCTGTTCTTGTTCAAAATCACGTTTTACTATTTCCAGGTTTGATTTTAAATCAGCCGGTTTGGACGGCTGTTTGTTTTCTTCCAGCAACCGTTCGCGAATGTTTTGTATCGCGTGTCCGGCCTTTTGGAAAAGATGGTCAATCAATTTGCTTTGATTGATCCGTTCACCGGTCAAATAGCGATAAAATTCGCCTGGTTTGCCCAGCAGATTGGCCAGGGCAATGGCCATTTGTCGTTGCAGCACCGGATTGCTTGTTTGATGCATACGCGGGAAAATCTCCCACACGGCATCGATCAGCCCGTGTTTGGAGACAGCTTCAGCGCCTAATCCCAATACCCGTTCACTGCGATTTTCTTCAAAAAGTTTTAACAGACGCGCCAGAGATTTTTTATCGCCGATTTTCCCCATGGCCTGTATGCAGGCTTCCTGCAATTCTTCCGATCCGCCGTCCAGATTAGCGGCCAGGTAAGGCAGCGCCCGTCGGTCGCCAATTTGCCCCAGGGCACGCGCTGCCGGAATGCGGATGCTGGATGACGGGTCCGTCAACAACTGGATCAATCGGTCCACAGCTTCCACCGCTTTGATGCGACCCAGGGCACGCACCGCCTCTTCACGCACTTCGGTATCCGGATCGTCCAGCCGGGAGAGAATATCGCGCACCGCCAGACTGCTGGATTCGCCGTCCAGATTGCGCAAGGCGCGCATAACTCGCTGCGATTCTTCCGGCTTGCCGATAACGCCGATGGCGCCTAATGTGCGGAAGAGAGATGGAGAAGCGATCTGTTGCAGTAAAAATCCAACCGGCCTTTCACCGCCTTCCTTGATGCGATAGATCAGACAAAAGCTGATTGTGCATAAAAACATGTAGACCAACGTCACCACATGGAATCCATGAATGGTAACGACGCTGCCGAGTTCATAAGAAAAATTTCGCAACGCGTCGGATAACAGGCCGCCGGAGATGGCGCCCATGGCGTTGGCCAGGCCCACGATGGCAAAGTACCAGGCAATGTAGGTTGTACGATTGGTTGCAGGCGTCAGCGTCATCATTAATTGCGTAGCGCCTTCAAAAATAGCCGGACCGAGCAATCCCATGAATATCGAGACCAGAGGAATGATAAAAACATAGTTGGTTGGCGTCAAAAAGAACCAGCCAATGCCGGACAGAAAATACAAGCTGCCCAATAGCACAACCGGTTTTTTTCCCAACCGATCCATGATCATGCCCCAGTAGGAGACGCTGGCCATGTAAGCGAGTTGAGCATTCAGGGTGAGAATGCCCAACCAGATATTCGGCGCGCCAATGCCGTCTTTGGCGGTCAGATAGGGACCCATGAACGGCGCCAGCACATTGATGGAAAACATGAACAGACCCAGGGCGAGAAGAAACTTTCTAAAGTTGCGATTGGAAAGCGGTTCTATAACCATTTTTAAGCTCAGTGGCGTGTTGCACAGAGTCCCTTTGGGTTCGGGGATAAACATATAGAGCGTTACATCCAGCACGCCGCCGATGCCGGCCAATAGAAAAAAAACGGCAAACACCCAAAAAGCGTATTGCTGAAAAATATCCAGAGCCAGCGTCATCAGAAAAAAAGCGACCATGCCGATTGCATAGAGGATCGCGGCGCGGCGGCCAAAATAGGAGGCACGGATGTTTTCCGGGATTAAGGTAGTCATCCACGTGAACCAGCCCGAGGTGGCGCTATTGTAAAAAATCCAGGCCAGGGCCAAACAGACGAGAATGACGTCAATGCCGGTTTTTTTATCACCGCCCAGCAGAATATAAAAAGCAACAAATGCGGGAGAAGCGCCCAGAATTCGGGCGATCAAATGGTTGATGTACCAATAGGCTTTAACGCTGGATAAACGATTATAGATGAATATCGAAGCCAGATGCAAAACAGCCGTCAGATTCACAAAGGCGACCAATAAGCCCAGGTCGGATGCAGAACCACCCAGATGGTTTTTAAAGAACACGTTGACCATGTTGCCGGTGACGCCGTTTGCGATAGGGGAGAGCATGAAAAACCACGAGATGCCAAAGGCGCCTGCCAGTGTGTTCATGCGCAAAGAACGTTCCAGTTGCACCGGTGAAATTGGCGTGGTCGAGGGTGTAAAACGTGCGATAATTTTTTGTCTAAGCATGGTGAAAGTTAATAATTTATAACCGCCAAATCAAATGGAATTTCACACAATGTGCTAAAATTGCAGAATGGCAGAATCGCGAAAAATGATTTATTTATTTGGAAATTTTTCGTATCTTTTCAGACAATCATGATTTAAACGGGAGAAAATAATGAAAGCGCAGCCTTTGGTACTGAATCCGGAGCGTTATTTCAGTTCGAATCCGAAAGAACGAGAACTTGGCTTGCATTTATATCATCAGGTTAAGGATATGCCATTGTTGTGTCCCCATGGACACGTTGATCCGCGTCTTTTTGCTGAGAACAAACCCTTTCCTGATCCGGCGGAATTGTTGGTTATCCCCGATCATTACCTTTTCCGCATGCTTTATTCGCATGGGATTGCCATGGAATCGCTGGGCGTACCGCGTGCAGATGGCGGCGCCACGGAAACGGATCGTCGTAAAATCTGGCAATTGGTGGCCGATCATATGCATCTGTTTAACGGAACGCCCACCGGCATGTGGCTCAAACA
>CAYLWO010000062.1:4282-17642 GCA_964387285.1 uncultured Cytophagia bacterium | reverse complement strand
ACCGTCACTGATTTGCTTTTTAAAGGATGGCGGCAAAATATCGACAAACTCTCGCAATTGTCAGGCCTCGATTGCACAAATTATAAAAGCTTCATCTCCGCTCTGGAAAAACGGCGTGCCTTTTTCAAAGAGATGGGCGCTACCTCTACGGATCAGGGCGTGTTGACGGCTTTTACCGTAGAGTTGTCGCAAGCTCAAGCAGCAGACCTGTTTGATAGGGCCATTCAAGGCAAGGCGACTGTCGATGATGCCCGGTTGTTTACCGGCCATATGTTGATGGAAATGGCGCGCATGAGTGTGGAGGACGGTTTAACCATGCAGATCCATCCCGGCGTTCTGCGTAATCACAATCCTTCGGTTTATCAAACTTTTGGTCCGGACAAAGGTTGTGATATTCCGATCGCAGTGGATTTTACCCATGATCTCAAACCTCTGTTGAACAAATTCGGCAACCAACGCGATTTGACGATTGTCGTTTTCACAATTGATGAAACCACTTTTTCCCGCGAACTCGCACCGCTGGCCGGTCATTACCCGGCAATGAAATTGGGGCCGGCCTGGTGGTTTTTGGACAGCCGGGAGGCGATGTTGCGCTTTCGCCGCTTGACCACTGAAACCGCAGGTTTTTACAACACGGTTGGTTTTATCGATGACACGCGCGCTTTTCCATCGATCCCCGCTCGCCATGATCTGGCTCGCCGGATAGATTGTCGTTATCTGGCCGAGTTGGTGGCCGAACATGTCATCGAGTTGGACGAAGCGGAAGAGTTGGCCAGACAGGCCGCTTATCACCTGGCTAAAATGAATTTCAAATTGTAAAAGGAACCGCCGTTATATGAAAGCACGATATTTTATTTTAGTATGGATTATCATCCTTTTAAATTGTTCCCTGGCGCCTACCAAGAAAATCAATGTCGAGATTCATTTTGCCACACGCACCCTCAACGATGCGGTCTCGCCTAAATTGCATTTTGACCCGGCCACGGGAGATAGTTTTTATGTTTATACCAAAGTCGAATTCAGCAATTATGATATAAAAAGCGCCGAGGTCTTTACCTACCGGGTGAATCCGGCTTTGGCCCTGAATCTTACCGAAGAGGGCGCTTTAAAACTGAGTCAGTTGACGCGAGTCAATCGCGGGCAACGTTTGGCTATTTTTTTCAATTCCCGCCTGGTAGCCGCTCCAATCATCATCAAGCCGATCCTGTTCGGCAAACTCATAGTGGAAGGCGATTATAACAAAAATCAGTTTGAAAAGTGGGCCAAAGGCATAAACAAGGCCATTGGAGACTGACTTCTTGACGGAATATTTATACAATCGGTATGATCTGGATCAGGATCATGTGACGTCCCTGATCGATGAACTGCCTCTTTGGTCTGCGCCGTTTGGTTTAAAATTGCTTGATCGGGTTCCTCTTGGCCATCAGCTGCGCGTATTGGACATCGGTTTCGGTGCGGGCTTTCCTTTGTTGGAACTGGCGCAGCGTCTGGGCACTAGCTGTGAGGTTTATGGCATCGATCCCTGGCCGGCCGGTTGTCGACGAGCCCGGCAGAAAATCGATTTGTATCAATTAAAACATGTCTTTATTCAACAGGGCGCAGCCGAGGACCTGCCGTTTTCTGACGGTTTTTTTGATGTCCTGGTTTCCAATAACGGTATTAACAATGTAAACGATCTGGAGCAAACATTTCTCGAATGCGGCCGGGTGTGTAAATCCGGAGGAGTGTTGTTATTTACTGTGAATCTTGCGGAAACCATGATTGAATTTTATCATGTCTTACGGAAGGTTCTGCGCAACAATCAATTGGACGATTCCGCTCTGGATCGCCATATCCATGCAAAACGGCGTCCGGTTAACGAGCTGGTGAACCTGGCTAGCCGGGCTGGATTTCGGATCAGCGAGATATCTTATGATCAGGTGACTTTTCGCTACACCGATGGCTCGGCGATGCTGAATCATTTTCTCATCAAGCTGGCTTTTCTGCCGGCATGGAAGGAACTGGTGCCCGAAAACAGGCTTGTATCTGTTTTTGATCAAGTGGAAAAAGCCTTAAACGAACAGGCGCAGTTCATTGGAGAACTGCGCCTGACGATCCCACTTGCCCTGTTCGAATGCAAGCGGGAATAATCTGTTTTGTCCCGACAAGCGGAACAGGCTAGCTAAAAAGCAAATCCGATAGTGAAATATTGATTGGCGTCAAATAAATCCATATCACGATACGCATAATCGAAAAGCAGGGTGGTGCCGCCCATGGGTACGCGCAACCCCAGGCCTGCAGCCAGTCCATATTGATAATCGTTCGATTTGTCGCCCGGATAATCTTCCGGGTACATCGGCACGGCGTATCCCGTCCGCAAAAATACCATGTCCTTGAATCCATATTCAAGTCCCACGTTCGCCTGATTGAGTCCGAAACTGTTGTTGGTAAATGAACCGGCGACATAGAGTTTCTGCAATTCTCCCATCGGATACATATACGCTATGCCCATGCTCAGGCTGGTGGGCAATTCTGCCGAAGCCATATCGAGCCGGGTGCGCCGTGAAGTGGAATTGGGATCAGCCCAGGGAATATTTGTGTTGAATTCGATGCCGGTGCCGTCGAATCTCATATCGCCGCCAAAATTGCGCATGGTTACGCCGAAGGAAAAATTCCACGGCGTGACGTACTGCAGACCGAGGTCAAACGCAATGCCGGTGGCATTCATGTTGCCGATGCGCTCGGTGATCACTTTCATATTGCCGCCAAAATTGATGCGGTCGGTCATACGACGAGCATAGCTCACGCCAAAGGTCAAATATCCGGGTTTAATTGTTTCACCGGTGCCTTCCGGCGCTTCGATTGTGGTCACTGCTATGTCGCCAATGCTCATAGATTGAAAACTCAGACCAATGGAGCCGAGGCTGCCTGCTTTAACAGCCGCGCTGACGTTGGCAATGCTCATATCTGCAAAATAGGATAGGTAATTAAAACTTGCCTCACCGCCGCTCAAGGTGGCTAATCCGGCAGGATTCCAGTACATGGCTTCAACGCCCTGTACATTGGCCATATGACTCCCGCCCAATGCCACGCTGCGGCCGCCGATAGGAATGGACAACTCGGGCGCAGCGCTGATGCCGAGCTTGGGACCACTAGCCAGGACCATCGTTGCCAGCATCAATATGAGACAAAATCCGGTAATGACTATTTTTTTCATAACTCACTCCTTGTAGAAGAAATAGCTGTTCTGTCGGAAACAACTCCCGCCGCCTCGGGGCGAGGTTCTTTTATCAAATAATAAAAGCCGGCGGGAGTGTCATTCGATTTCTCAATAGGCGTCTAATCTTTCATTGGGCGTAAATACGGCCATTTTACCTACTTTTTGTCCGACCTGCGGCACATCCACATGGTAGACGTAAATGCCGCTGGCAACCGGCAATTGATAGGAATTCTTTAAATCCCAGCGCATCAAGGTTGCCGTCGGATCGTCTTTTTCCAACCTACATATCAGGTTGCCGACCAGATCGAAAATGCGAATGGTGCATTTCGCCGGCAGATTGGTGAACTGCACCCAACGGCTGAACGGATTCATTTCGCCGCTGTGATAGCCGTAATAAGGATTCGGAACAACGTTGATCTTTTTCAAATCTTCCTGCAAATATTTTTGTTCAACCACCGGAGTGGCCGGCGCCGTGAAAGCAAAAAGATCGTTGCTCGTATTGATATGACCGGCAAAGATTTGCAGTTCAAAGGGCGCCTCTAAATACGGACGCGTGCCGCGGCCTGTCAAGCAGAATGCATACATCACCGGCGCCGGCACGTCGGTATTCCGACCTGTACCGTCTTTGGCTCCGCTTATATAATCACTATAGCTGTCATCATAGGAATCGTTGAGAATAAAAGTGTATTCTCGACCACTCAACGGCTTGTAAGCGGCTTCGCTTCCCCAGCCCAAGTCCCATAAAAAGTTGCCGTTGCCGTTGGCCGGCCGAGCGTCTTCGACAAACGCCACTTTCAGCCGGCGATTGCTTTCCGTATCATAAACCGCGAACGGCACATCGCCCAGTTGACTTTGGACTGCATAACCCTGATCACGACGATATATCACCGCCTTGCTCCAGCGATCAGGATATTCCACTTTGCTTTTTGCGGCCAGCCCTTCTGCTGTGTTGTCTGAGCGATCCGTGCAACCCGCCCATCTGATTTCCACATTGACATACTCCCAGGGCTGCAAGGTGGTTCCCCAGAACGAAAAGCCGTTGCCTAAAGATTCATTAGCAGTCTCAAGACCCCAGCCGCCGTCAGCCCAGCTGATCCAGCGGTTTGCGCCATTGGTTACGCCAAAACCGTTATAATGCGGATCATCGCCGAATGGTCCGGGGATGTTCATGTTGATGCCGGGATCAGGGCCAATGACTTTAACCAGAACACCATCTTTAACCGTATAGGCGTCGTCGCCGCGCTGATTGGTTTGATTCTTGAGCAGCGTATCTCTTTGCGCTTTGAGCAAATTCCAGGTTTGATCCGGATTGAAACTGACCGTATAGCTGGCGCCGGTCGTTTTCGCAGGATCGACAACGGTCACCACAACCTGGCCGTCGCTGGGACGACTGCCGTTCAACGCCGTGTGCGTCACCTGAAGGGTGTCATTGTTTGACGATGTCAGCCGTTCGCCGGGTTTGTTTTGCGGCGTAACAGCTACAATGGTCATTGGACTGGGAAACTGTTGTGGACTGGCAAATTTGCAATATGCGTTGGCCTGAACGCCAAAATAATAGGTTTTGCCGTTGATCAGCGGGTCGCCGATGGTGCCGACCAGCGGATGTTTGTTGATGGTCAGCCGAATATGCCGCGCTCCACCGTAAGGCGTATAATCGGCCAATTTTTCCGCGCCGAATCTGTCCAACAGCACAGGGCTGCTGCCGCCGGCATCTGCGAACTGCCATATCGTGTATCCGGTAAAATCATAGGTTCCATCTGTGACTACCGCGTATTCTCCATCTACTACCATATTTTGGCCGATGAGTCCATCTGCCACGATATCGACGACTTCATAAGGCGCACCATCATCGCCCACTTCGGAACGATTGTCCCAGGTAAGCGTTATGGCATTAGACGCCTGCGATACCTGCACTGCCGGCGCTTTGGGTGCGCGCGGCAAAGCAAAGTTGACGTCATAGGCTAATTGCGCGATTTCGTCAATGGCTTTGAGATAGGTGACGCTGTTAAAATTATTGGCTCCTCTGCCGACCATGATGCCGGCGACAATTTCCTGTACGCCAGGTTCGCCAAAATCAGGTTGACCGTTGCTGTTTGTGTCCTGCCATTTTTCCATGCGATACGGCCCCGTGGCCATCATGAAACGGCGGTCGGAGGTTTGTGAATCATTCCAGCCTGCAGCGGTCTCCGGATCGCCGGAGAACATGAATTTGGTCGCCGGCGCCGTCGGATTAGTGCCTCGTCCGCCAAAGGTAATGGGGGTGCTGTCACGCCAGTATCCGCGCATGAAATTCCAGATATCGCCGCCGGTTTGCGGGTTGCCCTGCGGAGAATCGTCGTTGTTGTAATAAATAAATGAGGTCATTTTCAGCATTTTTTTATCAGGCAACACCGAACCGTCTGGCAGTCTAACCGTATCGCCCGGCGAACTGATAATCGGGCCCTGAAAAAAGTCCACGCCTACGGCCGGCGGCGCTGCGCCATAGGTCACATCATCGTTATCGGCATTATAACAGAATGCCAGGCCACGGGTAGTGTCGCAGCCGACAAAATCATCCCAGCCGTCGCCGAGATCCGGGTCAGACCAGATAACGAAATAGGTTTCATCCCAATCGTTGGCGCTTTTATTGACCAGCTGCCATTTGATAAAAATCATATCGCCGATCACATCGGCCCGGTTAAACGCCCAGGCCAATTGCCGGACTTCAACGCCCAGCTTCAAGGTGCTGAAATTATCGTGTTCGCCGGCATCGTTAAAAACGCTGAAAATAGTCTGATCGCCGATGAGCAGAGGTTTGCCGTTTTTGTCCAGGGGTGCGCCCTGTTCCACCGGCCAGTTGTTCCAATCACCGGTGCCGTCGGAAAATAAAGAGTACCATCTGTATTTTTCATCCAGACGGTTGTCGCCGACCGGCGGTTCCAGACCGGGAGTTAAAATCATGCCGGGTTGAAACTCTGTAGCATCATGCACCACGCCGGCAATGCGCGGCGCTCCGTTGACCAGGGCGCCGATCATTTGACCGGCTCCGTAAATGGTCATATTTTGCGTGCCGTTGGGCCACCATAATCCGCCGGAAGTCGGCGACAGGGTGTTGTAGCACCATACGCCGTTGTTGCGCAATATGGCGTTGATGCGGTTAATATTAAGCCGTGTATCATTGTTGGACAGGGCTTTCTGCAATTTTTTATACTTGCCCATGTTGTCGGTGGAGAAAGCGGCCGTAACAATGATAAACAGAGTTAACAGGCTGATAATCATCTTTTTCATGAATGGTATCTCCAAGATAGAATTCTATGGCCACGTGAATTACATTTCCCACTGCACGCCGAGACGGATTTGTCGCGGAACGCCGTAATTGTTATAGTCGATTTCCCGCATTTTGTACAAGGATTTTTCCATATCGCTGGCCGAGTTCCAATAATTGCGTCCGGCCACCGTGCTCAGGTAGCCGGTATCGTCAGCCAGGCCTGAGGTGATCCAGACGTTCAACACGTTGGCGTTGTTCAACAGATTCAGAATCCAGGCATACAGGGTCAGTTTGGTGTTCATCACTGTGATCTGCTTGTCCACGCGCAGATCCATCTTGAACACCCAGGGCGTCGTCTCTCCATTCACCGCTGTTGCAGGTACGGTTGACAAATTATCATTGTCATAGCGTCCGCTGAAGGGAAAAATGCCGCTGAGATTCATGCGCGTATACGGATTGCCGGAGTTGAACGAAAAGATGGCATTGGCGCCCAGATTACGCAGCCATTTGTTGGGCGCTTCTTTGCCGAAGCGATAGTCTACATTCAATGTACCGGTGTGGCGCTGTTCGAAATCCAGCGGTTGTACGAATTTGGGATAATGGCCGCTGCCGCCGTTCAACCAGGCAATGTCGAAATTGTCGTTGGAAGCAGAACCGGTGCCGCGAGCGAATTGCAACTCATAATTCAGGTTGACGCTCAAATTTTTGTAGCGTCGTAGATTAAAAATGACGTCCAAACCTTTGACTGTGCCGAAATCACCGTTTTCGCGGAAGGCAATATCGCGGATGTCCGTTTTATAAGTTACCAATTGAATCAAATCTTCGGTTTCCTTGTAAAACGCCGTCAGTTGCAGTGAAGCATAATCGCTCAGGGTCTGTTTGAAACCGATTTCATAGGAGGTCGTCTTTGGCGGACGAATATTGGGATTGTTTAACCACGTGAAATAACCCTGCGTGATATAGCTGTCCATATAAAGCGGACTCAGGTACAGATCAACCAACTGCGGAGACTGATAAAACTGGCCGTATTGCGCGTGAAAGACCGTGCGGTCCGTGACCGGGAAGCCGATGCCGAAACGCGGGCTGAAATAATCATAAGCCACCGACGTTTTGGTATCGTTGATGTCGAATATTTCGTCGCCGCCAAACATGCCGGTGCCGGGAACGGGAGTGCCGTCCGGATTGAATTGCGCTGCAATCTGTTTAAACATCCAGGCGTTGGGATTTACGTAATCCCAGCGCAATCCCAGATTCAGGATCAGATCCTGGTATTCGATTTTATCCTGTACATAGCCGCTCATGAAAATGGGGTGATACGGCGCCTGCTTGGTGAAACCGCTCAGCGGCATGCCGTTGGCAGCGCGCGTTACATCGGTCAGATAATTGCCGTCGCTGACCTCATTGCCGTAAACGTCATACCCGTACATACGCACGTCGGCGCCGCGCAGTCTTTCGATATCCGATGCATAGTCCGGATCAGCATAACGGCTCGGCGTTGCCATGGTGTATTGACGCACCGTATGGTATTTGTATTCGAATCCGGCTTTAAGTGTGTGCGCTTTACCCATCTGTCGGGTTAGATCAAAATCCACAGCCCAATGGGTGGTGCGTTGTTTATTGTAGGCATCATACTGAGATCCCGGTTGAAAAAAATCCGGATCGATGCGGCCGGTAAAAGCTTCTCCATAATACAGAGAAGAGTCCGGCCAGGGATTATACCGCGGATCACCGTACATTTTCAAATCATCTTTAAAGGTCGCATCGTAACATTTACGCTGCGTGTCCAGATAGTTTAATTTTAAATCGTAAAACATCTTGGGCGAAATCAAATGCGTCAAAGTGGTGTTGAAGGAACGGGTGTGCGTATCAAACAACGGACGATGGTCTGTATTGAAAAACATGACCGGTTGAATGCCGTTGGCAAAGCCGTACCAGTCGGCGCTGAAATTTCGATCCGTCTGAATGAGGCTGCTTTTTAATTCCAGGTTGTTGGCCAGTTGCACACTGATTTTGCCCGTATAGGACCAGTCCGATGTATGATTGCCCGGCAAACGCGCGCTGAAGGAATAATCATGACGCACCGTATCCACCCGATTCCCATTGACAGTGATGGGCTGATTGTATGTATACTTGTCCAGGCGGTATTTGTTTTCCGCCCATCCGTAGGACGGCGTCCAGTCTGCCGTAAAATTGCGCGTCACACTGGCGAAAAAGGTATGCTTCTTATGGGGAATGATGGGTCCGCTAAAAGAGGCGACATATTCGTTGTAGCCGTAAGAATACGTGCCGAGATTTTTCTTTTTCGCACTGAGAAAATCGTCGGTGACTGCTTCAAGAGAAAAGTTGTACTTGTCTTTGCCGGCTTTGGTGGTAATGGCTAAAATGCCGGACATGGCTTCGCCGTATTCAGCGTTAAATCCACCGGTCTGTACGCTGATTTCTTCAATCGCTTTGTTGGGCAGATACAGACGCATGGCTGCATTGTACGGATCGGTAACGAGTACGCCGTCAATGTAGGTGGCTGTTTCACCGGCGCGACCGCCGCGAATGTTCATGGCGTTGTTGTTGTCCTGCTTGACAACGCCTGCCGTCATTCCGGCCAGCTCTTGAATACCGCGTGCCGGAATGTTTGCGATCTCTTCAGCATTGCGAATGATGTTGGTGTTGGTCTCATCCTTGCGCAATAACGGACGCTCCGCCACCACAACAACTTCTTCGCCGATGTTCAGTGTTGTCGAGATCATCTTTAGGTTAACGGTCGTCGTCAAATCGATGTTGACGTACACCTTTTGTTGAACCTGTGTTTGAAAACCCAGGCAAGAGGCTCGTAATTCGTGTTCTCCAACCGGTACGTTTAAAATAGAATACCGGCCTTCGATATCGGTTACAGCCCCCAAGGTGGTCCCTATTACCAGGACGTTTACACCGACCAGGGGTTCGCCGTCATCTTTGTTGGTGACTACTCCGGAAATTTTTCCTGTAGTTCCGGCGAACAGGTGCCCGACCATTACCAATAGTACCAAACCGAATGTCAAGGCTTTTTGCTTCATCTCCAACCTCCTAATTAAATGGAAAAATGTGATCTGTTGATACAAGTTACAATTAATTACATTCCTAACACCTGCAAAGGAATGTTGTTTTTCCTTCGTTATTTGACAGGTTATTGGTCCCGGCTTACATACCTATGCAGGGTGGCTTGGTTTCACCTAAATGATGAAGTGACGACATACGCTGAAAGTTTTTATTGTTTTTCAAATAAAAGATGATTATGCTGTATAAATTTTAACCGCTGGATACGAGGAGCGCTCTTGCCGTCGCAACCGAACCAGAACGTACTCTTTAGTGAACAAACCGATCTTGTTAGAAGCCTGGGCTTGACCGAGTCGTTTTCCATTCTGATAGGACGCATCATTGGTTCCGGAATTTTTCGCACACCCGGACCTATTATGCTGTTGGTGGGATCTGTAAGTGGCTTTTTCGGCGTGTGGATTTTGGGGGGCTTGGCAACTTTGCTCGGCGCTTTTTGTTATGCCGAAATGGCTGCCATGATGCCCAAGTCCGGCGGTCCCTATGCATTTCTGCGCGCCGCTTATCCGCCGGTGTGGGCTTTTCTCCGTGGCTGGGCTATGTTCTTCGTTTCAGAAACGGCCGCCATTGCCGCTGTTGCCATGGTTTTTGCAGAATATGCCAACTCGTTGTATAAAATTTACTCCGGCGCTGCTTTCCCCAGAGCGATTGAAGTGACTGTTGCGCTTTTTGTTATCTGGTTGCTGACTCTGGTGAATTGCTTTGGCGTAGGTTTGGGAGGAAAAGTGCAAAATATCCTCAGCCTGGCCAAATTGATCGCTCTCGGCGGCGTGTTAGGCGTCTGTTTTACGCAAGCCGGACATTGGCAGCATTTCTCACAACCTTTTTGGCCGGATGAATTTAACTGGTCGACGCTGTTAGCCATGGGCGCCGCCATGCGTTATGCCTTTTTCGCCTTTAGTGGTTGGGAGGGCGCCACCTATGTTGCCGAAGAGGTGCGCAATCCGCGTCGAAATTTGCCTTTATCACTGATCCTCGGCATCAGTGGCGTGCTGCTGATCTACCTGGCCATCAACAGCGCCTACCTTTATCAGCTGCCGGTCAGCATAATCCAAAATTCCAAATGGGTGGCTGTAGACGCCATGGAAACCGCTATTGGCGGCCTGGGTGGTGCCTTGGTTTCTCTGGCTGTTATGCTTAATACCTTTGGCAGCGTCAGCTCGCAAGTGCTGGTCAAAGCACGCGGGGTTTTTGCCATGGCTCGAGACGGCCTGTTTTTTGCCCGTCTGGCCGAGATTCATCCTCGCTACAAAACGCCCAATAATGCTTTGCTGGTGCAGGCAGCCTGGGCATCCATTTTATTGTTTGGGGCTGCCTTTGCCGCTCGTGTTTATGAAACCATCATCGATTTTTTTTCTTTTACCTCGGCGATTTTCAATATTTCCACTTTTGTTGCCGTGTGGATTTTCCGGCGTAAATTCAAGGATGTTGCCAGACCCTATCGCGCCTGGGGCTATCCCGTTTCGCTGATACTGGTGCTGATCATACAGCTTTGGTTAATGATCACAACCTTGATTACTGCTTTCATACCATCCCTATGCGGTTTCAGTTTGACCTTGACCGGACTGCTTTATTATTATCGTCGGACTTTGTTCCGACGTTGGCTAAAATAGAAAGAGAGACAAAACAATGTGCAAGAAATTTTCTGTTATTTTGGGTTTGCTGCTGATCGTTGTCGCCGGTTTCGCACAAAACCGCCCGGAATTTTATAAAATTCTGGTGGCGCCGCAACACGCGGACTGGATATACAAGGTCAGCGAGCCGGTGCGGTTCCAGGTGTCGGTTTATCATTTTGGTAAACCGCTGTCAGATATTTCCGTTCGCTATGAATGCGGTCCGGAAATGCTCAAACCGGTCAAGAGCGGATCGGTGACGCTGAAGAACGGCCAGGCTTTTATCGACGCAGGCATCGTTAAAGAACCCGGATTTTGGGATTGTAAAGTGTTTTATAAACCCGATCAGGTGGAATACACCGGCATGGCTGCTGCTGCCATAGAGCCGGAAAAAATAAAGCCAACTACGACTCTGCCTGATGATTTTAAGGATTTTTGGGAAAAAGCGAAAATAGAGGCAGCCAAGATCCCTTTAGACGCCAAAATGGTTTTGCAGCCCAACCGCTGCACGGAAACCGTCGATGTCTATCACATCAGCGTGCAGAATTATGCGATCAATGCAAGATTGTACGGCATGCTGTGCGTTCCGAAAAAACCAGGCAAATATCCGGCCTTGTTGCGCGTTCCTGGCGCCGGCGTGCGTCCCTATCCCGGTGATGTCGCAACAGCCGCGAAAGGCATTATCGTGCTTGACATTGGCATCCATGGCATACCAGTGAACATGGAACAATCCGTTTATGACGATCTGCGCGCCGGTGCTCTGGCGACCTATTTTTTCTCCGGTCTTGACGATCGGGATCGTTACTATTACAAACGGGTTTATTTGGGTTGTGTGCGCGCCGTTGATTTCATTTTTTCACTACCCCAATTTGACGGTCAAAAATTAGCGGTCACCGGCGGCAGCCAGGGCGGCGCTTTGTCCATCGTCACCGCGGCATTGGACCCACGCGTTCAATGGCTGGCCGCCTATTACCCGGCCTTATGTGATGTGACCGGCTATCTGCATGGCCGCGCCGGCGGCTGGCCGCACATGTTTAATGACGCCAATAAATCCTATAATGCCAAGACCGACAAAATTGCAACGAGCAAATATTATGATGTGGTAAATTTTGCACGTTTTATTCAAGTACCGGGTTATTACTCCTGGGGTTTTAACGATAACACCTGTCCACCGACTTCCATGTACTCGGCCTATAATGTCATCACCGCTCCCAAACAGCTGCTGATAGCACAGGACACCGGTCATTGGGCTTATTCCGAGCAATATAATACGACCGATCCCTGGCTGCTCGACAAACTGATCGGCAGCGGCATACTGGATCCAAAGTGATTTTGGTCTAAAATAATACTGAATTTTTGATTAGACCCATTATGAAGGTTTTAAACCTACTCTAGGTTTTTATTGAGCGCCTCTTGCGCTATTGAGGTCAGAAGAAGGGACGTACAAGTAGAATACGCCCCTTTTTTTGTTTCCGCAACCTGCCTCTCTCTTTCCGGATGTGAAAATCCTTTTTTCAGCTTTTATGGCATGATTATTGAATAATTATCATGCAGCGAATAGCATCATTGTATTTAACTTATAAATATTATTGATTTTATTCTGCTTAAAAAAATCTAATTCAATGCAGGAATATGCATAAAAAATGGGACATAATTTGGACAAATGTTATCTAATTTTGACAGAGGTTGAAGGGAGAAGGGTATGAAGCAGTATAATTTTTTGTTAATGGGTGTGCTCATTCTGGCCATGTGCATCCCGGTTGCAGCATTGGAGCGTTCCTGGAATTTTACCGAAGCATCCGGCAGGCAAATGGTTATTAGCGGCGTGGGCATGGGCAATCGAGACCAGGTATTAAATAATCCGGCTGTTATTGCCATTGCTAATGATGGTTTGCTGGACAGCGTGTTGGTGCAGGCGGTAGTCAAGATGCATACGGAATTGCCCGCGCCGACGCAGGTGACGCTTTATAGTCCGGTGCAAACTTTTACTCTGACAGCGCCCACAACCATCTGTTCAGATGAAGGATATTTTTACGAAGCCACCTTTGATCCGACTGCACAGGTGAGCGGTCAGGTCATCGGTGACGGAACAAGTACCTATAAAACACCGCGTGCGTTGGTCGCATACCAGTATCGCCGAACCCATACTCCGCTCATCAACGTGGGTAGATTTGTTAATGAGGAGATTTATTGGGATGAGGGCGAACTGCCGAC
>CAYLWO010000062.1:0-4182 GCA_964387285.1 uncultured Cytophagia bacterium | reverse complement strand
GGCGACTCTGTCTTTTGGCACGCGGTGAATATCACTACCTACCCTGATATGGATTTTGGCGATGCACCGGTTAATTTTCCCACTCTGCTGCCCAACGGCGCGCGTCATATTATAGTGCCCGGTTGCCAATTGGGACAACTGATCGATGCCGAGAGTGATGGCCAGCCTCATGACCAGGCAAACGGCGACGATGGCGCAGGCCTTGACGATGAAGACGGCGTGGTCTTTCTGAATTCCATCATGCAAGGTCACTCCGCCACCATTAATGTCGTCTCTAGTTGTGCAGCCTGTCTGAACGCCTGGATCGATTTCAATGGCGATTTAGATTGGATTGACGGCAGTGAACATATTGTTGTCGATCGCATGTTGTCCGTCGGCACCAATACGATTACGTTCAATGTGCCGATCACCGGTCGCCCAAATTTAAAAGCTTTTGCCAGATTTCGTTTGAGCGATGAATGTGGGATCAGCTTCTCCGGATTGGCTTACAATGGCGAAGTGGAAGATTACCTGGTTGATGTCTTTACTCCGGTTGAATTAAGCAGCTTTCACGCAAACGTCAAAAGCAATAACGTACAATTGGAATGGATCACACAGTCGGAAACGGATAATCTCGGTTTTTACGTTTATCGTTCGGCTTATGCGAATGGGCCATTCGAATGTCTGACGCCTAACATGATCAAGGGTTCCTTGACCACTACCTCCGAACAACGCTATTCTTATGTTGATCAATCGGCAGATGAAGGTCAGGTCTATTATTACAAAATCGGCGATGTCAGTGCCAGCGGCGTTATCCAAATGCATGAAGCCATTATGGTGGAAACGCAGTTGCCGAGTGAATTCGTTCTCGAACAGAATTTTCCCAATCCGTTCAATGCCAATACCATTATCTCTTTCAAGCTGCCGGTATCTACCATGGTGCACATGGCCATATACAATTTACAAGGACAAATAGTCACCAATCTGGTGCATGATGTTGTAAACGCGGGAACGCACTATGTGCTCTGGGATGGTCGCGACAACCGCGGCCAAGCGGTAGGCAACGGCATTTACCTTTGTCGGTTTGAATCCGGATCTTTCAAGCAAACATTACAGCTCTCGCTGGTCAAGTAAGGAGTTGGCGGTAAGGGGGATGGCTCCCACCGTCCCCGTTTTGATTATCACCGCAACCTTGTGAAGGTTTCCAACCTTCGCAAGGTTGCTTTTTTCCCAGCCTGCCTTAATCAGAATTCCGTTGTATAATGTCGCTTTCATGCGTATATTTGCCAACCAGGATAAACTGGAATTCATGGAATAATAATCCGCAGATTGCGCGGATAGAGGCAGAAAAGGCGCCACCCGAAAGTTATCTGCGAACATCTGCGTCATCTGCGGATAAACAGTACATATGTTGTCATTTTGCGTGAAAAGCAACTCGTGATACAATAAGTAGTGCAAGGAATATAAAGTAAATGCTTTTTTCGTTTTCGTCCGTCCTCTGATGAATGCAAGAGCAAGGAGTCCCCATGTCATCCGAGTCGTTAAACAGGCGTGAGTTTATGCAAAAAAGTTCAGCCGGAGTGGTTTTTGCCAATCTGCTTAACACCAAAAGTCATGCCGCCGTCGGAAAAAATATCCGTCTGGGCGTTATCGGCGTTGGTGGACGAGGTCGTTCTCTGCTTAAAATCGTTTTAGGCATGCCGGATGTGCAAATTCCGGCGCTCTGCGATATTAATCTGGAGAATCTCGGCCTGGCCCAGGACATGGTGGTGCAGGCAGGCCGAGCCAAACCCGAGGGTTACTTTCGGGACGAAGAATCATTTCAACAACTTTTATATCGCGATGATATTGATGCGGTGCTGATTGCCACCAGCTGGGATTGGCATGCGCCCATGGCCGTGCAAGCTATGCGCTGCGGCAAATATGCAGGCGTCGAGGTGCCGGCAGCGCTCTCTGTCCAGGAATGCTGGGACCTGGTGAACGCATTTGAAGAAACGCGTGTGCCCTGCATGATGTTGGAGAACTGGAGTTTTCGTCGCGATAACCTCGCCGTGTTGAACATGATCCGCAAAGGCTTGATGGGTGAAATCGTTCATTGTCATTGTGCGCATTCGCACGACTGCATTGACCACTGGTTTTTTACACCGCAGGGGGAAATGCGTTGGGGCGGCCGTTTCTTGCTGAATTATAATCGTGACCAGTATCCGACACATGGTCTGGGCCCGGTGTTCGGCTGGATGGATTTAGGCTATGGCGATTACTTTGACGTCATCACCTCGACGGCCAATCGTTCTCTGGGCATTAACGCTTATTTTAAGCGAAAATTCGGCGCTGATCATCCCAATGCCAAACAAAAATACAAGCAAAGCGATATCGTTACCTCGCTGGTGAAAACCAAAAAGGGCAATACCATCGTCATTAATTACGATATGCAACTACCCCGGCCTTATGACAACAGATGGACCATCCAGGGAACCGAAGGATTGTATAACGAGCAACGCAATTCGGTGTACCTGACGCAGTACAGTCCGAAATATCACGAATGGGAACCTTTTCCACCTTACCAGGATAAATACGACCATAGCTGGTGGCGCACTCATGGAGACGAGGCCATGAAAGCAGGACACAGCGGCACCGATTATCTGGAATTGTTTCTTTTTCTTGATGCGGTGCGCAAACGCACCATGCCGCCGATCAGCATTTATGATTCGGTGTTGATGAGTATGGTTATTCCACTTTCCGGATTATCCATTGAAAAAGGCGGCCTGCCTGTAGAGTGCCCGGATTTTACCCGCGGTAAATGGCAGACCACCAAACCGGCTTTTGCACTGGATGGATAATTTTGCTTATAAACGAATTGAACCAATAAAAAAAATCTTGCTCTGATTCCTTTGCGCGCTCAGCGTTAAATGTCTTTTTAATTTTTTTGTTCCGGTTTATCCGGATGGGGGAATAATTTGTATCCAACATTCTTTGGTAATCTATGACCTCACGTGAGAGATACCTCGCTGTTCTTAATCGTCAAAAACCGGATCGCTTGCCGACTTTTCTGAGTGCAACTCTGGAAGCGCGAGAAAAGTTGGCAAAACATCTGCAGGTAAACAGTTATGAAGCCATCTGCGCAAAATTGGGCATCGATTTATGCCTTTATGTTGAACCCCGTTATGTGGGTCCGCCGTTGCCGCCGCATACAACGGTGTTTGGCGCGCATTACCGAGATGTCCCTTACAGCGGAGGCGTTTATTCCGGTCTGGATGGACTGGTTGATTTCCACCCCCTGGCGCAATACAAATCAGTGGAGGAGATAGAGGATCATTATACCTGGCCGACTGCTGATTGGTGGGATTTTTCGCTTATTCCTGATTTGGTTAAAGGCAAGGAAGATTGGGTGATTATCGGCGGCGGCTCTGAACCTTTTATGGATTACAAGGAACAATTGCGCGGTTCAGAACAGGCTTTTGTGGATTTGTACGAAAATCCGGAAATCGTTCATTACGTCATGAAAAAACTCTATGAACTGGCCTATGCAAAAACAACTCGGTTGTACGAAGCGATACCCGGACGCATTCTTGCGTCCTGGGTAGCAGAAGACATGGGCACACAGGAGAGCCTGCTTTATTCGCCGCAGCATATTCGTGAGTATTTTATTCCGCATATGAAAAGGATGATCTCTCTGGTTCATGAAGCCGATGCCTGGGTGTTTCACCATAGCGATGGCGCTGTGCGGGAGATTATTCCGGACATGATCGAAGCCGGCATCGATCTGCTTGATCCGGTGCAGTGGCGTTGTCCAGGCATGGAAAGAGAGGGTCTCGTGCGGGATTTTGGCGACCAAGTTATTTTTCGCGGCGCCGTTGATAACCAATATACGCTCGTTTTTGCTTCTCCGCAAGAGGTCAAGCAGGAGGTTCAGGATAATATCCGGATTCTGGGCGCCCAAAGCGGATATATTCCCGGTCCCTGCCATAATATTCAGGTGACCAGTCCGGCAGAAAATATTGTTGCTATGTATGAGGCCATAGCGGAATACGCCTACTGAATTAAGCTTATACCCTTGTAAAGGTTGCTAAAGATTTGTGTCTGGTAAAAAAGGCCCACATAATCATGCAGTAATGCCATGGCCCTGCACAAGTTAGGAAACAATTCCCGTATTTGTGCGTAAGACATAAATAGATGAATAATAGAAATCTGAATTGAGCGATT
>CAYLWO010000061.1:0-39997 GCA_964387285.1 uncultured Cytophagia bacterium | reverse complement strand
GTGCAAAACAAGAGGGTCCTATGAATGAAAAATTGACAGTGCACGAATGGATTGAAGAAATAGTGCAACGAAGCGGCGCTAACAAGTCTTTTGCGGAAGAGATGATGCACCGTTTACCGGCCATTATTGAAAAAGGATTGATGCGCGACGGCGTGGTTCGACTGAAAGGATTGGGCGTGTTTCGTCTGCGCTGGGTGGCGGCACGCACCGGTCGTAATCCACAGACAGGCGAGACCATTGATATTCCTGGTCACAGCAAAGTCGTGTTCAAACCGGAAAAAAAGCTACGCGACTATGTTAACCGACCCTACAGTCATTTGCGCGTAAAAATTCTCCGGCAAGCTGTTGTCGCTCAAGAAACGGCAACCGAACCCGTGCTCGCGGAACAGCAAGCGGAAAAATATGGCGTTTCCAGATATTGGTTTCTGGCAGCTGCGATCTTGGTGTTGGTCATCGCGGTGGGTATGGTTTATAGGTATGGAAATCCTCCGCCGCGCCCGCTCCACTCCGAGCCGCTCATCGCTCCATTGGCGCCTGTGAATGCCATGGCGATACAAAGTCCGGCACAACCGGAAGAGACGTCGAGTAACTACTCCCATGTAGTATCGCCAGGCGATAATTTGTGGGATCTAGCCCATCGTTTGTATAAAAATCCCTATTACTGGCCGGTTATTTATCGACAGAACACCGCTCTCTTACAAAATCCGAACGCCTTGACGGTTGGCTCTACATTGGTGATTCCGGAAAATCCCGGGGAAAACGGTCGACTCTCCGAACAGGATTCCGTTAATTTATCAGCCGGCTATATGGCAGCGCATCAAGCATATAAACGACTCTACATCAAAGACGCTAATGATTATCTTTTGGAAGCAATTGCTTTTCGCCCGATCGGAGACGGGAATTAAAAGCATCGTGGATGGCACCTTTCACAGGTTAATGCACGGCATCGAAGAGTAGGAAGGACACCGCTTGTGATAGGTGGGTTGCACCGGCAGCGGATATCGGTTCTATTCCCTGTTCGTCGATATCCGCTGTTGTCTAATCGCCTGCTTTACGCCACACTCTGATTCATCCCTTTATAATTAATACTTGCTTCTTGCGCGAGAGATTTGTAAAATTTCCCTGTCGAATTAATTACCTGTGGAGAATGATATTTTTTTTCGCATCTGTTTATGCTTGTTATTGGCCGCACAGTTCGGCGCGGCACAAGAGTATCTCGTCGTCAAATCGAAACCCGGTGACGGAGTGTATGCCTTGTTACGCCGTTATCAACTGCCGACCGATCTGGTGGCGATCGCCAAATTCAAAGAACTGAACAAAGGGAACCTGCAGAAAAACGGTGAACTGTACGCCCAGCGTCGTTACAAGTTGCCGGTGCTGATTCAACCCTACGACGGCCTTTCCATCACCTCTTCCCTGGGATTGGATAACCGTTCGCTGGTGGAACAGATCGATTTGTACAATTTTAAAATGCGCGAGGCCGGACTGTGTGCACAACCCTATACGCGCAGTAAAAAGCTGTGGGTCCCCCTGCATCTTTGGCAACCGACCGCGCCGCCGATAGGGCGGGAACCGGCTGTTGTTACACAGAAAAGAGAAGCGGCGCCCGCATTCAAGAGTTCGGATTTTAAGGATTACTGTTTTTATCTGGATGCCGGTCATGGCGGGCCTGATCCCGGGGCCATTGGCCGAAGAGGCAAGGATTTTCTCTACGAAGACGAGTACGCCTATGACATCACGTTGCGATTGGCGCAACGTTTGCAAGAGTTCGGCGCCGGTGTAAAAATGATTGTCCAGGATCCCGATGACGGCATCCGCGAACAAGCCATTCTCGCCTACGATACCGATGAACGCTACTGCGACAACTCGGCCATCTCGCACGATTTGGCGCAACGTTTGCAAGATCGCGCCGCCATTGTCAATCGCTTATATCGTCAGAACAAGGCACGTTACAAAAACCAGATCGCCCTCATCATTCATGTAGATTCCCGCATGCACTCGCAACGGGTTGATATCTTTTATTATTACCAGGAGGGCGTCAAGGCCAGCCGTTCGCTGGCCGCTACCCTGATGGAAACCATCGAGTCCAAATATCGTCAGGCCCAACCGGGCCGGGGCTACGACAGTTCCATCTCGACACGCAATCTGCACATGTTGTCGGCGCTGGATCCGGTAGCTGTTTATATCGAACTGGGCAACATTCGCAATCCCAAAGACCAGGATCGCTTTATCATTCCCGATAACCGCCAGGCTGTGGCCAACTGGCTCAGTGACGGCCTGCTGGCGGCTGCGGGAGTAAAAAGATAATCTGCGCTGGAGTGAAGCAATCCATTAGTACACAAAAATGTTATTAGAAGACCTGCCGTTATCGATTCCAGAAAACACCACCGAGCGTCTTGGGCAGGTCGCAGGATCTGTTCGCGTAGCGACTTGATGACGGTAACCGTGGGTTTCAACCCACGGATGGGATAGCCATCTCTTTTCACGTCGCATAGCGACGTTTACATATTCCCATACGTTGCTACGCGACGTCGCCGTCAGCCTTATACCATCCGGGCGTTAAAACGCCCGGCTACCATCAACGGTCGCTACGCGACCAGACGCATTTTTTAAAATAGATGCCTGTTTATAAAAAACAATCCTCTTTGTATGGGGAGCAAAGATGCTTCAGCGGTAAACTTTTTTCCTATTGATCGTTCTTTTCTTTTTATCTTGCTCAAGAAATAAAGCTCCCTTGCAGATTATAATACACCCGTTATCGGCAAAAACAAAAGACTTTATCGGAATACCGTTGCAGGGAAAGGGATTTTTTGCATAAGATAATTGAAATATAGAATTATTGTTTTGCGCTCGAAAAACAACCTTGAGGTGTCCAAAAAGTAACGGAAGCGTGTCATTCCGAACCCGCTTTAGCGGGTGAGGAATCTATCAGCGAACTGTTTTTACGTCAGTTACGAATTTTTCTACAAGACCGCTTGCCAAATCAAGATTGAGAAAATCTAACTTTTTGGACAACCGCAAGGGATGCTAGTTGCCGAAAAATCCGCGCCACTGTTCCATGCTCCACTCTCTTTCACCCACGTCGGATATGCGAACATATTTCCCTTTCCAGCTGAACACGAGACGATCGCCCAGGGCCAGGTAGCGGCCCAGTTGCGGACAATATTTCAGCAAATTCTGAAAGGCCGGACTGTTCGCCTGCACCGCCTTGCAGGTTTCGCCGTTATAGCGCGTTTCCACCCATTCTTCATTTTGCCAGGCAAAGGCCTTATCGCCGGCATAGCGTATCTGGTGATCAGAGTCGAGCACAGCCTCTTCCTTCATCTCGCGCAGTCTTTTGCTCACGCTGACGGCAACGCCGCCGACGCTCTGCGCCGCAGCCATGGGCGCTTGACTGCGTTTTTCATGACTGGCGCCGCTCCAGTTCAACAACGGTGCACGGGATAAAGCCATATCCCGTTTTTCATCCTCCTGAGCCAGAAAAGCGGTATAAGGCGACATGACGCCGTACTCTTTGCTCAAAGATTCGATCTCTTTTTTTACCTCTTCATTTTCGCCATGGGTGCGCATTTCATCCACCAGCCAGGCGATTTTGCGGCTAGCCCACAATCGGGGCAAAAATTCATTTTCCGCACGTTGCGGGAATCGTCCATTATACGAAAACCGCTGCGCCGCATTGCGCGCAGTGCCCTTGAGCGTAATATCGGTCTCTCCGCTTGTGGTGTAACGTCCCACCAACAACAACTGATCGTTTTGAAAAAGATCCGGCAGATCCTGGGGATAGCGATCACGAACCGAAATTCTAGTCAGCTCCAGGGTCAGATCGGTCAATACCGGTTTGCTCACCTTGTCAAAAAATCCGCTGATCTTTTCTTCAATGTTTTCATCCGGCGCTATGTAATCGGCAACAGCGCGACTGGTTTCCGCCACCTTGTCCAGCAACCACGTGTTGACATCATTGCCCACGCCAAAGGTAAAGATGCGGCTTGGCGTTTTCTTGGCAGCTACATGCGCCAGTATGGTTTTAACATCCTGAACGCCGACTGTGGGCAGACCATCGGTGATAAATACCACGCTGCCGGTGCGGCCAACACCCGGTTTTAAGTTGGCGCTGGTGGCTAATGCCCCATCGATATTGGTGCCGCCTTTAGCTTCCAGATCGCGGACATGTTCCAAAGCACTCTTGCGGCCGTCAGCGGCTGTAATCCATTGCGCTTTCCATGATTGCACTTCAGAGCTGAAGGTGATCAAAGCAAAACGGTCCTGATCATGCAAGCTGTTCAGGCAGTAGGCTAATGCGGCTTTGGCTTGCGTCATTTTTTCTCCGGTCATGGAACCGGAGGTGTCCAGTACAAACACCACATCTTTATTCAGGATACGGCCTTCGGCCCAGGAGGATTTGGGCGAAATCAGCAGCATGAAATATCCCGGCTTGTCGTCGGTGCGATGACAGATCAGATTCATGGCCATGGCGTCGTCAGAGAGCGCGTAATAGAGCAGGAAATCGTTTTCTTCACTGCGACGATTGCCCTCATAAGAGATGCGCGCTTCCTGATCCGAAATACGATCGATCTCTATTTTATGCGAAGGCGAATAGATCGAACCGATAGCGGCGGCGGATTTTAAATGAACCTTGAAATTTTGCCGGCACGACCCTTGCAGTTTTTCGACGATCTCGTCATGATGATCATGATGCCGGGTCAAAGGACGAACATGAATCGGCGGTGCGCCGCGGCCGGCCTGCAAATCGCCGTGCACAGGATACAGGAATCGAACCATGCCGCCCTGAGCGGTCAACACCTGTGAATAGGTCAACTCGATCTTGCGCCGTCCATGACCGGGAAGTGGAAACATGCTCAAACGAAAAAAACGGTGATCGCTATACTCGAGCAACGCCGGATCGACTTGACGCCGGACAATCTCTTCATATATGGCCCGCGCCTGGCCGCTGTCCAACAATTCGCCCGCCAACTTTTTCCCGTCCACCCACAAAGCGAATTGATTGACTATCGCTTCTTTGGGAATGGGAAAATAATAAACACCCTCCATGGAATTAGCAGCAGGATTATAAAAGGTCTGACTGACTCTGATTTCAGCAGTCTGTTCGTAGAGTTCGGCAGCAAAGCTGTGGTCGGTCAATTCGGGTTGCGTAAACCCGTGATGAGGCAGGATAAAGCCCTGGCTCCAGGCCAGATTGGCCCAGATGCCGAATAAAAGCATCCACAGTTTTTTCATTTTTCCGCTCCTTTAATAAGCAACCTTCGCAAGGTTATTACAATCGCTCAGTTCAGGTTTCATAGACTAGTACTATGGAGCGGAAAAAATATTCCCTCAGAGTGCGGATTTTATTTCCAGCAGTTGCCGCTGAAATTTCTCGATGCCCAAAGAATCCTGCAGCACCTGCTGATGGGCCTCATAGAATTTGACCGCTGTTTCCTGCATGGATTTGATTTTTTTTGTTATGACCAGGTTGTACAAGAATTCTGCGGCTTGCATCGTGCGCAGGTTTTTTTGTGCAGCGTCCGATTTATCGTCCGCAAAAATACTGTCGAAAGCTGCAAATTCATTCACTAATGCTTGCATGACGAACTGACGATCCAAATCTGTTCTCTGAGCAGATCGACTTGGCGCATCTGCAGATTTTGCCAATGTCAGAGATTCTGTTCGGGTTAAATGCGCTTCATATTGGCGCGCCGGCACGCCATAAACCGATAGAGGATTAGCACCGTTCGCTCCGCCTATCGGACCAATGGCGGATGTTGCACTCTCGGGTTTTTCTCTCGTTGCTGCCTGGCCAGTGGCGTTGCTTTCCTCACCAACCTTTACAGATTTCGACACGCCGCCGACCTGCGCAGCATCCTTTAACTCGGGCTCGCTTATTGAAACCGGGCATGGCGTCGGCGCCGCGGCCGTCGATTCGCGCCGCTGTTCCGGTTTAAACGCTGTTGCTGATTTTTCTTTGCGCACAGCGTATTCTGTATGCACCAGTTCCTTTTTTTCTGATTTTTGCAAACGCGCATCTGCTGCCGGTTGACGGACGACGGTTGAATCCTGTATAAATATGGGCTGCAAGAGTGTTTCTCGATTGTAATTCAGTCGCGTAATCATTACCAGTACAACCAACGCACCGGCCAGCGCAGCCGTACGCCAAACCAGCGCCCGTCTGCGACGGAGCCATGCTGTAAATCCTGCCTCGACTCGCAAGGGCCTGGCCGGCAGAGCGGACATGATCCGCTCGGTCAGCGCCTGCTGATCGGCTTCAGATTGCCGGTAATCCTGCAGCGCCTTTATCCCTAATTGGTGCACCGCCAATAGCTGTTCTCGAACCTGGCGGCATCTAGCGCATTCCGACAAGTGCTCTTCAATCAACCTCTTTTCCGCACCTTCCACCCGGCCGTCCAACCATTCGGATAATTTCTCCTGAATTTCATTACACGACATAGCTGCCGCCTTACAGATAATTTTGTAAACGTTCTTTCAAGTGCAGACGACTGCGATGCAGCCGCGACATGACCGTGCCAACCGATATCTGCAGCGTCTCCGCAATCTCTTCATAGCTCATTTCCTGCTGTGTGCGCAAAATAAATACCAGCCGTTGTTCCTCCGGCAATTGCGCGACTTCTGCCTGCATACGAGCTACCATTTCCTGGCTTTCAATCTGGCGGTCCAATAAAGTTTCGTCAACCTGCTGATCGTCCAATGGGATATTTTTTCGTTCCCGCGCTCCATGCAGCGCCGACAGCGCGGTGTTCACGGCAATACGCCGCAGCCAGGGATAAAATGGATAGGTTTCATCAAAGCGATCAAGATTTCGCCAAACCTTGATGAACGTCTCCTGGGTCACATCTTCCGCTATACTATGCGCCGCCACCAATCCGCGCGCCAGCGCATAGATTTTGCGTTGATAACGTTCGACCAGTGTGCGAAAAGCATGCTGATCTCCGGCCTTGATCCTGCGCACCAGATGTAAATCCTGTTGACGTTGGATAAATTGCTGTAGACCGGTCATTTCAGTATTCCACTTGGCATCTTGGCGTCACTGCTAGTACTCTTCAATGGCGAATTTATTCCCTGTTTAGGCAAACACGTACTCGAAAAACAACCTTGTGCAGGTTGAAAACCTTCGCAAGGTTCCGGAAGTAAACCCGTGCAGAAGATAATTATAGCAATATTTTTTTGCCGCACAAGCATTATTTGTGACTTAAATTTTACTTGTATTCCTTGCATAAATTAAGTATATATTTTACAAGTACGAATTATTTAATCTGAAAATTAAATACATTCTCCGATTCTAAAGGGAAAAATATGGGAAAATACTCCTTTTTTGTCTTGTTGCTTTTTGTCATGGCCGGCTGCAGCGGGCAAAAATTCACCCGAACCGCCATCCAGACAGACCAGGCGCCGGCAGCCATTGGTCCCTATTCTCAAGCTGTGCTGGCGGGCCATACCCTCTATATTTCCGGACAGCTGGGCATAGATCCGGCAACCGGAAAAATGGTCGAGGGGATCGAAGCGCAAACCCATCGCTCGCTGAAAAATCTCGACGCCATTCTGCAAAAAGCCGGTTTTACTTTTGACGATGTGGTGCAGACGCAGGTCTTTTTAGCCGATATGGAAAATTTCAGCCTGTTCAACCAAATATACGCCGCCTATTTTAAGAAAAATCTGCCTGCGCGCGCTTTGGTGCAACCGGCTCGCATACCCAGGGATGGTCTGGTGGAAATTATGATGACCGCGGTAAAAGAAAAGTGATGTAAAAAACTATGCGTCTGAGCAAAATTCTCTTTCTCCTCGTTTTTTTACAGCAAACGGTTTTCAGCGCAGAAACGATATTCATGTCCGTGCTCTCATCGCGCCGGCACCGACTGGGACAATCCGTGAATCCGGTTGTTGGGTTGTTCATCAGTCGCGATCTGGGCGCCAGTTGGCAACCTACGGGCTGGCGTGAATCAGCGCGTATTTTTTATGCGGAACTGGGGCCTGACAGCGTTATTTGGTGCGCGGCCGGCAACGGTGTGCTGCGTTCAAAGGATCAAGGCCGCTCCTGGAAGGTTACTACAGATTGGCGCGTGACCGAAGTCATGAAAGTACGCGTCCAGCCCGGCAACGGCAGGATTGTCTATGCTGCCACCGCTTATGGAATATTCAAAACAACAGACCAGGGCGAACATTGGCGAAAAATTACCAACGGCTATGCTGCCGATCTCTGTTTCGATTTTAATAATCCCCTAATCCTTTTCGCGGCCACGGAGAATGGCGTAATTACCAGTACGGACAGCGGCCATACCTGGCAAGCCGGTGGAATGTCGGGCCAGGGCATTCGCGTGCTGGCACAACAAACCGGTTCGTCCGCTCTATGGGCCGGGAGCGAAGACAGCGGGGTGTTTGTTTCAACAGATCTTGGTGAATCGTGGGAACAGCGCAATCAAGGACTGCACCATCTTACGGTGTATGCTATCGCTTTCCATAGCCAGAACAAGTGGATCTATTTGGGTACGCATGAAGGCGGTGTTTATCGCTCTGCTGATAATGGGGCGACCTGGCAGCCATGTAATTCCGGCATGGGCCATGCGGTGGTGCACAGTTTGGCTGTCTTGCCTTCTCGACCGGATCATGTATTGGCCGGGACAATTAATGCGGGTCTTTATCAGAGTGTGGACGCAGGGCATACCTGGACGTTCAACAGTCAGGCAGAGGCGCATGTGTGGGGATTGTCGATTCGGTGATTTGCAATAATAAAAGAACCACAGAGCAGGTCTTTTGTCGCATTAGGGGATTGCTTCACTCCAGCGCAGATAGATCCCTTTATCAGCATCTGCGCCTGCGTTCGCAATGACACGGTTTATCTGCTTTGAGAAGAATCGTGATTTCTTTCATAACGCTCCACCCTGTCATTGCGAACGGAGGCAATGCCAATAATAATGAGCGATAGCTCAGGTGGAGTGAAGCAATCCCCTCATATTACAAAAGGTGTCATTATAAGGCGCAACATCAAATATACTGCGTGTTGTTCGATCGTTTTGACTGTCGGTGCATCTGTTCGCCGCTTGATTTCGTCCTGGTCAGTGAAGCAGCGACGCGTGACAATTTATTGGCTCACCCATTCAAACCGATTGACATACAACGAAGGAAAATATTACATTATGTCGCTTCTTCATAATTTTTCTCATCGTTTCCTGTCTCTGTGCGTGAAAACAGTTGCTGTATTTTTATTTCTTTCCCATCCTGTATTAAAAGCCGATGATTTTACCTCACGCAGCGCCGCTATCTTGCAAGCTGCGGCGCAGGAGCCCAAAGCTGATTTTTTCACTCTCACGGCCGCCATTAAACTGGGCCGCAACGAGTTCAGCCGAATGGACTCTTTATTGCGCGACGAACGCATCAGCGGTTCTTTTCTCAGCTATTCCGCGGTCAGTTGCTTTCTGCATCTGCAACCGGTTCTGCCGGATTCCTTACAGCGCAAATTTCGTGAATTGTACCGTATGCGCACCATTTACCGCGGCGATACCGAAAACCACTGGCTCATGTACTACACGGGAATTTTCCTGGCCGGACAGACCTGGCCGGACGAACCGGGCGAGAGGTGGTTCAACGGCAAAAGTTCGCAGGAAAACTATAACGAGGCCAGGGAATACCTGCTGCACTGGATCGATATCGCCACGACCATCGGCCAGGGAGAATTTGATTCACCCACCTACTTTATCACTTTTGTCACCCCTCTGCTGGCGCTCTATGATTTCTGTCTTGATCCGGTGCTGAAAAATAAATTCGAGATGATGCTGCATCTTTTATTCGCTGATTTTGCCATCGATCATCTGCAGGGCATGTATGGCGGCGGTCACAGTCGCGATTATCCGGAGGATATCATCAATCCGCTGATTCCGGCCAGCACCATGTTCAGCTGGCTCTACTTTGGCCGGCCGGATTTTCCTCCCTGGCAGGAAAGCCGCGGCAAACTGCGTCATCGCGGCTGGGAAACCGTGTTTGCCGCATGCAGCCGTTACCGTCTGCCGGAGATCATATGCAACATTGCCACAGACCGCAGCAGACCTTACGCCAGCACGGAAACCAGACGCGTACGCAACGTGATCCGGTTCGGAGCGGAACTCAATCCGCCGGTCTATAAATACACCTGGATGACCGCAGACTATGTCATGGGCTCGTTACAGGGCGGGATTCTGCAGCCGATTCAACAGCACACCTGGGACATTTCCTTTGTATCCGATCAACCGTACAACACCCTGTTTACTCTCCATCCCTATTATTCGGGAAAAGAGTTGGCCATGTTTTTTCCTGAAGAACAAAAGATACTGGCCGACGAGGTGAATCGCTATCACCTGATTTACAAAAATCCCGATAAATGGAACAGCAGTTCGCCCTATGAACAAACCTTTCAACATAAAAACGCCCTGCTCGTTTTATACAATATCGATCCCCAGGCGCAACACCGGCACGTCGACGGTTTTTTCCCCAAGACGCTGCGGCAACGCGTGACCAATCCCTCTGGTTGGATTTTCTGCAATGCCGGCCGCACGTTTATCGCTTTTTATCCGCTCAAACCCTATGAATGGATCGAGGAAGAGCATAATTGGCGATGGCGCAGCACAGCGCTGCAAAACGGAATCGTGGTGCAGGCAGGTTCTCAAAAACAGTACGGTTCGTTTGCCGCCTTTCAAAAGAAATTCACCACAGTGCCGAAATGGAACGATGACCCGGCCATCTCTTATAAAACCAGCGACGGCGATTCCATGCGCTTTACCTTTAACGGCGGTCGATGGCTCAACGGCAAATTGGTCGATTTCAAGGAATATAAATTTTTCAACAGTCCGTACATCCAAAGCGAATACGGCAGCCAATTGATCACCTTGCAGTATAAAAAACAAAAACTGGTTTTAAACTTTAAGAAAGAAAAGTAACCATGCCGGACCAGGACCGACTCTATCAATTCCCGGGCGCCATAACCGTTTGCAATGAGGACGGCGCCATAGTCTACATGAATGAACGCAGTCGCGAGGTGTTCAGGGCCGATGGCGGTGAACGCCTGCTCGGCGCCAATGTGCTGGATTGTCATCCGGAGCCGGCCAGGAGCAAACTGCTGGAGATTATGGCAAATAAAAGCAGCAACGTCTACACCATCGAAAAAAACGGCAAAAAGAAATTGATCTATCAGGCGCCGTGGTATGACCAAGGCGTCTTTGGCGGATTGGTAGAGCTGGCGCTGGAATTGCCGGAAAATATTCCACACTTTATACGCAAATAAAAAATTGTACATAAAAAGAATCAGGAGTCCTCTGCATGCATTTTCTCGGTCTCTCTTTCTATGATTGGGTCGTGATCCTGGCCTATTTCGTCATGATGATTCTCATCGGCAAATGGGCGCAACGCAAAGTCAAAGACACCAAAGATTTTTATCAGGGCGGACGCAGTTTCGGCAAATTTTTGTCCACCTTTATGCACTTCGGCAACATCACCAGCGCGGATCAGGCCACCGGGGTCACAAGGGAGATCTATCGACAGGGGTTGTCTGGGCTGTGGTTTCAAAATATCACCCTGCTCATCACCCCGTTTTACTGGTTCTCGGCCATTTTACAAAAAAGAACCCGATACCTTGGACCGGGCGACATTTATCTGCATCGCTTCGAGAGCCGATTTCTGGCCGGCCTTTTTGCCGTGTATATATTATTGATGGCCGTCTATGGCGGCGCCATGGGCTATCTGCTCACCGGTAAAACCATGCAAGCGCTCATGGTCAAACCCGCGACCGAATATACGGAAGTGGAAAAAAAGTCCATTCAGGATTTTGAACGACTGCAAACGCTCTCTCAAAAACAGACTACCACCGCGCTTTCGCCTGAAGAAAAAAGCGAAATAACCCTGTTAACAGAAAAACAGAAAAGGGGCGATCTGCATGCCTATCACTCTTATCTGAATTTGACGTTGTTTCTGCTGCTCTATGCTCTGTGTGTGGGCGGATACACGGTTATGGGCGGCATGTTCGCTGCCGCCATCAACGATGTTATTCAGGGCATGCTGATTATCCTTCTCAGTTTTATTCTGATCCCCATGGGATTGGCTCGTTTGGGAGGATTCAGCGGTCTGCATGGCAAGGTGCCGGATTACATGTTTGAACTGTTCGGTTCGGCCGCCACCAGCGAATACACCTGGTATTTCGTCATAACCATGGCGTTTATCAATCTCATCGGTTTGCCGCCGCGCAGTTTTGTCATCGGCGGCGCACCCAAAGACGACATGTCGGCGCGCGTGGGCTTGCTCACGGGTTCCTTTGCCAAGCGGCTGATGATGATCGGCTGGGCCCTGACCGGTCTCATTGCGGTCGGGCTTTATCAGGGACTGGTGGACGACCCGACCATGATCTGGGGACATCTGACGCGCGATTTGCTTGGCCCGGGATTGATCGGTTTGATGATCGCCTCCATCATGGCCGCCAATATGTCCACCATTTCAGCGCAGAGTCTGGAGTGGGGCGCTGCGTTTACCAACAACATCCTGCTGCCGTTGCGCCCGGCCACATCGCAAAAAACGCAAATATTGGCCGGCCGCATCGTCATCATTGTGATTCTGGTTTCCTCCATCTATTTTGCGCTGCGCGTCAACGACATCTTTGTCATGTTTAAATATGTCCTATCGGTGGGCACCATCATTGGACCGGCTTTGTGGCTGGTCTATTTCTGGCGCCGGCTCACCACGCGCGCCGTGATTGTGCAGATGATCGCCTCTATTTTGTTGACCGTGGTTATTCCCAATGTCGCGCCAACTTTTGAATCTGTGCGAAAAAATCCGGCGCTGACCATTCAAACCAGAGAACGCGTCGCTGTATTGCAAAGCAAAGCTCTGGAGAGCGACGTTGCGGCCGGCCGAGCTGCGCGTGTCGGCGAGCTGATTGAAAAACGGCATGTTCTGCCGCCGGCGGCCGTGTTCTTTGATGAAGTGGTGCGCGAAAATCCGGACGATCCGCATTCGCCGCTGGTGGGCAAGGGTGCGTTTCGCAATCAGTTGTACTATTTTTCGCTTATGGGCGTGCCGGTGGCGGAAATGACCAAAGCGCAGCTGGCCACCCTGTCCTTCATCTTTGACATCATCACCCCATTTCTATTGCTTTTTGTCGTCAGCCTCCTGACCAAAAAGAATTCCGCAAAAGTGTTGAATGAATTTTATGCCGCAGTGCACACGCCGACCGTTGCGAATCAACAGGAGGACAGCAGATTGCTGGCCGAGGCCATAGCCAATCCCGAAATCGTGAAAAAGAAAAAAATATTTCCGGACAGCGATTGGGAATTTTGGAAGCCGAGCAAATGGGATGTGTGGGGTTTTATCATATGCTGGCTGCTGGTAGCCGGCATTATCGGACTCTATTATGTGATTATGTCTATCGGAGCTCATTAGCGATATAAAAGTGTGGGGAAACGGGTAAATGAAAAAAGGCGCCGACTATAACCTCCGGCGCCTTTTTTATCTCCGTCACAGGTTTTACCAACCTGTAAGGTCTCAAATATTCGTAATACACTAATGCGTAGACGTGGCCTCCCCTTCGATCTTGCGCATTTTCAACTGCTCACCCGTAGACTCGGCAATGCGGCGATACCAGGAAGCAGGATAACCGATATGCTGGACCCTGTTGAGTTCGTTCTTAGTGTTGCCGTCCATATATTTCACCAATAGCTCTTGTCCCAGTTTGCGCCATCGGTTCACGGTTCGTTCCGCCTGCGCGGTGCTGTATTGCGTCAAGTAATCGCGGCAGGATTGCGCTGAATTTTTATATAATACGGATGCAGCCTGATCAATCTCTGCCTGATCAGCGATAAAATGGTCCTCCAGCTCGCGTTGAACTTTAATTACATCGAGGATCATTTCGCTGTAGCGCAAATAACAATAGTTGGACACCCAGTTGAACACCCAGAAAGCGGAATCCCAGTTGAACTCATTCAATGAGGCAACTCCGGCGGCATAATTGTACGGCGCCTGATTGATGCCGCAGTACATGGGCACGTATACCGTGGAATAGTTGTCATCCACCGCGAACCAGAACACGCCGCCGATGGGATCGGGCAGCCAGCTGCGGGATTGTGTGATAAAAGAGAAACCGGTCTGTTGCGTGGAAATGGCGCGTTCGTTGAAATACTCGGTGCTGTCCACTTTCCAGGTCAGCGGACGCCAACGATAAGGACAGGCATAAGGGCCGGCGCCCACATCCTTGGTCATATCCAAAGAAGTTCCTTCAAAATGGTCGCGCATCAGCGACAGGACATCCTGCAGCGACAGCTTTTTATCCGGCTTGATCCACAACGGCAGTCGCTGTGCGCCCTTGACGCCCTGAACAAAATCATCACTCAAATTGAGCGAAGGCGCTGCACGACGGAACAGACTCCAAACACGCGCTTCACAAAAACGTACGGCGCTGAAATCCAGCGGCGCATAGGCGTCGCAAAAACTGAATTCAGCGTCCGTACCGGTAAAATATTTCTTTTCACGTGCAAATGAAATCACGTCCGTGCTGTACAGGCAGTTTATTTTATCGTTCAATGGCAACCGGCCGATGCGCGCCTGATTGGCGTGGCCGCAGATATAACCGTCCGGAACTTTTAAGGCTGCCCAGACCGCGCCCTTGCTGGCCGGACCTTTGCCGATCATCTCCATGATCCAAACTTCGTTGGGATCTGAAATGGAGAAAGATTCCCCGGAACTGTAATAGCCGTATTCGGCCGTCAAATCAGCCATCACCTTGATCGCTTCGCGCGCGGTCTTGGCGCGCTGCAAGGCCAGATTCATCAGACTGCCGTAATCCACGCCGCCTTTGGGATCGGTCAATTCGCCGCGCCCGCCAAAGGTGGTTTCGCCGATGGCCAGCTGATATTCGTTCATATTGCCCAAAACCTGATAGGTAGCCGCCACTTGTTTTATCTGCCCCAGATATTTGCCGGAGTCCAGATCATACACATCCATCAGCGAGCCCGCCTGATGAACGCCGCGCGGGGTAAAAAACAACTCGCCGTATAACGTGTGCGAGTCTGCCAGATAGGTGATCATGGTCGAACCGTCGGCCGAAGCCGCTTTGGTAACCATTAAATTCGTACAGGCGTACAGTGCTCCGACCCAGGCGATCAGAACCATTGTGAGAACAACGATTTTTTTCATAACCGATCCTTTGCAATTAATCCAAATTGATGGTAAAAAATAGGAATAATTTTACTGGATTACAAGGGCATTCGGCGGCTGATTCACGACTGCCGCAAGAAAAGGGGGCGCCTTTTATAAAAAAATGTTTAAAAATTACAATTTGTTATGTATATTGGCCATCAAAAGAACAAGTGTGGATTGGATTGAGATGGCATGAAGCTTTTACTCTTCGACATTGACGGCACCCTGGTGCTCTCCGGCAATGCCGGTTTGCGCGCCATGAATCGCGCTTTCACCAGCCTGTATGGAATCGACGAAGCGTTTTCCGGCATGCAACTGGCCGGACGCACCGACACCTCTATTTTCAAAGACGCTACGGAGAAATACCACTATCCCTATAACCAGCAAACGCTGGAAGAATTCAAGACCGAATATTTCAAATTCTTGCCGGAAGAGATGTTCAAGCCCATCGGCAACAAACGCATGATGCCGGGTGTGGGCGAATTACTGACCGCTTTGCACACCCGCAGGGGTGTTTACCTGGGATTGCTCACCGGCAATTGGCAGACCAGCGGTTATATTAAAATCGGTTATTTCGGACTGGACCGCTATTTTTCCTTCGGCGCTTTTTCCGATGATTCCGAAGTCAGACCCGACTTGCTGCCCTATGCGGTTGCCCGGTTTCAACAAAAATATACCATCACGCCGACAGCCCGCGAAATTTTTATCATCGGCGATACCCCTAGCGACATTCTATGCGCCAAACCGCACGGCGTGGTCTCTGTAGCAGTAGCCGCAGCTCATCACAAAGAGGCAGACCTGGCGCCCTATAATCCGGATTTTTTATTGCCGGATTTTACCGATCTGGACAGAGCACTGGAAATTTTAGGATAAAGATCAACCTTGCGAAGGTTTAAAACCTTCGCAAGGATAAAAACATTACGAAGGAGACGATGTATGGACCTGGTTACCGTTCGCATAGAAAATCCCGATGAAAAAAATTTCATTCTCGGGCAATCCCATTTCATCAAAACCGTGGACGACGTGCATGAAGCGCTGGTGGCAGCGGTTCCAGGCATAAAATTCGGACTGGCGTTTTGCGAAGCTTCCGGTCCGTGTCTGGTGCGTACCACCGGTACGGAACCGGCATTAATCGATTTGGCGGAAAAAAATGCTTTGGCAGTTGCAGCAGGCCACTCGTTTATATTATTTCTCGGCAATGCCTTTCCCATCAATGTGCTGCGTGTGCTGCGCCAGGTTCCGGAGATTGTCAACTTTTACTGCGCCTCTGCAAATCCGGTTGAAGTGATCATCGCCCATACGGAACTGGGTAACGCTATCCTGGGCGTAGTGGACGGACAATCGCCCAAGGGCGTCGAAACGGATGCGGACGTTAAACATCGTCGGGAATTTTTACAAAAAATCGGTTATCGGCTTGAATAGAAACAGTAATTTCTGAACCGACGAATAAAGAGCGAATTCCATTTATCTTTCAGAAACAACAGAATTATGCAATCAACCAATACAATCATCATATTCTGAACGATATGAATTATTTTGTGAACGTTTGATGCGAGAGCGTTTATATGATGGAACTTGTTTGATTTTATCAGATAAAATTGGCGGTTTGAGAGGAAAATACAGAGAGCCAAACGAGGAATTTAGTTTTACTGCCTTTGCAACATGTCTAAGCGCACATGCGATGGCTTATTCTAAAATACGACGCAAATAAAATACACTAATCCTTATCCCTAACTACGAGTCTTCCATGGAATTGTCGGTCATCGATCTACTTTTGTTTGCACTCTTTTTCACTACCGTGATCGGCGTCAGCATCTATAAAAGCCGAAGAGAAAAAAACGCCGAAGACTATTTTCTCGCCGGCCGCGGCCTGAAATGGTATCTGATCGGTTTTTCCATCGTCGCCGCCAACATCTCTACCGAACAGTTTGTCGGCATGAGCGGCCAGGGCGCCGGTTCCGTCGGTCTGGCTGTGGCCGGCTATCAGCTGTTTGGCGCCATTACCATCGTCATTGTGGCGCTTTGGTTCCTGCCCAGGTTTCTGCGCAGCGGCATCTACACCATGCCGGAATATCTGGAATACCGTTACAATCCGACGGCGCGTGCGATTATGGCCCTGGCAACGGTGGTGATCTATGTGACGGTCACCACCACCGCCGTGCTTTATTCCGGCGCCATTACGCTGCACACGATTTTTGACATGAGCATGATGCAAGCTGTGTGGTTGATCGGCATCATCGCCGTGTTCTATACCGCCTGGGGAGGATTAAAAGCGGTAGCCTGGGCCGACCTGTTTCAGGGCGCGGCGCTGCTCATCGGCGGCCTGTCGGTCATGACGCTCGGTTTTATCGCCATCGGCGGTATTGAACCATTCTTCACCTTCAACGCGGATCGACTGCACATGGTGCTGCCCGCAGACCATCCGGAAATGCCATGGACCGTTTTGCTGTTCGGCTTGTGGATTCCCAATTTCTATTATTGCGGCCTGAATCAGTTCATTGTGCAGAGAACTCTGGCAGCCAAAAGTTTGAAACAGGGCCAGTGGGGGATTCTCTTTGCCGCGTCGCTCTGGCTGCTGATTCCCTTTGCCATTGTGTTTCCGGGCATCATGGCGGTGCAATTATACGGCGATAAACTGGCTTCTGCGGATCAAGCCTTTCCGACCATGATCCGTAACCTGGTACCTCTCGGTTTGCGCGGCTTGATCTTTGCCGCGCTGGCCGGCGCCGTCATCAGCACACTGGCTTCTGTGCTCAACTCGGCAGCCACCATTCTGACCATGGATTTGTACAAACGGCACTGGGCCAAACAGGCATCGCAAAAATCGCTGGTCACTTTTGCCCGCATCGCCACCGTCGTCTTTATGCTCATCGGTTGCTGGATCGCGCCCAAGCTGGCAGATCCGCGTTTTGGCGGCATTTTTCATTACATTCAGGAATTTCAGGGATATATATCGCCCGGCATATTAGCGGCCTTTGTATTCGGCTTTGTCGTCAAACGGGCGCCGGCTGCGGCAGGCGTATCAGCGCTGTTGCTCAGCGCACCCATTTACGGCCTGCTGGCCTGGCAATGGGGCGCCATCGCGTTTCTCAATCGTATGGCCATTACCTTTTTAACGCTGCTGCTGATCATGTCGGTCATCACCGTATTCAGACCGTTGCAGCAGCCGCAGGTTTTACCCGTGCGATCTGAAATAGAAAAAAGCACGCATCGATCCGTGCCCATACTGGGCAGTCTGGTGATTTTGGCTGTGATCGTTTTTTATGTTATTTTTTGGTAGAATCGGCAAAACCCATGCACGAGATGTCTTTGGCGCAATCCGTCATCGATTCGGTGTTGCGGGAGATGGCCAGTCGCAATCTTGCTGCGATTAAAAAAATCGTCCTGCGCATCGGGCCTTGGAGCGGCGTCATGGCCGATGCCCTGCAATTCAATTACGATATTCTGCGCGCGGATACGCCGCTGTCGGGTACGGAATTGGTTATTCAGGAAACGGGGCTGCGCGTCAGATGCTCGGCCTGCGCCCAGGAATTTGCCGTCCATGATTTTTTGGACAGGTGTCCCCGGTGTCAATCCAAACAGATCCAATTGATCGGCGGCGACGAGATGGACATCGCCTATCTGGAAACATGAGAAAAGGCTATGAACGAAAAAATTCCAATAGAAAAAAAAATCCTTTCTGAAAACGACAAGCTGGCAGAAGAGATCCGCCAACACCTGCACAGTTTGCGTATTCCCTCTCTTAATTTGATCAGCTCACCGGGCTCGGGAAAAACGAGTTTGCTGGAAAAAACCCTGCAAGCGCTGCAAGATCGCCGGCATATCGGATTGATCGCCGGCGACGTGCAAACCGAAAACGACAGTCAACGATTGATCGCCTGTGGAGGAAAACAGGTGCAGCCCATCGTCACCGGCGGCGCCTGCCATCTGGATGCGAAAATGATAAGCAAGGCGCTGCGAAACATGGACCTGCGAAACATGGACCTGCTCATCATTGAAAACGTCGGCAATCTGGTATGCCCCTCTTCCTACGACCTGGGCGAAGATATAAAGGTCGCGCTGATCAGTACAACTGAGGGCGACGACAAGCCGTTAAAATATCCGGCGCTGTTCCGCCGCGCCTCGGTATTGGTTATCAATAAAATCGATCTCCTGGGCTTGTCGGATTTCGATATGGAACGGGTAAAAAAGAACAGTCTCTCGATCAATCCGGGTCTGCGCATATTCGAATTATCCTGTCGTACCGGAGAGGGAATGAATGACTGGCTGCAGTGGGTGACGGAACTGATACAAAAAAAATTCCCATGAGACGTATTCGCTTAAAACTGTACGGCATGGTCCAGGGCGTGGGCTTTCGCCCCTTTGTTCATACTCTGGCCCACGAGTTCGGCCTCACCGGTTTCGTACAAAACGTCTCCTGGGGATTGCTCATCGAGGTGCAAGGACCTTTGCAGGCTTTGCAGAAATTTCAAGAGCGGCTCGCATACAAACCGCCCGCGCTGGCGAGAATAGCACGACAGGAATCCGAAACACTCGATCCGCAAGATGAACACTCTTTTGTCATACATCAGAGCGCGCACACGCGGGCAACCGCAACGGCCGTCTCGCCTGATATCACCATTTGCGATGAGTGTCTGGCGGAGATGAATAATCCGCGAGATCGTCGTTTTCAATATCCTTTTATCAACTGCACACAGTGCGGTCCACGCTACAGCATCATCCGCGCCATGCCCTACGATCGACCCTATACCTCCATGGCCGTCTTTCTCATGTGTCCGCAGTGCAGAATGGAATACGAGAATCCGCAAAATCGCCGCTTTCATGCGCAGCCCATCTCCTGTCCGGAATGCGGTCCCCGCTTGACGCTTTGTCGGGCTGACGGCAAAGAGATTTTTGTAACGGATATTTTTCCATTTCTCCGGCTTCGGTTGCACGAGGGCGCCGTCATCGCCGTGCGCGGCATCGGCGGATTTCATCTGTGCGTGGACGCGAAAAACGACGCGGCCGTGCAAACCCTGCGACAACGCAAGGGCCGGCAGGAAAAACCGTTTGCCCTGATGACAGCAGACAAAACAGTTCTGCAAAATTATGTTTATACGGATGCAACAGAAGACGAATTGCTGCAATCGCCGGCGCATCCGATTGTTTTGTTGCGCGCCAAACCGGATAACGGCATTTCTCCCCATGTTGCGCCCGACAATCGATATCTGGCCATGATGCTGGCCTACACGCCGCTGCACCATTTGTTGCTGTCCGGTCCCTGCGATGTGCTGGTCATGACCAGCGGTAATCTAAGCGATGAACCCATTTGCATCGGCAATGACGAAGCGCTGGATCGTTTGGGGACCATCGCTGATTTTTTTCTGCTCCATGATCGCGATATTTTGCACCGCTGCGACGACTCTATCACGATGGTGGTTATGGACCAGCCCTGTTTACTGCGGCGTGCTCGCGGTTATGCGCCGGCGCCGATCAGGCTGGCCCGTGAATTACCGCAACCCATCCTCGCCTGCGGCGGAGAACAGAAAAACACCATTGCATTGGCTCATGGCCGCCAGGTATTTCTCAGTCCGCATATCGGTGATTTGAACAATCCTGCAACTCTGACGGCTTTTACCCAAACGATCGAGCGCCTGAAGCAATTAACAGAAATAGAACCAAAAATTTTGGTTTGTGATCGTCATCCGGAATATCTGGCCACACAGTGGGCGCAGCAGCAAAAAAACAAATGCGTGTTAACCGCCCAGCACCATCACAGCCATATGCTTTCGGTCATGGCGGAAAACTTGTACACCGAACCTTGCATCGGCGTTATCCTGGACGGCGCCGGTTATGGAGACGACGGAACCGTTTGGGGCGGCGAACTGCTTATCGGCGATGCGCATGCGTATGAGCGATTTGCCTGGCTGCAACCGACGGCTATGCCGGGCGGTGATTGCGTGGTGCAACAACCCTGGCGCATGGCCGTCAGTATGCTGTATGCGGCTTTTGGCAAAGAATTCACGGCCCTGCCTTTGCCTTTTCTGCATCATCATTCTGATCAGGAATTGGCCATCATCATGCAGATGATAGATAAAAAGCTCAACGCTCCACTCACCTCCAGTTGCGGTCGCTTATTCGACGCTGTTGCGGCGCTGTTGGACATCCGCCAGGAAACAACGTTTGAAGCACAGGCGGCCATGGAATTGGAAATGACGGCAGATGAAAACATCACAGACTGTTACCCTCTATCTATACCGGATCAGGGCGCACTGGCTACCGGATCACTGATTAAACGTCTGGTTGAAGATATGATAAAAAACAGAGAGCGATCCTGCATTTCCTCATTATTCCATAATACTCTGGCCGATCTTTTGGTTCGAGCCGTTTGCTCAGCGCGGCAAAAATCCGACATTGCAACTGTGGCACTGAGCGGCGGAGTTTTTCAAAACCGTTTATTGTTTAAACGATTGTACGACCGATTGCAACAAAATGGCTTTAACGTACTCACACACAAGCTCGTGCCGACCAATGACGGCGGATTGGCGTTGGGTCAGGTTATGATTGCAAACGCACAAATGGAAAAAAACATTGATAACGGGCGATTGTGAATCCGTTCGATCCGTGTTCGCTTTTGCATTAATTGATTAGGGAGATCTATGTGTCTCGCAGTTCCCGGTAAAATCCTTCGTCTGCAAAAACAGGACGGCGTTCTCATGGCTGACCTGGATTTCGGCGGCGTGATAAAATCCGCATGCCTGGAATACGTACCGGACGTTCAAGTCGGCCAGTACGTTATGGTGCATGCCGGTTTTGCCATCAATCTGGTCAACGAAGAGGAGGTTGCCGAATTCCACCAACTTTGGCAGGATGTTCTGAATAACCGGCCGACGCCCATTGCGGAGCTCTGAAATGGATCCGAGCGCTCCTTATCGTCATCCGGAGATTGGCCGGTCGCTATTATCCCGGCTGCAACGAATCCAAACACGGCCCTGGGTCATCATGGAAGTTTGCGGCGGGCAGACGCACAATCTGCTCGCTGCCGGCATTGATCACTTGTTGCCCAAAGAGTTGGAGCTGGTGCACGGTCCGGGTTGCCCGGTGTGCGTGACGCCGATAGAAAAGATCGATCAGGCCGTTGCCATTGCCGGTCAACCGGAAGTCATTTTCACCACCTTTGGCGATATGCTGCGCGTTCCCGGATCGAAACAGGATTTATTAATAACGAAATCTCAAGGCGCCGACGTGCGCATCGTCTACTCGCCTTTGGACGCTGTGGAACTGGCCAAGAACCATCCGCAAAAAAAAGTGGTCTTTTTTGCCGTCGGCTTTGAAACGACTGCGCCCAATACGGCCATGGCGGTCTGGTTAGCCAAGCGACAAGGTGTGCATAATTTTTCCATGCTGGTTGCGCATGTGCTGGTGGCGCCGGCCATGGCAGCTTTGCTGGCCTCGCCGCACAATCGCGTGCAAGCCTATCTTGCTGCCGGTCATGTGTGCAGCGTCATGGGCTGGCAGGCTTATGAGGCCATGGCCGGATATTTTCATGTGCCGATCGTAATAACCGGATTTGAACCGGTGGATTTATTGCAGGGCATCCTGCAGGCCGTGACTTTGCTGGAACAAAATCAGCATCAGGTGGTCAATGCGTATGAACGCGTGGCCAGCAGACTGGGCAATCAGCGCGCTCAGGAACAGATCAATCGAGTGTACAGGATTTGCGACCGGACATGGCGCGGTCTGGGCATGATACCTGCCAGTGGATTAAAGCTGCGGGATGAATACAGCGGGCATGATGCGGAAACGGTCTTTGCTTTGCCGGACCAGCCGGCTTTGCCATCAACGGTGTGCATCATCGGCCAGGTTTTGCAGGGATTAAAAAAACCTCCGCAATGTCCGGCCTTTGGCCGACAGTGCACGCCGCAATCACCGCTGGGCGCTGCCATGGTTTCCAGCGAAGGCGCGTGTGCGGCCTATTACCAATACCATGCAGAACCATTTGCTTAATGGGGGAAAAATTATGATAGAAAATGTCAACCCGGAATGTCCGCTGCCGCTGGAGCATCGCAATATCATTCAAATGAGTCACGGCAGCGGCGGTCGCATCATGGACGATTTGATTCAAGAGTTGTATCACAAACATTTTGACAATCCCTATTTGAGCAAGATGGAAGACTCGGCCACCCTGGCCATGCCGGGAAAGCGGATCGCTTTCAGCACGGACGGTTTTGTTGTGCAACCGATTTTTTTCCCTGGCGGAAATATCGGCGATCTGGCGGTGAACGGCACCATCAACGATCTGTGCATGAGCGGCGCCAGACCGTTGTATCTGAGCGTCGGCTTTATCCTTGAAGAGGGGTTGGCCATAAACGATCTTGAAATAATTGTACAATCCATGGCGCGGGCTGCCGCAGCTGCAGATGTGCAAATCGTGGCCGGCGACACCAAGGTTGTTGATCACGGCAAGGCGGACCAATTGTTCATCAACACCTCGGGAATCGGCATCATTGAGCATAACTATCGCATCGATCCGCAACATCTGTTGCCGGGCGATAAAATCATTCTCAGTGGTCCGATCGGTTGTCACGGACTGGCTGTGTTGGCCAAGAGAAACGGACTGGAATTGGGCAATCTGATCAGCGATACGGCAGCGCTGCATCAGGTGTCGCATGCTTTGCTCGGCGAATGCGGCGGCGAGGTGCATGCGATGCGCGATCCCACGCGCGGCGGCGTGTCTGCGGCTTTGCACGAATTAGCGCGCGCCTCAGCGGTCGAAATGCGCATTTTTGAAGACCAGATTCCGGTGCCGGCGACCGTGGCCAACGGCTGCGGTTTGTTGGGACTGGATCCGCTTCATCTCGCCAATGAAGGAGTGTTCATCGCCATCGTCTCTGCTGCCAAAGCCCTGCCGGCGCTTAAAACCATGCGCTCTTTTAATTCAAAGGCTGCCATAATCGGAGAGGTCACTCATGGTCAGCCAGGCCGGGTGAGCATGCAAACCTCCCTTGGCGCCTGGCGGCTGTTACAATGGCCGGCCGGAGAGTTGCTGCCACGGATATGTTGACGAGCATAAAACCCCGGCGGCGCGCTTTTTACGACCCCGGGTGTTCCATAACAGAGTTGCCGCAAAAACTGCAGCATCATAAAGGGGCCGGGCTTTGGCGATAAACACACTGGTTGTCATGCTGAGTAACAAAATGCACAAGGCATTGGACTCCTCGATGATCTTTAATCGCCGAAACATCTATCGACGAACAGAATCCGGGCAAGAATGCAATCCGGTGCGTTGATAGATTCTTCAGCCTGCCAAAACAATCGATGGCTGAACCGAAACTAATTTTTCGACTGCCTCCAGAGGCGTCCGACATTTAATTCCAGTTTATCTGAGATAGGAATTTTCATGAAACTAAAAAAAAACGTCCTCATTCTTCCGCTCCTGCTGACATGCATATTGTCATGCTTATCGGGGCGGAAAACAGCAATCAGCGACAAAGGCATCGCCGTAGAGGTCGATGCCGAACGCTCCTTATTAACCATTTATACTGAAAATCTGCATACGCCGTTAAAATTATCAGTGTCCCAGGCCATACCGGGATTTCACCAGCAATCAAGTCGCTGGCAAAAAAAGGACAAGGCCATCATGCATCGCACGGTCTTGACAGATTCTCTGCAGCGCACGCTGATTTGCGTGGAAACCTTTTCCATTGCTGCAAACGGAATCAGATGGCAGGTGGAATGGCAATCGCAAACTGAGACAACTTTTACGGTGCCCCTGCAAACCCTATGTACGGCAGAGGAGGTAAGCTCGGCGCGCTTTTGGACAGCCTGGGGCGATCCTGATCAAACCCGGCCCACCCAAAACGCCGGTAAAGTGTACAAAGAATGGCGCGATCCTCTGCAAAACAGAAATTTTCGTGATCTGCATCTGGTTTATGGCGGCCACCACTGGTTAGGCGGCGGTTTCGCTTTGCCCATGTTTTCCGTGCTTTATCCTGATAAAGATACCGGATGGTCGCTCGTGGCCTCGCCGCTGGACACCTTGTTAAATCTGGCTCTGCTCACCACGTCGCAAGGTCAATGTATGTTGATCCGCAGTGATTATCGTTTACAGAAAAACAAAACCCTGCGCTTCAACATGAATCTCATCCCCCATGAAGCGGATTGGCGGCCGGCGCTGGCCTGGATGAAAAATCAATACCCGGGTTTCTTTGATCCGCCGAACGTGAATGCCGGCCAGGTTGCCGGTTGCGGCCTCTATTCCAGTTATGAAGGACCATTCGATGTGGAAAAATATCATCGCATGGGCGGATTGGTGAACTGGAAGGCCAGTTTCGATTTTCCCTATATGGGCATGTTCATTCCGCCGATCAACGATACGCAACAAAAATGGCAGCGTTTTAGAATCGATAAAAAACAACCGATCACCCTTACTTCCATCGAGCAGATGGCACGCTATAGCGCTGCCATGAAGAGTAAGGGTTTTCATGTTCTGAACTATTTTAACGTCACCGAATTTGGCGCCGACATTCTGTATCCGGCGCCGGCGTATAAACGTCCGGCAGAGCTGTGGCAGAACGCCAACGCTTTTCTCCATGAGCGATTACACAACGCCATCCTGTTCGGCAGCCAACACAACGGTCCAACAGCCGGCGGTTGGGGCGACCGCACTCCGGAACAACACATGCAGCCGCAGGCCGGTGTGCAAGATCATCCCTATTTTACCTGGGGAACCGCCATTGTCACCGATTGCGCCGACCCGGCCTATGCGGATTTTCTGTTAGATCAGGCGCAACGTCATCTTGATATGTTTCCTCAAGCAGACGGCATTTGCATCGATCGTATGGATTGGCTGGCTGAATACAACAGCCGGCGCGACGACGGCGTCAGTTGGATTGGCGATCGGCCGGCTGCCAGTCTGTACTTTTCCTGGCTTGGATTGCTGGACCGTATGGGACCGCTGTGGCATGACGCCAACAAGGTCATCTTTTGCAATCCGCACATCAACCGATTGGAACTGATGAAACAGATCGACGGCATTTACAACGAATTCGGGCAGATCGGTTATAATCTCAACCTGTCCGCGTTTCTGGCCATCAACAAACCCTACTTGGCCTGGACTGCCAGCGTCGCGGATTTGCAAAACGATCCGGACGGTTACTTGCAGCACCATCTCTATGTCGGCGCTTTTCCCACTGCGCCCTTTCCAGGCAACGATCACACCATCGAACCTGATCCGTGGGCGGAGAAATACTATCTGGATTATGGCCCGCTCTTTCGTCTATTGGTCGGTAAAAAATGGGTGCTGACGCCGCACGCCGTCGAGGTAACCGACTATAAAGCCAAAGCAAATATTTTTCAAACAGACGCAAATTATGTCATTCCGGTGATCCATGGTCTCGAAGCCAGCGTGCAAATCGTTATCAAGGGAATCTCTGCTGAGAAATTAATCTCGTGTACAGCCACGTATCCCGGCGACTTGCCACAGCGGCAATTACCTGTTTTTGTTGAAAAAGACCAAATGCGCATGCAGGTGCCGTTGCAGCGTCGCTGCGCTGTGGTGGTGTTGTCTGTTAAATAAAAAAAAATTCAAATTAAGAGTGAAATAATTTTACGGCGTTGATGAATCAGGTGAGCGCGTCATTGTGAATAAAATAGGGCATATAGGCCATGATTACCACAATAATCCATAAACCGTGTCATTGCGAACGCAGGCACAATCGCTGACAAAGGTGATTTTCTACGCTGGAGTGAAGCAATCCCCTTTTACAGCCAAAATATTATTAAAAGTTGGTCTAACAATTCTTTAGCTGTTCTCAGTATTTATTTAAAACAAGTACACTGATAACGAAAAAAATGAAAACCTCCTTTAAAACATTTGCATTTTTTCTCCTTGTTCTGCCGGCAAGCCAACAAGCCCCAGCTGCGGACAAAATTAAAATCATCAAGGTCAAAGATGCCAACTTGTTTATAACCCAGAACGGCACGGCGCTTTCGCTCAGCAATGTACAGACGTTTTCGATAAGCGATACTGATTCATGCAAACGCAATTTTGCCCTGAAGGTTTATAAATCCGCCGAACGTTTGCTGCAGGGGCGGACTTTTCAGGCTGAAATCGAGATGCAGCAAGACTCTTCAAGCCGGGTTCATATATGGAAAATTTTGCCCTTTAGCATAAAATCCATCAACGAGATTTTTCTAAAGAATGGCTGGGGACTATACATTGAAGCGCCCCGGAGCGACCATTCCGCTAAATATCGCAGCGCGGCCAAAGAGGCGAGCAAAGGTCATTATGGAATTCATGATGAGCCGCGTTTCGCAAGGCAAAAACCGGCCCCCTATGCGATATGGTTGAGTGCAGGCGTCGGCGTCGGCAGCTATTCGCGCGGATCACATTGGAGCGAAAGTATAAACGGAGACCTGGCCTTGCATTTCAGAAGAAAAGGAGTTGTTCTCTCAGCAGGCGCTCAGGCCATTGGTTATAGTGAATCGACTTCCTCCAACAGCGTGCTCTTACTTTTTGGAAAATCGTTTTTCGGCAAGTACCAGGAAATGGTTTTCTCTCTAGGCGCCAGCCTTAATAAATGGCATTACACAAGCGATATCGGCAGCCATTATTCCAGCACATCAAATATTTATGCCGGTTTCCAGGGCAAAGTGCAAGTATTCGTCCACTTTCGCCAGGCACTGGGTCTAGGTTTTAGCTTTGATGCGGGTATTACCAAAAAAGCCAATTATTATGCCTTGACGCTGAATCTGCTGCTGGGATACTGGCATTAATTACGAACCTGGTCCCGGTTGCTGACAAAGGGCATTACCTGCGCCGCAGTGAGACAATCCCCTTTTACACCCACGTGTTATTAGAGGGCCTGCCATTGTCGAGTCGCGACAAGTTAGCAGCAAAATTGAAATCTTTTTATCTTTCCCGAAAAATCCAGCTAACCAATCCAAACCGAATAATTTGCCTTTAGTTTATGACGATAATTCATTATATTTTCTTCTTTGCATAATCGGAACCAACTCGTAACCAAAGCGTATATATGTAACATCAACATCTTTATCAGATCATCCAGGTATTAGAAAAAACAGGAGTTAGTATGAAAAAAACCTTCTGCGCCTTTTGCTTGCTTTTAGTACTAGTCTACTCTGCACAATCAGCCGTTCTGTCGCAATGGCGCGGCCCACAGCGCAACGGCCATTACCCGGACACCGGCTTGCTCATGAGCTGGCCGGCGCAAGGACCTAAACTTTTATGGAAAGCGGCGGATTTGGGCAAGGGTTATTCCTCTGTTGCTGTCGTTGATGGCAAAGTGTTTGTCACCGGCATGATGGAAGACCAGGGTCAGGTTTTAGCCTTTGACGCATCCGGAAAACAGTTATGGAAAACCGTCTATGGCCCGGAATGGGACGGCGATTTTCCCGGCAGCCGCTGCACGCCCACTGTGGTCGACGGCAAGTTGTACGTGGAAAGCGCAAAAGGCAAAGTGGTTTGTTTAGATGCTGCCAAGGGCGCCATTCTCTGGTCCGTGGACCTGGTAAAGACCTTTGGCGCCGAAGTCATCCAATGGGGCATGGTGGAGAATCTGCTGGTGGACGGCGATCATGTCATCTGCACGCCTGGCGGCCCTAAAACCTGTGTGGCGGCCTTGGATCGCAACACCGGCAAGACCGTGTGGCAAAGCGAAAGCGCAAACGATAAAGCAGGATATTGCTCTCCTATACTTGTGCAACACGGTAAACGGCGTTTGGTGGTCACCATGACCGCAAAAAATATTGTGGCCGTGGATGCGGATAACGGCAAACTGGTCTGGAAGCATCCGCACACCACCGAATGGGATGTGCAACCCAATACGCCGTTGTATCAGGACGGTTGCATTTTTGCCGTCAGCGGTTACGGCACCGGTGGCGTCAAGCTGGAACTGTCCGCAGACGGCGCCTCGGTGAAGGAACTCTGGCGAAATAAAATCATGGATTGTCAAATCGGGGCTTATGTTTTCGTGGATGGTTATCTCTATGGCGCCGGCCAATATAAAAACAAATGGCATTGTGTGGATTGGCAGACCGGTGAAACAAAATACTCCTCCAATCTGCTGGCGCGCGGCGCCGTAATCAGTGCGGAAGGATTGCTGTATTGCTACACGGAACGCGGCGAACTGGCTCTGGTCAAACCGGATCCTGGGACATTTCAGGTATTGAGTTCGGTGCGCATCACCGAGGGCACTGATCAGCATTGGGCGCATCCGGTCATCGCCGATAAAAAGCTCTATGTCCGTCACGGCAATGTGCTGCTGGTTTATAATATTGCGCGATTGCCCTAGCACAAAAACCGTGTCATTGCGAACGGAGTTACGGTTGCTGACAAAGGGGATGATTTACGCTGGAGTGAAGCAATCCCCTTATACATCCAAGTGTCATTAGAAGGTCTGCCGTTTTCGATTCCAGAAACCATCATCAATTGACTTTGGCAGGTAGAAACCTGTCGAACACCAAGGAGTCCCATTTGCTGAAACAAGCATTTCTTTTTCTAATCATTTTTACTATACAAAATCTCTGGTCCGCCGACAGCCCGCAGTGGCGCGGACTGCATCGCGATGGCATTTTTCCCGAGCCTAATCTCCTGACCTCCTGGCCCAAGGAAGGCCCCCCTCTTTTATGGTCCACCGACAGTCTGGGTAAGGGCTACTCTTCTCCGGCCATCGCCAACGGCGCCATCTATATCACCGGCAAAGTGGATAAAGAGGACGTGCTGTACGCGTTTAGCCTCGACGGTAAATTATTGTGGAAAAAACCGTTCGGTCAGGCGTGGAAAAGCTCTTTCCCGGAAACACGCACCACGCCCACCATTGATGGAAACCGGCTTTATGTTGTCAGCGGCATGGGCCAATTGGCATGCCTGGATGCAAAGACCGGCGCCGAAAAATGGACGGTGCATGCTGTAGAAAAATTTAAAGGCGAATATCATCGCTGGGGCATCTCTGAATCGCCCCTGGTGGATGGGGATTTGGTCTATTGCACGCCCGGAGGGCCTGAAGCCGGCATTGTGGCGCTGAATAAAATGACCGGTGAAACGGTTTGGACTTGCAAAGAATTGAGTGACAAGGCCAGTTTTTGCTCGCCCATTCTGGTAGAATGGGCGGGCAAACGCATGCTGGTCACGCAACTGGCAAACTCGGCTGTAGCTTTGGACGCAAAAACCGGCAAATTGATCTGGCAGGATAATTTCAGCGATTATCAAAAAGATCCCAAAGACATCAATCCGAACTCGCCGCTCTATCATGACGGCGCCCTGTATTTTACCAGCGGCTATGATAATGAGAGCACATTGTTGCGTCTCTCCGCTGACGGCAGCAGTTTTACGCGCGCCTGGATCGACAGCACGCTGGATGTACACGTCGGCGGCGTGGTCCTGGTTGACGGTTATATCTATGGCGCCAATTGGCTTGATAATCGGGCAGGCCGGTGGACATGTCTGGATTGGCAAACCGGTCGCGTCATGTATGAGACCGAATGGATTTGCAAGGGCTCTATTATCAGCGCCGATAACCTGTTGTATTGCTATGAAGAAAAAAAAGGCACAGTCGCTCTGGTAAAGCCAAATCCAAAAGCTTTTGAAATCATCAGCACCTTTAATATAAGCAAAGGCAGCGGTCCGCACTGGGCTCACCCGGTGATCAGCGACGGTCGCCTGTATATTCGCCACGGCGAATCCATGATGGTCTACGACATTCGGCATAAATGAACAACCGCATCAAACAATGGTCGACGGTTTTAATGGTGCTCACAGCACTAGCCGGAATCGTGTGGTGGGGCCGGTACGATCCCACAGCCAACTTGCAACCAGCCCTGCCGGGTATGGACGGCGCGCCGACCGATCTCGCGGTTTCTGCCAATGCGGTGACCATCGGCCAATATTTCGATCAGTTCGATCCGATTACCATTTTGCATCCAGGCGACTGGCCACGGTTTCGCGGCTTGCAATTGGATAATATCGCAACAGAAAAAAACAATCTGCCTGATTCCTGGGGCAGCCAGGGACCCCAAAAACTGTGGACCATTGAACTGGGCGAGGGCCATGCCGCTGCAGCGGTGCATCAGGGGCGGGTGTATGTTCTGGATTATGACGAAACACGTCTGGCTGACGCATTGCGCTGTTTTTCTTTGTCCGACGGCCGCGAGTTGTGGCGACGCTGGTATCAGGTGCCCATGAAACGCAATCACGGGTTGTCGCGCACCATTCCGGCCGTAACAAAAGATTTTGTGGTCAGCATCGGACCGCGCTGTCATGTCATGTGCACAGACAGTAAAACCGGCGCTTTGCGCTGGGGCCTGGACCTGGTCAAAGATTACGGCGCCAAGGAACCGCTGTGGTATACCGGACAATGCCCGTTGATCGACGACACCGTTGCAGTGATCGCACCAGCCGGTACGGACTTAATAATGGGCGTAGGGCTGGCTGGAGGCAAAGTGATTTGGCAAACGCCGAATCCGCATAAATGGGAGATGTCCCATTCTTCGGTGATGATCATGACTTTCAGCGGCCGGCGCATGTATGTTTACAGCGCGGTCGGCGGCGTCGCCGGCGTGGCGGCAGACGGCCCGGATCGCGGCAAGATTCTGTGGGAATGTTCCGCATGGAATCACTCTGTGGTCGCGCCCTCGCCGGTGATCATGCCCGATGGCCGCATTTTTCTCACAGCCGGATATGGCGCCGGCAGCATGATGATACGCATCAGTAAAAAAGAAAACGGATTTTCTACTGAGGTTTTACAAACCGTCAAACCTGCCGAAGGGCTGGCTTCTGAACAACAGACGCCCATTTTTTATCAAGGTCTGCTGTTTGCCATCATGCCCAAGGATGGCGGTGCAGTCAGAAATCAGTTCGTTTGCTGCAATCCCGATGATATAACAAAATTCGTATGGACCAGCGGCAAAACCGAACGCTTCGGCATGGGGCCGTTTATTTTAGCGGATAAAAAATTTATCATCCTCAGCGATGAAGGCGAGTTGACCATGATCCGCGCTGCCAGAAACGGCTACTATCCTTTGGCCAAAGCCAAAATTCTCGATGGGCCGGACGCCTGGGGACCCCTGGCTCTGGCCGGAACGCGGCTGATCGCGCGCGATGCCAAAAAAATGGTGTGTGTGGATTTGGGAAAATGACAGCCTAAACACTGTTGTCCATTGTATATTAAAAGAATTCTAATCCAATGCTTGAAAATATTAAAAAACTCTTTGCCATTCTCGGTCTTGCGGTTGTAGTGGCGTTGCTGATTTATCTGGCCATCGACACCCTGTCCCCGGCGCGCCGTCATAAACCCAATCCGTACGAATATCGCGTCGACTCTACACCCGCTTCAGACGGCTTGCCCGTATACAAAGAAATCAGACAGATCCCGATTGCCGGCAAGCGACTGACCGCTCTGGCCCTGGATCCGCGCGATGTCTTGTATGTGGCCGCTGATTCCATGCTTTTCATCCTGACAAAAGACGGCCATCAAAAAGCACGCATCAACCTTGACAACGCCATTCACGGTCTGACTGCGCCGGATGCAAAACTTGTCTATGCGGGCTATAAAGATCATATCACGGTTTATGATTACGCCGGCAGAAAAAAATCAGAGTGGCCGGTGTTGCAAGCCGAAAGCTATTTGACTTCTCTGGCCATATCAGAAAATTTTCTATTTGCGGCTGACGCCGGGCTGCGCTTGGTGCACCGTTATGATAAACAGGGGAAATTATTAAGCAGCATAGGCGTCAAGGACAGTCTGAAAAACGTACCCGGTTTTATCATCCCCAGTCCTTTTTTCGACCTGCTGGTGGATATGGACGATCAACTCTGGGTGGTGAATCCGGGCAATCATACGGTCGAACAATATACGGAGAGCGGCACTCGGCGCGCCTTTTGGGGTGAATCCGGTGTTACGGATGAAGGATTTTGCGGTTGCTGCAATCCGACGCATTTGGCTATGTTGCAAGATGGTTCATTCGTGACCAGCGAAAAAGGGTTGGCGCGCATCAAATTATATCATCCCTCCGGTAAATTGCGCGCTGTGATTGCCGGGCCGGAGCAGTTTGACGAAGGCACAGTGGGTTTGGATTTGGCAGTGGATCAGGATGATCATATATACGTTCTGGATCCGGCGCGGAAATGCGTCAGGGTGTTTGCATCAAATTCCCAACCCAGTTAAACTGGAATTAATAGTATAATAATCCGCTGATTGCGCAGATAGACGCAGAAAAGTCGCCATCCGAATGTTATCTGCGAACATCTGCGTCATCTGCGGATGAGCAGGAGATTGGCTGAAAATGCCTAGCATAGCAGAACTGCAAACAAACGAAAAAACAGCAGCGAAAAATGGCGTTATTTTTTTCCATTGCAAGAAGGTGTGCTGCTCAAAGATTTTGTTGCCATTTTGCGCTAAAAACATTACGTAATACAGTTAAGTAGGGGACATTTGATGTCCAGCAACAATCGTCGCGACTTTATCAAAGCCATGGCGCGGTATACAACCATAACCGCTTTAGGAGCAGCTGCAGCCGGGCAGATACACAAAAGCCTGACCGCGCCCTGTCGGTCAGACACACCCTGCGATCAATGCGCTAAAATCAGACAGTGCGATCAACCGCAAGCGCTGGAACACAAAAGGACACAGGTGCAACATGGCCGATAAAAAAACAACGCGTCGCCGATTCCTGCAAATCGGATCGTTGACCACGGTCGCCGCCATTGCCGGCGTCAGTCTCAAACGCAGCGCCGGGCAAAATTGGGTCTGGCAAATCGATCCGGATCTCTGCACCCAATGCGGCCGCTGCGCCACGGAATGCGTGCTCACCCCTTCAGCGGTCAAATGCGTCCACGCCTTTGCCATGTGCGGTTATTGCAAACTGTGCGGCGGCTACCACCAACCCAATGCCAGACAACTGGACACAGCCGCAGAGAATCAGCTCTGTCCGACCAAAGCCATACAGCGCAAATTTATCGAAGATCCCTATTTCGAATACGCCATCGATGAAGCGCTGTGCATCGGTTGCGCCAAATGCGTCAAGGGATGCGGCTCCTTTGGCAACGGCTCTCTGCATTTGCAAATCCGTCATGATCGATGCGTGCGTTGTAATGAATGCGCCATTGCCGTCATGTGTCCCGGCAATGCATTTAAACGGGTGCCGGCAGATCAACCCTATCTGATTCGCGGAGTTGTACAAAAATCATGACCAGGCAATTAACCATATTATTACTTGTACTGTTTTGGCATATTTCGCCAGGACAGAGCCCGGTGCAGCGATTTCCCAGACCGCAATTTGAAACCGGCCATCAACTGCCGCAAACCACAACGCCGCCGGCGCGCTCATCGGCTCTGGACATATTAGACGTACTCGCTCTGACTGCGGCCTTGGGACTAGCAAGTTATTTTTCAATCAAAAAAAGATCGCGATTCCATCTGTTTTTACTCATGATCTTTTCGCTGTTTTATTTCGGATTCTGGCGCAAGGGCTGCATCTGTCCTGTCGGTAGTATACAAAACATGCTGTTGGCGTTCATCGATCCGGGTTATGTTGTACCCTGGATTGTGGTCCTGTTCTTTGCTTTGCCGTTGATTTTTTCTCTTTTTTGGGGCCGCGCTTTTTGCGCTGCCGTGTGCCCGCTGGGCGCCTTGCAGGATCTGTTTGCGCTGCGACCGGTGCAAGTTCCGCTTTGGCTGGAAAAAGCGTTGCGCGTCATACCCTATGCCTGGCTCGGTCTCGCCATGCTGTTTGTCGCGACCAAATCGGCCTTTCTTGTTTGCCGCTTCGATCCCTTCATCGGCTTTTTCCGCCTGAACGCCGGCCTAAACATGGTTCTGTTCGGCCTGTTATTTCTTGGACTGGGGATTTTTATTGCACGACCCTACTGCCGATTCTTATGTCCCTACGGCATATTATTGAGTTGGACTTCTCGCCTGAGCCGGCGCAACGTGACCATCACCCCGCAAAATTGCGTACAGTGCCGGCTGTGCGAAAACTCTTGCCCGTTCGGCGCCATCAATCCGCCAGAGTCTGCGCAACCAGAAGAAAATCGCAAGCGTAAACTGGGGTGGCTGTTGGCCGCGCTGCCGCTGACCATAATCATAGGCGCCGGTTTGGGTTCTCTCCTGCACCTGCCGCTCTCCCGAGTTCACCCGACCGTACAACTGGCTGAAACGATCCATCAACAGGACGCCGGCGTGTTGCAGATCGAAACTCTGGAGAGCAAAGCTTTTCGAAGCTCCGGCAAGCCCATCGAACAATTGTATCAGGAAGCGCAATCGATTCAAAAAAATTTCAAGACCGGCAGCCGCTGGTTCGGCGCCTTTCTGCTCATGATCATTCATTTGAAACTGATCACGTTGATGCGAACACGCCGGCAAATAGATTATATCGCGGATCACGGCCGATGCCTCAGCTGCGGCCGTTGTTTTGCCGACTGTCCGGTGGAAGCGGATCGGCGCCTGCAGCTTTTGTCCGCAGCCAACACAACGAAACATAAATGGAAATTTCTGGATCGCCTATGAATTCCGACACAGCCCTGAAACGATGGCTATTCCTGCACCGCGTCGAACAAATCGCCGCCCTCTTTCTCGTTTTGTTCGGCCTGTTGCTGCTGGTGAATTTTATGCTTACCAGGAATCAGGATCCCCTGAACTCGAATGTCATGCAGCAATTGCTTAATCGCCTGGCTGAAAATCCCCAGGACGAGGCCTTGCGTGAAGAGGTGCGCAATCTGGATTTATTAGCGCGCAAGGCTTTTTTCACCCGGCAATGGCAGATACGCAGCGGCGGCCTGTTGCTGCTGATCGCCGCGGTCATATGGCTGATAGCCGGCAAGTTTAAAAGGAGTTGTACGCAACAGATTGCCGATCCCGCCTTGTTGGGAAAAATTCCCGAAACCCATAATGAGAAATCTGCTCGCGTTCTGGTTGCATGTGCAGTGAGTTTTGTTTTCCTTTCCCTGTTGGCCGGATGGTCATCGTACAGCGCATTGCGCTTCCCGCCGCCAACGATCTCGCAAACACCCGTAATAAAAGAACAACCGCCAGAGCCACAGCCTGAACCGCCGGCCGCTGTTGTTCGGCAAGACACCACCGCCACGACTCGAGAGAAAAAAGAACCGGCTCCTGCAACGGTCTCAACAACGCCGATTCGGAAAAGTTGGCCCCGGGAAAAGCAATGGCCCGCTTTCCGCGGACCGCAATTCAACGGCCACGCTTTCTACGCCAATGCGCCGTTGCATTGGGACGGCAGCAACGGTAAAAATATTAAATGGAAAAGCGCTGTGCCTCTGAGCGGATTCAACTCACCCATTGTCTGGGGAGAACAACTGTTCATCTCCGGCGCCGACGCGACCCAACGCGAGGTCTATTGCTACAACACGCAAAACGGCAATCTGCTCTGGCGCACCGCTGTTCCGACGAATGTAGCCAAGATGCCGCAGGTGGCCAAAGACACCGGATTCGCAGCTGCCACCATGACCACGGACGGGGAACGCGTGTTCGCCATTTTCGCCTCCGGCGACCTGGCCTGCATGGATTTTTCAGGCAAAATCGTCTGGAGCAAAGGCCTCGGCGTGCCGGACAACCATTACGGTCACTGTTCTTCTCTCGTCAGCTGGCAGGATTTGCTGTACGTACAGTTCGACGATGCGCGCACCGGACGCGTTCTGGCGCTTAAAACAAACGACGGCAGCGTGGTCTGGGATCAATCGCGACAGGTACAGGTTTCCTGGACCTCGCCGACACTGGCGCAAATCAATAATGTCATGCAGCTCATCGTCAATGCCAACCCGCTGGTCGCCGGCTATGATGCACGCACCGGCCAAGAGCTCTGGTCCCATGAAAGCGTCAGCGGCGAACCGGCGCCCTCGCCGACTGTGAGCGACAACCGGGTGTACGTAGTCAACGAATACTCCCGTCTGGCCGCCATCGAGATCCACCCGACGGTCAAATTGCTGTGGGAGACCGATGAAGATCTGGCAGAGGTATCGAGCCCGCTGGTTGCCGATAATTTGCTTTTTGTTGCCACCAGCGGCGGCACCGTAACCTGCCGCAACGCTGCCAGCGGACAAAAACTGTGGTACCAGGATTTTGACCGGGGCTTTTACGCCTCGCCCCTGCTCTGCGGAGATCGCATTTATCTCCTGGATCGCGACGGTTTGATGCACGTATTTAAATGCGCGACACAATACGAATCCTTGGCAGAAAATCCATTAGGCGAACCCTGCAACAGTACGGCTGCTGTCATGGACGGCATCATGTTTCTGCGCAGTGAAAAGAACCTCTATTGCATTGTGGAATAATGCATGCCGGATATTCAGATACACATGGAAGAGATCGACGCGCTGATCGAAAAAATCGGCAAGAGACCGGAATGCGTCATTCCGATTTTGCAGGCATTGCAAAACCGCTATCGCTATTTGCCGCATGAGGCTTTGCGGCGCGTATGCGAAATCAGCGATATCACTCCGGCCGCCATTCAGGGCGTGTCCTCCTTTTATATGCAATTCCGCCATCAGCCGGTTGGAGAGCACATCATTCAAGTTTGCACCGGAACCGCCTGCCATGTCAAGGGCGCAAGTCTGGTTCACGATGCTTTTTACCGCACCCTGCAGATTCCTGAAAAAAGTGATACCGATCCGACCGGTAAATTCACCGTGCAAAAAGTGGCCTGCCTCGGCTGCTGCACGCTGGCGCCGGTGGTGCGCATAGACGAGATCACCTATGGTCATGTAACGCCGGAGAGCGTCAGCCGGGTGCTGGAAAATTTTAGCCATGCCGGTGTAAAGCATGCTTCCTCCATGGTGGAATCAAAGGATGAGAATTTTGTCGGTGAAATCCGCATCGGTCTCGGTTCCTGTTGCGTGGCCGGCGGCAGTTTGGCCATCAAAGAGACATTGGAAAAAACGCTGCAAAAAACCGGCATCCGTTGCCGCATCAAATCGGTCGGTTGCGTGGGCATGTGTCATCAGACGCCGCTGTTGCATATCTGCCCGCAAAACGGCGTCGAGGTGTTTTACAGCCGGGTCAAGCCGCAAGAAGTGCCGGACATTATCTTGCGTCATTTCACACCGCCCACATTGCGACAACGGTGGCAGAGCCGCATCGACCGTTTTTTAGATAACCTGGCTGTCGATGACGACGACGCACCTGTTAAGCGTTATCCGTTGGACATGCGCGAGCAACCGGTGCAGGCCTTTCTCGGCCGGCAGGTGCATATTGCCACCGAAGGCAGCGGCGTGCTCGATCCCCTGGATCTGGCTGCGTATCGCGAGGCCGACGGATTTCAGGCATTGGAAAAATGTTTAACGGCCTTGACCCCGGCCGCAGTAATTGAAAAAATCTCCGCCAGCGGTTTGCGCGGCCGTGGCGGCGCCGGATTCATGACCGGTCTTAAATGGCGCATTGTGCGCGAACAGCCCGACGATATCAAATACATCATCTGCAACGGTGACGAAGGCGATCCGGGCGCTTTTATGGATCGCATGTTGTTGGAATCGTATCCCTTTCGCGTCATCGAGGGTATGATCATTGCCGCATGGGCAGTAGGCAGTCACCAAGGTTATTTCTACATTCGCGCCGAATATCCGCTGGCGGTACAGCGCATTCGTCGCGCTCTGGCCATCTGTGAGCAGGCGGGACTGTTGGGTGAGAATATATTAGGCAGTGAATATTCCCTGCAGCTGCAGATCATGGAAGGCGCAGGCGCATTTGTCTGTGGTGAAGAGACCGCGCTCATCGCTTCCATCGAAGGCAAACGCGGCATGCCGCACCTGCGTCCGCCCTTTCCTTCCAACAAAGGATTGTGGGGCAAACCGACTCTGGTAAACAATTGCGAAACCTACAGTCTGGTGCCGTGGATTTTACGCCATGGTGAAGAGCAGTTCAGCCGCATCGGCGTGGGCAAAAGCAAGGGCGCCAAAGTCTTTGCGCTGGCGGGAAAAATAAAACGCGGCGGCCTGATTGAAGTACCCATGGGCATTTCCATCCGCACCATTGTCGAAGAGATCGGCGGCGGCATCAGCAGCGGTCTGGCCTTTAAAGCCGTACAGATCGGCGGCCCTTCCGGCGGTTGCGTGCCTGCTTCGCTGGCGCACACGCCCGTCGACTATGAAGCCCTGCATGAGGTCGGCGCCATGATGGGCTCCGGCGGTCTGGTGGTGCTGGATGAATCCGATTGCATGGTGGATATGGCCCGCTATTTTCTCAGTTTTACGCAGGATCAGTCCTGCGGCAAGTGCACCTTTTGCCGCATCGGCACCCGCCGCATGCTGGACATCATGGAAAAATTGTGCAATGGCCAGGCAGACCTCAAGGACCTGCATAAACTGGAAGAACTGTCGCACATGACCCGGACCGGCAGTTTATGCAGCCTGGGCAAGACGGCGCCCAATCCGGTGCTGTCGACCTTGAAATATTTTCACGAAGAGTATAAAGCCCATATTCAGGGCCGATGCCCGGCGAAAAAATGCAAAGCGCTGATTCGCTATGTAGTATCTGATAAATGCATCGGCTGCACCCGTTGCCGGCAGCGCTGTCCGGTGGACGCCATTCCGTTCACACCGTATGAAAAACACAGCATCGATGTGCAGAAATGCACGCGCTGCGACAGTTGCCGCACCGGTTGCCCGGTACAGGCCATTGTGATTGAATGAAAAAATCCCACTGCCAACATAGATCGCCCAGGGATTCCCATCACTGGCCGAAACCATAGGAAAGGGCTTCCAGCCGTGCAGTATATCGGACCGCCGCATGAACAGTGTGTGCGGTTGTGCACAACACGGGCAAGAGGCCCTGTTCTATTATTCCGCCCGGGGAAGGACAGGCTGTCCACCAATCCTACTAGCGGGTCATTCTGA
>CAYLWO010000060.1:10676-40344 GCA_964387285.1 uncultured Cytophagia bacterium | reverse complement strand
GAAAATTTAAGGATAGCGTTGGCAATAATTTTTAAAGCCGCGCGGCTGGCTATATCGCCATGGTCGCCGCCGCCGACGCCGTCCGCAACGGCGAAAAACCGCTCCCTTTCCATGATCAGCGTACTATCTTCGTTCACCTTGTATTTCGGATTCAAACCCTTATCCGAGATGCCGGCCGTTTTGATGGACAGGTTCGTCATTCACCAGACCTTAAACCGTTGCGATGCGATAATCCCATCAACAACCCGACAATGACAAATGAAATAATGAAAGAGAAGCCGCCGCGGCTGATAAACGGCAACGTGATGCCGGTCAGCGGTATCAACTTGATCACGCCGCCGATGTTGACAAAAACCTGAATGGCCAGAATACTCGAAAAACCAGCAGCCAAAAGCCTGGAAAAATCGTCATCCGCTTCAACCGCGATGCGCATACCGAGGATAAACAGAGAAAAATAACTGACAACGATCACGATGCAACCGATAAAGCCCAACTCTTCAGCCATGGCTGCATAAACAAAATCGGAAACCACCAGCGGAATATTGGTCGGATAGCCCAGGCCCAAACCGGCGCCGGTCCATCCGCCGGCATCCAGGGCGAAAAATGAATTCATAATTTGATACACATTGTTCCACCAGGCCTCGTTGAGCGGCAGAGTCCAGATGTTGGACCAGATTTGAAAGCGCTGTAAAACATGCGCCGGCAACAATCCCTCTGCCATCAAAATCATTTTGACGCTCAATACGGTTACCACGAGACCGCCGAAGAGATAAAAATATTTTTTGGTGATAACGAATATCATCACCATCACCAGACCGCCATAAATGATCACCTGACCAAAATCTTTAAGAAGAACAAAAAGGAATTGCGGGATGAGCCAGATGAGCAGAAAAGGACCCCAGGGGAGGAGCAGCCTTTTAATCGCCTGGCCTTTGATATGCGGTCTTTTTCTGGTAAAGTCATCCTTGTATTTGGCAAAGAATCCTGCTAGAAAAATGACCAGAGTGATTTTAAACGCTTCCCAGGGCGTCATCTGATAAACAAAACGGCCGCGCGTCTTTACCTCACTGAGCACGACAAAAATAAACAGCAAAAAAATGGTTACAGTTATCCAGAAGAACGGTTTGGACAGCGAATCCATAAATTTATCGCTGCTGCATTTTCTCACCAGATAAACGATGAGGAATATCGAAATGAGATAGGACAGCATCACCCGCGACCAGCCCGGAACACTTTCGATGAATTCACTGAACACCTTTTTTGATTTCAATTCATCAACCTTGAGATATTCCTCTGCCTGTTTTTTAATCGATGCCACGCTCCGTTCCCGGACAAGCTTGCTGGTGGTATCGGCGATTATTGATTTTAAGGCGGAAGAATCCGCCTGCATTTTTTTCAATGCAGAGGCAGAATATTGGTTGACCAGCATTTTCTGGAAATCCACGTTGATGGCTGAACTGATCCGATACTGCACCACAAAGCCGAGACCGGTCAAAAACACAACAAGAACAAGAATCGAATAACTTCCTTTATAAAACGGTTTGAGCAGCAGATAAACAGCTAAAAAAGCGCACATCATCAATGTGTTGCGCATCAAGACCGTGAAACTGGGATCATATCCTCTGGCATTGCCGGCGACATAGACCGACAACATGCCCAGGGCTGTCATGATGATGGCAGCCCAAATCCCGAAAATCGGACTTTTCATTCTATTCATGCTTAACCTGGCCGAAATATCCCAATTGATATGCTTTTTTATAAACCTCTTTGACAATCGGCGCTGCAGCCGCACCGCCGAATCCCGCGCCTTCCGCCACCACGGCGATGGCGATAACGGGATTTTCCACCGGGGCAAAAGAGATGAACAAAGCGTTGTTTACGAGAATTTTTTCAACTGATCCGTCTTGATGTTTGATAATTTTTGCAACCTCAGCGGTACCGGTCTTGCCTGCAGATTCGACCTCTGCCATTTTCAATCTCCAGGCTGTGCCGCCTTTTCCCCAAACCACCTCGCGCAACATTTTACGCATTTTGGCGGACGTTTCTTCGGACATGACCCGACGCCATTCCTGAGGTTTCTCGTAAAGCTCGAGTTTTGGTTTCATTAAAACGCCTTTATTGGCAATGGCTGCTGCAACCATGGCCAACTGCAAGGGGGTTGCCAACACCTCCTGCTGCCCGATGCAGGACCAGGCGAGTTCATGCGCGTTTACGGTGGGAGGAAATGAACTCTGCAGCGCTCTAACAGCCTCTAAAAATTCCTGTCGCGATGAATTCCAGACGAGCGGCTGATTAAAACCGAACCGATACGCCATGTCATGCATGGCCGTGTCGCCTACGGTGACGCCCAGGCGCGCAAAAAAGGCATTGCTCGATTTCACAAGTGCGGTAGTAAAATCGATTCTACCCAAACCACCCCAGTGCAGACCCCGCTTTTGATAACTGGCGCGTTCATGATCATAAACCCGTTTCGTTCTGACGCCAGGCGGCAGGTATCCTTCTGGTCCAATCTCCCAAACAGGATCCAATCCTTTTTCTACCGCTGCAGAGGCCACCACAGCCTTGAAGGTAGAACCGGGAGGATAGCGGCCCCACAGAGCACGATTGTACAGTCGTTGATGCTCTTCATCCTTGACGATACGATTCCAGGCGGCATCAACCGCTACGGAATCAGGATGATAGCTTGGCGCACTCACCAGAACAAGTATATCCCCGGTCGACGGCTGAATCGCGACAACAGCGCCTTTGTTGTCGCCAAAAGCTTCGTAGGCGCATTTTTGCAGCCGATAATCGATGGTTAACGTTATATCGTTGCCGATAGGATTAATGCGAAAATGTCTGTTGTTGAGATAGTTGTCTTTTTCATCTTTATCAAATTGGGTCCAGCCCATCAAACGGTTAAAATAATATTTCTCCATTCCGGCTTTGCCGCGCTCGACATCGGAATAACCGATAATATGCGACGTTGCTTCGCCTAAAGGGTAAAATCGGCGCGGCAGCAAATTTCCGACCGCCTTGCTGTATCCGGCCAGTTTGAGGGAATCCTGATGGTTCCGATCATAGATCAGTCCTTTTGAAGTTGTCACCTCGACAATCCAGGGACGAGGGTCGTGCAGTTTTTTCGTTTCAAGAAAATAGGGATTGCGATTATTCAGCTGCCATCGGCTTTGATAGACCAATAAGGCCAGAAAGGCAAAAACGAAAATCCAGAGGACTACTGAAAATTCCCGATAGGAACGAAAAGTGAAAACACCACGCAAATTTTTCAAAATGCAAAAAAGAATTCTCAGCACATAGAAAGCCAGCATGGCGAGAATGAGGAACTTACAAATGGTCAGTACAAGCAGCATAATGCTCCCAATACGAAAAATTACCCGCGCCATCCTTGACAAGGTTTGCAACCTTCTCAAGGATGTTTTTCGGGCGCCTGACGCTCGATTTACTTAAAAAAAGCCAACACGATAGGTTCGACTTTACATAACTGTATCTTATCCGTATGTTGAACGATACGGCTGCCTTTTACGGGAGTCTTTTCATCGTTGATAAATGTGCCGTTTGTGCTTCCTTCATCAACAAGTTTAATTTCACCATCGTTCTGAACGGTTAATGTGGCCTGCTTCTTGGAGATATTTTTATAAGGCAGACAAACCTGACAACTGGACTGGCGACCGATGACGTAGGTTTTTCCCGGTTGCAGAGACCAAGAGGCGCCTTTGCCTTCGCCGTAAATTATTTGCAGGGTGAGCGCTTTTTCACCGACTCTGTTCTCAGCCGCCTCCAGAGAAAACCAGCAGCGGATATCCGCATTGTTTTTCGCTACGGTTGCCGAGGAAGTGATCTCCAGAGCGATTCTCGGCTGTTGCAATTCATAATCCTTGTTAGCCACATATTTTTGCAGACGGTCGCGCACGACAGCCTCGAGCTTGCTGACGGAATGAGCGTGTTTTATAAATATGGTGTTATTGACGAAAACCTGGTAATGATCCGGAGCAATCAACTTTTCCGGATCACTGGCATCGAGATTTCGCTCCAGCACATCGAGCAACTGGCCGTACAATCGGTCCGTTTCCAAAGGATCGATGAATCGCCAAAAAATCGAATAAAGCAATTTTTTTATCGCAAAATCAACGGTATTGATCAAACCCATACGCTTGCCTGCTCACTGTATTATTCAACAATTTTTATTCGATAGTTCATGATTTTTATCTCATCGCCGGCTGATACCGCTACGGATTTATTCAGTTCCAGTTCTTTGCCGTTGAGAAAAGTACCGTTCACACCCTGAGGCAAAATGGTAAAATGATTGTTGTTGTAACTCAGGGTCGCATGGGTTCTGGAAATTGAAAAATCCGGGCTGGCTAAGATGACATCGTCCTTGGTCCCTCGCCCAATGGTGATGGTTTCCTTGCTGATGCTGAGCTCATGCGTTTCTTCGCCAGAGTCGATTAAGAGCTTGAATAAATCCTTCTGTTTCAGTTTTTGCACCACGGTCTTCTGATCGTCGACTTGATTTTGCTGAATGCGCTCTACGACGGTTTGCTCATAGTCACTCTGGCTCTCAGGCAAAAATGGTTTGATTGCTTTTTGTTCTACAGGCGATTTTTCTTCAACGTCGGTTTTCTTGATATGATGCTCAATGCGAAATTGCCCGGCCGGGAGTGAGCAGTCGGTCTTTATCTCGATCATTAAATCGCGTTTGTTTTGTTCGGGATTGATCTTGCGGATTTCATGGTACAGCTCTTCTTTCAGTTCCTCACAGACAACCTCCTCCACTTCGCTTCTTATTTTCCGGTCCGCCTCATTGCAATAGATGAGATAATAACCGGGAATAATGATTCGTCGGCCGACCACATCGACATTGTCTTTCATGACCGTTTTGAGTTTCTGCGAAATCTCTTTAAATGGAATCCTGCCTTTGTCTTTTGCATTTTTGACCGACTCCTCTCCGCCGTCCAGATCCGTAATTTTTTTCCAGATATCTTGAGCTTTGTTTTTTAAACCCATGATGAACTCTCCAAATTAAATTTCGCACCTACCAATCAAAAAAGGAATCAGTGCTATCTCCAATACAGATTAACCAGTTCCAGCAGATATTCGTATCCCGGTCGCGTCAGTCTTTCATGTAAAAAAGCATCCAACTCGTGCAACAAGCTGTGACTATCGCGATACCGTTTCTGTCTATCAACCGCCATAGCTGTATGAATGATGTCCGCCAGGCGCTTGGGTATATGGTCTGAAGCGGTCAGGACAGCATCGGTTTTGCCAAGCGATTTTGCGCGAATCAGGGATGCCGCTTCTTTTTGCGGAAATGCTTTTTTAGCCAACAGCATTTCATACATCGTTACTCCCAAAGCGTAAATATCACTCTGGGCATCCAGGTCCTGGCCATCCAACTGCTCGGGAGATATGTAGGGCAGCGTACCCACGATATTGCCGGTATCGGTGGTATGCAGACTGACGGAGGCGGGCCGCGCAATGCCAAAATCGGTGAGTTTGATTCTCCCCGATCGACCGAGCAATATATTAGCGGGTTTGAGATCCCGATGCACAACGCCGCTATAGGTTTTGCCGTAGATCGTCAATTTAACATTGTGTGCATAGTCCAACGCCCGACAGATCAGCGATCCTATGATGGCTGTCTGCTCAGCTGATAAAGGACCGCATTGATGTAAAATTTCGTCCAGAGGTGCGCCGTTGACGTACTCCATTTCGAAATAGGGCAAAGAATGCCATTCGCCGACTGTGTAACAATGGACAATATTCGGATGATCGAGTTTGGCAAAGATGCGTATTTCCGTTTCGAATCTTTGCACAAAATCTTTCGGCTGGTTGGGTTTTAAAACTTTTACAGCGCGATACACCTCCATGCGGGGATTCCAAACCAAATAGACATCGGCCATGCCGCCGCTGCCAAGCGCTCCGACGATTTTAGCATTGCCCACGTTTTGGAATTTGGCCAAATTCTCCGCAGAGATCTTTTCAGCATCTCCTGAAAGCGTCTGACTTGCATGTACTCCATTTTTTCCGGGTTTAAGCACAACAGTGGGCACGTCTGAAATCATGGAATCAAGCACATGATGAGCGGTGGTTGTTTTCGGTATAAACGGTAAAACAAAATCTTCCTCAGGTGGTTCCGGTGATTTCACCGAAACATCTTCAGGCGGTTCCAGCATGAGCGGTTCAATGATTTTGCTTTCAACCGTCGCTTTCTGTGCGGCTAACCAAAGCAGAGAGAAAAGCCAGGCAAATAAATGGTGCCCGGGATTCCAGAAATAATTGACATGTTTAAATAAGAGATAACCTAGCAGCACACTCATCACAAGCAGTCCGAGACCCAAAGCCACTCCCAACCGTCGCCGAACGCCGCCAAAAAAGAGAACCAGGCCGGGAAAGATGATAAACGCGAGCAGCCAATTGCCGAGTCCTAACAATCCACCACCTCTGACAATAGCGGAATTTTCAAATATATCCAAGGCCGTGGTAGCCCAAACCTTAACGCCGGGATACTGGGAGGCGACCGGCGTGGTGAAAAAGTCGGCGCCGGCGGCAGGATCGTCGACGCCGAGGAAGACCAGCTTATCCGCGACAAGTTTACGATCCACTGAACCGTTTAATATATCCAGCGCTGAAATCGTAATGATTGGTTTGTCCTGGCTGCGGAAATTTATCAACGCAGATGCCGCATGACTCGAAATCCGCACTTTAGCTTCGCCTAACCACACATATCCCTTGCCGTCCAGAGTGAATTGTTCAGGTTTGAGATTATAATAGGCGGCAACGGCAGACAAACTGAAAGAAGGAAAATATTCATCTCCACTGCGAACGACATGAATGATTTCGCGCAATTTTTGACTGGTATTGCTTGTGGAAATATTCAAAAAGCCGCTGTAATGAGCGTATCGGGAAAAAAGCGTATCCGGGCTGTCAAAATTAGACACTTGATAAAAAGATATATTTTTCAAATCATCAGTATGTAACAGGCGGAGAAAACGATAGCGGTATATGTTTGATGTAACGATTGGGGAGGCGTTGGTTGTCTGTGTGGAAAACTCGACAGCGCGAAAAGGCACAATGCAATTTTTTACTTTACTCAAAGCTTCGGCCAAACGATCGTTATGTTCCTTGGCATCCCGGATCGGCAGGAGAATGTCCAGTGCGATCACACGCGGACGGCAGGCGTTGATTTTTTCCACCACTTCGGCGATTTTACTCCTGCTCCAGGGCCAACCGCCGACCGTTGACAGACTTTTGGCGTCAAAAGCCACAACGACGGCCTGGTCGCCGGCATGTTGCGGCGAAAAAGCAAAATTGAGGTCATAGAAAAGATTATCAAGAAAACGAAGAGGTTCAAAAAAAATAATGACGGCGAGTAAAAACGTTGCTACTATCAACAGGATGTTTGTCTTCTGATTCATCAATCATTTCTCCGAGAACATTTCCGCGATTCGTTGATCGCGTTCCTCGTTCCATTTTGTCCAACTATCACTCGGGGTTTTAACGATATCGATGGCATCGGAAGGTTTTCCTTGCTTGTTGATTTTGATGGCCTGCATGGAACGGACGATCCGCGTCCATTCCTCCACAGACACCTGATGCGGACCGCTTACCTGCACGGGTTTGGTCAGCAAACGGGGTTTGCTCTTTTCCGGAGACTTGCCGCTGACAGCCACTTCACCGTTGAATACTTTAACCTCGGCGGAACTGTCCTTGTTGACCGTGGTTTGATAGATGGTGCCATGCACGCCGGCGATCGCAGTGGGCATCTCAAGTTCAAAGCGGCTGATTTTATCCTTGAATTGTTTTACCTTGGACCAGAGCGAGCCGATGGAAAAATTCAATGCGGTTTTGCCTTCATTCTTTTTTAAATCCCGGAACGCATCTATGGTCAACTCGGTATTTTCCTTAAGACGCACCACTGATTCGCGATTGATGATCAACTCCACCCGGCCGTTCTTTCCTGTTTTAATGACGTCGCCCGGCTGAACCACCACGTTGGCCGGCAACTTGTCCTCGGTTTTACTGCCTGATTTTTTCAAAAAGGCGTTGCCTTCGACATAGGTCACCACGCCCTGGGTCGCATCAACCTTTTGATAATAAACCGTATCAGCAACAGATGTCGTCTTGTCTCCCGGCTTGATCGGCTTGCGGAACAAGAGCTTTTGATTGACAAAAATGAGATTAATATTTTTTACCGCAGGATTGTCTTTTTGAAAAGCGGATGCGAGACTTTTGCCGTAATAACCATAGATATCAATGCATAGAAGACTTACGGTTTCCCCTTTTTTTACAGAGTGCGTGATATAAAGAGCATCATCAGGCGCAGTAGTGGCGGCGATAAAAACAAGGAAAAAGACGATCCCCGAAAAAAAAATATATACGATTTTAAATTTTGTCATAATATACTTCCTTCATTGCCTATGATGACGAAATCACAGCCGATAGCATAAATTTAGGGGTAGTTCATAGTTGGAATTTCATAAAAAAAGGCAGGTTCCGGATTGCCGACGGCAAAAAAACAGCTGACGCTTCCATCATGAGCATTTCGTTCTGTGACTTTGCACTGCGGCTTGTCAGTCGATGCTTCATCGGCCATATTGCATTTCCCCGCTTTATGAAGCGCTAATTATTCCGACGGAATACAGTCTGACTCTTAAAATTAAAGAAACCATTATATAAAAACAAGGGGTTTTTATATTATTTAAAAGCGTTGGTGCTCGATTCTGCTGGACGCTTATGGCTAAGTGCCTTTTCCAGGCCATATGCACATCCCACTCCTATCGCATTCGCTAACAAATCGATCATGTCATAGGTGTTCGCCATTAATCCAAAACCATCGAGTAATTCGAATGATTCAACACATAACAAAGTCAGTAATACGGCCAGGAGTCTTTTGTACCGGTCTGGCATGCTTACATTCAAAAAATTGAAATAGATCGCAAAAGAAACAAGGATATTTCCACCATAAGAATGTACTAAAACCTCAAATGGGCCCGAGTAGCGTCGTTTCAGCAGGAAAAGCCCGGTAGCAACAAGAATCATTAATATGTTGCGTATCTTTAGACCAAATTGGAAGGCTGGACATTCATCGGCAGCGCACATTTCATCTCCTATTACAATGCACTCTATCAGGCTTCACCTGCTCATAGAACACTTTAGCAACAGAAAGGAAGTGCCTTTTTTGTTACACCGCTTCAATAGTTGAAGGGGGTTTGGCGGCAATATTATAGGTGACGCTCACAACGCCGGGAACCTGGGATAGAATTTCTTTGGCCAGCAGTTCGAGAACCTTGTATGGCAGTCGCGTCGGTGTTGCGGTGCGGGCATCCAGGCTGTCCCAGCAACGAACTTCGATCTGCATGCCAAAGTCGCGCCTGTTATCGCGCATGCCGGTAACGCGATCATGGTGCAGGATGGCCATATACTGAAACGCTTTGCTGGATTTCAACAAACGTTCGACAATCAAGGTGGCCTTGCGCACTGTCTCAATGCGTTCCGGCGTTGCTTCACCGATCACGCGAGCCGCCAGGGCAGGTCCGGGAAAAGGAATCCGTTTAAACAAAGCCGGCGGCAGACCCAGTGCTTTGCCGAGTTTACGCACGCCGTCCTTGCGCAGTTGGATCAACGGTTCGATGATCTGATAGCCAAAAGCCTCCTGAGGATTAATGCCGAGTTGTTCAAAGACATTGTGTTGACGCTTGATGCCGGCCACGGTCTCATCCACGTCGGTCAGAATGGTGCCTTGCAGCAGGAATTTGGCGCCGCTTTCCTGCACAATGCGGCCGAAAACCTGCTTGTAAAAAGTCTGTGTAATCGCTTCACGCTTTAGTTCCGGATCGGTGATGCCTTGTAAAGCAGCAAAAAACTCCTGTTGGGCATCGATGATCTCTACCTTAACGCCGAGTTTTTTAAAGAAACCCACAACCTGTTCCGGCTCACCTGCACGCATGATGCCGTTATTGATGAACACGGTTTTCAATTGTTTTTTTAATGCCTTGTGCCCGAGCATGGTGACTGTGGACGAATCCACGCCGCCGGACAATGCGTTGATGGCCAATCCATCACCGACCATCTCCTTGATCTCACGAACTTTATCTTTGATGAACTGCCTGGTGTCAAGCTGGCGAGCTTTGATTTCTTGTATCATAGGACGGACTCCTGATATTGATGATGATTTGATCACAAGAACGATATTCATTATAGAAAAATCAACAGATAAAAACAAGCCAATTCTACTTGATTTTGATATTGCAGGTAAATATATTGTCGCATCATGGATAAAATCTGTGGCAAAGGATTATGAAAAAGCTTTCATCCATATTGCTGGCCGCCATCTTGTGCAGCCATTCATTTTTTGTTTCCTGCAGACAACGATCTCAGATAACACCGTATAATCAACCGCGTCAAATCGAAACCATCCATTTCTTAATTCACGGACTGTGCTATGCAGACATGACCGAAGGAAAAAACGGCGACCAGTTAGATGCAAAAACCGCATGCTATCTGGCGCGTGAAACACAGTGTGCTGCAAGCTGGAGAAAGCGAATTGCACAATTTACCGAAAAAGAAATTCTGGTCGCCATACCTTGGAATAATAAACCTTCAGGGCCGGTCCACCAGTTTAACGCCTATGCCCACGCCACTCTCGGTGATCGCTTTTTTCTATTGGATTGTGTAGACGCTTTGAACCCCAACTTTTGGCAATCAGATGATGCCGATTTCTCCACAGCGTTAGTAATGGAATTGCAATCGTTTATTGTAAATGAGAAAGAAAAGTGGAACAAGGAAGAACTTTACACCGCGTTACATTGCGTCAACAGCTCCCGGCAGCTGACTCTTTTGCTGGGCGAACGAAATTTTCAGTTTGATCCGCACTCGGTTGCAGCAACAGCATGGGGGGCAAGCTTTGAAGGTTGTGTGAGTAAATATTCGCTGCATTTTCGACGATTGCTGGGGCTGACAAAACCTGTTTTTATAGATTTTTCCATGACCGTTCCGGATGCATTTTTTTTATTGGATGCCGCAGTGGATGAATCTAGTACGCTCGATGACAGCACAGGGCTATATCTCTTCAAAAACCGCAATCAAATACTTGCTTGCTACAACGCCACCTCCCTTCCCTCCACAGGAAAACCCGTATCTGTACGGTTAGCCATGGGCGAAAAACAGATTACGGTGTTCAGCAAGCAAGGGCTTCGGTTATGGCCAGATCCGCAACCTTATCATTTGCCCACAGCGCCGTCTGGATACTATGAACCGCCCCAGAGTATCGTACAGTGGAAAAACGGTCAATTGCATGTGCCTGTGGGCCAGGGCTATGTCTATCGCCTGGCCAAAGCACCGGTATTTATATTTAAAGGCGCTGACCTGTCTGAGCAGGAATTTCGTGAGATATTGAAACATCCTGATCATTGAACAAATTTTTTCGTTCAAGATCGTGAACGCATCGCCGCTCCGGATGACAACAAAAATCATATCAATCAAAGAACAATTAACAGAATTGATACGATTTACCGGATAATGACTATTAATGGAAACTAAACTCAAATCGAGCGATTGTGCGGCGGTTTCGTCTCAATTTGAATTATGCGAGCCGGCATGAGCCATGGTTACCGTGAGCGGATAGGTGAAAAATTTTTTAACAAGGCACAGCGTAACAACCAGGTTTCCGCTTGTGCGGCATGACCAAGCCAGCCGCGCAAGGATTGTTGCATATGACTTTGATCTGTTTTAGTAACTGCAGCAGCAACCAAAGGAGAGATCCTGTCCGGTCGCGTAGCGACATGATGAAGGTAGCCGTGGGTTTCAACCCACGGACTGAATAGTCTTTTCACGTCGCGTAGCGACGTTTGACAACTCCCATACGTCGCTACGCGACGTCGCCGTGTGTCTTTTACCACCCGGGCGTTACAACGCCAGGCTACCATCAACGGTCGCTACGCGACCAGAGGCATTTTTTAAAAAGGATATTTAAACGAATTATTTGCTTTCAGCAACCTGGTTATGATCTTCTTTGAACATGACGGCAAACAGAACCGCCACCACCGCCGCAAAAATCGCCGGCACCCACCAGATATGCATCCAGTTTTTTACCCCGTCTTTGGTCAACAGATCGACGATCTGGCCGGACACGACCGAGCCCAAGCCGATGCCGATGCCGTAAGTGACCAGCGAGATGAAACCCTGAGCCTGAGCGCGAATTTCATTATCCGCTTTTTTATCGACATAGATCATGCCGGTCACAAAAAAGAAATCATAGCAAATGCCGTGCAACAAAATGCCGAGATAAAGCATCCAGACCGCGGCGCCGACATTGCCGTGTGCGAACAACACGTAGCGCAGCACCCAGGAGAGCATGCCGAATAGCAACATCTTTTTAACGCCCAGGCGCTTGAAGAACCAGGGCATCAGCAACATGAACAGCACTTCCGACATCTGTCCCATGGACTGTTTGGCAGCCGTACCGGTCATACCTGATTCGTTGAGAAACATGTTGGTAAAATTATAATAAAAAGCCAGAGGAATGCAGATCAACAGCGAGGAGAGAACGAACACCAAAAAGTTTTTATTCTTCATCAGCTTTAATGCCTTCACACCGAGAATGTCGCCGGCGGTGATGTCTTTGCCGATGTTTTTCGGCGGCGTGTCCGGCAACAAAAAAGAGTAAAAGCCGAGAATCACTGAAGCAACAGCCGCCATTTTCAAAGGAATAGCAGTTGCTTCAACATTGGCATAAAAACCGCTGAGAACAAAAGTGATGCTCAAACCGGCAATGATCCAGCCGATGGTTCCCCAAACGCGCACGCGCGGGAACTGGGCATCCGGATTTTGCATCTGATTAAAAGAAACCGCATTGGCCAGGGCAATGGTCGGCATATAGAGCAGATTATAAAGCAAGAGTCCGAAAATGAGAGAGCCGGCTGTGGTCAGATCAGCCACAAAGAACAGCACGACGCCGCCGAGGAGATGCAATACCGCCATAACTTTTTGCGACGAAAAATAACGGTCGGCAATCATACCGACAAAGAACGGCGAAATGATGGCGGCAATGTTATTCATCAAATAGGTATAACCGACCATGGATCCGCTGAATTTGAGGGAATTCAGATAGGTACCCAGAGTCACAAACCAGGCGCCCCAGACAAAAAACTCGAGAAACATCATTACGCTTAGTTTTGCATAGGTTTTATTATTCATGCAATGCTCCTTGCTGCCGGGAATTCGTTCCATAATTGGTTGTGTGTACAGCCCGACTTTGACATACAACCAATCACATGCATGTGATTTTTCTCACAAATTGTCATGCAATGTAAGAAAAATAGTATACAAAAATCAAGTCCAAAATTGAACGATGGGTGATCAAACAACACGCTCGATACGACCTCCTTTTGGTTGCATCTGAATGTCGTTCGCTTCTCAATTTAACACCGAATCCGGCAATAAACCTCATTCTTGCATTTTTGAATAAATTTCAATAATTTAAAGAAATAATTCCATGTTTGATAAAACGAACAGGCTGTGAAACGATGCGATCAACAATCAAATTTGTTTCCGTCTTCTTGCCTGGCCTAGACGATCCTATTTAACGAACAGAGGCGACAACGACTCGATGAAATCCACTTATTATACTTTATTTGGTTGTAGTCTGTTTTTTACATTACTGGCTTGTATGGTTTATTTTTTTGACGTCAACAAGTCAGTTTTTCTTTATCTCAACTCATTTTCCACTTTAACCGGCGGTTTTATCTGGGCCAATTTGACGTTACTGGCTGATGCACTGGTTGCAGTTGTATTACTTTTTCCCTTTATTCGTAAAAAACCCGAACTGGTTTGGTCGGCGCTTGTCGCTTTTGGCCTGGCTGCGCTTTTGGTTCATTCTATCAAGCCGGTTTTAGGCATATCCAGACCACCAGGAGTGCTGGCACAGAACTCCTTCAATATTATCGGTCCTGCGCATGAACGCAACTCTTTTCCGTCCGGTCATTCTGCAACCATTTTTACTTTAACGGGCATTTTTCTGTTTTTCATTAAAAGCAGAATAAAGTACATCGGCCTTTTTGCAGCGCTGATCATCGGTCTGTCACGCATTATGGTTGGCGTGCATTGGCCGCTGGATGTGTGCATGGGCGCTGTTATTGGGTGTTTCTCAGCCATAGGCGGATATCATTTCATAGCAAAAATTAATCGGATTAGTCATCTTAAATGGCAGCTCTTTATCGGTGGGGCGCTGCTGATTGCCGCGATAACGCTGTTAATTGATTATCATCCCGGTTACGACCAGGCCATGTGGTTGCAAAGAACTATTGCCGTGGCTGCATTGGTTTTAGGCGGAAGGGAATATATAAAATTAATACCTGACAATTTTAAGGAGACAGCAAATGGCTGAAGCAAACTGTGCAGACTGTAAATTTCGGGCCAGGTACGACAACAATCAAAAGTCGATCCTGGGTCGCATCTGGCGGTGGCATATCAATTTTTGTCCCGGCTGGAAAAGTTATTTTACCGCTCTGCCGGCTGAAGAGAAAGCCAAGGTGGCGGAGCAGTACAAGTTTACTAAATATGAATAAAAAGGAAAGAATGAATCGGCCATTTGATTGTCGAATTTTAATTTTCTCTTCAGCTATCGCTTTGAGCAGTTGGATTTTCTGCAGCAAAACAAGGACGCATCCACCGCCGATAAATCCACAGGCTTCCCCCGAAGCTCGGGCGTTGTTGGATTTTCTGTATCAGATTCGCGGGAAATACATTCTTGCAGGGCAACATAATGGCATCACAAGTGAATATCAGTATAATGATGATGTCCATAAAATAACCGGCAGATATCCGGCGGTTTGGGGCTGCGATTTTGCCTGGAATTTTCATGGCAAGAATCCTGATAGCGTGCGCCAAACTATGATCGATAGGGTCAAAGCAGCTTATCAGCAGGGACAGATTATTACCTTGATGTGGCACAGCTGCTATCCACCTTATGGCGACGGCTGCAATCGAGAAACCTTATGGGTATGGGAAAACAAGATCAATCCGGCGGAATGGGATTCTTTGACCACTGTCGGAACGGCCTTGAACATACAATGGCGAGTCCAGGTGGACAAAGTAGCCAATTTTCTCAAACAGCTTCGGGATGCCCGCATTCCCGTGTTATGGCGGCCCTATCACGAGATGAACGGCGTTTGGTTCTGGTGGTGTCAGCAGCCGGGAGCAAAAGGCTTTAGCAAATTATGGAAAATGATGTATGATTATTTTACCCATCATCATCAGTTAAATAACCTGATCTGGGTATGGAACGCCAATGCACCGCGCGACCTGCCAAAAGATGAGGCATATGCTTATTCAGCTTATTTTCCTGGAATCGATTACGTCGATATTTTGGCGGCCGATGTTTATCGCAAGGATTGGAAGTTAAGTCACCATGATGATTTGCTCAAATTAGCACAAGGAAAACTCATCGCGCTCGGCGAAGTGGGCAGCATGCCCACAGAAGAGGTCATACATGCGCAACCGCAATGGGTGTGGTTTATGGAATGGGCCAGTTTATTGCATACACACAATCATCCCGATTCAGTTCGCATGATCTATCAGGCGCCATGCACCTTGACCAGGGATGAGATTGTGCGTGATGCTGACGGTTCTTTGTTTTTACATCTGCCGTAGAGTTACACAGCCCATGACTAGAGTATTCTAGTCGAGATAGTCATTGCGCCTAATCTCGGAATTCTTTTGCCGGAGGAGAATTGCAGAGCGATTTAACACTGATTTTGCATTGTAGCGCAAGCCTCCCGGCTTGCGTTTTTTTGCCAAGACGGACCTGAATCACGGCAAAAGAATTTTAATATCCAACACTGCATTTTGCCGCCAAAGTTCATAATCCAGACTCGTGACAACGGCATCCATATTAAGATCACTGAGAACGTATCCGGATTCATTGTGCAAAAAAGAGTTGTACCATAAACGATAATCTCGAGTATTCAAGCAATTGTCTTTATTGACATCTCCGCAATACACCGCCCAGACTCCGGTTTCCACCTGCTTCGAACTTGGGAAAAAATTATTGCTTGCCGAGAGTGAAAAATCCCAGTCCGGCGCAAGGCCGTTGTCGAGGTATATGGCATTGGCTGTCCTGGCTGGGAAATGGTTACGGTGTTGTACAACAATAAAATAATGGCCGGCAGGCACTCCGGGAAATCCAACCACACCAATTGAATCACCAACCGTTCCGATGCGTCCGTCACGAAAAATAAAGTCGCTTTGCGTACTAATAACTTGTCCGTTGGATTGGTCCTGCAATTGCACCAACACCCAATCCACCGCACCCTCAGGAATATGATCGACCAGACGCGGCGCGGCCGAATAAGGCGACTGCAACGGCAAATGATTACCGAGTGCCAATGTGTTATGCATGCTGTCATGTTCCGCTTCGTAGCAGCCTTCCAAAAACAGTTTCAACCTTACTGTGGGGAAATAGCGGTTGCCGATATCAAAAAAATAAAGATCGCCGATGGAGGAGAGATAGGTTGAACGATAGAGAATTTTAGTGCCCTGTCGATTCACTACAGCATCGGGCTGCCAATATTTGGTACTCTGACCGGACACTGGCCTGGAACGATGGTGCACCAAACGTCGGATTTGACCGGAGCCGTCGGTCGGCACTTCGATAATCTCGCCCCAAAAATCAGACCATAAAACAGCTGGATCATCGGAGCGTGGGCTATAGGAGAAATAAACATATTTACCGTCCGTGACCGAATTGCACGCGCTTAAATTAAATTCAGCCCAGAGCGGGATATGCTTTAATAACCGGTATTGGCCGTCTGCCATGCGAATGGAGAGCAAATCGCCAGGGACAACTCCTCTGGCGGCAAAATACGCATTAAAACCGAATGTCGCGGCTGTGAATATTACCTGGTCGCCAAAACAGTCCACACCCACATCCATATGAATGCCGCCCGGATGAACCTGACGCAGATAATTCCAGTTTTTATCATATATCTCAATACCGTGATAACGGACATCGACGGCCGGCAAATTTTTCCATATGATGACAACGTAATCGCCGTTTGCAGACATTGCCGCATAATCAACACCGGAATTGCCGAGATCGCCGATTTCAAAAGTCGTTGCCGGATATTTGATGTCATCGATCAGGTCATAGACAAACAGTTCGGTTTCATCGCCATCCAAACACCAATAGCGGCCATTATCTGAAATATCGCCTTCACCACCGGCCGGACCAATACGGGTGTATTCCGTAAAAGTATGCAGCACGGCATAGTTGTTTATATCATGCACATTGTACAAACGAATTTCATTTTGGGCATATTTGTAAAAATGGGTCTGCGGATTAAAATACACATATTGCCCTGCAGCGTTTTTATAGTGATCAGCCAGTGTCCAGCGGATCCACCAGGGACGCACATCATCGACGCCCAAATACTGTAATTTCCTGCCGGTTTGACCATCATATAAAAAGCAGACCAGAGTGCGCTTGCCCAATATCATCGTATCATGCTCAGCGATGAAATAAGAGCCGTCCACGTTAAACATGCATATTTCACTGTTGGAAAAATAGCCGCCCAGGCCTGTAGGGGCAAAAGCTTCACAATGGGTGATTCGATGTATTCTGGTGTTAAAAACAGGATCCACATAACTGCTCAAAACCGGCGCCGGAGGAGAAAATGTCAAATAATCGGGCGGAATGATGATGCCGTCGCCCATGATGCCATTGGTCTGGGCAAACACTCCGGTAAAAAGTAAAAAATACCATCTTGTCAAACGAAACACCGATGTGACTGCCTTTCCATCACTACAGCGAAAGCTTTATGAATATAAATGCAATTGTTTAAAAAAACAATTCAATTAAAAACAAAACTGACCGGGATCAATTTATTGCAATACGAAAGCTTTTTCAGGACTTTGTTTTTCTAGAACAAATCGCCGGTATTATTGATGACGACCTAGCTGCCGGCGAACATAACGCTATTTGGAACACGCATGGCCTTGCAAATGGCGTTTATTACTGCGTATTGCAGGCTGGAAAACAGCGGCAATGCGCAAGGCATTGCTGTTGAAATGAACTGCCGGATTCAAAATCGACAAATCATCACCCGGTTCTCTGCAATACGCCTTGGCTGACCTGGTTTAAGATACTGCCGAACTTGCTGGAACACATAACGTCACCTGGCGCATCGAATCTGCTCTTTCCGAAATTCGATGCCGTCTCAGCGCAACAGCACCAGCTGCCGCGTTATGGTGAATGGGTCGGCCGAAAGCACGCAGAAGTAAATGCCGCTGGGCGCAGGACGATCCTGCTGATTCAAACCATCCCAGCTGATTGTAAAAACGCCGGACGCCTTGCGTTCATCAAGCAGGGTGCGAATTTTTTGTCCCAACACATCATAAATAACGATCTCGATCCGGCCAGGCGCACCTACTTCATATTGTAAGGTGGTAATCGGATTAAACGGGTTGGGATAATTAGCAGAAAGAGAAAAAGCATGCGGCGTTTGCTTTTGTTCCGCGTTCTGCACGGCTGTGGCCAGAGCCTGGCATTGCAACGGGTGTAAAAAATACTCGTAATATCGGGCGCCGACATTCGGCAGGTTGGGCGGCAATATATAATGCGTTACCGACAAATAGATTTTTTTCAACGGATTTGTTACGGTCACGCCCATATCGCCATAGGATTTTTTGTCGCCGGTATCTTTTTGATCAACAGTCGCGTCGTCCTTGTAATACATGGACAGGGTTCCGCCCATGGGCGACACATCCGCGGTATGGATGACGGTGCCGGTTGCAGAGCTTATCTGCTGCCACGGTACAACAGGAGTGGTCAAAATAGTATCCGGCTTGCCGTCCACCCGCACGCCCTTTGGCGTGTTGGCGTCATAATAAATGCCGCCGACCATGTTTTCATTGAAATCAGCGCTGGCGCGCACCCATTCAAAAGCACCTGGCGCCCATGACAGATCAACAATGATCAAATCATAGAACATGGAGCGGTAACCATATGTTAAAATTCCACGACCTAGTAGTCCCAGTCCCTGATACCCGGCAATGGCGCGAACGCGTCCATCTAGAATTTCAGGCTGCGGATCCTCGCCCTCTGCCCACTCTTCATCGAAAATCTGCTGACCCACCGGTTTCATGCGATATTTCGAGCGGTCCAGCACATCAATGCCGCTGCCGTTCATTTCGAGGCGGTTGCCGCCGATATAAGCCAACATAAAACCAAGTTTATACACCGGTGAGGTAAAAAGATTATCCGGGAAATGATAATCCACATAGTCGGTTCTGACCGTATCCTGCAAAGTTGTAGAACGGTATACATAAAACCAGGCAAGCTTGCTTGTATTCAAAGGATCCACCACCGTGATTTCATAACGCGGATATGAATGGCTGTTGGCGTCGTTAATCCACTCGTTGGCGGTAATCCGGTCGCCGCAATCCGCTCCCATGACCACCAATTCATCCACGGCATCAAGCTTGTTGTTGTCAACCGGGAGGTACAATTCGTCCTTCACCTCATCGAACTGCCAGGGGATTTGACGCCATTCATTTTTGTGAAATGCGTATACAAAAAGTTGATTGAGTGGCACACCGAGGAATTCCGGCAAGGAAGCACCGGTTACAATGGCCGGATCATCGTTGCGATCCAGTGTTTTGGACGTCGTCATAGCAGGATGTGCAGATACGGCAATGGAAAAATTGAAAACAAGAATAAATGCCGTGACGGTGATATGCAATCTCTTTCTTATGCTGTCCATGGTAACCTCCATCTTGGAATATTAATAATTATTTTCCATCATTTGTTTTGATATTATTTACCGATCCAGTTCAACTGGAAAAAATGTTGGTAATAATGTAAGCAAGAATTCTATTATCTGCCAATACTTAAATTAATGGTCTCTTTTCCCTTGATTTTCAGTCGTCCTTTAGGTAAATTTGACAAATTTTTTACCTTTGGTTTGGAAAAACAACACGCTTTGATTAGGCATCGTGTAAAAGAAATTCTGCACTAGCGCAAAACAAGGGGCGCCATCCGGTTAAAAACACCACTTATCCTCTTTGTGATTTCTTTTATTTCATAGATATCGAAAGGAGAAATGGTCATGAAAAAAGGCACTGGAGTCGCACTGATCCTGTTGATGTTGCTAGTTCCCAGCCAATCTTTTTGCCAAATTGACAAGGTAACTCACTGGCCAGGTGGGGCCTGCCAGGCAGTTGCCTTGTCAGATGAATATGCGCTAGCCGGATTTGGCGGATTTTTATACGTTATCCGTTTGCAGGATTACCAGCAGATCTCCGCACTGCAACTTGCGGATGTGATTTACGACATTGTGATCAAGGAACGTATCGCCTATGTTGCGGTAGAAACAGCCGGACTATTGGCCGTTGATTTTTCCGATCCCGTCGATATGAGAATTCTAGCCGCTTTACCAGAAAAAGTGCGCACTCTGGTGCTCAATGAGCAGCGTTTATATGCGACCGGCGTTGATGCCGGAGTTTCCATATTTGATCTGTCTAGGCCGACCCAACCCTCCTTGCTAGGTAAACTGGAGACCACGCAGCGAATATATGATCTTGCTTTCATGGATCATTACATCTATGGCGCAGCCGGCAGAGACGGCCTGGTTTTAATCGATCAGCAGAATCCGTCCGCCCCTCAGCGAACCGCCATTGTTAAAAGTAACTATTTCATTTATAACCTCTGTCGCAACGGCAACTGCCTTTACGGCAGTTACCAGACCGCTGACGGTTTGGATGTTTTTGATATTTCAAATCCGTCGGCGCCGGTGTTGCGCAGCGAACCTCGTTTCAGCAGAAACATGTACGAAATGTTTTTGCAGGGAACGTCGTTATTTGTCAATGCCTATCCCAGCGGCATTTACATCCTGAATGTGGCTGATCCGCTTCATCCGTCTTATCAGGGCAAGTACGACAACGGCCCCTTGCAACGTCTTACTTTACACAACGAAACAATAGCAGCTGCGCATGAAACAGATGGTCTGTTTTTTTATCGCTTGCAGGGCGGCAAAATCACCAACCCGCCTGCCGTCATCGATCTGAATTTTGCGCCGCTCAAGATGTTTGCCGGCGAATCGATGCTGTATTTTCCGGTTCCGAATGGCGGTATGCGTATGCTGGACCTTACAGATCCGCTGGCGCCTGTGGACCGCGGAACCTATTCCCTTTATCCCGACGATATGCTTTTCCTGGACCACTATGCCTATGTGCTGCACGGCGCTGATCTGTTTGTTCTGGACATCGCGATACCTTGGCAACCCAAACAGGTAAAACAGCTGGCGCTAACCGCCGGTCGCGGTAAACTGCTGTTGCACAACAACCTCTTGTTTGCGTTTGCCGGCTATATGGAAGAATCGTTTTAATTACCGACTGCTGGGCAACGGTCATGAAAAGAATGGATTGAATATACGCCAAAATCATAACCAATAACTGGAGGAGAACAAAATGAAATCTCTATCCATGATTGTAATCGTGCTTTCTCTCGTCTTCTTTTCTGCCGCAGCGGCGCAGACCGGTGCGTCGGTCTGGACAGCCGAGAAGCAGCTTGCCGTCAAAACTGTCGGATCACCGCGTGTTTCACCCGATGGCAGAAGAATAGCTTATACCGTCAACGAACCCCTGATGACATTGGAAAAAAGCGAATTTGTAACGCAAATTTGGATGGCAGCGACGGACGGCAGTGGTAACCGGCAAATCACATTTGGGGAAAAATCATCGACCAACCCCAGGTGGTCTCTGGACGGAAGTTGCCTGGCCTTCACCTCTCATCGCAAAGACGGTAAAAACAACATTTACATTTTACAGATGGTCGGCGGAGAGGCAGAACCGTTGACTGACGTTAAAAGCAGCATCTCTGATTTTAAATGGTCGCCGGACAACCGCAGTATGGCTTTTACCATGGCTGACCCCAAAACCGAGGAAGAAGAAAAAAACGATAAAGCTAAAAACGATTTTCGCTGGTTCAATGAAAATCTAAAAATGAACCGTCTCTATATTGTCCCCATTGCTAAAGACTCTGCCGGAAAACGGGAGCCAAAACTCATCACGGCTCAAGACTGTAACATCACCGATTTCAATTGGTCGCCGGACGGCACGCGGTTGGTCTACAGTCATACAAAAACTCCGGGCGCCAATGATTGGACGACCTCAGACATTTCCGTCATTGAAATAAAAAGCGGCGAGGTCGCGTCCATTGCCCGCACATCGGCTGCCGAACTTGCTCCCTGCTACTCGCCGGACGGCAAGTCCATCGCACTGCTCTGCAGTGATGATCCACCTCGTTGGGCGCGAGATACGCGCATACAAATCTATTCGATCGTTGATGGGCAAATAAAAACCTGCACGGCCACTTTTGATAATCAACCAACCATGGTCGGTTGGTCTGCAGATGGACAACGGATTTACTTTAGCGAAGCGAAAAAAACCTGCACTTCGGTCTACGCCCTGAACATAAAGGCAAATAAAATTGAAGAAATTCAATTATCCCCTGCTGTTTTGAATGCAGTAGATCTGAACCCCTCGGCTTGCATACTCAGTTATGCACGGCAGAATTCGGCTACACCGCCTGAAATATATGTATCATCCCTTGCCGGCCTCAAGACGGTGCAAATCAGCAAAGCAAATGCTGATTTGAACATGGCTGTCGGCAAAACGAGAGTCATTCAATGGAAATCAAACGATGGGAAAGAAATCGAGGGCCTGTTGACCTTGCCCGTCGGCTATCAGTCAGGTAAAATTCCTTTGCTCCTGAATATCCACGGCGGCCCAGCCGGCGTGTTCCAGCAAACATTTATCGGTAATCGAGGCCTGTACCCCTTGGCCACTCTGGCTTGGCATGGTTACGCCATCCTGTGCCCAAATCCTCGCGGGTCAAGCGGATACGGCTTGGAATTCCGTCGTGCCAATCTTCAAGATTGGGGTGGCGGGGACTATCAGGATATTATGACCGGCGTCGATAAAGTGATCGAAATGGGCATCGCTGATCCGGAAAAGTTGGGAGTCATGGGTTGGAGCTATGGTGGTTTTATGACCGCATGGATAGTCACGCAAACACACCGTTTCAAGGCAGCCTCGTCCGGTGCGCCGGTCACGAATTTGATGAGCTTTAACGGTACAGCGGATATCCCCTCCTTTATCCCGGATTATTTCGGCGGTCAGTTCTGGGAGGTATTGGAGCGGTATCAAAAGCACTCTCCCATGTTCAATGTAAAAGGCGTGACCACGCCGACCATGATTCAACATGGCGAAGCCGACGTCCGCGTGCCGATTTCACAAGGATACGAATTTTATCATGCCCTGAAAGCCCAGGGCGTTGCGACGAGAATGCTGGTACTGCCTCGGCAACCTCATGGTCCCAATGAACCCAAAATGCAACTGACAGTCATGCAGTCGAATCTGGAATGGTTTGAAAAATATCTCCCGGTTGCAGAAAAGATAGAATCCAAACAACCTTGACGAATGATGAATTTTATTTAACTTGAGAACGCTGATAGGTAACAGGGCCTTCTGGACCAAAAAACGTCACAACTGTTTCGGTTATCTAAATCGAGCGATACGTGCTCGACAAAACCACCTTGCGAAGGTTCGAAACTTTCGCAAGGTTTTGCTGTCGCTTATTTCAGTTAGAATATAAACAACAAAAACAATCGCCTTTTCATGTTCAAAAGTTTACCCGAAAAATTTCGCGTTTCAAATACGATTACACAAATCAGCCTGTTCTTGCTGTTTTTCTTTTACCACGTCATATCCGGTCGACTGCAGGCGCATCCCGATTCCTGGCCAAATACTGTTCGTTCATCAACGGATATGCAGCTTGCTCACCAGTTAATGAAAACCGGTGAATTTCACACAACCCAGCTGCGCCTGGACAGCGCCCTGGTCTGCTATCAAAAAGCCAGCGCCCTGTTCGAGAAACATAACGAGTGGCAGCTGGCCGTGCGTTGCTTGAATTTAATGGCAAGCAATTTAATTGAAAGAATACAGTACGAAGAGGCGCGTAAACTCCTCGAGCGCGCTGAGGAGATTGGCCTGCGCCGTCTGAGCCAGGACCATCCCGAAATAGCCAATACCTACTCGCGCATGGGATTGTTGTCCTCATTCTCATTCGACTATGACAAAACACTGTTTTGGCTGCACAAGGCGATCGCCATTTTCGAAAAGAGCGGCGCCTCGTTTCAAATTGATCTGGCCAAAGCCTATCGGTACATAGCCATCATCTATCATGAGAAAGGACTCTACGAGCGGTGCATCGAGTATAATCAAAAGGCGCTGAAGATTTTCATCCCGATTTTGGGCGAGCAGGATATCAAGGTTGCGGTTACCTATATCAATTTAGGCGGTGTGTATCGCTCGAAAGGAGACTGGGAACAGGCGATTCATTATTCTGAAAAGGCGCTCAAAATCACCATCGCCGTGCTCGGAGAACAGAACGTGATGACGGCATCTGCATATTCCATCATGGGCGCACTCTTGAACGAACAGGGGGATTATTATCAGGCCTTGCAGCATTTTGAAAAAGCTCATTCCATCCTGACCGCCCTTTCCGATACGACCTATACGGTCTATAGCACCAGAACAGAAGTTTGCAGCGGCATGGGAGAAACTTTTCGTAACCTGGGAGACCTGAATCGCGCATTGACCTGCTATAAAGAGGAATTGGCAATCAAACAAACATTTATGAAAGAGAGCGATCCCTCCAACTTTACCACCTATAAAAAAATCGGCGATGTGCTTGTGCGGCTGAATGACCTGGATAGCGCGATGGAATCCTACCAAAAAGCGCTGAACATCAATCTCAACCTGTATGGCGAACGACATCCCATCAGCAGTGAAGGCTATGCTTGTCTGGGTAAAATCCAATTGCTCAAACGGAATTGGCAGCAAGCTTTGACGTATTTCAACAAGGCAGTGGCCATATCCCTGGAGTTATTAGGACCGCACAATCCTCAGGTTATCCGTTGTCGGAATTTAATCGCTCAGACCTATCATGAAACAGCCGATGAGAAACAAGCCCTGATTTACTATCACTCAGCCATCAAAGCCAACCGGGTGAGTAGCGCCGATTCCGTATCCACGTCGTTGACTTTGTCGCGCGACTATGTCTCGAAAAATGACCTGCTGATTTCATTTTCAGGTTGTATGGAGAGCAACTGGTCGCTTTTTGAAAAACATAAGAACCAACGATACCTGAACAACGCGCTGGCATATAGTGATTCCGCGAGCGCTTTGATCGACGTCATTCGCATGGAATTCAAAGCCGAAGGCTCCAAGCTGTTATTCACTGAAAAATGGGCTCAGGTTCATTATCGCGCCATGGACTGTTGCCTGAAACTGTATTCACTTACAAATAAAACGGAGTATCTCAACAAAGCCTTTCATTTTGCAGAGAAAAACAAGGCCATGGTCCTGCAGGCAGCGATTGTGGACACCCGCGCCAAAAAATACGCCGGCGTTCCGGACAGTCTGTTGCGCATCGAAAAGCAGATTCGTACAGAAATGGCTTATTTTGAAACCCTGTTATACAAAGGGTATTCTCTGCCGGGCGATAAGGATTCGCTGGACGTGACTCACCTGCACGACAAGATATTTTCACTGCATCAAGCCTGGCAAAAATTGATCGCCGATATTGAAGAATTTTATCCGCAGTACTATCAATTAAAATATAACGTCCAGCCCCAAACAGTTGCTGATATACAAAGGGGTCTGGATGAGCAGTCGGCACTAGTGGCTTATTCATTTTCTGAAACTTCCCTTTATGCTTTTATTATGACCAATCGCTCGCTGCAGGCTGTTGTTACTCGAGTTGACACCGGTTTTTTTAATCTTATCCCGTTGTATCATCGCCTGGTGCAAAATCGTACGCATCGTCAGTTTAATAAAACAGCGGAAATCGGGCAAAAGCTGTATCAGGTTTTATTTGCTCCTATCAAATCCTATGTATCCTCTTGTCGTAGGTTGGTGATCATCCCGGACGGCGCCTTGTTCTATATTCCATTTGAAACGCTTGTTGGTCCAGCCCACGATTCGCGAACGGATTTGCCAAATTATCTCATTCGACAGTACGAGATTGTTTACCATTATTCGGCCACACTGTTTTCGTCAGGTGCTGTAAAAAGAACCGATGCACCGAATCTCTGCTTTATCGGATTTGCACCGATTTTTGATGAAGCGAAGAAGAATGGAAATAAAAGTTCTCTGAACGCAGCTCTGGTCGATAGTACCAAAAACGGCATGAAAATACGTTCACAAACAGACGGCAAACCGTTTGCGCCCATACCAGGCACTGAAAAAGAGTTGCTGGGCATTATTGATTTATTTAAACAAGCGCGATTGCAGGCAAAAGGATATTTCCGTCAACAGGCTCGCGAACAGCTACTCAAGACTCTGCCGGTACATGATTATTTGCATATTGCCACCCACGGTTTTTTCAATGAGCAGAATCCAGCCTTATCCGGCCTTGCCTTCGCGCCATCAGACAGCAGCAATAAAACTGATGACGGGATTTTATACGCCGGCGAAATTTACAATCTTGATTTAGAGGATAATTTGGTTGTTTTGAGCAGTTGCGATACCGGCGCCGGTAAACTGATCAACGGCGAAGGCATTATTTCGCTGACCAGAGGGTTTTTATTCGCCGGCGCCGACAATATCGTTTTTTCCTTATGGAAAGCCGATGATGTCCATACAAGCCGACTCATGATCGAATTTTATCGAAATATATTACTGGGCAATTCGTACAGCCGGGCGCTTATGCAGGCTAAATTAACCATGCTGCAAGAGCCGGCTGCTTCGCTGCCAGGTTTCTGGGCGCCATTTGTATTGATAGGGAATTAGTACGCCGGGGAAAAACCGGCGAATGAACGAAACCGATTTCATCTATCTCTCATCGCCCTAGCTTTGCCAATGCGGCCTTGGAACTGGCGAATTCCGGATCAATTTCTAACGCACGTGTGTATTCAACAACGGCCTCTGCCTTGAATCCGCATTTTGCATATCCCTCACCCAGGCTGTCGTGGGCATTCGCCTCGCGCGGCGTGCATGCGACATAGCGTTTGAAACAGGCGATAGCCTGATCGCATTTATTTTTGCCTAAATAGGCATAGCCGAGTTGGTTGTAGCCAAGACCCAGAGCCAGGCTGTCCTGCGTTGTTTTGCACAGGGATAAATTGGACAATAACATTTTCTCCGCTTCATCATGCTTGTCATCGGCTAACAGGATTTGCATTTTTAGCAAACGGTAGCGCATATTATCCGGCGCCAATTGTTCCAGTTCTTGCGCGACGCGTTCAGCTTTCTCTGTTCCGCCGCCCAGTATCCCCGGCGCATGCAGATAAAAAGAAAAAAGCGCAACGCGAGCGTCCTGGTTTCCGGCATCAAGCTGTAAGGCGCGTTCCAATTCTTCACTGCCTTTTTTTGCCCGCCTATATGCTTTAATCGGATTGCTGGTGTTGGCTGCGTTCAAATTTGCGTATCCGGACCATAGATGATAACGCACAGAGGTATCTACCGCAACTACGGCTTCATTCAAAAGATCAACCGCGGCATCATACTCTTTCTGAAAAAAGTACCCCTTGCCCAATAGAAATTGCACTTCCGGATGTTTGGGGTTGCTTTTTAACAGCTCTTTTAATTTTGTAATTGCGTCAGCATACTGTTTCTGCAAAATCAAATTCTCGCATGATTGCAGACCTGTTGTCAATTCAGATTTATCGGCTTGACTGCCGACCGGTGCAGCGCACATTACCAGACAAAAAAAGCAAACAATGGAATGCGCTTGTGTTTTCATAGATAGCCTCTCGTCTTTTATGGATACAAATTTCAATAGCAACAGTTGTGCCACGAATTTTCAAAATCAAGTCTCTTTAAATATATAATTATATTGATGCAATTTTTAAGGCTTGATTGGAAATCTGCTCATTTGTAGACAATTTACACATTTCACCATTTTTTGTAGAAGATTTACACTTGGGTTTATGATAAAAAAGGGACTCAGCTGTAAAAAAGTTTACTTTGAAATCACCGCTAATGTTGCTAAATTGCAATTGGAAGCAGGGTACTCCCAGACCAGGTACGAAATAGTTAACTGCACCATTTGCTAGTTTGTCAGCCAACCGCGGGGTCATTTTAACAATGATCACACGCCAGACCAGTTGGGGATTCATTCCGCTCTCCTTATCACTTTAATTAAATTCAATCGAATTCAGGTCATTATTTTCCACCGGAGTTATACCTATGAAAGCGTGGGACAAACGGCTTGTTGCCTTACTGGCGTTATGGGGACTGTTGTTTTCTGAAAACCTTTTGGCGCAGATAACGGGCAAATTAAACATTTCATTTATACCCATTTCTCAAAATGATATTCAAGCAGATGCCGCAACTGAAATCACTACCGCCGATCCGGATATTGACATATCACCTTTGTCGTATAACTATGGAAATATCTCAGTAGGCAGCAGCTCGCAAAAAACATTCAGAGTTAAAAATACTGCTTTTGGCACAACGTTAACGATAACGGCAGTTGAAGGTTTAGGTCCGAATACCGACCAATTCACGGTTGATGGCCCTGGCGGAGATCCAGTTCCTCCTCCCTACAATATTCCCTGGTTTGCCACAATTGGAGTGAATGTCAGCTTCCGTCCTACCTCTCTGGGTTATAAAACTGCCACCATCCGCGTTACCAGCAATGACCCCGATGAAAGCCCACTGGACGTCCGCTTGAGCGGCACCGGCGTAGCCCCTGACATTTCTGCTTCGCCGGATTCCAGGAACTATGGCAATGTGCTCCTGGGTTCCAGTTCAAGCCAAACCTTTACAGTGAAAAACGACGGATCTGCCAACCTGAGCGTAACCGGAACCAGTATCGTTGGTGCTGATCCCGGTCAATTCAAAATCGATAGCGGAGGCGGGGCATTCACATTGGCGGCCGGGGCGACGCGAAACATCAGCGTCAGCTTTCGGCCAAACGCCTTGGGCGCCAAAAGCGCCAGCTTGCGTATTGTCAGCGACGATCCGGATGAAAATCCGTTCGATGTAGGATTAAGTGGAACAGGCGTTGCGCCTGACATCAGCGTCTCACCGGATTCGATGGATTATGGGCCTTTGTTGCGAGGAGCCAGCAAAAACCAAATTTTTCTCATCAGCAATACCGGCACGGCAAATCTCGCCGTGACTTTAACAAGTTTGACCGGTACGGATCCGGGTCAATTCACTATTGACAGCGGCGGCGGCGCTTTCACTCTGGCGCCAGGCGCAACGCGTGAACTCGTTGTCCGCTTTGGGCCCGTGAGCCTGGGCGTGCAAAGCGCAAGCCTGCGCATAACCAGCAATGATCCAGATGAGAATCCATTTCAAATACCTCTACGCGGAACCGGCGTAGAGCCCGACATCTCGGTCACGCCCGATTCGATCAATTTTGGCAATGTATCAAAAGACAGCATTGCTGTACGTTATGTGCTGATCAAAAATATCGGTACAGCTGATTTGTCCATTACGGCGCTGAACCTAATATGCGCAGATTCTGCACGATTCAGCATCGACACCGGCAGCGCGCCTTTTACTCTTGCCCCTGCAGATTCACAAGAGATAACCATCCGCTTCCGCCCGAGTGAACTGGGATACCTGAAGACGATCCTGCAAATTGTCAGCAATGATC
>CAYLWO010000060.1:0-10576 GCA_964387285.1 uncultured Cytophagia bacterium | reverse complement strand
CCTGGTGCATCACATAAAGTAACAGTGGATTTTCAACCAACAACCCCTGGTGAGAAAAGCGCAGATTTACAAGTGCATCATAATGTCGTGGAGCGCAATCCTCTGCACGTGCCGTTAAGCGGCATGGGCGTAGAACCCGACATTGCGGTACTGCCGGACACGGTAAATTTCGGCTCTGTTTTTAACGATTCAACTCTGTTGCAGACGATTGTGATCCGAAACGAGGGTACCGCTGATCTCTTTGTAACCCTTGCAACTGTTTTCGGCGCTGATTCTCTGTATTTTATTATAGACAAAAGCAGCGCTCCTTTTACATTAACCCCGGACTCAAGCCGGGAAATGTCCATATGTTTTCGACCCCAGGGATTAGGTGAAAGAAATGCCATTCTGAGGATAGCGAGCAATGATCCGGATGAAAATTTGGTCGACATTCATCTTTAAGGTAAGAGTGGCGAGAACCAGGCGCCCTACCTGGTATACTTTTATCCCGCTGACTCGGCCCAGGCCATACCGAAAAACGCGCCCATTCAATTCAAATTAAAGGATGATGGATCAGGAATTGATCCGGCTTTTCTCGATGTTCAGGTGGCCGGTTCCTTAATCGTCAAAAACGGCATGGATCAAACGAACGGAGATGTATCGCTGCAGGCACACAGCAAGCAGATATCAATGGTCTATGCGCCACATGGGTCATATCCTCTTGATTCGGTGTCAGTGGAAATTACCTGCCGTGATCTGGCAATGCCGGCCAATGTTTTGAATGTAAATTTTTCTTTTCAGGTCGATACGGCTACCGTGTCAATAACACATACAAAAGCGATGGGGCCCGATGGCGGTGAGTTTTTGGATCCGATCACCGGTTTACACCTGTCGGTGCCGCCAAAGGTTTTGCCGGATACGGTGCAACTCATGGTCGGCCAGGTTTTGGCGCCACCGCCGCTGCCAGAGGGCGCTAATGGCATTGGGCCGGTTTACTATTTAGCACCGGACGGTTTGCAGTTCGCCGACTCGGTCGTCATTGATTTGCCCTATCAGGCGGATAAATTAGCGGATTACGGTGTTGATCATCCCCTTGACTTGTGGATTTATCACTATTCTACTATAAAGGGCACTTGGCAGAGAATCGCACCTCGTACGGCTGATGAAAAGTGCGTCCGTATTAAAACAGCATCATTTTGCCATTTTCAATTAGCCACAACAGTGGAACAGATCATGGATTCGCTCCTCATCAACGGACCGGATAATGGTTTTGCCGAGCTCCCGGTTGAATTTTCTGTCAATCGAGCCAGGACGAATTATGGCCATTGGCTGGAATATCGGTTCGACTGGGGCGATGGATCATTATCCGCCTGGTCGGCAGATACCTTGGCCGTTCATACCTGGAGCAAAACGGGTTCATACCAAATCCACGTTCAAGGCCGTTGTCCGATTGACACCATGCTGGTGCTTGATGCAAATTCTATAAAGATAGAAATTGCAGCGCCAAGCTCTGTTGCCGGCCAACCAACGGCCGGCCCATTGCCCATCGACTGGGATTTGCAGCAGAATTATCCAAATCCGTTCAATCCGACAACGTTCATCAGATTTCAAATGCCGGATAAAGCGCATGTTTGCATCGAGATATATAACCTGTTGGGCAAAAAAGTAAAAACACTGTTGGATGAGCAGAGGCCGGCTGGTTATCATCAGATAGCCTGGCACGCGGACGATGCATCAGCACAGAAATTGGCCAGCGGCGAATATCTCTGCAGAATGAAAACTGCCAAATATGAGAAATATATAAAGTTGCTCTTGATCAGATAATCATGCTGCTTTTCAGCGCTTTCTGATCACGCCTGTTAAAAGTTAGTAAAAGTTATAAAACAACACCGGGGGATTGCATGTCCTCCGGCGTCATCGTTTATGCCAGAATCACAGTCGAGATTCTAACTGATTCATTCTTTCCCGCAATCCGTCACTCTCTGTTTTTGTTTTCTCACAATTTCCAAAAGATATACTAATAATCATTGACAGTAATGGAATATCTTCCTAAATTCGCGAAAGATTACTAATTACTAAATTCAGCGTTTATGTGCTCAAAAAAACAACCTTGCATAGGTTTGAAACCTTCGCAAAGATAAAGGCATTATGGACTCTGTTCTGCAAAATATTTTTGAACAACCGCAAGTTTTGGAAAAACTTGTTACCCGGCATGCGGAACACTTGCATGCCAAGAGGCGGCTGTTGCAGCGCCGGTTCGATAAAATCATCATAAGCGGCATGGGCACTTCCTATTTCAGCGGTTATCCGGCTTTTCTTCTGCTCTCGGAGCATGCGCACGCTCCGGTTATGCATCTCGACGCATCCGAGTTGCTGCATTATCAGTCAAAGACAATTACAGATGATACATTGCTTATACTCGTTTCACAATCCGGCGAGTCCTTTGAAATCGTAAAAATTTTACAAAGTCTGAATCACCATCCGATCATCATCGGACTCACGATGACGGAAAAGGATACCACACTAAAGCGCGCGGCGACCATCCATCTGGCTTTGGCGGACACGGAGGAAACAAGCCTTGGGGCGTTTAAATCCTTTACAGCTTCCATTTTGCTGCTGCTGATTCTTTGCCAATATATTTGCCATCAAGCCGATGCGCTTTCTGTGATGCAGCAAGAAATGACCCTTGTGAAGAGCGTCATGGCCGACGATCTGCCCCGATGGCAAAAAATATGCGCCGCCGTCACTTCGGCAAATAGCCATGCCTATCATTTTATCGCTCGCGGACCTTGTTTGTGCGCAGCTCAGGCCGGCGCCTTGATTGCCATGGAGATGGCCAAAGTGAACACGCTGATGTACAGCGGCGGCCAATTCAGACATGGCCCCATCGAGACTGCTGCCGAACCGGGTAATCAATATGTCGTTTTGGCGCCATCGGGTAAAACGCAAAGCTTGTGTATTCGGCTCGCTCAGGAAATAGCTGCTTTGAATTCGAATGTGTTTTTATTAACTTCAGACCAATCCATTGCCGCCAGCGATAGAGTGCAGATCCTGCATATGCCCGAGATTGCGGAGTATCTGTCACCGATCCTGTATAGTATCCCTCTGCAATTTTATGCCTATGATCTGACCCTGGCCAGAGGTCTGGCGCCAGGAACTGCACGCGTGATCTCCAAGGTAACGACAAGGCAATAAAAATTAGAGGCGAAGAAAATGACAAAAAAACGAATCGGTATCGTGGTCCTGGCCATCATTGCCCTGGTTGTGTGGTATTTTCTGTTCTTTTGCCGAACAGAGATGAATGTGATGACGTTCAATATTCTCTACAACAGTCATAGAGTGTTTGACGGAATTACCAACTGGCAAAGCCGCCATCCGGTTCTGATCGATGGCCTTAAAAAACATACTCCGGATATTTTAGGCACACAGGAATCGTTTGAATTCCAAACCGATTCCATCCGCAAGGCCTTTCCTCATTGGCAAGTTTTTGGCGTTGGCCGCTATCACAACATCCCGGCCGTTAATCCGCGTCGACCCTACGAAGACATGGGCGGCGAATCCTGTCGCATTCTGTTCAACACGACCGAATTCGAGTTATTGGATCAGGGCACATTCTGGCACAGCGATTTTCCGGACAGCGCCGGCAGCAAGCCCTGGGGCAATGAATTGCCCCGCATGCTCACCTGGGGCATATTCCGCGTAAAATATTGCTATAAAAAATTCCTGGTGATGAACACGCATAATCATTGGGGCGAGCCCTATGTTGAAAACACGGCCAAGCTGGTTATGCGCAAATGGCGTGAAATCGGCAAGGGCATGCCGACCATTTTGATGGGTGATTTCAACTTGCCCCCGGATTCCTACACCCATGAACTGTATTGCGGTCGTGTGGGTCCTGCAGAACTGCGAGGAAATTTTAAAGACTGCTGGCAATCGCTCGACAAATCGGAAACCGGCGCAGGAACCAGCCACAGTTTCACCGGCAAAGGCGAAAACCGGATCGATTGGATACTGGTCACACCCGAGTTTAAAGTAGAGGCTATGGAGATTATTTATTATAACCGGAACGGCTGCTATCCCAGTGATCATTTTCCGGTGATGGCGAGGTTGTCGTTGTGATCTGAAAGGATATTTATCATTTCCTGAACACTTAACTGTTTACATATTCTTCAATTTGCAGTGATTCAAGAAAAGAAAAGTCCTTATAACGACACGAGAAAACCGATACTCCTGCGACTAGTGCGTTGATCCCGCCGGTAAAATATCATATCAACCATAGAAATCCCTGAGACGATACAGGGATTTTCTTTTCTCAGGCTCTACAAAGTAACAAATTGTAATCAAAAACGTATATCGTTAAGGTAAAATGGAGAAAACCATGCTATTTCGTGTTCTGCTATTACTAGGTCTTTTTTCAGGTCCTTCCCTTCTGGCGAAAACTACCGCTGTACCAGAATCCTGTAAGCCATTCAGAACCGGCGTTCCACCACATATTGACGGCATCCTTGACGATGAAGCATGGCAATACACCATCGTGGACACGACTTTTTACACATACAATCCGACCTATGGCGACACCCTGCCGCAAAAAACGTTAATCTATCTTGCCTATGACTCGGATTATTTATATTTCGCTTTTCACTGTTTTGACAACGAACCGGATAAAATCAAGACATCGGTCTCGCAACGCGACCAGATTTTTTCAGATGATTGGGTGGGCTTGTCGCTTGATGCCATCGGCAACAAGCAGAGCGCTTATGATATTTTTGTCAACGCCAACGGCATCCAGGCTGATATTCTCAGCACTCCCAACAGTGAGGACACGGCGCCCGACTATGTATGGAATAGCGCCGGCCGAAGAACAGCTGACGGTTATCAGGTAGAGATCGGTTTTCCGCTAAAGAGCATTCAATACAAGAGCGGTGCAGCGGTTACCATGGGTGTTCTCTTTTGGCGTAAAATAAGCCGTCTAGGCTTAAGTGGTTCCTTTCCGGAAATTAAACCGGGCCAATCCTCTTTTATCACACGGCTACCTGTACTTTTTGAGAACTTGCGTTCTCCCAACGATCTGCAGCTGTTGCCGAGCATCACCACAGGCCGAAATCAGGAGCGAGAGAATCCGGATCGCTGGCAAGGAGAAAAAACAAAAACAGATTTTGGCATCGGCGTTAAATATGCGTTGACCTCCACACTTAATCTCGAAGCGACCTACAATCCCGATTTCAGCCAGGTGGAAAGCGACGCCTACCAGGTCGAAGTTAATCAGCGTTATCCGCTGTTTTTCAGCGAAAAACGTCCGTTTTTTATGGACGCTGGTTCATTTTTCAATCTCGCCGGCACGGCTGAAGACAACAACATGCTCACGGCCGTGCACACGCGCAAGATCGTCGATCCCAACTGGGGGGGCCGAATCAGCGGGAGTCTGGGTCGGACCAGTTATGGATTGTTGGCGGCTGAGGACGATTGGAACGAATATAAAGATGATGAAGCATTTGCGCAGCAGAAAGCGCTTTTTACGCTGGCGCGAACCAAGTATACTATTAAAGATGAAAGTTATATTGGCGCGTTTTTATGCGACCGTGAATTGAGCAGCGGGTATAATCGCGTTGCGGCAATGGATATCAATTACCGCCTCACCCAGGGGCATACCATCACCTTGACGCACTATCAAACTCTATCCAACAATGCCAAAACCAAAAAAGAAACGCAAGGCAGCGCTACGGTCATGAATTATATGTACTTTTCCAAACCATTGGGTATATGGCTTGCACTGGAGAATTATGAGCCGCAATTTAACATGGAAACAGCCTATTATTATCGCAGCGGAATTCGCAAAGCCTCAGGTTATTTGGGTCCCTCCTTCTACCCCAGTCAGGCGTGCTGGAAGTGGATCCGGCGGATTAATCCGTTCTTATTCGGCTACTATATACACGACCTCAACACCGGTCAAGACGATCAGCTCCTGGTGGCCGCTCTGCGTTCTTTCACCAGCCGACAGGGGCAAATACGCTTTGATTATGTTTATTTGAAAGAGTATTGGCAGGGTAAGCATTTCAACCAGTATTGGGGACGATTTATCGCCAGCATGCAGGCATTCAAATGGCTGCAAACCGAAGTATTTGCCACCGCAGGACATGGCATCTTTTATTCGACCGATCCCTGTCTTGGTCAAGATCGTCGCCTCAATTTATCCGTGACCCTGCAACCCGGGACAAAGCTCAAACAATCATTCGATTATAACTATAACAGAATGAATCGACTGAATGACGGCTCACGTCTTTATACCGTCACTATTATCAACAGCCGCACCACCTATCAATTCAACAAATATTTTTTCCTGCGCGCCATTGTCCAATACGACAGCTATGAGAAAAAAGCCATCACCGATTTTCTAGCCTCATTCACCCTCATTCCAGGTACGGTTTTGCATTTAGGCTATGGTTCGCTCTATGAAAAACGAGATTGGCTTGGCAATGACTGGTTCATGCAACGGGGAAAATTCTATGATATGAAGCGCAGCCTTTTCTTCAAGGCCAGCTATTTATGGAGGATCTAAACAGGGCCTATGGTTCTTTTTAGAACTTGCCGTTCTTTTTGAGAGGACGGCTTTTTTTTAAATACGCCGCGAACAGAAAGGATCGGGTAAAATTTGCACGGATTTTTAAATGATCAGATTAAACCACAATTGTGTAGAAAGAGCAAGAAAAGAGTATTGACAAATTAATTGAAATTGCTATATTTAAGAAGGAGACTAATATTTGAAAAATATATTGCTCTTTTTACAAAACAGTGCGTCACATTTCACTCGTTTCCCGTCATATATAGTGAGTTGAGACTTGTTGGGCTTCTTTCAAAAACATCGTCCCGCCTGTGACTTTCAGGCTTTTATCGATTTGCTGAAGGCAAACGACCAAAAAGCCTGGACTGAATTGTACACCCTATTCAGGGGAGTAGTGTGGAATTGGCTGGTGCAGCAAGGCCAGAATTCGGCAACGGCTGATGAAATTTATCAGAAAACCATGATTACGGTTTATATGAAACTGGGTGATTGCCAATTTAAGGATTTGGGAGAAATTAGATCCTATATTTTCACTGTTGCACTGTACAAGCTCAAGGAAGAAAAGCGAAGCTTTCGTTTAACTCGTCACGTTGAATTGGATCAGGCCGAGCAAAAGCTGCCGCTGGCATTGCAGCAAGATCCGGTTCTGGAAAATTTTAAAAACGAATTGGAGGCCTCGGATCTGCTCAATGCCCTCACACCGGTATTACAACCCTATGAATGGGAGGTCCTCATAGCCTGGGCGCAGGGAGATGATTTCCGTACCATTGCCGTCAAACAGGACAAATCACCGCTCAACTGCCGAAAGATCAAAGAAAGATCGATTAAAAAATTAAAACGGCATATGAAAGCAAATGGATTATGACCCATCGATACATCGAAAAAATGAGGTTAATCGAACGCTACCTTTTAAATCAGCTCTCTGATCAAGAGATGAGAGATTTTGGCGCTCATCTGTTAGGCTGCGAACGATGCAAAATAAAGCTCGTAGAGAGCGAAAAGGCGTTGCGGATTATTCACTCAGTGGCTCATCAGGATTCGGGGCAAGTAGGAGATCCTTTATATCCTGCCAGGCCAATTATCGCCAATCTCGTAAATTTTCCCAAAAAAAATTCCACTCTCTATTTATTACGCGCTGCCGCTGTCCTGTTGGTCATCATTACCGCAACCTTCCTCTACCTTAATCCATTGCAAGTTCAAAAGCAAAAATTGGCGGACAAGAACATAACACCGGCGAGCGACAGCGTCGCGGTTCTGCAGCAGGAGATAGACCGTTCCTTTGAGCGTGTTTCTGATAGTCTCAGCAAGGCCGCTCAAGCTGCACAGGCACTGGCATTCGCAACCAACCCACGGTTAGAAGACCTGATGCTCACAAACTTTCGCGCAGATGACCAAACTGTCATTGAAAGTATCGAGCCCAGGCCGGATGCCAATTATTTATCCAGGTCCAAACCGGTCCATCTATCATTTCAGGGGCGGATCAAACATGTTGCCTGGGGCGATTCAGCCACGGTCATCCTGAGTATTCTATCGAATCGCAAATCCGATTATGTGAATGCGATCTTTGTCAGCACCGATACGTTAACTGTGCGACCGCTGGAACAACCGGATTGCTATGGCTATGATTTCAAAAAATCGGTTAAACTCAAACCGGGACTATATTACTATTTTATGAAAACGGTGGATAACAACGATCCTCTTAAAGTGGGAAAATTTTATATCGACCGCCCCGCTCAGCTTTAGAACCTTACTTTCGTTCATTCACCCGTGATATCCAGCCGGCAGGCACATGATTGATCTTTCTCCGTTCATCATTTTCTGATCGATCAATAATCCGCAATCGTCCTGACAACTCCACTGCTGTTTTTGCAAAACAGATCTGTGCCGTTTGTATAGATCACCATGCCATAGCTTGGCGCCGGCGGATCAGCCTTGTCCGAGAATTGAATTCGCCCTGCAATATTGAGCCGTTCTGAAAAGGACTTGGTGGCTAATTCACCGCCGATAACCAGACTGCCTTCCAACCATTCGTTCATCACCGCCGTGCCGTTATTGACGAGGTAAAACGTCGAGTTGATGGACGAATGAGTAAAAATAGCCAAATAGCCTGAATTTACATCGTTTATCTCATGTGCATACGAGTGGATGTCGAAATTCCAATTTTGAACAAAAGAAGCTGCATCTAAATCTCGCAGCTGTAATTCGCCGTATCCGTTGCGATCCTGAACGGTTAGATGCGGTTGACCTTGCAGATTGATATTGGTTGTGCCAATGCCGACCTTGCCGTCCTCGCCGGAAATATAAAGATAGGGTGTGTACACTGATCCTGGGCGTCCTATCTGCAGTGCATATCCCGAAGTGCTGATCATATCAACAGCCAATCCGTTGTTCTGTCCAGCTAAAGAAACAACGGAACCATTGCTGGCCGTATTGCTGATTTTCGCCACCCAATCATTGGGTCGACTATTCATGACCTGCAATCCATAACCCGGCGTTGAAGTGCCGATGCCAAGACGATTATTGGCCGCATCCCAGAACAATTGACTTTCCGATGTCAAGGTACTGGATGATGCGCCCGCGTTTCCGCTCCAAAAGGCCACCTGCGTCGCGACACCACTGCCTTTGACAACCGGAGACCACGATAGAGTGCCGCTGCCGTCATTGTTCAGAACGCCGCCGGTGTTTGCACTAGGCCATGTGTAACTGACATTGCGAATGTGCGCCAAATTGCCGGTAATATCAAGGTTGCTGCTAATCTGCGTTCCGTTGGCGTATTCATTATTGTAATTGATGAATAATTTGTCGCCGGAATCCTCATCCTGACCTAAAAGAGCTAAATTCCGTGCGGTACCTGCGGATGCGGAGGAACCGCCCTGGATCCAGACATCATAGGCCGTGCTGGCTGTCTGACGCATGGCGCCGCGGAGATCCATCTTGTGAGTGGCCGACGTGGTGCCAATACCAACATTATCAGAAGTCACACGCGGCGACACGGTCGTATTCAATCTTTGCCAGTGTTGCATCGGTTCGGTGTATGACGTCCAGGTTAAATTTCCGTCTCCATCGTTATTGAGAACACCAATCGCGTTTGTTGTCGGCCATGCATATTTCACATTACGGATTAAGCCCAGATTGCCTGTGATATCAAGATTGCTGCTGATCTGTGTGCCGTTAGCATACTCTCCGTTATAGTTGAGGAACAATTTATCGCCGGCCTCCTGATTCTGACCCAAAAGGGCCAAATTTCTAGTCGATCCCGGCGATGTACTAGAGCCACCCTGAATCCAAACATCGTAAGAACTGTTAGTTGTTTGACGCATAGCGCCGCGAAGATCCATTTTATGAGTTGCAGCAGTGGTGCCAACGCCGATATTGTCGGTCTGAATAATCGGTGATAACGTAGTGTTCAACCGTTGCCAGTATTGCATCGGCGCGGTATAAGGTTCCCAGGTTAAAGTACCATTGCCGTCATTCAACAGGAAACCATTGGCATGCTTGGTAGGCCAGGATTGATAGCCAAGGCCGTTAATTTTAGCCAAATCACCATTGTTATCAACTCCAAAACCATTGCCGCGACCTACGCTCAGCAGGTTCTCGGGTCCTGTTGTGCCGATCCCTACTGCACGGGGACGAATGCGCATGGTTTCGATCCAAATCTCCTGGTTAATGGTTGTTTCCTGCAACGACTGCCCGCTAACCGGCGGCATGTAGGTGCTGAAAGCCAAGTAACCTTCACCATTGAAATTCTGATAACGATCCGATTGTATACGGGCGCTATAATATCCGCTGCTGTTGTTCAACACCAATGCCGGTGTGGCTGCTAATGCCGGTTGCACGGTCAGTGCAGCTCTTGGATTGGTAGTGCCGATTCCGACCATCGCGTCGTTAGTAATGATCATGACATCCTGTTTCGCAGAATTTTTAATCAACACCTGACTGTGTCCAATGACCACCAAGCACAGGATTAAGATTCGAGTTGACGGTAGCATGTGTTTCATGGGAAAGCCTCCAAATGAGTAACAAAGATGCAAAACGGAT
>CAYLWO010000059.1:0-40406 GCA_964387285.1 uncultured Cytophagia bacterium | reverse complement strand
CTCAACTTGAACAATCAGGATTTAAATGTTGAACAAAAATTCATGGTGTTGCAACTTATGAATTATTATGGAGATAGAATTTGCTGTTGAAAATATTTTGCCCGAAATGGTAAAGATTTAACTCATCAGATACTAAATTGAGTGATATCTAGTTGAAAAACAACCTTGTGAAGGTTGTAAACCTTCGCAAGAAAAATAGCGTTACCCCGGGCAAACCAAACGATCATTGCTCTGTTTCATCTTTTGGCCAATAATGAAATTTATAATAATAGTGTTCACTCCGGGGATTGATGCCGTTAAGCACCAAACCCACTATGGAACAGTGGCTGTTTTTCAGACTGTCGATGGATTCCAGTGTAAGCCGGAAATTGGTAAAGGCATAGCGATAGAGCAATAAAATGTCGTGGACAACCGTTGACAACACCCTGGCATCGCTCAGGGCCAGCAACGGCGGTGAATCTACCAGAATGTACTCGTACTCTTTTTCCATGGCGCTGATCAAATCGCTCATTTTACGGCTGTTGAGAATTTCTGTCGGATTGGGCGGAATGGCGCCGGCCGGCATTAATGAGAGAAAGGAACCTTGTATCGGCACGAGCGCGCTGTGCCAATCTTCTCCGGAAGCAAGAATATCTGTAAGCCCGGGTTCCCGTTGCACGGAAAAGAGGCTATGTTGCCTGGGTCTGCGCAGGTCGCCATCGATGATCAGCACGCGTTTGCCCAGTTCGGCAAAGGCCAGGCCCAGGTTGGCGGTGATCAGGGATTTGCCTTCGCCGCGGATGGCGCTGCTGATCAGCAATTTTTTTACCGGTTGATCGATTTTAAAAAAATGCAGGTCTGTGCGCAGATTGCGAAATGATTCGGCGAAAATTCCCGGTTCCAGCATTTTATTGATTAATGGGTACTGCCTTGCGTGTGCAGGATTTTGCGACGGCAGCTTTTTCGTCGTGATTTGCGCCAGCGTGTCAAAGGTTTCAAAGGGTTCAGGATCGTCGGGTTTATTGACGAATTGTGGAATCTGCCCGACCACAACAAGACCGGTGCGGCGCTCGATCTCCGCTCTGTTGCGTACGGCAGGGTCCAGATATTCCAGTGCCAGCACCAGTCCTAAAGCCAGACCCAGACCCAAAAGGGCGGACATGACCATGCTGCGCGCTCGATTCTGCGGCAAGGGCTCTGTCGGTATGGCTGCCGGGTTGAGGATGCGCATGCTGCTAGAACCGGCCGAAACCCTGATCTTGGCTTCTTCATAGCGCTGCGCCAAATAGGTAAGCAAATGTTGAGAGACGTTTTGGGTTCGCTGCAACCTGGCCAGGGCCAGCGCCCGTTCCAGGATTTGCGGACTCTGCCGACGATATTCTTCCAAAATCGCGCGATAGTAATTTTCTTTGTTCTTTAATGAATTAAAATTGACCAGTTCCTCGATAAAACGGGTTTCCAGGGCGTTGCGCAGCACTTGCGGCTCATTTTTCTTGCCGGCGGCACGGTCAATTTGGCTAAAGATTTTCTGGATCAGCCGCTTTTTCTGATCTTCGATTTCCTGATTTAATTGCAGCAGAGCGGCTTGATTTTTTTCCGGATCCCGGGAGAGATCGTTTTTTTTCTGTTCCAGTTTTTCCAAAGTGGTCTGTTCGGCCTGAACGTCCGGCAGTTTGAGGAACCAGTCCGGCGCTGCATCCGGCGCATAATATTTTTTTACCTGTTCTTCGTATGAGGCCAGGTTGGTTTCTGACAGCTGCCGTTGCGTTTCGATCTCTGTCAGAGTCTCTTCCACCTCCTGAACTCTGCTCACCAGGATTTGATCCGCCGCCGTATACGGCGCTTGTTTGCCGGCGTGGAATTCCTGCAATTCCCGTTCAATGCTTTCCAGTCGTGCTTGTGCTTCAGCACGTTGTTTGGCGATAAACTCTTCGACGTTGCGAGCGCCCTCCATTTCTATTTGCTGATTACGCACCCGGAACGCATCGGTCACGATTTCTGCAACACGATAGGCAATAACCGGATCCCTGGCCGTTACCGATAGGGTCATGATGTTCGAGTTATCATCCTTGGAAAGACGCAGAGTGCCGAGTGCGGATCGGGCGAGTTGCAGCGCGTCCATCTCTGCCGGAAAGCTGTTGAGGACGCTGTCCTGTTCCACAGTTTTGACGGCAATTTCCAGAAATACCGAACTAAAAATAATTTGATAATAATATTCCAGGGATCTACTGGGTTTGAGAATCCACGACGGCAGATCCTGAGTGCCGCCGGGAGCATCATCGTTTTCCTGAATGATAAAGGCGGTTGCAGAACCATAAAAAGCCGGACGGGTAAAAGTGTAGACCACGCCAATGCCGAGGACGACAAAAAAGATAATCAGGATAATGAATTTCCTGCGCAGGACTATTTCCAGATAATCGTCCAGTTTCCATTCGGCGGTATGCGCCGGCTCGGGCATTTGCATCGACCATTCCGTAGGTATAGAGTGATTCTTTTTGGCGTACCGCACGCCAATAGAACAAATAAATTAATGTAATTTGCAAATTTACAGCATGCTAATCAAGTGTTTTTTTCTCATATGTCTTTTGTGCAATATCTTGCTTATTTGCGAAAAAATTTTTATTATTCAGGCAATATGTAGAAATTGATCTATAATACAATAGGATAATATAACCAGATGAGTTGCAGGCAGCTCCACGCATCCCGGTCCGGCAGCAAAGCAATTCTAACAGCGATCACGGCAGCCTGGTTGTTGATCATCTGCAGCCAGGGTCAGAGTCAGAACCCGGTTTCTCCCTTTTACGACAATGCTCTTTACTCGCCGGTTATAGAGTACGGCATTAACCGCGAGAGCATACGCGTTCCTTATATTTTACAGCAACCGTGGCAATCCCGCGACTTGTTGTACAGCCTGGCTGCCGGATTGAAAGCAAAGCCCGACACCTGGACTGCACGCTGGTTACGGCTGACCATGCAGGACATCCTGCGATATTATCGACCGCTAGCCAAAGATGAAAATACCGGATTGTGGCAATTGGGCGCCAATGGTTTTTATCGCGGTTTCAGCAATCAGCAGCATCAATGGACTCAGTATCGGGCTGAAATATGCGGTTCCTATAATTTGCCTTATCTGGCGCTGGCCAATAAAACCGTGACGGACCAGGCGTTCAAGCACGATCCATTGTATTATGGCGATACCGGGGAATGGATCTATGGCCGGGTTGAAAACGCTTATGCGTTGCTGCGCTATAAGTCGTTGGATGTTTTCGCCGGCCGCATCAGCCGCAATATGGGCCCTATAGGCGAAAAAAGCCTGATCTGGTCGGATAATCCCTACAGCTATGACCATTTTGGTTTTCAGCTGACCACTGGCCGTTTTCGTTTTACCATGAATGTGGCGCGGTTGAACGATATGACCGGTTATCAGGACGGCGAGCCCCAGCCGGTTGGTCTGTGCAAACGTTATCTGACGTTGCATCGCGGCGATTTTCGCATTAATGACCGTTTGCAAATCGGCTTTTCTGAGGCTGCCATTTATGGGGGCGAAACCCGCAGTTTTGAGTTTTTTTATCTGAACCCGATGAATCTTTTTTACATCGACCAGCGCAACCAAAATTCACAGATCAGCGGGCTCTGGGCGTTGGATCTCTTTTACAAACCGAGCCGGCCGTTGAGTCTCTATTTACAATATCTGATTGACGATGTAGTGGTGAATAACGAACCGGGACAAAACGATCGCGGTCGTTATCCTGACCGCATGGGCATAACGGCCAAAGCGGTTGTAACCGACCTGTGGCCCATGGCCAGTCAGTGGTCTCTGGTCTATAATCGCATCGGCAACTGGACCTATATTTCGCGGCGCACGTGGGAGAATTTCGTTTACCATTCTCAGGGTCTTGGCTTTCCGGCCAACAGCATCGAGTCCTGGCGTCTTGATTTCCGCTGGTTCCGCCGGCCGCCGCTGTTGCCGCAAATACAGGTCGGCCATGAGCGCCGGGGACAGCAAAGTCTGCTGACCTGGTTTCAGGGGACGCGCGATGAATTTCCAATTGAAATTGTGGAAAAAATCACATATATTGGCTTTTCCATATCGTATTTTCCTTCAATCCATTACCAGGCGGTTTTTAATATACGTCATAATGTGGTCGAAAATGAAGGCCATATTATTAAAGCACCAGAGGGACGGACGCAGGTATCCCTTGTACTCGCAGCCAATTTTAACAGCCATCTGATATTTTAACCAGAAAAATTCGAGGACAGAAATTGCGACGGGTTGGCAAGAGTAGTATTGGGATGGCGGCGATGCTGCTGCTGGCCGGATTTTCGGCGAGCCAGGCAGAAATTCCTGACTCGCTTTTATCAGCGTGTCAATCCGTTTTGCAGCAGCACGGGTTTGAAAATTTGGCTATCTCTGCGATTGGCCAGGATACCGTTTCGCTAGGTTACGAAAATCGGATATATCGCAACGATATGACGGCAGCAGGCGTGGTGCTCGCCTGTGTGCAGGCCCAACTGGCTCATATAGAAGTGCTGCAGCTGATCCCGCAACAACGCGGCATACCGGTATGTACCATTATTGTCTCACTGCCAGGTTACCGCCAGTACATCGCAGGCGAACTGGATGAAAAAGCTTTTTCCGCCTCGCTGCGAATCACTTCTGCTGCGCATCTGCCATTTCATGTCAGATCCGCTTCTTCTTTTGGACGCATGGATATAACGGTTCGTCCCGGCCTGGCATTCCAATTGGGCAATTATGACGACCGCTTTAAAATAAATTTTAATATTCAGCCGGAGCTGTCTACAACCTTATGGCGCGGCGGACGGCTGTTGGTCCAGGCGATAGTGCCTCTACATGACGAAATAGGCATTTATACCGATGAAGTGCGTCTGGGGCGATTTGCGCTGAGTCAATGGATTCGCATGCCGGGCGACGGCATTGTTTCGTTAAACGCCGGCTGTTTCCGTCCTGATCGTTGGGGATTGGCCGGCGAAGGCGCCTGGTATTTGTTCAATCGCCATATATGCCTGGGTTCAGCGGCAGAGTACACCGGATTTTTGCTTTATCAGGAAAAAGAATGGGTCTATTCCAAGCTGTCCCGCTGGACCTGGCGTGGTTATGGCCGTTACTATTTCAGTCCGCTTGATTTAATAGTCGGTGTTCAATATGCCGAATATTTAATGAAGGATCGGGGCTGGCAATTTGAAGCTACGCGGATTTTTCGCGATGCTGAAATCAGCATTTTCATGGCGCGTACGGATCAGGATAAATTTGGCGGCGTGGGTCTGCGGATTCCACTACCGCCGGTGCGATCGTCCAGACCGGCGAGGGTGCGCCTGGTATCCCCGGGCTATTTGAGCTTCGGCTATCAGGCTACCAACAAGGTTTACACCACTGGTCAGCCGATCGCTACAGGCATCCTGGTTTCCAACGGCAATGAATTGGTTGATTTTGCCAGACGGTTGCTGCCGACCTACATTCGCAATAATCTGGTGTTGTGGAAAAAAGCCGTCAGATTTGTAAGATGAAAAAGTCAGGGGTTCTGGCGATTGCCGGATGCCTGATTGTCTTTTGTACCGCGAGCCATGCGCAATCATCCAGAGCCCTGTTGGGGTATGGCGGCATGCTGGTCGTGCCGTGTGCCGAGCTGGCGCCTGATGGCGTTGTCAGCATGGGCCTGAGCCGAATTCCCAGGCTCTATGCCGAATTCAAACCCTGGCAGCGCTCGGTTATTTTTGCCGGTGTAACTTTTTTGCCGTGGCTGGAAGGCGTCATGGCGTTGGTGCGGCCGGATCACTTTCAGGCCGGCAGCGGCGACCGCACGGCTGCGGTGAAATTTTTGTTGTTCAAACAGGGGAAACGGCTTCCTGCTCTGGCTGTGGGTGGTCAGGATTTTTTTGCCACTGAACCGCTCAGCATCGAAGACAAGAGAGCACAACATTTCGCCAATCTTTATTGGGTTGTATCCAAAAAGATAAAATGGTTCAATCACGGCCTGGCCGGATTTCATTTAGGTCGCGGTTTCGGCAGGCTGGACGCCGAAGAGCGGCAATTGACCGGCTGGTTCGGCGGAGTGGAATGGTCGTATAAAAACCGCCTCTTGTGCGGAGTCGAACATGACGGCAGATCTTGTAATGTATCGCTGCGTTATATTTATAAAAGCATAGGATTGATGATCGGTGTTTGGGATTTTTCTCATGTTTGCGGCAACTGGGTTTATTCGTTCCGTCTTGCGGATCTATAATGTTGCGGCGGTTAGCGATACGCCAGGGTGCATGGTATGAATAACCGGGAAGTGGATCGAACCATTTTGGTTATAAGCATCGATTTTCTCCTGTTTTGTTTTTGCTGGGTGTTGATGCATTACATAGCGGAAAAGACCTTGACCCTGACCGCCGCATATATTCGCTTGCTGTTTTTGTCCGGATTTGTCTGGTTTTTCCTCTCCTTTTGGTTCAAAAAATTCAATCTGCGCAATTATGATGACTGGATCTGGGTCATTCGCACCATACTGAAATCCGCCATTGCCATGATCTATTTTGTGTCGTTGGCCGTGGTTATCCGCTATGCGCCGGGAATTTCCAAGCATCATGTGTTCGGCACGTTTGTTTTATTGGCTTGCCTGGAAATTTTACTGTTTTTACTTTTCTCACGCAATTTTCGTCCGGATCTGATTGTTCCTAAAAAAATAGTACTGGCAAGACCCAAAGTGTTTTTTGGCCTGGCGGTTGTGGATTTTTTTATCTTGCTGGGCTGTTTTTATCTGGTCAACGCTTTGCATGCACACACCTGGCGAATCGACGACAAGGATTGGATGCTTTTTATTTTTATGGTCGGCGCCTGGTTGTTGTCGATCGCGTTGACGACCAAATTTGAAGAAAGGCATTATCGAAATATTTATCATGCCGTTTGGCCGTCCATGGTGGCGCCGGTGCTGATGGCGGGCGCCATGTCGGTGCTGGTGTTTGCATTGAACCTGTTCCAGTTTTCACGAACGCTCATTTTTGGCACCATTTTAACCTGGGGAACCGCCTCGGGACTGTTGTCCCTGTTGTATTTCATCAGTCGTGATCGATCTGAGGAGATTGAAGATGTCGATTCTTTGCGCCAGGTCATGACGGCATTAAAACAGGAAGAGTTGCATTTGCCGGCCCAGGGCGATAGAATTCATAACGGCGATTGCTGCCGCATGCTTGCCGAAGGCCCTCTCAAACACCTGCCGGAGCTGTCGCAATTTTTAAAAAATACGCTCGAACCCCACGATCTGGCGGCAGCCGAATGCCTGGTCCTGGATACGCACACCTCATTCAATATCGAAATACAAAAGGACGCTTCATTGCAGTTGTTCATCAACCTCCATCGCGTTAACGATTTCCGGCAAATGAACAAATATTTTCTTTCCGTGCATGCCAAATTGCGCAACGGCGGTTTCTTTGTCGGCTGCAAGGAACCGGTCGAACGGGTGCGCCAGCGGTTTGTTAAAAAATACCCGGAATTTCTAGCCATGATTCTCTATACCATTCATTTTATTTTTTTCCGCATCTGGCCTAAATTGCCTGTTTTCAAAAAAGTGTATTTTCTTTTATCCCGTGGCCGCAATCCGATCATGTCGCGCGGAGAGCTGTACGGCCGCCTGGGTTTTTGCGGTTACCAGATCGTTGCTGCAAAAACGTTATACGACAATCACTATTTCATTGCCCGCAAGGTTAAAACACCATCAGCAGATCAGGATCCTTCCTATGGTCCCTTGATAAAAATAAAAAAGATCGGCTATGAAGGAAAAGTCATCCAACTGTACAAGTTGCGCACCATGCATGCCTATTCGGAGTACATCCAGGATTATGTCTTTGAAAAGAACAAATTGCACAGCAGCGGTAAATTTCAGGATGATTTTCGCGTCACCTCCTGGGGCAAGGTGCTCCGCGCCCTCTGGATCGACGAACTGCCGCAACTGTATAATCTGATCCGCGGCGATGTCACGCTGGTGGGCGTGCGCGCGTTGAGCGGTCAGTATTTCAGTCTGTATCCCAAGGACATGCAAAAACTGCGCGTGCAGTTCAAACCCGGATTGATTCCGCCTTTTTATGCGGATATGCCGAAATCCTTTGACGAAATCGTAGAGTCGGAACGACGCTATTTGCTCAAGAAAAAAGAGAGACCTTTTCGAACGGATATGGAATATCTGGCCAAAGCTTTTTACAACATAGTATTACGTGGTGCGCGCAGCAAGTGACGCTTGCGTGATGATCAAGGAGTGCAGGAATGGCTTTATATCTGGTTACCGGCGGCGCCGGATTTATCGGTTCCAATTTGGTGGAGACGCTGTTGCAGCGCGGCGAACGGGTGCGAGTGCTGGATAATTTCAGCACCGGCAAGCGGGAGAATCTGTCCGCGTTCCTGAAAAAAATCGAACTGGTAGAAGGCGATCTGCGCAGCTATCATATCGTCGCCGATGCGGTTGTCGGAGTCGATTATATCCTTCATCAGGCGGCATTGCCTTCGGTGCCGCGTTCCATCAAAGATCCGATCACCAGCGATGAGGTGAATGTGCTCGGCACCCTCAACATATTGCAGGCGGCGCGGGAGGCAGGCGTTAAACGGGTGGTGTACGCATCGTCTTCTTCAATTTACGGCGATCTGGAAACCATGCCCAAGACGGAAGACATGCTGCCCAAGCCGCTGTCGCCCTATGCGGTTTCTAAAATGGCTGGTGAAAAATATTGCCAGGTGTTTACCCGGCTATACGGCCTGGAAACCGTGTCGCTTCGTTATTTCAATGTGTTTGGTCCGCGCCAGGATCCTTCTTCGCAATACTCGGCGGTAATACCCAAGTTTGTGAGCGCGATCATGCAGGGCATCTCGCCCCAGGTGCACGGCGACGGCGAACAGTCGCGCGATTTCACTTTTATCGAAAACGTGGTGCAGGCCAATCTGCTGGCTTGTGGGCAGGGACTGGAACAACTGGCCGGCGAGGTGTTTAACGTGGCCTGCGGCCGGCGCATTACTATTAATACGCTGGTACAAAGCATTAATGAATTGTTGGGAACCCATGTTGCGGTTGAATATATTCCCACCCGTCCCGGCGATGTCAAGCACTCGCTGGCCAATATCGGCAAAGCGCAACAGTTTCTCGGCTATAAACCGGAGGCGGATTTTAAAAAGGGGCTGGCTGCGGTGATTGAGTGGATGAAGGAGAGTGGTGTATGAATTTATGACGCTGCTTTTTTGTTTTGGCCTGGAGCGCAGGCATGGACGAAAAACAGCATTTAATAACGGTACGAAAATTTACATTAAGGGTGGTCTTTTAATTACATATTGCATATTTTATTATAAAATATAAAGATATGTAATAGATATCTAGGAAATTATCTCTGGAAAAGTAGCGAAAAAAATAACGAAAGTTCTTGACAAAATGAGAACAATTGTATATAATATAACAAGAGAATAGAATATAGAATAGCTGCAAAAACTTGAATGGTCGGAATAGAGTAAGCCTGAGGAGACGTTTGGGGCGTCAACTGTCATAGAGCAGTCCCGCGGAGGCTGACAGTTGCTCTATAAATAACTGTTGTTTGGTTTCTTATGAAAGCAGGAGAATGCCAAATGATAGCCTCAGACGACATTCAAGGACGTGTTGAAGAAAATCTGCATGATTGGAACCTCACCGTCGAAAAGTTGGCGGATTTGCTGCACATTTCACCCTCCCTGTTACGCGAATTATCCCAGCATTATTTTGACATGACGCCGCACCAGTATATCGAGAGCCGGCGAATGAGCAAGGCGATGCAGTTGCTGTCGTTGCCGATTCCTTTGGCTGTGCTTTGCCGGCAGATCGGTTACAATTGTCAACGGTCGTTTCGTCGCGCCTTTCACCTGGCTGTGGGCATGACGCCTTCCGATTTTCGGAAAAAAATGCTGCACATGAAATAAAGATTGTTTTGCCAATCCGCACTCGTCGATAAAAGTTCGAGGAATTTATTTGCAGCAGGAGACCGGCAATGAAAGAAACAGAAGACACAAACGGAACAAAGCAAGAGCCGCCCGATCAAGAGGCTCTAATAAAAATGTGGGCGGAAATTCTGCACATTTCACCAACGCTTGCGAGGGAATTGTTGCAGATGGATTGGGATGAATGGGACAAGACGCTGGAGGACAAGTGAGACGTTTTACCTGGTCCAGTGCGATGGCTGGTGTGTAGCAAGACGAATCCAATTTTCCTCTTCGAACGGCGATGGAATACTATGCTCGGGATCGTATTCTATCAGCTGTATCTATGAATGGCGCCAATCCGTATGGCAGATGCTGGGCCGGTCTGTAGATACGGGGCAATGCATTGCAGCAAAGAGGAACATAAAAAAATCGCCTTGTGTTGATTTTGTCCCTTGACAGGAAAGGGGGAATTTGTTTTATTAACAGTGTAAAGTGGGAAGGAAATAAATACAGATAAGCGAACAGGATTTTGTTTGTCTATCATGCGCGTGGTTTATTTCCGCCAAAATCCTAGTAGGATTACATTATGTTTTCAAGAAATAATCGACTTTCGTATCTAATGGTGTTCCTTAGAATGTTTTTGGGAGGCATTTTCCTCTTTTCTGGTTTAATGAAAACACTGGATATGAATTTTTTTGTTAATGCTATTTATAAAATACAGTTTATTTCCTACGATTTGGCAAGAGCGATAAGCATACTGGTTACAGGAGTTGAATTAATTGTCGGTTGTTCCTTGATATTGGGCTTGTATGTTCGCAACATTTTAAAAATTTCATTTTTACTTTTATTCATTTTTATCCTTTATTTGAGCGCTGTTCTCATATTCAAGCTTGAAGTTAAAAGTTGCGGCTGTTTTGGAAAATTGAGTACTCAGTCGATTTCCGTGATCGATATTATCCGGAATCTGTTCATTTTGACGCTTGTTTGGCTATTACTGAAGAATGAGAAATATTGCTTGATTTATTCCTTTGATCATCTTGTTATTTCTAAGGATCACTAAAACTTTTAGATTGAAGCCATAGGAAAAAAGGAAAGGCTATGAGAATAACATCGAGAGTATTAACCTTAACTTTTATTATCATTTTTTCAGGAATTTTCATTTTTGTTAAATTAAAGACAAATAAACAATGTACAGGCTGTTCGAATCACAAAATTGATATTACAAAAATGCTGCAAAATGGCGATCAGTTACATGATCTAATGATCGGTGACAGATTTGGGCAAATTTTTAATATGGATGATTATAAAAATAAACCAATCCTATTTAGTTTTGTCACGGATAATATTCAAAATATTAAGATTTACGATGATTCAATAAAAAGCTATTTAGGCAAATATATTAAAGATGGATTAATCCCTATTTACATCAACTCTTCTCATGATATAGACCGTCATGAAATGCAAAATTTGAGCAACCCGAGGATATTCTTTGATGATGACAGTTTAAATTTCTCAAAGGCCTTTAAAATACATAAGCATAGTTCAAGTATAATTTTAGATAAAAATCATCGGGTTGTTTTATCTTCCTTGGGCGCATTATTGCCGAAAAATTTGTTGAAAATTTTGGAGTATAAGGAAAAAGAGATTTTTGGATCATAGATTTAAATAATGATCGATTATTCGAAATTGTAGATACTAAATTCTTTCAAGGGAATGAATTATGAAAAAACTACTAATACTCGTTAATATATCCATCATTTTTCTTATAGGATGTAATAGTAGCAAGAATGACTTTGCTCCAGGAGTGGTTACAATAATTAATTTAGACGAGATTGAAAATACTATTGAAACGGTTAGAGTGCCAATTAAAATTATTTATAATAATGAATGGTATGAGGATAAACCTGAAATAAAGTCCAATTTTGTTTCAATAATTCGTGATATAATAGAAGGACCCGATTCAACGATTTATATTTGTGACTATTCTAATAGTCGTATAGTGCAACTTTCGCAACATGGTCAGTTTATTCATTCTTTCGGTGGTCCGGGTAGCGGTCCAGGTGAATTTTCTGAACCGTACGGAATTTTGAAAAGGTCAGAAAATTTTATATACATTCCTGATACTTATGGTTTACGGTTACAAGTTTTTGATTTATTTGGTCATTACAAGTACGCTATTAAAAACACAATGATTGAATTGAGTGGATTTTATATTACACATAATGATAAAATTTTTTACCCACCACCCAAGCATTTGATCCCTCAAATTCCTTTCATGATTTTAATGTATGACAGCCTTGGTAATGAAATAAAGAAAATAGGCCAAATAAAATATGAAACGAATTTTGTTATTGAAAACAATTTTCGTAAAGTTTATTCAATAGTTGCTGATGAGAAAACGAGACAACTATGGTGCATATTTCGTTTTTTCCCAATAATATGGAGATTTAATTATGAAGGTGAGTTACTCGAAGAAATTCAATTTCAATCTAATGACATTGATAAACTATTTAAAAGAAGAATTGAAATATTAAAAAATGGCGATAAACCAAAAGGACTAGATGCTGGTGTTGTTTTACTTGACAATTCTCATATTTTGAAGGAAAAACTGAGTATTAATATTACAAGGTACGGTAATGTTTTATTGTCTACGGACTGTTCAAATACAAAATTGTTAAAAAAATATGAGTTCATAGGATTGCCACCGGATTTGGAGAGTCGAGCATCCCGTACAATGTATATGCTGCGATATTTTTATGGAAAAATTTTTGCATTTGAATGGCATGGAATTATCATATCTGGTACCACTCAAAATCAGAACTGATTTTTCACCATAATATAGAAATCCTTTTAATCTGATTGCTAAACTTAACTCATATTTTCATTCTCAAAATGGATGTATCAGCTTTTTTTAAATTCAAAGCTTTATTTTTTAAGAAATCAGATTACACCTTTTGTTGTACACAGCATTTAAAATTTTCATGATCACAAAAAATGTAAGTAATTCGAAATAAGTTCAAATATTGCTGATCCATGATTACTTTTAATTCGAAAATTGAATTGGAGGCAACTATGAAAAAAACGATTACTTTATTGGGCCTGACTACATTTTTTCTTTTATGCGGGCTAAATCTTGCTGTTGACCGAAGCGAGGAACCTATTAATTCATCTCCTACTATAATTGATTTAAAAATTATCTGCTTTTTTAACGAGGCATTTGCTAAACGAGCTGCCGTTTCACAAGGATTTTGTGGAGGTGTAATATGTGAATGTCCTCTATCAGCCTATTACTGTAATGGCTCTGAATATTTCAGGGATGGTATGTGCTGGGGATTATGTGAAGTTCACTTGTCTACAGAAGCTGTTCACGATTATTTGTCATGCTATTCTTCTTCAGCAAATTGTTTTTAAATAAATCTTTGTGGTTCAGCAATTATTTGAATAATTTCCGGTGAAATTTGTCACAAGATTTTGATGGGTTTTAAGAACTCCTTTATAATTATTGATAACGAATGCATTCTCGTGACAGATTTCACCGGGATATAATTTTCTGATCAGCCGGCAGCTTCCTGCCGGCTTAAAGCTGGAGCAGGATGTTCATCCCGCAAAATCTAAAAGCGAACAAAAATCTTCGGGCAAAATGCCCCACTCCTGCAAATGAACCGGAGCAGACTCAGTTCATTTATTGAGATCTCCATAAAGCCATAAAAAAGGGAAATCATGTTGTTTATGGCTGATAGACCATCTTTCTCACCTGTATCCGGTCATTATTCTTCAGCCGATAAAAATACAGGCCAGACGGTAATGCAGAAGCATCGAATCTAACTGTATACTGCCCGGGAGTGAGATATTTCCGCAACAGGGTCCTCACCCGTTGACCGGCAAGATTATATACATCCAGTCTCACCTCGCCGGCTAGGACAATGGCAAAAGCAATGGTAGTTTGTGAATTAAACGGATTCGGATAGTTCTGCTGCAGGTCAAACTCTGTTGGTTCCGCAACGTGATGACCGACATTGGTAGAGGTTTGGCGAGTTGGGATTGTATAGAAATGTTCAACGATCCCATTCTTTTTATCTCTGGTTTCCATGGCCGGCAATAACGACCGCACAAATTCCACCCGCGCCGTACTGTCGCTTACGGCCACGCGTAAATAACCGGAACCAGGCACAATCTGTCCGGTCCAGTAACCATAATTCGCTGCCTGGTTGGTCGAACTGGCGCCCGGAAATCCTGGCTGCGGCAGCAACTGATAGATCACGCCGTCTTTTTCCTGGCAGTCATAAAAATGATCATGGCCATGAAAAAATACGTTCACATGATATTTGACCATTACCTGATGCAGCGGCAGGTCCCAGCCGGGCCGGTGTTCACTGAAACCCCAGGTGCTGTCTGCGTTCAATCCGCCCATCTCATAATACTGCGCAACGTCACTGCCGCCGCGTCCCTGCGAATCCTTGCCGCCGACGATCTGATGACAAAAAACGAACTTAAAAGCGGCATTGCTCCGCGCCAATTCTGCCCGAAACCAATCGTACTGCTCCTTGCCCAGGGTAAAGCGCCAATTATCGCCCTGCCGGGTTGTGATGTTCCAGTACGGGTCTAAAACGACAAACAGGGCATCGCCCCATTCCCAGGCATAATAGTTTTCCCGCAATCCGACCAACGGCTCGACTTTACTGTTGCCGGAATAAAACGGATCAGGCAACGGATTGGGAAAATAGGCTAAACGCGTCCTACTGGCCATCACCGCCAGATTGTTCTCAGTTCCGTTCAACCAATAACCGTACTCTCCTTCATGATTGCCCAGAGCCAGATACAACGGCAAGCTGTGACCCACATCGGCAAAAAGGGATCTGAACAGCAGATGACGATAGAGCACACTGTCCTGCGTCTTTTGCTTCAGTTTATCGGACATAAAGTTGTCGCCGAGATCGATAAGAAAATCCGGTTGATCACGGCTGATGTTGGCCAATGTCAATTTGTACAGTTCCGGATCTGTGTTGTAATCCAGATGCGGATCCGCTTCAACGCAAAAAGTAAATCCGCGGCCACGCGGTTTCGCGGTGCGGAAAGAGTGTTCCGCTCTGTTGATAAAAATCGCTGTGTTCGGTACGCGATAACAGACACGATAATAATAGGTGGTATTGGCCATCAGCCGATCGATGAGCAGATCATCGGTTGCATGCTTTTGTAAAAGGCGGTCAGCCGTGCGATCATGATACACGCCCTGTTGTGTGCCATATTCTACAAAAATTTCGACCTCGCGGTCCGCACAGAGGTTTAGCGTCACGCTGCGATCTGTCGGACGACCAAGCAACTCGGAGCAAGTGAAGATTGTGGGATCCTGCTGAGCAAAAATCAGGGCCGTGTATATGTGTAAAATGGATACAAGTTGGTAAATACGATTCTTTATTCTGAACATAGATTTCTCGCTTCTCTAAACTGGATTTGAATGATAGTATCTATCGGTTTATTGTCCTGCGAGGCGCCAAACCATGGCCCCTATAGTTATAGGTTTGATAAGCATCTCATCGCTGCTGGATTCTGGGCGGAACGCAGCATCGCGTCGTGCACAGATTCTTCGGCTGCCGGCAATGGCCTTCTAAAAGCATTTTTCTATATCAGGGGATTGTTTCACTGCAATGCAGATAATCCCCTTTGGCAATTACCATGCCTCCGTTGGCAATGACATGGTCCTCGCGTTATTTGGGTATTCAGGGTTGATATGCATTAATTAATTCAGCAGAACACGGTCCAGTAACCGGCTAAGCGCAGCCGGCATTGCATATTGGTATGAACAGGAGTCGAATTCCGCTCACCGTGTTAATACACCCCCGTCGCCTTCACTTGAGATACATGGCCTTTTTTACCGCAACACCGTCACGCGTCTGCAATTGATAGAAAAAAACCTGACTGGACCAACCTTGCGGCTGCCAGGGAATCGAATGCCGACCTGCCGGCAGGGTCTCATTCAGCAGGGTTGCCAGGTTTCGGCCCAAGACGTCATAGACCTGCAAAACAACATGCTCTGTAACTGGCAAAGTAAAACGGATGGTAGTGGATGGATTGAAAGGATTTGGATAATTCTGCTCCAGAACGAAATCAATCGGAGGTGTTGTTCTTTCCTGGAGGAGAGTCGTGCGCGGCGAGACACTGTAGGAATATGCCGTTTCTCCATTCTTACGCACGGTAGTCTCGGATTCCGGCAACCAGGCGCGAACATAATCGACGGTTGCCTGGTTCGCAGAAACTGAAACGCGCAGGTGGCCGGCGCCGTCCAACTTGACATCCGTGAATGCATCACCGTTGTCGCGCATGCCGATGATATAAGTGGAATCAGAGGGCATGGGCACGGTCTGGTAGACCACGTTGTCCAATTCTTCCTTTGCGAATATATGATCATGGCCTTGAAAAAAGACCGTGACGCCGTACTTGACCATAAGCTGGTGCACCGGCATTTCCCAATCCGGACGTTTCTTGGCAAAGCCCCAGGTGTTGCCGTCCTTTTCATAACCGCCCCATTCATAGCCTTTAGCAACCGCTATTGCCCCGCGCGTCTCACCCAGCACATGATGGCAGAAAACAAACTTGAATTTGGTCGAGCTGTTGGCCAGAGTTTGTCGAAACCAATCATATTGCGTTTTACCCAGCGTCCAGTCCCAGCCCCGGGGCTTGGCGCCGGCGGTGTAATAGCGATAAGCATCCAGCACAACAAAAAGCGCGTCGCCCCATTGCCAGGCATAATAATTCTGAATAAGGCCTGGATCATAAGCCTCCAGGCTGGAATTGCCGCAATAAAAGTCGTCCGGCTCTGGATTGGGAAAATAATATTTTCTCCACAGCGTGCTGTACACCGCCAGATTGTTCGGTGGGGTTTGCAGCAAATAGTAACCGCTCTCACCTTCATGATTGCCCATGCAGAAAAACAAGGGAAGCGAATGACAGACCTGACTTAACTGGCTGCGGCATTCCAGGCGCAATTGCCGCATCTCTTCACTGGTGATGGTCAAGGGATTATGATCATCGCCAAAAGTGTCGCCAAGATCGAACATGAAATCCGCGCTGTCCTGCAATTGATTGCGCAGGCAGATATCCCACAAACGGTGACACCCTTTTTTATCATAAGGATGCGGATCCGCTTCAACGGTAAAAACAAAAGAAGCGGTCGACGCTCGTTGGGTGTGAAATCCATATTCCTCGCCGATAATATAAGGCTGGGATTTGTTTTCGCGATAGAGCACCCGATACTGATAACGGCTGTTAATGGATAAATTTTTCAGTTGAAATGGTTCAGGAATTCCTGCTTTGACGTTTTTAATTTCCGTTTTGCTCCAGTCACCGGCGAAGACTGGACGGTATTCGATATAGAGCTGAAAATCCCTAAAGGGTAAAAGGCGTGCGGTAATGGAACTGTTGGTCGGACGGCCGAGAATCAGATTGAACAATTTTGCATCTGAATTCGTTCGACCCAAAGCTAGTCCGTTCGCTTTCATCATCAATGCAGCAAAGACAAAAATTAAAATTTGAGCCATCTTTTTCATGCTTTTTTCCTTGAGGGCTTTTTGTCATTTGAGGAGAGTAAAGTTTCTGACCTGTCTTTGGTCGCCGAACTGGAGAGCATAGAAATACAGTCCGTTGGCAAGTCCCAGATTTATTGTTGAAAAGGTGATCTGATGCAATCCTGCGGTCTGTTGTTCGTCCACCATGATCGCGACCTCCCGGCCCAACAGGTCATATATTTTCAAGGTCACGTGCCCGGCAGCGGGCAGCTGATAGCTGATCACTGTGGATGGATTGAACGGATTCGGATAATTCTGCTGCAGGCTGAACGGCAAGGGTATGTTCGTCTGTGATTGGTCGACAGCCATGATGATATTGCCCGAGGTATAATACTGCGGTGTCTTGCCGGAAATGGTTCCCTTTTTGGTCAAGGTTTTACCCAGCAAGGCTGGATGGTCTGCAGTATATCGATAAGCTCTAAAAACAGAGTTGTACATCGGATACTGATCCGTAATGACCTGTTTGATGCCGTCTTCGGTAACCGGATTGATATACTCCCAGACCAACTGTGAAGAATTACCGGCATCGCCACAGGTGACTTCAAACAGATGGCCCTGTGAATCGGAGCAGATGAGGGTGTTGCCGTTGGCCAGCCGCTGTTCGCTGCCGCCGATGGTGCTGAAAAAGTTCTGGTCGTTCTTTGATTGATAGATCCAGACCACCTGATTGGAAATCAGCTTGTTCTGTTTCATGGCGTCTTTATTGGGATAAATCCAGGTGTAATAGCCTGCATCCGGAGGATTGACATAGCTGCCGGTATTGATTTTTTTTGCATTGTAGCAGGGATTGACCTCGAATATATAAGATTGTGAAACCCGTTCGAACAGATATTCGCCGTTGTTGAATATTTGAATATTGCCTTCCCCGGGCAGTCCTGGTTTGATCCAATGCACATCATGGCTGCCGCCTATCTGTTTGTTGCCGGTGGTGGAAAAAGTCCAGTCGCTGAGAACCGACGGGGGAGAACCCTGGTTGTATCGGGCAGGGTCGCCGAAACGATAGAGAAAATCACCGGCGGATGTTGCTGCCAGGGCGATGCTGCTGTCAGGATTACTTACAAAAGTGCCATCATGATCAATGATGTAAAACTCGCCGTGTACGCTGTTGATCGCTATATGTCCCAGATTGTCGTTATAATCAATCGAGTTGCAGTGCAGCCAATCTTTTTTCAACGGTTTGCCTGTCATGTTGATATTGATTTTTCCCGGATAGTCTGCTACGGTCTTGCCCGACCCTACATAATTGGCTTTGCCGGCGTCAAAGTCCTGAATGACATGATCAAAGAACCACCATTCCCAGACGATGTTGTTGTTCATATCCACTTCGACGATCGCATCCATTTGCACATCGGTATAGGTTGCGCTGCCGGGATTAGCTCCGGCGGCCAGTGCCTGAGCCTTGGTGACGGTTTTGTTGGCAATGTAGAGTGTGGTATAGGCCTGCAGTTTTTTGTTGTAAATACGCGTCCAGTCATGGTGCGGAAAGTAGGTGGTTCGTTTTTCGGTGTACTCCCAGATGGTGTTGCCGTCCCAGTCCAATTCTTTAAAGCCGCTGAAACCGCTGGGATCCGATTTGGTGGCATCCAATAAATGGCCGTTGTTCAGTAAACGTGGATTGGTGCCGATATTCCACGTATTCACCACATATCCTTCCATATCGATGAGATAGGTTTTTCCCTTGCCGGCAAACAAGGTGTATCCGTTGCAGGCCTTGTCGCTGTCCCAATAGCGAGTCTCGGTTGGGCCGACAAAACCTTCAAAGGTTGTTTGCTCAGGCGAATACAGTATGGTCTGAGCCAGAGTTGCCATGGCCCAAAAGAGAATGATGCATAATAAATATTTTGTTTTCATTGGTGATCCTCCTGTGCGGACATCATGAGAATAGCAGAGTCCCTGCGAGTTCAACTTGTCAATTGAAATTTTTTTATACAACTACATATCCGCAAAATGTGACATAAACCATAATTCATTTGTATTGAGCGCCAAAGGCGCGACCGACAATAGCCTGAGCCTTTTAAGCTGTCCAATAACTCTTTTTAACGAAACCAGATATAGAACTGCGCCTCGTCGAACAAACGCTAATTGATAATAATATGATCCGCGAACAGATTCTTCACCCGCCGGAGGCGGGTTCAGAATGACACGCTCATTGGATTGGTGGACCATTGCTGCGGCCCGGGCTAGAATTTGATCTCGCTCTCGGTGCTCAGATGGTCGTACGAACCGAGCAATACCGGTTGAAATTTGAATATCGCTTTACTCATTAAAGCAAAAAATTCGGTGAAAACTTTTTAGAATGAATTTTTCCAAGTAAAAGTTGGTTTATCCTATTTAACGAGCGTCATTTTTTTGATGCCGGCGTATGATCCGCAAGTCAAGTTGTAGAAATAAATGCCTCCGGCAAGTTCGGCAGCGTTGACGGTAATTTCATGCCAACCCTTGCTCTGCGTTTCATTGAGCAATATTTTGACTTCACGCCCGGTGATGTCATACAATTTGAGGACAACGGTCGCGCTCGTCGGTGTTTGGTAACGAATATTCGTGGACGGATTAAATGGATTCGGAAAATTCTGCTGCAAATCAAAGGCAGCAGGTATCGAGTGATCCTCATTCTCAACCAGAGTCGAGTATTTTTCGATATAGTTCCCCGGCGTCAGGTCGCGTCCGGTAAAGGCGGCATAGGTCAAGGGATACTTGTATACGCGAAACACAGCGTTCATTTTTTCTCCGACGCGTGCCGGATCATCCGGTAACCCGCTGCCCTGCAGCAGGGGACCGTTCAAGGCGACAGGACAAATATATTTCCACACTACCTCGCCGCTCTGCGTCACTTCAATAAAAGTGCCGTGGGTGCCGTCGTCGATAATGGTGTTGCCGTTGGGCAGCCGCTGACTGCCGGAAATGGCTTCGGCGAACATATCGCTCGCCGGCGTGGCATGCCAGGTCCAGTAAAAGTCCGTCGGTCCGAATGCCTGAGAGCTAACGCGCGTGTAATTGCCGTTGGCATCAATGGGCGGGGTAAATTCGTCCACGCTGGAGTATTTACGCCCCAGTCCGTTGTTAAAGACAGTGATATTGCCGGCGCCGGGACAGTCGGGCCGCACCCACTCCGCATCATGCTGCTGATACAGTTTCTGATCAGCCGATGTGCCCATGCGATAGGTAAGCGGATTGCCCCAGCGGAATAAAAGATCGCCGCCTTTGCCGTACTTGCCGCCGCTATGACTTTTACTTTCCGCCGTGGTGGTGCTATGATCGATGATCCAAACCTCGCTGTTGTTGCGCACACTCAGGGCGATCTGATCGAGGAGCGGGTTATAATCGATGGAATTCATATGATTCCAGAACATGGGCAGATTTTTTTGATCTCCGGCCGCATCGATGAGCTCGGGGTGATTTTTTACCACACCGTAGTTGGCTTTGGTCGCATCATAGTCCTGAATCAAATGATCCCACACATGCCATTCCCAGACAATGGCGCCGCCGACCGGCCTGGTCGGTTTGATTTCGTAAACACAATCAGGCAGCATCATGCCTTTTTGCTGTACTTCAGGCTGCAACTTGTTGGGATTAAAACCTGCGGCCAGGACTTCGGCATAGGTCTTTTTCTCCACCACCAGCATGATGACGTTGCCGTTTGGAAGCGGACGGATATCATGATGCTGCATATAGGTGTCCGTGGAGATGTTCATTTCCCAAACCAGGTTGCCGTCCCAATCATACTCTTCAACCCGTCCGCCTTCACCGCCGCCGGTGCTTAATTTGCCTTTGGTCATGCACGTGCGCAGCAAATGGCCGTTTTCCAGCAGATAGACCGATTGCCCGGGTTCATATATGCTGGCGGTCCATTGATGAATGAGGCGGCCTTCATTGTTGATGAGGTAGGTGTAAGGATAATGTTTGGGCGAAAAAAGCGTCAGCCCGGCAAAGGCTTTCGCGTCATTTACCATGAGCCCGATTGTTCTTGTTTGTCCGTATGTCGTGATTGCATAGAGTAACACCATCCATAGGGTGTTGAACCAACGTTGATGCGCAAGTTTCATCGTGATCTCCAAAGACAGATTATTTCACCAATAACATTTTTTTAACCAGACAGTCATGCTCGGTCTTTAATTGATAAAAGAAAACGCCGCTTGGCAGGGATTGTCCATTAAATGAAAATTCGTGGCCTCCCGCAGCCAGGGTTCGATCCACCAGAGTAGTGATTTCCCTGCCAACGGCATCAAAGATTTTCAGGCGCGCATGCTCCGTTGCAGGCATGGAAAAGCGGATGGTCGTACTCGGATTGAATGGATTGGGATAATTCTGACCGAGTATGTATTGCGACGGGGTACTGGTCGAAGCATCCCACACGCCCGTGTTCGAGCCGGTTAACCTGCGCGCCACGCGAAAACCGACATGATACCATGGATGATTCGGATCCTGCGGCCCGCGGTAATACGAAGGATTGCGATTGGATACCCGCGAATGCCCATCATTGACCGCAGTGGTGGTATAACCGTTGTACCAGTTGCCGCCGCGCATGCCGCGATAGGCCTTGCCGTCGGGCATGATAAATCCGGTTACCGGCCCTGTTGGATTGTCATAGGGACTGGACTGATAATATTTCTGTCCATACCAATCATTAACAAATTCCCATACATTGCCTGCCATATCATACAGTCCAAAACCATTGGCGCCATCAGTTGTCTGATAGAATTCCGCTTTTCCCGGCCAGTTATTTTCTGATTTCAGGTGGCGCGTGCCGTCGTAAAAGCCCACGGGTGTCGTGAACGGATAAGCAGCGGCGTTGGTCGCTTCGTAGGGATCTTTGGAATCCGGCCAATTGGCTTTGCTGACGTCCTGATCATTTCCCCAGGGATAATTGTAATACGGATTGGTCTGTCCGCCGCGGCCGGCATATTCCCATTCCGCTTCTGTAGGCAGCCGATATCCGTTCTGGGAAAAATCGCAGTTCCAGGTCTTTTCATCATAACAGGGCGACAAACCGTTTTGCAGGGAAAGCCAGTTGCAGAAGCACGCTGCACCGGCCCACATAACGCCGACCATCGGATGGTTAGCTCTGAAATCGGCCATGGAAAAAATTTTACCGTCATAACTGATACTATAGTAAGAAGCGAATTGTCGCGTATAACATAAAAGAACATCTCCGGCAGTCGCATATACGGAATGATCGCGGACCGTTAACAGCCCCTGCAAGAGCCGACTGTTCAGAAATGCCAGAAATTGCTCATGGGTGGTTTCAAATTTGGCCATCTGAAAGGCATCGACCTTAACCGTATGGATGGGGAGTTCATCGCTGGGATGGCTGGGATCAACAAAGCCAAAGTGATCTCCCATGGCAAATTCACCGCCGGGCAATGGCGCCTCTACAATATGCAGATTGCTGTTATCAGCGCCGCCTCTCACGCAGAGTACATTTTCTTTCACGGTCTTTTCCTGATAGGAGACTATGCCGTACATGATACTGAGGTCCCAGGCTTTTGTTTGTGACTGCACCAGGGTTGTAGCTGACCAGTAATTGCCAATAGCGACATTGGTAAAATATTGCTTATTAAAGGAGGGTTTGGCCAGTTTTTCATCGTTGAGCGATTGCAGCTCTTTGATATTCGGTAGGCGCCAGTCGGTTTTTTCTCCGAGTGATAAATTTGCAGCATAGCTGAGCGCTTCTTCCCAAGTCATGAGAGAGGAGGGTGTAATTTTTTGCCAGACCAAGCCGGTAAAATGATCGGTGATGGTCCCATCCTGATTATCCTGAAAGTGGTCAGTGCTAAAGGTGGTGGAAAAGGGATTGCGCACGGCGCGTACATGGAATTTTTTCGTACCGCCGCTGCTAGCAGTTTCAGTTTTTGGATGAGCGCCGATACCGCCGCCGGCGTTAACCACCCAAACTTTGGCAGAATTGTCCATCTGCACATCGCTGGTCCACCAATACTCGGCTTCTGTTTTGGTGAAATATACGGTGTTGAGTGCTGGATTAATACTGTCGTACGAATTGATGCCAAACAACTCGTGACTCGTAGGTAGACGCCAATCCGCATAACCTGCCAGAGTCGAGGCCTCGCAGTAAAGTACTGCGTTTTCGTACGACATTTCTCCTCCATCCGTCTTTTGCCACATCAGGCCGGTGTTGTGGTCGGTGATGGCGCCGTCGCTGTTATCCGTGAAAGATAAAGGATGGATAATAAAATCCGCATCTTCGCCCGCCGAATTCGTATAACTGGTGGATTGTCCGGTATCAGCCAGTTTGCAGGGTTCCAGTTTCTGTGCAAAAGTACATAACGGCAACCAGCAGATCATAATCTTGAGAAATTTAACCTTCATCGACTATCCTTTGCAAGAGCGGCCCGGCATTGCGGTTCGGTGGTTTGCTGATGAAATGGAACTAACGCCGGCCGATTTTTTTGCTCTTTGTTGGATTAGACGACGATCGCGGTCTTTCCATGCGGGTCAGAAATGATTTGCGTCACAAAAATGGTCTGTGATGGCGAGATATTCGATCTTGAGCCAGGACAAAAAAAAGGCAAGGCTTTTCGCCTGGCCCGGATTCAAGACAAAAATTCGGTGCTCATTTTCTTTGCTTTTGTTGCATTTTGAGAAATTCCTGCTTTTGCTGCGGATTTAAAATTTCCATGATGCGATCGTTTTCCTGCCGGCGAAAAATTTCTTTTTGTTTCTCGAATTCGTTGCGATCAGGCCGATGGGTCGATTTGTAATTTTCCTCTTGAATCCGTGTGCTGTCCATGAACAGGGCGACCATCTTTATCTGCTCCTGAGAGAGCGCCAGCCTCTGTCGGAGTCGATTCATTCGCTCCTCTTTGCTCGGTGGTGCGGGGCGATCATCCGGACGGGGCGGTCTCGCATCTCTTTCTTCCTGAATGGATTCCTCTCTTCGCGGTTGTGCCGACTGCTTGATGGGTCGATCGTTCGGACCCTTTTTGCCAAACACCTGACGTAAAATGGGATGCAGTTTTGCTTTCTGTTCTTCGTTGCAGACAAGCGCCAGTTCTCTAAAATGATTGAAACGCAATTTTTCCAATTCGGTTTGCAACTGGCCGATTTTTTCAGCCAGAGACTTGATTTGTTTCTCGTCCAGACCGGGATTAAACACCTCATCGGCCATCTGCAATTTCAAGTCATCCAATTCGTCATTGATCGCCCGCATATCCCCCTTGTGCTTTTCCCGCAATTGCTCGTACTGTTGTGCCTGACCATCCGTGAGGCCGATTTCACGCTGCATGAGTAAAATGGGATCGGATGGCGGCGAAACCTTGTCCGGTTTAACAGAGCTGTGACTTTGATCAAAATACAGAGTCCATATAATGGCGACGGTCACGAGGTTTAGAATGACCAGGATTGCGATCACCCAGCCGATGAACCTGTTCTGTTTTATTAAATCCATAGAATCGTCCCATTAAAAGATATTCTGTGCAGTTTCATATTCGCTGCTCAGCGCGGATATCAACTGTTGTTTGCTTTCGTTCCGGCGATAACCTTGATAGAAATAGATGGTGGTCACCAGATTGAATATAATGAGCAGACTGAACACAATGGCTTTTAGGTGCAACCGGCCGGATAACCTTGATGGCCACGATTTTGTTTCTGCTGTCATCGCCGCCTGAACACGGGTGTACAGAAACGGATTCGCCTGCAACCTGGGCAGATCATCCAGGGCTTGCAGTGTTTTTTCAACTTGTTCTAAAATTTTCTTTTCTCTATCCACGGCTCCACCTGGCAGATTTAAAAGATTTTTCATAATAGCGATACAGCTTTTTCTGCAGATTTGATTTGGCTCTGAAAATCAGTGACTCTACCGAGGAAACGGTTGTGTGCAGAATTTCAGCGATTTCCTTATTGCTCATATCGTCCAGCTTGCTCAATGTAAATGCGACCTTTTGATTTTCCGGTAACGATTCGATGGCCCGGGAGAGTACAGCCAAGCGATCTTGATTTTCCAAAGCCTGTTGGGGATCCTCCGTTTCTATCGCCGGGTGTTTCTCCAGCTCATCGTTACTGGAAAAAATGCTTCTGAGAAAGCCGGCTCTCTTTTTTCGTTTCATGCTCTTTAAATGGTCCAGCGATTTGGTGATAGCGATTCTGAACAACCAGGTAGAAAATTTGGCCTCTGACCGGAATTGGCTAATCGATTTAAAAACTTCCAGAAATACTTCTTGGGTTACATCTTTAGCCAGTTCTTTGTTTTTTAAAAATTTAAAACAGCAATTTAAAATGGGGGTTTGATATTGGTTTACAATTAAGCGAAAAGCCGCATCGTCTCGATCTTTTAAGCGGTTTATGAGCTCAAACTCTTGCATCGGATCTCTTTTTATCCTATTAGACGACGCAAAAGTAAAAATCTTGTGCTGAATATTGCTGCATCGAGAAATCCGATACACTGAACAAATAATACATACCAGGTAATTTTATTAGATGCGAAACTGACCATGATCTTCATGTCTTCCATACGTGTTCGCTTTTACAACTCGATCCGCTCACCTTGTCTCGGCACAATAAACCGGACGCCGATCCTGTTTTGCTGCTGCAATTGCTCCAGTATGGTTTTCGCCGGAAAAGAATTTCGTTCAAACGACGGTTTGATGTGTGTAACCAGCACGGTTAATCCCTGCAAACCATTCTGCGGCTGTTGGCTGTCCACCAGTTGCGCCAAAAATTCCAATTCCTGCATGATCCGCGAGGGAGTGAGATGACCGAATAGCTGGTTGTCCGGTTTGGGATCCGGATAGGAAGCTTCCATAAAAATGGCTTTGAGCTTCTGGCGCTGCACCAATGGCGCTGTTGCACGCCAGAGGTCGCGCAAATGGGTGCTTTTTTCCACCTGGTCCGGACCCGTATCGCCGAGATATAAAACATAATCAGCTCCGCAGTTGATGAGGAACGCGGTTGAGACAATCCCAGAGTGGCTGAGCGGAAACGCGGTTACGGTCATGGCCGTATTGACAATGGGCTGGGGTTCCTGGGGGTTGAGGCGAATATAATGATATTTTTTCAGTAAAAATCCCTGTCCTTCATCGCCGAAATTGGGCCAGATTTTCCAGTTGAAAAGATGATCACGGATAGTTTCGATTGTGGGAGCCAATCCCATTACCGGCTTGGGGCTGTCGTCAGGCGAATTGATCACCAGGCCGCTGACATGGTCGAGATGGCTATGGGAAATCAGATAAGCCTGAATATGCTTTTTCAATATTCCGCCGGCACAACTCAGTCGCGAATCCTGCGGCAGACTAATCTCTGGAAAGCAATCGTTAGCGCAAGCTTTTTGCAGACCGCTGACCAAAGTCCCGGCATCCAATGCGATATAATTGGCGTCGCCCCTGGGCGCCAGCAAATAGCAGGGGAGATTGTCTTCGGTCAATCCGCCATGCACACCCAATGGTATGACGACAAAAGAGTGTACAGGCTTGTTCACACTGTGAATGGAGGAACAAGAAATGAAAAACAGTATTGCAAGCCAGATCCCGATATAAAGAGAATTTCGTTTCATAAGGGGTATTCCTGTTTGTTGTTTATCTCTACCGATTGATTGTAATTGCATTGCCAGTATTTAGCCATAGAATTTCCTGTATTTGAGTATGGGAATATCGGAAAATTAGACGCCCTTTGCCACAGTCTCTTGAGGCGTTCGACCTTTGGTACCGGTTTGTCCGGGTACGTGTGCGCAATCTTATTTATTACGCAAAAAGATAAAAAAATATTGGAACTTTTATTTGTCATGCTGAGCTGCAAAACAGAATGATCTTTACACTTTGTCGTTTCTCAAAGCAGCGAAGCATCTGTTCGCCGCTTGTTCCCGGCGTGGCGGCTAAAACAGCGACGCGAACAGATCCGTCGGCCTGCCAAAGCCGGTCGATGGTGATTCCTGGAATTAATAGCGGCAGGATCTCAGGATAACACCCCCTGAGATTGTTGCACATGTCTTGGAATCTCGAACTCATTGATTATGCGTCGAGAGACACCCGGAGTGGCCGCAAAAAACGCGGCCACATCCGGGGTCTGGGATTTTGCAACAGTAACTCAATGTCCGACATTTGCTTTCGGTTTATCCGGAATGAGTGAGATAAAAGAAAATACGCTGTAAAAATATAACCAAGGCAATTTACATTTTCACAGGAATAAACGCAAGCCGGAAAATTTGCATTCATTCCCCTTGCTGCATGCCTCATGTAAATTCATACGTTATCTTTCCTCTTGCCTTTTGCTGATCCGGTTTGTATTTTACGGTACCAGTACCCCTTTCTTACGCGTCTTCGGTAAAATGAAAAATGAAAACGGATTGATAATATGGCCAAAACCGTCGGGATTGAAAAAAAATCGATCAGCCATCGCCTGCGCGTATACAGCGGCGCCACCATCGCCATTTTTATCGTATGTTACATTCTTCGTTCACTGGGCTTTGTGCAACAGGATACGTCAAGTTATATGACCGCAGCTGCTGTTTGTACCGTAATCATCACTATTCTCTATGTTGGCGCCACTGGCGGTAAATTGAGCGGCAGCCGCAAACGCTGGTCTATTTTCCTGCTCTGGTTGTCGATTATTTTTTTAGTAAGTTTGGCGGTCTATTATATCATGCTGGAAAGAAAATATTGGATCGTTCTGACTTTTATCGGCATTTCCATGTTTTTATCGCTCTATGAATTCATCAAGCAACTTAGAGCCATCTGGCACGGCGCCCGCACCTATAAAATTGATACCCTGTTCAATTTCGTTTATCTCTATGTATCCGTCATCATTGCATATTCGCTGCTTTATTATATGCTGCAAAAAGTGTCAGGAACCCTGTTTGATGTGGCGCATCCGACCGACGGATTGCTGGATTTTGTCTATCTCAGCGTCATCACCATGACCACAACCGGATTCGGCGATGTGGTGCCGAAAACCGGTCTGGCAAAAGTGCTGGTCATGTCCCAGGCTGTAGTGGGTTATATGTTTTTATCCATTATTTTCGGTTTAATGATCAGTTGGTTGAACAGCAGGGGACGGCGCTAATAGCCGGATTTGATTATTTTTTTACATAAACGGACCGATGCTGTCCCAAAAGGAAATTTTATTCCTTCTGTCCATACTGCGTGGTCTCATAGAAAATTATATGAGTATGACATACAGTTCGTTGATAGAATCTTCGACCGCTAGAGCGGTCTCGGAATGACGCGGTTGCGTTGCTTTTTGGACAGTTTCGGTCTAATATATTATGCTTGTTCATTATTAAGGAATCGTCTGCGCTTGAAAAATATTTTTGCACAGCGTTTTACCGGCATCGTGCTGGTTTTTATCACCCTCTGTCTCGTCATCGGCCTGATCGAGTCTTTGCTCAAGCCGGCGCCGGTCTTTTTCAAATCCATCAATCTGATGAATATCTTGCTGCAAACCTCGATAAATGCCATCATGGCTGTGGGCATGACTTTTATCATCATCACCGCAGGCATTGATCTGGCTGTGGGTTCCACACTGGCTTTGTGCAATGTGTTGATGGGCATGGTCATGACCGGTATCGGGATCGCTTATCCGTTTTGGCAAATCAGCGCCGGTATTTTTACGGCCCTGGCTGCCGGCGCTCTGGTGGGATTCTGCAACGGTCGGATTACAGTGGCTTTTCAAATTCCATCCTTTATTGTCACCTTGGGCATGCTGGGCGTGTGCCGCGGTCTGGCGCTGCGACTGTGCAACAATGAAACGCATAATCTGATCGGACAGGTCGGCGCCGGTTTTTCTTTTATCGGCAATGGCCGGGTTGCCGGCATGCCGTTTCCCGCCATACTGGCCCTGCTGGTGGTTTTGTTCGGTCATCTATTGCTTAAACATACTGTCTTTGGTCGTTATATTTTGGCCATTGGCGGCAATGAACAAGCGGCGCGTTTGTCCGGCATCCATGTGGGTTTTTATAAAACCATGGCTTTTACTTTATCCGGCATTTTGGTAGGCCTGGCTGCTGTTGTACAAACCAGCCGTTTGGGTTCAGCCAATCCAACGATTGGCGCCGGATATGAATTGTACGCGATTGCTGCGGTGGTCATCGGCGGCGCCAGTCTGATGGGCGGCAAAGGAACCATTGGCGGCACGCTGGTGGGCGCACTGATCATCGGCGTGCTAAACAACGGTTTGACTTTGATGAATATTCCGGATGAGATCAAACAGATCGTCATCGGGTTGGTGATTATTTTTGCCGTAATGCTGGAACGCAAAAGGAGGGTCGATTGAAACGTCTTTTTATTTTATGCCTGCTTGCCTGTCTTTTCTTGCACTGTTCTCCGAAAAAAAACGATCAGGTGTCCATGGCATTGATCATGAAAACGCTGAGCAACCCGTTTTTTATCAAGATGGAGGAGGGCGCACGCAAGGCCGCGGATTCCTTAAAGGTTAATCTGCTGGTGGGAACCATACCGCAAGAGATCGATATCAATCATCAGATCGCGCTGGTAGAAAACATGATCGTGCAGGGCGTTCAAGCCATCCTGATTGCACCGGTTGATTCCAAAGCCATCGTGAATGTGTTGGTCAAAGCGCAGGAGCAGGGCATTTTGATCATCAATTTGGACAACCGCATCGATGCCGAGACCGCCGCAGCTTCCGGACTGAAAATTACCAGTTACATCGGCGTAGATAATGAAGAGGGCGGCAGAATGTCCGGCGGTTATCTGGTGCAACTGATGACCGGCAAAGGCAAGGCCGCCATGCTGGAGGGCATTCGCGGCGTTGACAATGCCGAGGCGCGTAAGCGCGGATTCTTAAAATCTTTGCAGGGATCTAGCGTTCAATTAGTGGCTTCGCAATCCGCTAATTGGGCCCAGGATCAGGGATTGGATGTTTTCGCCAATATGCTGCAGGCCAATCCGGATATTAACGGGCTTTTTTGCGCCAATGACATGATGGCTCTGGGCGCCATTCAAGCCATCAACCAGGCTGGAAAAACCGGTAAAATATTTGTAACGGCATATGACAACATTGAGGCGGCGCAAGTGGCCATGCGCCAGGGCGCATTGCATGCTACCATTGACCAGCATCCGGAAATGATGGGTTACTATGGCGTGGTTCTTGCCAAAGAAGCATTATCTGGAAATATCACCAGGGAGAAATTGGTTCCTCTGGAATTGATAACAAGCATGAATCTTGGAAAGGGTGAAAAATGAAACGTATGGTGCTGGGGTTGCTGTTGCCGGCGGTGCTGATGGCAGGCAAGTCCGACGAAAAATACAAAATGACTTTGGCCGAGTTGCAGGACAAAATTGCCGGCGGCTGGGCCGGGAAAATGATCGGCGTGGCTTACGGCGGCCCTACCGAGTTTCGCGCCAAGGGCAGGACCTACGAGGACGACATCGCCTGGACTCCGGAACAGGTGCACGGCTCTCTGGATCAAGATGATCTGTACGTGCAGATGAGTTTCATGATGACCATGGATCAGTACGGCATGGACGCTCCGGCCTCCCGTTTTGCCGAGTCCTTTGCCAAGGCCGGCTATCGACTGTGGCATGCCAATGTGCAGGCGCGCAAGAATTTTCAGGACGGCATTTTGCCGCCGGCCGGCGGCAGTCCGGAATTTAATCTGCATGCGGATGATATCGATTTTCAGATCGAAGCGGACTATATCGGCTTTATGTGTCCGGCCATGCCGCAAACCGCGAACCGTATGGCTGATAAAATCGGTCACATCATGAATTACGGCGACGGCGTTTATGGCGGCATGTTTGTCGCCGCGCTGTACAGCAGCGCTTTCATAGAAAAAAATATCGAACATATTCTTCACGCCGCCTTGCGCAGCATCCCGGCGGAAAGCGATTACCACCGTTGCATTACCGACGTCATTTTACTGCACAAGCAATATCCCGAGGATTGGCGACAGGCCTGGAAGCGTTTGGAGGAAAAATGGGGACAGGTGGACATCTGCGGAGCGCTGGAACCTTTCAACATCGACGCCAAACTCAACGGCGCCTATATTGTCATGGGCTTGCTTTACGGCAACGGCGATTTTGCCAAAACCATGGAAATCAGCACCCGTTGCGGTCAGGATTCCGATTGCAATCCTTCCAACGCCGCTGCGGTGATCGGCGTGATGAAAGGCTACAAGGCTATTCCGGAAAAATGGAAAAGCGGCATCCCGGCTATTGCGGATTCGCAGTTTGTTTTTACTTCATATTCATTCAATGAGGTGGTGATTAACACCGTCGAATATGCTAAAAGGTTGATTGCGCAAAACGGCGGACAGGTCAGAGCCAAAGATGTGGTGATCAAGGTGCAGGATCCGCAGGCGCCGGCCCTGGAAGTTTCATTTCCCAATACTGTTCCATTTAAACAAATAGCCCTCGCCGACTCTGATTGGCAATGGACAGGCGATTGGCGTGATGAATGGTCGGAGAAGCGGGCCGAATCTGCTCCACAGGTGATTGCCAAATCAGCAGATCGGAACAGTCAAGTTACTTTACAGTTTACCGGCAATGGCATCGTGATTCAGGGTGATTGGCGTAAAGACGGCGGCCAGGCGGAGGTTTATCTGGACGGTATTTTCCACCGTCGCATCGACACCCATTATTTCTGGGCTCGTGAAGAAAAAAGGGGCAGCTTTTTGTGGCATGCCATGAATCTGTCTCAGGGCGAGCATGTCGTTACCTTAAAGGTCACCGGGAGCAAAAAAGAAGAGTCAAATGGAACACGCGTCTATATAACAGGCGCGACGGTTTTTCAACGAAAGACGCCATAATGGGAAATCCGTCTATTGTTGTTGTAGGCAGCGCCAACATCGATATGATCATCAAAACCGGCCGCATTCCGCGGCCCGGTGAAACGGTCATTGGCGGCCGGTTCACCACTGCAGGCGGCGGCAAGGGAGCCAATCAGGCGGTAGCAGCCCGTCGCTTGGGCGCTGATGTGACTTTAATAGCAGGCGTGGGCAACGATTCGCTTGGTGAGCAGATCGTGGAGGCTTTGCGTGGCGAAGGCATGGATACCAGTCGGTTTATAAAAAGTTCAGAGGCGCCAACTGGGGTGGCATTCATTATAGTAGATGAGCAGGGTGAGAACAGCATTGCCGTTGCTTCCGGCGCCAATCGATTCTTGCGGCCGGCGGATGTGGAGCGTGCGGCGCCCGCTATCGCCAAAGCTGATATTTTATTATTGCAGCTGGAAATTCCTCTGGACACGGTTTGCGCTGCTGTCGAGATAGCTGCACGCAATAACGTTCGGGTTATATTGAATCCCGCGCCCGCGCCGACCAACATGCTTCCTGATTCTCTGTTACAGCAGATTGATGTGATTACTCCCAACGAATGGGAAGCCGAAGCGCTGACCGGCATAACCGTCGTCGATGACGCAACAGCGCATCAGGCGGCAAACGCGTTGTTGTCAAAGGGAATTGAAGCGGTAATCATTACTCTGGGTGATAAAGGCGCCTGGCTGGAAAGCCGGGAGATCATGGAACGGATCAACGCTGTTGCCGTGCAAGCTGTGGATGCCACGGCTGCCGGAGATGTTTTCAGTGCGGCGTTGGCAACGGCATTGGCAGAACGACAGGATTTGCGGCGGGCGGTTCGCTTTGCCAATGCGGCTGCCGCAGTTTCCGTGACCCGTTTGGGTGCGCAACCGTCGGCGCCGTATCGAGAAGAGATTGTTATATGATGCTGTCGGGAAATTGAGGGATAATCCGAATCAATCCGTTTGAGGTTTTGTAGAACCGATCAAACGTCGCTCCGCGACGTGAATGATAATATGATATCTGGATCCGTGGGTTGAAATCCACGGCTACCATCAGCTGGTCGCTCCGCGATCAGATTGCGCCGCAAATTCTGTGGAATGCAATGGTCGCAGAGCGATCATTGCCGGTAGCCGGGCGTTTTAAAGCCCGGAAAGGAAAAATTAGGTTATTGCCTTTGCATTAATCGGTCAGCCGCCAACGCCAGAAACATGAAATTCTCCGCGCCGCCGCCTATCACATATTCGGTCTGCTGCCAGAGATAGGGCCACTCTTTCAGCTCGGCGAAATCAGGACGTATCAAAGATGTTCCAGAGCCGACGCCGCCGGGAATATAGGACCCATCCGCGCGATTTACGCCATAAGCCACAGTCAATGAACGGCTGCCGACGCCGGAGGCAAAAGAGGCGGTGTTGCGCCCGGGATGACAACCCAAGACGAAATTTAGCGCATTCAACATATATTCTTTTCCAAAGATTTCCGGCCAGCCGGAGTGCAGAAAATATTGCTGCACGCCAAAACTTTGAATGCCCCAACCGGCGCCCCAGATGTGCGGTTTATAGGGCACGCCGAACGGAGTCTCTGCTTGCAGCTTGTCAACCTCCTTGCGATAATCGGCAACGGCTGTTGTCAGTGCGCTGGTAAAATCATCATTCGAAATTTTTTTATGCACCCGACCCAACAACCAGCTGACTTGAAAATTTTTTTGCATAAAGGGAAGGAGCGCGATCAAGGCGTTTTTATATTCAAGCCTGTCGGTGGAGAGTATCAATTCCACCAGCGCCTTGATCTTGGCCTGTTCTGTCCCGCGTCCGGAAGCGAATTCGTTGGCTTGCCATAATTTTTCCGCAGTTTGTTGACATTCATCAGCCAGTTTTGCATCGTAGGATTTTAAAACCCGACCGGCCGCGGCCAACGCTGCTGCGCCATCCAGGGCATGGTTGGGATTTTCTTCCGTAAATACCAAACGATCGTCCAACGCATCTGCATGCTCCTTCACTTCATTATAGGCGCCCAACGGATCATAGATTTGCGAATATTTATTGGCTACTCGTGTAAACCACAGACCCGTATATTCCCGCTCTTTTCCTTTAACCTCATAAATTTTTCCATCGGTCATAACTGCAGCATCGCCCAATAGAACATACTGCCGCAATGTCGGACAGATGATGCCGCGATAGAGCCGTCCGAACTGGCGGTAACCGGCAAGCAGGGTGAGAACGCCGTGTTCGATTTGTTGCAGCAAATCCGGTTTGCCGTCCGGTTGATGTATTTCGACCACTCTTTTTTCCTGATCGATCAGCGTCTGATCGTCCATCGGCTGAAACGCTTCATAGGCTGCAGCCATGATCCAGACAGTGCCTGCCTGTGATTCGATGCGCAAATCATAGTCGCCGGCATCATGCCATCCGCCCAGGTTCAGATCAGGCACATGTTGCAGCGGTTTGAACGCAGACAGGGTTTGGGCGCCTTGCCGATAGCCGTCAAAATGGTTGTTGTTTACCGGCGCCATCAGCGCATCGTCCATATGACACAAACCGTGCCAAACGCGATATTTCTCATTTACGCGCATATGACACATCTGCACCGGCATAAAATATTCCAGCGTCGGCTGCCAGACATGACGGCTATACACCTGGTCGTCGATTCTGAAGACATGGCTGAGCACCTTGCCGTATTTAATCTGGTACAATCCGGGTTGGCGAATTTGGCTGAAATCAAAGATGAGATAGCGATAGCGCAGGAATTTCCCCCAGGATTTTGCGCTGGTGGTCAGCATCGGTTTGGTCCCGCCTTGTGGAAGAACGGCTAAAAGCTCGGCCGGATCATTTTGTGCATCGCGCTGATCCAGTTCTATGACCGCCCGCTTTTCCTGTTGTGGATGAAAACCGATCTGAGAAATATGCACCACCGGCTGATCGATCCAATCGGGAACGGTATGCGGCGTCACCAACCAGTCCACGGCACTGGTCGTCGCGCCTGAATCGATCAAAGAACGAACGATGAACCAGCCGTTGTTGTGATTAGCGCGACCGTCAATCAACTGCAGTGCGATTTTACTTTCAATAACCATGCACTTTTCCTGCGTCTCTGGAGCAATGGTCAGCCGGCGGCCTTGAGCCAGAGGAACAACCTGCAGTTCTCCGTATGGATCGCGTTGCACAGGCCCGTTGGCCTGTTGTGGAAAGATCCCTGAATTTTCATCCAGATACCAGGATTTGCCGAACAGCGCAGCCGGGAACAGTTCCAGATTAAAACCTATGCGGCCGACCCATTCTTTGGGCAAAGGTTCTTCCAGATCAATCCGGATGCGGAAAGAAGAACCGTTTGTCGCCTGCACGCTGATCTGATAGCGCAGGATCAATTCGGGATAGATCATGGGATTAAAACCTTGCCGGTTTCGGCTGCTGTCCGGATAGGCGAGGTTGATGCGAATGAGGTTATGCTCTCTGTCGATAGTCCGTTTGCCCGGTTTTGGCAACGGCTGCCACTGACCGGGCGTCGGTTCCAGGCGCAAGTCGCCGTTGGCAGCGACGCGTTCGCCGTGCTGAATAACGGTCACGCCGCCCTGATGGCCTTCGGGATAAAAATCATGAAAGAGCATGACATTCAGTCCCGGCATATCGAAATATTCCAGGTCGTTGAGTTGCAGTTGCGACTGGCTCAGGCTCAACGAGCTGAACAGGCTGATCAAAAGCAATATTTTTTTCAAGCAACCTCCTGTACAACGATCTTGAAAATCAAGTAACCATGAGCTGTAATTGTGCGATGGTACGAAATTATAGTTTATTTATATCCCACAATGAATTGATTAAAAGAGCCGCTCGGGAAAGCGGCGATCCCGGGGTATATTTGTTTGTAATCCCTCGTTGATCCGATTAAAAATTCCGCCAGGGTGCACTAAAAAATAATGAATAGCTGTTTTTCTTTTCCACGACATAACAGGAATAAGGGGGGTGCTGGAAAGTTTTTCAGTATAAGAGAAAACAAAGTCATTTACACCAGATAATTTCAATTTCATCGCTCACGCCTCCTTTCGTTTCTCACGAATGCGTTCCCTGATCAGCATTTTGCCCAGTTTGCCCCTGGTGGGCAATATGCCGGCGGCTTTGCCCAGGTAATCGGCGGTAATTGGAACCAGCACCAATTCACCGTCTCTTTCTTTCATGACACAGCGCGTGCCTTTGACGATGTTCAGTTTTACGGTATTTAACCGGTATGACCAATTGTCCTTTGGATGTAACAGTGATAATAGTCATTAGAAATTTTCCTTGCATTGTTTAAGGTGAGGAAATTTTATTTTAAATCTGGTTTTACCAGAAGCTAAATTGCGCAATAGGTACTCGCAAACAACCTTGCGAAGGCTTCAAGCCTTCGCAAGGATCATGCAATCAGGTTCACAGCAGTTTTTGCTTCACTAGCCAATCAGAGATCGCCTTTAAAGCGATGGGTGAGATGGTCTCTTCGATTTTGCCGTATTCATCCGGCGCGCCGGTTTGACAGGTTTGAAACAGATGATTAAGGCCGGCTAATTGTCGGACGACAAAACGTTTGTTGCCGCCGGCCTTGAGCGCCTTTTCGATATCCGGCAGATTTAGACGCGCGGGCACCTGCAGATCCTTTTCGCCGTTAAGCGCCAGCACCGGACAGGTTATTTTACGCAAATAGGGTCTGGGATCGCTGATCATAAAATAGCGATACCAGGGCGAAACCATGGTCTTGAGTTGTTTCTCAAAAACAGGATCCTGCAGCTCTTTTTTATCCTCCTCGGACATGCTCTGTCCGGCTGCAGCGATGGTTTCTTTGATCTGCGCCTGCGCTTTCTGATTATCCGGTTCCGCTTTTAAAAGGGCAAATAGCTTTTTCTGCAGAGCCAACTTTTCCTTTATCTGCTGATCGGATGAACCGCTCTGTCGCAGCAGTGCTTCGATCTGGCTTAATAAAATTTCTTCTCCACTTTGTCCCGGACCGGCTAAAAGAATCATAAACGCGATAGTCTTGTTTTCTGCGGCAGCCAGTGTCGCCATCAGACCGCCTTCGCTGTGACCGAGCAATCCTATTTTTTTCTTGTTGATTTCAGGACGGGTTTGCAGATACGCCACAGCTGTCTGAGCATCAGAGGTGAAATCCAGAGTGGTAGCGTTGCTGAAATCGCCTTCGGACCGGCCAATGCCGCGGTCATCATAGCGCAGCACCGCTAAACCCTGGCGCGTAAGATAATCGGCCAACACCCAGAAAGGTTTGTGATTAAAAATGGTTTCATCGCGATCCTGCGGACCAGAACCGGTAAGCAGAACGACGGCTGAAAACAGCTCTCCGGTTTTGGGTCGGGTTAAAGTCCCGGCCAATTTGACGCCTGCTGTCTTGTTTTCAAAAACCACCTCTTCTTCCAGATAGGGATAGGGCTTTTGCGGGTTTTGCGGACGCCGCACCTCCGGCAATTCTTCCACTTTGGAAAGTTCCAACGGCAGCGCCAGGCCGCCCTGTTTCCATTCCCCTTTGAGTATTTTGCCGTCTGCCGACAGTTCGCCTGTAAAACTGCCCATAATCAGCGAGCTGGTTAACGACACCTGACCCTTATTACATTCCACTTTATCTACCGGGATATCTTTGGCGCCCTGGTCCGGGCTGTCCATTTTGGCGCTGAGGCTGCCGTCCGGCCCAGCGGTTATTCTGAACACGACGCGCAATTCCATGGTTTGGATTTTCAGCGTGCCCAGCCAATTGCCGATGCAGGCAGGTTGCGCCAGGACCTGCCAGGCGCTGCACAGCATCCATAAAAGTGCGATAGAAATTTTTTTCATTTTATTTTCCTTTCTACAAGTCAGTTCGATCCGTTGATTTTTGTTGCTTGTGGAACAAATAGTAAGGATAGACAAAACCGCAAAACAACAACAGCGGCAACAGGACAAAAAGCATGCTCCACATCATATTCACTTTCAATAATGCCAGAATGATCATAATGATGCCGGCGGCAACGAATAACCAGCCGGAGACCATGTGGGTTCTTTTCCAAACCTCTTCGGACGCCAAAGTCCACGGCGAACGCATGCCAAAAAAGAAATTGCGCGGCAAACGGGGCAGATAGTTGCCCATGGCTATGAAGAGCAGGCCAAAACCAAGGCCCAACCACCAGGGCTCAAAGCGACCGATCCGTGCCGCATGGATGGAGAGGAAAAAGATCAGGGCAAAAAAGAGCAGAATCAAATTCCTCAGCATCATAAACGCGTCGTAGCGATGCTGAATTTTTTTCCAGAACGGATCGATGCGCAGGATAAAGGTCAGCAGCACATATAGGGCCACAGAAAGGCCAATCGTGAGCAGCATAAAGCCGAAACGTCCGCTGTAGCTGTCCGGCTCGCCGTTCAAGCCAAAGTGAGTAGGGACTTTGTCCGGCAAAGTTGGATATACCGTGATCCCTACCACAATCATGGTCAATAAAATCAACAGCGGAAACATCTCACGTCGAAAATTCCAATTCATAGCTCACTCCTTTCCTATAAATTTCAGCAAATAATCTATGGACATTTGAAACACGCTCATGTTGAGCGAATAACGGATGTACTGACCTTCTCGGGTTCCGTCGATCAGATTGGCCCTTTTAAGGATGTCCAGATGATGCGAAAGCGTGGGCTGAGATACCCTGATCTTGTCGAGCAGTTCTGAAGGAGTCCTGTCCTGGATTTTCAGGAGCTGCACGATGCGCCGCCGCGTCGGGTCCGACAGCGCCTGAAACAGCTTGTCCAGTTCCATATTATTTATCTCCATGCATATGTACATATATACATATATTAATGTAAAAAAGTTTCAAAAACAAGAGATTTTTTTTTAAAACTGAGCGATTGGTGCGCGAAAAACATGAGGCTGTCTAAAAAGTTCTTTGACAATTTACTTTTACAACGGACGATGGCAATGGACCTGAAAAAGCCCACCGATCTGTAGATTATATGGCTTAATTCTCTCGAAGCGCTACTTTTTTTCGCGTTATGCGCAATTGAGAGAAGCTCCATTTCAACGTTGACCTTTTCTAAACCGCGGAGTCGCATTCTTGAATACCCTTGATTGAATTTGATATCTCCAAAAGGTGGCTCTACATCAACACTGCGCCTTTTTCGCCCAAACTACTTTATGTTTGTTGTTGTCTGCCCGTACTTTGGTCCCATCAACAAAGTATTCATTGAAATTGATGTACTTATGATCTAACAAATAAACAACCGTATCCGTGAAAACTTGATCAATGACCTTTTTCAATCGACCCGACCGGAATCCGTTAATGGTGCGAAAATCTGGTCGGGTCATCGCTGATAACCACATAAAGTGAATATCTTGACGCAGGGCTTTGGCGATACAACGGGAAGAATAGATTTTACTGATATAGGCGTATACTAATACCTTTAACATCATCTTGGGATGATAGGCACTAGTTCCTCCACCCAGGTACGTAGCTATGAGTGGGTCAATATTTAGTCCGTCTATGATCGTGTTAACAATTCGAACCATGTGACTTATCGGTATCATTTCTGCCAAGTCAGGAGGCAAAAGCATTAACTGGGATTGATTATATCGCTTGAATACTATAGCACTCTCAGCTTTTTTTCTGGTTCGCTTTTGCTTTGTCTTTGGTTCGTCAAATAAATCTTTTTAATCGCTGTACATCGCCTTGTCCTTGAATGAAAAGATTTTATATATCTAGACGAACCAGAATAAAAAAAGTTTCCACCGAGATCGCCGTTTGAAAAGATTTACTTTTTAGACAGCCTCCGATCATTCCTTGCGAGGCGATTCAAAAAGTTACCCATTGAGTTCAACAACACCTCAAACGGATTGATTTGGATTATCCTCCATACGTCGCTACGCGACGTGGTTGCTCTTTTTTTCCTTTCCGGGCGTTGAAACGCCCGGCTACCGGCCATGGTCGCTACGCGACCACGGGTGCACAGAATTTGCAGTGCCGGCTGGTCGCAGAGCGACCAGGCGATGGTAGCCGTGGGTTTCAACCCACGGATCCGGATATCATATCATCATTCACGTCGCGGAGCGACGTTTGATCTTGATTGAGAAACGCAAATAGAAACTAGTTTTCTAAATAATAATCAGAATCAAGTCTTTTTAACTCATATACGGCATCCGTAGCAACCCCAACGTTAAAATCAATCATGAATTGCGCAAGTTGTTGACCGTCAATGAGGATAATCTTGCTATCGATATTCGCAGCAAATTCCCGCGCCGTATCGGCAAA
>CAYLWO010000058.1:0-40816 GCA_964387285.1 uncultured Cytophagia bacterium | reverse complement strand
ACGGTTTGGGAAATATTGTATCGACCTGGTTGGATTATGATACCGACAACTATGTCTCGAGTGCAACAGTCAGCGGCACTACCAACAAGTCGTTGACGCTGGCCCGCACCGGCGGTCTGTCCACATTGACCGCTACCTGGACCGATGGCGGATCGGACGGCGTGGTCAGCGGAGCAGCAGTCAGCGGCACTGCGACGAAAAGTCTGACGCTCTCGCGCACCAACGGCTTGGCTACTCTAACCGCCACATTTACTGATATTGATTACGACACTTATGTCAACGGCGTTACGGTCACCGGAACAACGACCAAAACATTGACGCTGTCCCGGGCCAGCACACAGGGTTTCGGTGCATTAACCGCCACCTGGTCAGATGCAGCAGGAACAAATTATTGGCAGAGAAATGGCACCACCCTTGCCCCAGCCACAATTGCCGATAAGGTAGCCATCGGCACGACAGCGGCCCCTAGCGGTAGTTTGGGCATTCAGAACGTTGGCGGATACGAACTGACCTTTGAAGGAACCGGTTCAGCCAATATATATAATCCAGGCGGAGCAATGGATTTCTTGACCGGCGCAGGGTATCAAATACAGTTCAGAACCAATGCAGCAACAACGCCGCATATGATTATCGAATCTGGAGGCGAAGTTGGCATCGGTATCTCGGCGCCGGCCTACAAACTCGATGTATCCGGGACAGCACGAATCAGCGGTGCCGCCACGCTGGGAAGCACTTTAACGGTCGCCAGTACGGCAACGCTAAACAGCAATCTCACGGTTGCCGGCAACATCACCGATACCGGTTCTTTTGGCAGTGGCACAGGTACTGTCACTATTTACGCTCAAAATACCGGCATAGAGGGCGGAGAATTGGTTTTATCCGGTACAACAAGCTATCCAACGAGTTGGATTATTGACAACAATACAAGCAACCTTCGAATGTTGAGTGGCACTGATGAACGGTTCAAAATGACTCCGGCCGGTGTGTTGACTTTATCCAATCTTGCCGGCCCCGGCAACCGTACGGTCTATGCCGATGCCAACGGTGTTTTAAAAACACTCAATCTTGTTCCAGGCGGCATGACCTTTGTTACACCTGTTTCATCGGAAGCGCCTATGTATTATGAAGCCGCAAAATATGACCGGTATTTTCGAGGGAATATGGGCTTACGCGTGCGCGGAGGAGATAATTATCGTATTTATAGAATGAAGATTTCTCACAAAGCTGACAACGATGTACCCGGTGCTAGCAGCACCAATGGACAGGCAAATATTGCTGATGTAAGATTCGCTGCCAGTTCCAGTCCTGGAGGGACATATACGCTGCTTCCTGTTACTTCGCCCGGGATGCCGAATGCTTACTGCACCTGGAACTACTCTGGCGGCTCAGGAAACAAAGGATGTGTTACAACTTCTGAAGCCTACAACATCAACGGAACTTTAACCGGTGCACCGGCTATCGGCAACGAGTATGTTCTGGCTGTTCAGTATCGATATTACGTTTCAACTTGTGTAAACGATGGTGATACGAATTTAAGCGGTTGCATGGTTCAAGTGCAAGGGTATTTATATTATGAATTTCTGCGTGAATTGCCCTGATTAAACCAATCCTACGGCGTCCTACAGGTCGGCAAAAGTAATTTTTAAAAGCCTGCAGGACGCCTGCTTTCCACACGGCACCTTGGTTCTGCTACAATATGCTCAATTTATGAATTATATAATGAAAAAGTACACCATTACCATATTGTTCCTAATCACATTGCGTGGCCTGATTTCTGCTGGTGAAATCAAGGGGCACATCAGCCACTATCCTGAGAGAGAACGCGTCTCTCTGGGCCGCGTGATCGGCCACTCGACTCTTTTTATAGATTCAACGCGCACCGATTCGGCCGGCTATTTTTATTTTAATTCCCAACATTCCTGGGAGCAAGGCATTTACCGGCTGGTTTTTGCAGACGACCGCTTTCTCGATATTATTCCGAGCGCTGAACCTGTGGAACTGTATCTCGATTTTGAGGTCGACCTTTTAACCGACAGTCTGCGCATATTGCAATCCCGAGAAACACAATACTATTACAATGTTCATCAAATCGAAATGCTGTATTCATGGCGTATTTCAAAACTGAGTGAACTGTTGCGTTTTTATTTAAAAAAGCAATTGGCTTCCAATATTATTCAAGATATGGTAAACGAGATCCACCGGCTTGACCGGCACCGTCGCAGCCGGATTGAACAGCTCATCTCCGCGTTTCCGGGCTCCTTTTTCAGTCGCTGGGTCAAAGCGGCTTATACGCCATTGCCTGTGTTTACAGCTGAATGGATGCGTCACTATGATTCTGAACAGGCTTTTCTTCAGGATCATTTTTTCGACCATATTGATTTTTCGGATACCACGCTGTTGAACAGCTCCTTTTATCGCGATAAAATTGAATACTACTTGCAGAATATCCTGAAACCGGATATGCCATCGCAGCGTTTTGGCATCGATCTGGTGCTGAAAAAGAGCGCCGCCAATAGCCGCATTCGCCGCTATGCGGCTGAATTCATGCATTATTACTACACCGTGCACAGCAGGCCGGACCTGGCGGTTTATGTGCAAAATCACTCATTGATAAAGGATTAGGAGAGCCGCATGTCATTGCCGCGTTCATATTTGCGTGCATGCATTCTGTTGCTTGTTTGGGCTTTCCTGCGGTCAAACGTCAAAGCAGGGGAGATTAGCGGCCGAATATATGGAAGTGATGAGCAGATGGTTTATTTATACGCTCTGCTGGGCGCTGAATCGCTGCTGATGGATTCCACCCGAATTGCCGCGGATGGCACCCTGACGTTTCTTACGGATGCGCATTATCCGACAGGTTTTTATTTCCTTCGCCTGGCCAACGGTAGTCAGATATATCTAATCCTTGACGGCGAATCTGTGCACTTTACAACCTGCAGCAATGCCGTACTGGATAGTCTGCAAGTGACAAAATCCCGCGAAACGGCACTCTATTATTCACTTATTCGCACTGATCAGGCTTATCATCATGTGCGCGAATCGCTTAAACAACTGCTGGAAGTTTATCAACTGCAGGAGCCTAATGCAGCTTTTGTTAAAACGATCACTGCAGAACTTGACACGCTCCCCCTGGCAATCTCTCGCCTGAAAGATCGTATGGTTGCCGAGTATCCTGGCTCGCTGGTTGCCAAACTCCATCAGGCAAGCAAACTTCCGAGACGCGCGGATGATCCCCTTCAGGCAGCCAAATACAGCGACGAAAAGAGCTTTTTGCGTGAGCATTTTTTTGACAATATTGATTTCTCGGATGTACGACTGTTACGCACGCCGTTTCTCACCGGCAACTACAAACAATTTTTGGATTGGCTCGAACCCCGTGAAGAGAATGCGTATCTCCAAGCAGTCGACATGCTTTTATCCCATGCAAAAGTCGATAACGAGGTTTATTCATCTACGCTTTTTTTTCTCATAAAGTATTTTTCTCTTAAAGAGTTTCCGGTCGTGTCCGAAAAATTGACCGGACTATGTCAAACGGATGCGGGATGCCAATCGGCTGAACGCAGGATGCAAAAACTTGGTATCACAGCTGGATCCAGGGCGCCGGCATTATCACTGCCAGACGCCTCCGGCATCCCCATTGCACTGCAGTCGCTGCACTCTGACTTTATCCTGCTGATTTTTTGGTCGCCTGAATGCGAATCCTGCCATGCGGCTCTGCAGCAATTGCCCGTCCTGCGTAAAACCTTTCCACCAGAAAGGCTGCAATTCTATACCGTGGCGCTCCACGAAGATGAAACGCTGTGGCGAAACTCACTGATCTGGCCGGAGTCTGACTGGATCAATACCATCGACAGGCTTGGCCATCACAGCCCACTGCCGGCGGCTTTCAACATCCGTTCCATACCAGCCTTTTACCTGATAAACCGGCAGGGCAGAGTCGTGGCAGCGTTACAGCAGCTTGCCGCTGTTTTAACTCAGTTGCAGCATTTGCCAGGGTCCAGAGCCGGGGAACGCTGGCGCTGATGCGTCCCAGCTGTGTTAACCTGGAGCTGATGTTGTGCTTTTTAAACCTAATAACGGCATATCCACACGTATATGCACTCTGGTTTATTGGACAGCCGGTAAGAACGACGATGCTCGAATGGTTCCGATGTGAGCCTTTATTTCGGCGAGCAGTGCGTGCGCTTGCTCATGTTTTGGATTAATGTGCAGCAAAGTTTGCACATCCGCTTTTGCCGCCTCGATCTGACCGGATAACAAATACACCCGCGCCCGCAATAACCGTGCTTCCTGATTGTTTGGCTCCTGATCCAGACAGCGACTGAATTGCGCCAGCGCATCCGGCAGATCGCCTTGCATCATCGCCGCGCGACCCAGCAACACCCGGGCAGCCGGTGCAGCGGATGTGCTCTGTGATAATCGTTGCGCCAGCTGTCGCGCTGAATCAATTTTTCCCATCTTGAGCAGCAGATCCGCATAATTCTTCAATGCATCATCATAATCCGGATTTAAACGAATCGCTTTATCGTACAGAACAGCGGCTGAATCCAATTGGCCCATGCCTTCATACATCACGGCCATGTTGTTAAACGTTGGCGCTTTGTCCGTGATGTGCTCCGCTGCTCTGTAAAAATAGCTTAACGCCTGTTCGACCTGCCCTTGCGCATGCAGAATAAAACCCATATTGTTTAAGGCATCGCCGTGATCCGGATTCAGCTGCAATACAGAATTGAAACATTCTTTAGCTTCCGTCGTGCGCCCCAATTTCATCAGTGCATAGCCTTTTTCCGCATAATGTTCCGCATACCTCGGATTGAGCGCAATGGCCTGGTCAAAAGCGTTTATCGCATCTTGCCATCGGTTCTGATCCTGATAATAGGAACCCAGAATGGCGTGCGCCCGCGGATTTTTAGTGGTCACACTGATCGTATGCTTCCATAACGTTTCACTGTTGCGCCAGTATTCGAGCTGTCGCTTGCATTGTAGGGCCAGAACCAGCAGTATAGCGACAGAACCATACACTATCGCTTTGGACGCTTTTTTCCAACAGAGAGGGACCGTGGACAAACCCGCGGCAAAGATGATAAACAGTCCGATATGCGGCCAATAAACATAGCGATCAGCCATGGCCTGGCCGCCTACCTGAACGATGCCGATGACCGGTATCAAAGAACCAAAGAACCAGAGCCAGCCGAATAAAAACCAGGGATATTTTTCCCGGTATCTGACAGCGATCCAAAAAATAAAAATCAACAACGCCAGGGAAGAGAGCACCTGCACCGCAGTCAGCGAATTGATGGGATGCGGGTAATAAACACCGAGAGAGGCCGGCCACAGGGTCTTCCAGAGATATAGCACATAGCTGACCACTGCATTCGGCACCCTCGTTTGCACCGGCTTTACGTCTGCCGGAGAAAAAGCGCCGCTGCTTTTTTGAATGGCGAATGTGATGACAGAAAAAACGATTGCGAGCAAAAAGAAAAGCCATTTTTCGACCACCAGTTTTTTTAAAGTAACCCGCTTTTCTTTGTTCAAAGGGAAAATAGGGCTCAGCCTTTGTAACGGCCAATAATCCAGCAACAACAGAATGAACGGCAGCGTAACGAGCATGGGTTTGGCTGACAATGAAAGCAGATGAAAGAGGGCGCCCTGGTACAGGTATCTGCGATGCAGCGATTGTGCATAATTCCGATAGGATAACAGCGCGGCCAGGCCAAAGAAGACACAAAGTACATCCTTGCGTTCGGATATCCAGGCCACTGACTCGACATGCATGGGATGAACGGCAAACAGAGCAGCGATGAAACCGCTCCGCCAGCGCCAACCGGTATATCGATAAACAACCCAGAAAAGCAGCAACGTGTTAGCCAGGTGCCATAGCACATTGACAACATGATAACCGCCTGGCTCGGCGCCGTAGAGTTGGTAATCAAAAAGAAAGGAGATCATGGTCAGCGGATGCCAATTGGCGGCCGTAACATCCGTAAAGGCGCGTTTCATTCCTTCCCAGGAAATGCCGCCTTTTAAAGAGGGATGTTTATACACGTAGGCCCAATCGTCAAAATTTATGAAATCGAACTGATAAACCTGGGCATAAACCAAAAGCAGAAGCACAGCCAGTCCGGTCAAAAGCACGAAGAGTGACGGTTGTTTACTGTTATCGTTCTTTATCATAAAATGTATTGCCGGATGTCGGATTGTGTAATTGCATTTTGGTTAATTTATCACATTCCATTTGGAAAATCAAGTATATACTAATCTGAATTGACTGATTGCATTATCCATGCGAAGGTTTTCAACCTTCGCATGGCTGTTCGGGATAGAGCTTATCAAGGCGCCTTTTCCATTTTTTCCAGTCGCAATTTCAGTGCTTCATTTTCTACTTTCAGTTCTTTGATGGCGTTTAACATGGTCCAGATGATGGGCTCATTGTTCAGCGTCAGTATGCCCCGTTCATCGGTTTTGACCGCTTCCGGGATGACCTTTTGCACCTCCTGGGCGATCAGTCCGACATAGGAGATGCGGCTGTCTGCTGCAAAAGGATTGCCCTCCGTGTATCTGTATTTGACGGGATTCAGTCGTTCGATTTCTGCCAAACCGTAGGTGAAATCCGCTTCCGGGGTCTTGAATCTGCCGTCGGAATAGGTTGACCAAGCGCCTCCGCCCGGTTTTGCCGCAGTGCCGTTTACCGCCAGCTTGAAACCGGCCGCATCGGTAGTGCCGATAGCGACGTTGTTGAACTCATCCAGCCAGAGAGATGTAGATCCGGATGTTCCGATCAACATCCTGCTCTTGTTGTCTGTCCCATTGCCGACATAATAACTGGCGATATTCGACGTATGCACCCAGGCGCCGCCGACATAGATCACTTCGGTGATGCCGCTCAGACCATCGCCGTTTTGCAAATTCTGCGGTGAAGCATAGGTTCCTCTTGCTCTATGAATTCGGATCGGCGAATGATCGGCCGTGTTTTCATACCGTTCAAAAGTCACATCATTGGTATAGCCCTGGCGTACGTTGTCAAACACGACATTGAAGAGACTGCCGGGGGTGAGCGTGCCGATGCCGACCCAACCTTTGTTGGCCACAATTAATCCCGGTGTCGAACCGTTGTTGCTGGTCACGCGAAGAGCGTATTTGTCCAGGCCGGTATCGTAAGTATTGATGGAGACACCGTAGCCATCCGCATTGGTGCTGTTAAAGGTTGCCAGGGGAGCTGTGGTACCGACATCCTGACTCACGTACAAACCATCGTTTATGTTGATTGCCGAAGTGCCGATAGATTCTATTATAGGATTTCCGGCAGGTGATGTTGTTATTTTTAATCCCTCAGAGGCATCGGAATTGGCTGATATTGAAAAAGTGGTTTGATCCCCGGCACTATTCGCTTGCAAGGTATACAAGGTCAATCCGACATGGCCGCCGGCTACACCGTTGGCCTTTAATCCCACCATGGCTGTTCCGGCAGCTCCAAAATCGAGTCGGTCATTGCCATCGCTCCAAAATAAATTCGCATCCGAACCGAGCGAATTGGTCCCGTTCCAAAATGCTACCCGCGTCGCTACGCCGGTGCCGCCAATGCCCACATCCGTCCAGCTGGCAGTTATGGGAGTCGTGGTGCCGGTGCCGGCGCGGGATAGCGTCAGTGTCTTTGCAGTTGTGCCGCTCACTGTGGCGCCGGTGAGATAGTTATTTGTGTCATAATCCTGCCATGTTGAGGTAAGTGCAGAGGCGCCGTTGCGACTGAGGATCATGGTCTTGGTAGCAGTGCCGGTCACCGGGGCGGCGGTGACGTACCAATCCGCAAACGAAGCTGTTATATTCGCGCCGATACTGCGGGTCAAAGTCATGACCTTGTTTGTCGTGTTGGTGAAACTTGCACCGGTTACCACACCATCGGCGCCAGAGCCGGAAGCATCGATCCAGGTGGCGGTCAACGCAGCTGGACTGCCGGTGCCGCTGCGCGTCAGGGTGATGGTTTTGATTGATCCGGTTCCGCCAATGCCAACGGCAGACACATAGATATCATTATCGCCGTCCTGCAGCCCCGTAGGCCACGCCAAGGGAAAGACATTGCCGTTAATAACATTGCGCACCAGTAATTGGTCGGCGGTAGTGCCGGTCCCCAGGGTCCCTGCAAAGCGCACCGTACCTACGGTGTGTAATTGTGTCTGCGGCGATGTGGTGCCAATGCCGACTTGTCCGGTTGAACTCACGGTGACGAATGGCGTTCCTGTTGAACCTTTAATCTGCATTTGCGACTGTGCGGGGTTAACGCTTAACCACAAAATGCAGCATAAACCGATTATAGTGATTTTGTCGTTCTGTTTCATAGTGCACTCCTAAAATTGAATTTTAGCCGCCGCCCCTTTAGCCTGATAAAAGATACTTTGGCGCATAAGGCGTGATGCCATTACTGCCTGTTGCTTTGCATGAAGAGCCCGCTGTTTTAAACGCGATATCTGAATTGTAATGGTTTAATTTCAGCGGGCGTAAATAAAAAATGACACAATCCCGCAAGCTGTGTTTCAACTCAGAAAAAGATGCTATAATTTCAAGATATTAGAACAATTCTATAAGAGGTATGATTTTCATTTTCTTATAAGCAATAATTGTACCAAATGAACTACACCAGTTTGTGCTTATAATCGGGCGTTTCTATTTTTTTTCAAGTCAAATCACCATGTTCTGGTTAAATCACCAACCGAGAAATTTTACCGTCTTCAGGAGATAAATAAAAATATGTTGCATTCTTGATTTATTTTATTATATTTAAACCACACTCTTATTAGAGTGTATATTTCGCATATTGAAAAGGGTGATTACAATGAACAGAAACTCTTTGGTTACAATCATCTGTTCCTTAGTCCTTCTTGCACAGAGCTTTTCATGCAACTCTAAGCGGGCAGGCTCTCAGACACAAACCATCAAAATATCCGGCGCCTGGGCATTATACCCGATGATGGTTACATGGGCAGAAGAGTATCAAAAGTTGCATAAAGAAATACGCATCGATGTCTCTGCCGGCGGCGCCGGCAAAGGCGTCGCCGATGTCCTGGCTGATTTAGCCGACATCGGCATGGTGTCGCGCAGTCTTAGACAGGAGGAAGCGAATCGTGGTGCATTTTTTATCCCTGTGGTCAAAGATGCCGTTTTCCCGGTGCTGAATAAAGCCAATCCGATCTACGATCAATTGCAGAAAAAAGGCATGACCCGCAATCAGTTTGTCGATTTATGGATTAACAATAAAAGTCTTACTTGGGGCCACATCGCCGGCGTTGCCGAGCCGGCCAAGGTGAATCTTTATACCCGGTCTGATGCTTGTGGCGCCGCAGAGACCTGGGCCAAATATTTGGGTGGCCAGCAAGAAGATCTACAAGGCATTGCCGTTTATGGCGATCCCGGCATTGGCGAAGCGGTGCGCAAGGATGTGCTCGGCATCGGTTACAACAATCTCGGTTATGCATTTGATCTGCAGAGCGGCATGCCTGTCGATGGGCTTGCCCTTGTGCCGATGGATATAAATGAGAATGGCGTTCTGGACTCTGTTGAGGTGATTGACCATAAAGACAAAGCGGTGGCAGCGATACTGGCGGGCGTTTATCCGTCGCCGCCGGCTCGCGATCTCAATCTGGCAGCACACGGATCATTCAAGAACGCTGGAAAAGATTTTGTCATTTGGATTCTGACCGACGGACAGAAATGGGTGGACGCTGCCGGATACGTCATGTTGGCGCCGGAACAAATACAGCAAGCCCTGGCCAAAGTAGCTGGTAAATAATTTTTTAATTCAGGTTACAATTGATCTCGGTTGTTTTTTCGGATTAACTATGTGGTCGTTGCGTTCCCGCTCAGATGCCGCCGGTCAAACCCTGGCCAGAGTTTTGCTTTTGCTGGTCATGGGTTTGGCTGCTTTTTTATTTTTGGGTTTATTTTTAAAAAGCCAGCCCATTCTCGCACAGAAATCTATTTGGGAACTTGTCGGCAATTCCTGGCGGCCGCTCAGAGGCGAGTTTGGTTTTTCCCCTTTTATCATCAGCACCGTGCTCATCACTGTGATCAGTCTGCTGCTGACTGTGCTGCCTTGTTTGCTGGTAGCGGTATATCTAACCGAGTATTCCTCTACGCGGGTGCAGAACTGGTTTCGGCCTGTATTGGATGTTCTGGCGGCGATCCCATCGGTTATCTATGGCCTGTGGGGCGTGCTGGTGATTGTGCCCGCGGTGCGCTGCCTGGGCACTATATGCGGAGTTGCGAATTCCGGTTATACGTTGATCTCCGGCGGCCTGGTGCTGGCATTAATGGTCGCGCCGTTTATCATTTCTTTGAGCATGGAGGTGTTATTGGCTGTGCCGGCTGAGGCCCGCCTGGCAGCGCTGGCGTTGGGATGCACGCGATGGGAAACGATTCGTCATGTGGTTTTTCGTCATGCCAAGCGTGGTTTTTTTGCCGCGGTTCTACTGGGCTTCAGCAGGGCGTTCGGCGAAACCATTGCGGTCATGATGGTGATCGGCAACGTCGCCAGGACGCCGCGTTCGCTGTTTGATCCGGCCTATACGTTGCCGGCATTGATTGCCAATAACTACGGCGAGATGATGTCCATACCGTTGTACGATTCGGCGATTATGCTGGCTGCATTGATCTTGCTGGTCATTATTATCATCATCAATCTTTTTAGTCATCGCATATTAAGCAGACTGGACAAAAGATGAGCGTATGAACAGGAAGAATAAAGAAAAACTGGCTATCGCGGCGATGCAGGTTTCGCTCTATGGCGTTGTGTTGGTATTGGGCGGCATCCTGACGGCCATAGTCATCAAGGGCATTTCCGCCCTCAATTGGGCTATGCTCACACAAACGCCGCAAGGAGGTTTTTATTTGGGTAAAGGGGGAGGCATCGCCAACGCCATAATCGGTTCTCTCTATTTGGCCGGCGGCGCCGCGTTTCTCGCTTCGCTGTTGAGCATACCATTGGCGTTTGCTTTGCAAAAAGAGTACACCTCCGGCTGGCTGAATTATTACGCGCGACTGGCCCTGGATGTGCTCTGGGGCACTCCCTCCATTGTCTATGGCGCTTTTGGTTTTATCATCATGATGATGATCGGATTGCGCTCCTCGTTGTTGGCTGGTGTGATCACCCTGGCATTGCTCATTACGCCCATTATGACGCGCGCCATGGAGGAGGTTTTGCGCATGGCGCCTGCTGAATTGAAAGAGACCGCCTATGCTTTAGGATTAACCCGTTGGGAAAGTTCACGCTCCGTCATTCTACGACAAGCAGCCGGCGGACTGCTTACAGCCGTCATGTTGGCGTTTAGTCGGGCCATTGGCGACGCTGCATCGATTCTGTTTACTGCGGGTTATTCCGATCATATGCCTGGTTCTCTGTTTGATCCGGTTGCGTCTTTGCCCCTGGCCATCTTTTTTCAATTCAGCACGCCCATTCCGGAAGTGCAGAGACGAGCATACGCCTCAGCGTTGATTTTGTTGATCATCGTGCTTTTGCTCAGCCTGCTGTCACGGTGGATTTATTCACGCTTTAGCAAAAATATCATAAAATAGGCGTCTATGGCTATTCAGATTAAAAATCTTTCAGTGAGCTACGGTTCTCATCATGCTTTGCGCAATGTGACCGTAGATTTGCCGGACAAAAAAATTACTGCCGTGATCGGACCCTCCGGATGCGGGAAAACCACTTTTTTAAAATGTATAAACCGGCTTATCGATTTTCAAGAGGGCGTCCAGGTCAGCGGACAAATACTGGTGGACGACGAGAATATTTTTGACAGCAACGCCGATTTATTGGCTTTGCGAAAAAAGATCGGATTTTTGTCGCAACGCCCTTATCCTTTGCCCATGTCCGTCTATGACAATATCACTTTTGCACCGCGCATTCATCGCCTCTCTGAAGCGGAACTCTTGAGTCATATTAATGGCCTGAGCAAACGTATCGCTGGTTCCGGCAAGAATGATTTCAGATCCATTGACCAGCATCTCGATCAAAAGACCAAATGGGATCTGTTGGTGGAAAATTATTTGCGCCTGGCCGGTTTGTGGGGGGAATTGGCCGGACGATTGCAGGAGCCGGCTGCAAAATTATCGGTTGGTCAGCAACAACGTCTGGCGCTGGCGCGGGCGTTGACTATCGAGCCCTCCGTTATTTTGGCCGACGAACCGACGTCCGCTCTGGATCCCATTTCAGCGCGATTGATTGAACAGCAGTTCAAATTGTTAAAGGAAAAATACACGCTGGCGGTGGTGACGCATATATTACGCCAGGCTCGGCGCATAGCCGACCATGTTCTCTTTTTTTATATGGGAGAACTGGTCGAGTCCGGTCCGGCGGAACAATTTTTCAATCACCCCCAAAATGAAAAAACTATCGCCTATTTATCCGGAGAAATAAGTTGAAACTGGTCAAGATGCAATTTCTTTTTATTGGCGTGACGCTCGCCTGGCTGGAGACTTTCGCACAATCACCGATATACACCGTGAGCGGACAGGTTCGTCACCGCTTCGAGTTGGATAACCGATCCTTTGTTCCAGATCGCAAACCAAATCAGTTTCATCTTTTACGCAGCCGCGTCGGCATAGAGGTCAAGCCGGAACCCGGCATCGGCGTGTTTGTGCAGCTCCAGGACAGCCGGTATTTTGGCAGCGAAAACAACAGCCAGGGCCGAGGCACCACGGATTGCTCTGCCGATGCCATGGATTTTCATCAGGCTTTTTTTGTCCTGCAGCAACTGTTCAACAAGCCGTTGCAGTTGAAAATCGGACGACAGGAACTGCGCTACGGCAATGAGCGTTTGCTCGGCGTTGCTAATTGGACCAATATAGGCAGAACCTTTGACGCCGCGGTGCTGGCCTGGCGAGGTAAAAAATTAGCCGCAGACATTTTTTATAGCCGGCTGACCGGCAGTCAGATTTCAGCAGACTCGGATAATCTGTTGGGAATTTTTTCCATTTTTTCTATATTTGATCCGGTTCTTGTGGATGTTTATGCGATTCAGGATTATAACTCGACCCCGGTCAAGAGCGGAACGGATAAAGGCCGGAATAAATTGAGTCGCTTTACCATCGGTCTGAATTGCCATGGCAAATATTCCCGGATCAGTTGGGCGTTGGAAGCTTATGGCCAATTTGGCAAGATGTCGGTTGTGGAGGGTTTGCCATTGGCGGATATTCGTGGGCAGCTGTGGAGCGCCATGGTCGGCTATACCGTGTGTGAGCCGAGTGCAACGTGCATCTCTCTGTCTGCATGTCGTTTGACCGGTGACAATAACGTCCATGACCGCGTTGCACGTCAATTTAGCACCCTTTTCGGCACTAATCACAGTTTCTATGGATTGATGGATTATTATCCGGAGCGGTTATTCCCTGCTTATGGTCTGCAGGATTATGCAATCATGGCAACGACCAATTGCAGCGCCCGTTTCAATCTTTGCTGTGAAGCGCATCTTTTTAAAACAGATGTAGTGCATCCGACATTGGCAGGAAAAAATATCGGTCAGGAATTTAACCTGAATGCCGCATGGAAATATGCCAAGAGCATGACCCTGCAGACCGGTGTCGCCGCTTTTGTTCCGCATGGTTTGGTGCGTTCCCAATACGGCAGCAGTACTTCTTCGTGGTTTTATCTGATGAGTACGGTCAATTTTTAATTCGTACATTTTTAAAAATCAGCGAAGTTTATTTTGATCATGTATTTTGGCCCAAGGCAGGAGGAAACTTTTGTGAAAGCATCACACCGGTTCTTTTCATTGATCACATTTTTGTTAATCCTGCAAATGGTCGTCTCTTCCGGCTGCAGCGACAAGCAGGCCATACAAAATCAGTCGAGCTTTAATCCCATCCGGGATTATGCCCTGGCAACCAAGGGCGAATACAGCTACTCCTTTTACAAAACGATTCCGGGAAACGGCTATACGACGCATATTTTGCGCATGATTTCCGGTTCCTGGTTGACTGAAAAGGAGGTGCAAGAACCGGTTTGGTGGCACTGGGTACGTTTGGTGATCCCTGATACGGTGCAATACGATACAGCTTTACTGATGATCGGCGGCGGCAAACGGGAGGATGCAGAACCAAAAGATGTCAACGCCGCACTCGTGCAAATTGCGCTTAAAACCAGGTGCATGGTCGTCCACCTGCATAATATACCCAATCAACCATTACATTTTGTCAATGATGCATTCGGTCCCAGATCAGAAGATGAACTCATCGCTTTTGGCTGGAATAAATTTCTTCAGGCCGGCGGCGGTGAGGATCAGGTGCGGTGGTTGGCGCGCTTGCCCATGACCCGCGCTGCAGTTCGGGCCATGGATGCTGTTCAAGACTACTTGTCGCGTACGCTGAAAAAGCCGGTCGAAAAATTTGTTGTGGCCGGAGGATCGAAACGGGGCTGGACCACATGGACCACGGCGATTGCGGATGAGCGCGTGATCGCGATTGCTCCGCTGGTGATCGATCTGCTCAATTTGGAACCCTCTTTTATTCATCACCGGCAGGCTTACGGTCAATGGTCCGTGGCCGTCAATGATTATGTCCATGAGGGCATCATGGATTGGGTGGGTTCAAAGGAATTTAAAAGGTTGCTCAAAAATGTTGATCCTTATTCATATCGGCAAAAGTTGACCATGCCGAAAATGATCATTAATGCTTCCGGTGATGAATTCTTTTTGCTTGATTCCTGGCAATTCTATTTTAACGATCTGCCGGGAGAAAAACACCTCCGATATATTCCCAACACGGGACATTCGCTGGATAAAACGGACGCCACGGAAACCGTAGCCGCTTTTTTCCGCAGCGTGGTGACCGATACGCCTCGACCGGATTTTGACTGGCGTATCGAGAACGGCGCCTTTATCATCAAGACCCGGCCTCAGCATGTGCCGCAATGCATCCGGTTATGGCAGGCGGATAATAAACAAGCCCGCGATTTTCGTGTAAATATAATCGGCAAAACATGGACTTTTAACGATATTCCGATTGCCGACAATGGCTCTTATTGGATTTCTGTCAATCGTCCGGAAAAAGGCTGGCGCGCTTTTTTTGTGGAATTGACCTTTCCAGGTTCTCCTCCCTTGATCATGACCACCGGTGCGATCGTGATTCCGGAAAATCTGCCCTTTCCCAAGTACAACCCGGCGACGCCAAAGGGGACACGCTAAATTTGGAGTGCGGCGACATGTCGCCGCTTTCGGCACGCGCGGACGCGTCCGCGCGTTAAAATTTCTACAGGATCCAGCAATATTTTTTGAAAGGCATATTGGAGTGCGGCGACATGTCGCCGCTTTCGTGTCGCGCGGACGCGTCCGCGCGTTAAAAGCGCTGTCGAGGCAGCGCACTCCAAAATAATCACGCTACTGGTACGAGATGCCTATGCATATCTACATTCTCTTTTGCCATCCGAGCAAGAAATCCTTTTCTTTTTCTGTCCTCGAATCGTTTATCGCCGGTTTGCGGCAGGCTGCCCATACATATGAAATCGGTGATCTCTATGAAATGAACTTTCAGACCGATATGGATTTAGCCCAATATGAACGGGAAACTAGTAGCAATCCTGATTTGTCGGTTCCACCGGATGTCGCCGCAGAGCACGAAAAAATAAACAGGGCCGATGCGTTGGTTTTTATTTATCCGGTTTGGTGGAGTGATTGCCCTGCTAAACTTAAAGGCTGGTTTGATCGTGTTTGGACCCTGGGATATGCCTATTCTTATGAGGACGGAGCTCATTCTGCTTCTGCGATTAAAGTAAAAAAGGCATTGGTGATTTGTCCCGCCGGCCATGCAGAGGATTATTTGGAGGAGATCGGCGTTGCCTCCAGTATGCGTTGCATCATGCTCAACGATCGGTTGCGCGGTGTAGGCATCGCCAATGCCGAGATGGAGATATTGGGCGGAATGGTAATTCAGGATCCTCAGGTACGTGAGAGAAACCTGGCCAGAGCCTGTGAACTGGGCAGGAAGTTCTGAAATCGGCTAGCAAATCAGAATAGCTAAAGTGAAAGGCCATGAAATGTATCAGAAATTTTATCTTTTACTTTCGGGCGCTATCTTTTTCCTGGTAGCCATGTTGCATCTTGTCCGGATTTTATTTGATTTTTCCATCATTGTGGCTGGTTGGATAGTGCCTCTCTGGATATCTTATATCGGTTTCCCGGTTGCCTTGGGGTACACTATCTGGGCATTTTTAATCTTTAAAAAACGACCAGGTTGAACACTCGTTAAAGTATGTATTCAATCTATGCCTAACTGCAGAGTGTTCTATCGTATCCCTTTATTCTTTATACAGGGTGTATCGTGCATTTTAACATTTGCAAAACCTAATATTAAAACTTGCGTAGTGCGCCCAAAGGATTAACCACGCTGGCTACATAATTGTTCAGTTGTCGATAGCCGATGTTGACGCACTCGTGCGGACCCTGCAATTGATAATCTTGCAGCAAATCCTGATAAATCTGTCGGGCCAGTTGCGGATGCGACTCGGCCAGCGCATAGGCGACCCATCCGGACGCCGTGCCCCAATAGGCGCCGTTTTGGTAGGTTCCAGGTTTCACCGGGATCAGGGTTTTTTTCCATACTTCCGGTTCCGGCAAATGGCGGATTTGACCACAATAAACATAGTGCCTGAAATGCTCGGATAAATATCTGACAATTTTTCCTTTTTTATCTGCTAATGGAAAATTGATATAAATCGCATAGGCATTGCCCCAGATGTCGCTTTGTCGGCAATCGATGCTGGCGGCCCGATACAGGCCTGTTTCATCGTCCCAGAGTTTATCCAGATGTTGCACCACCTGTTGCGCCCGGTTAGAAAATTCTGCAGCGTTAGCCTCATCCTGAATTTTTATAAACAATGCAGTCAATCTCTGACATGCCTCCCAGTACAGCAACGAAGAAAACAGCAGCTCGCCGGTTTTTTGAATGGTATCGGTAAAGCCATAGGGCGAATGCGGATGAGCCGGGTCGATATATACCAGGCCATCGCTGCTGCGCGGCGTGTAATTCATTGCCGCCGTCAAATGGACGGCATGGCTGCGAAAGAATGCTAGGTCTCCGCTAAAATCGACATAATCTGCTGCCAGTTTAATCATAAAAGGCGAATTATCCGTAGGTGGATCACCCAGGGGATTCTTTACGCCGCCGGCGCTGTAAACCGATAGACCATCTGCCTGCCTACGGTCCGGAATGCAGCCGTCGCTTCGCTGTCCCTGCAATAAATACGCGATAGCCTTTTTCACATCATCAGGATTCAACAACTCGTACGCATTTTCCACCATATATGCAAAATCCCGCGTCCATAATGCGGCATAATGTCCTTCGCCGTCAGGCGTGAACAACTTCGCGCCATTTGCAGCCGTTATCGTACAACCCTGCAATTGACGTCGCGCTTCCGACTGCAGCCAGTGCCTTTGTTGCCCGGTCAGCAAATCGCCTTTGGGTTTGGAACAGGACAATAGAAATACCATTCCTATCAAACAGAGTAATGGACGCATAAACATTTCTCCAAATGACATTATGTAACTGCTTACCTGGCAACTCCGGTAAAATAAAAAGAACTGGTTCAGAAAAAGTATTGATTTTTTTGTTGATAAACAAATGAGATTTTCCGGGGCTGTTTTACGATAAATCTTGACTTACCCTGTTATAATAGATATATTCCTTAATACAGCTACTGTGTCTCTGTTCTCAATGACCACAGTATCCAAAGGTGGCCGATATTACATTAGCATTTTATATCTGAAAAGATGTGACAAACAAAATCATGTTCTCTGGCCTATCCCTGGCTTAACCACTGAATAAAGCACGCAACCTCTTGATCAGGCAACTATTGCCTGAATTGCGCGATAGCATCATCCTGGCGAAGTTTTCAAACCTTCGCCAGGTTGTTTTTCGAGCACATATCGCTCAATATAGGTTTTATTAACAATCAAGGAGGCACGTATGCAGCCGTTCAACCTCTTTTTTCATCGCAAACTGATTTTCACTATTTTTTCGCTTCTCACAACCTTGGCTTTACTCTTTATCTTGCTTCCGTCTCTCCAGCGCACTTTTCCACATATAGAAAACGACCAAAAGATAGAGCAGGTCAAACCCGCGGTGCGATTTGAAAAAAACCTGGGGCAGATGAACCAGCAGATTGATTTTTTTGCGCGATGCGGACAATATCAATTGTTCATCAATGCAACGTCTGCGATCCTGCAATTTTCTTCTGCAGAAAATAAGACATGTGCCGATGGGTATCTGCAAATGACGTTGCCCCGCGCTAATACCGAAATCCACGGCATGGGTTTGCTGCGCCTGGCTTCCGTATCAAATTACTATATCGGCAACAACGCTGACTGGCGCACCGGCGTACCGCATTTTGCGCAGGTTGTTTACCAGGATGTTTATCCCGGCATTGATCTGCTTTATCGTGCACAGAAGCATATTGAATTCGATTTTCTGCTCAGCCCCGGCGCTGATGCGGATATGATACAACTGGCTTTTAATCAGGCTGATAAAATCGAACTGGATTCGCTGGGCGATCTCTTCGTGCAATGCGGCGATCATCTCGTCCGATTTCTGGCGCCCCGGGCTTTTCAAGAGATAAACGGCCTGATCAAAACCGTGGCAGTTAGGTATATTCTGCGCAGCGACAAAATCGTGCAACTGGCTCTCGGATCGTATAATCATGCGGAAAAACTGGTTATAGATCCACAGGTGGTCTATGCCTCTTACCTGGGCGGCAGCAAGGATGAATATGGGCAAAGCATTGCCGTAGATGAATCCGGCTGTGTCTATGTCGCCGGCATAACCTACTCTACAGATTTCCCCACCCGGAATGCCTGGCAGGGAGGACTGTACCCGGATAGCAAATACCCGGATATTTTTATTACAAAAATGAATCCTGACGGCAATGACATTATCTATTCAACCTATTTGGGCGGCAAGTACGATGAAAGCCCTGAAGCGATTGCAGTGGACCGTCTGGGTCGCGCCTGTATCACAGGCAGAGTCACCGCCGGATACGGCAGCGAAGGTTTTCCGTTAAAAAATGCTCTCAGGTCCAAAACCAACGACAGCCAGAACGGTTATGTCGCCGTGCTTGATGCAGCAGGCGGATTGTATTACTCTACTTTGCTCGGCGGCAAATATGAAGATTATGGCAGAGACATTGCCGTTGATTTGTACGGCTGCGTATATGTCACGGGCGCCGCCTTTTCTTTCGATTTTCCCATAAAAAACGCTTTCATGAGTCAGAAGCCCAGTTACTATTTCGATGCATTTGTGACCAAACTCGATCCGGCGAAATCGGGCGAGGAATCTTTGATATATTCGACCTTTCTCGGCGGCGATACAGAAGATTATGGCGCAAGCATCGCCGTTGACCGGCACGGCTGTGCCTATGTGACCGGTCAGACGCTTTCCTCGGATTATCCTACGACCGCCAATGCCATCCAGAAAGGCCGCCAGGGCAAAGGCGATATTTTCGTAACCAAGCTCTCGGCCGACGGTTCAACACTGGTCTATTCCACCATCCTGGGAAATGAGTTGGCCAATTCCAGTTACGCCATCGAAGTGGATAATTCCGGTTGTGCTTTTGTAAGCGGCAGTTGCGCGCTTCCGGCTACTCCAGGCGCTTTTGCCTCTAACGGAATTCAGTTTATCGGCAAACTGAACGGATTCGGCAGCGGTTTTGACTATCTCGCCCGGCTGTACGCAGCCGGCAAACTTGCTCTGGATGAAGATGGAAATGTTTATTCAACTTCAACCTATCTTAATCCGGGAAAAGGCGGCGGGATATTGGCGCTGAAAGCCGGCGGCAGCGACACTGTTTTTACCTATCCGATGTTCAAAACTCCCCGGGATATTGCCTGGCATAACCAGGGCGCTGTCGTTACCGTAAGCTATACCGATTCGGCAGGTTTGGCCACGGCCAATGCTCTCCAGGCCGCTCCAGCCGGCAAGAACGACGCTTTTATTGCCAAGATCAAAGTCAGGGATCAGAAGGATGAACTGGTTGTAAAAGTGAACGGTGATCCATTGTTCAATGATGAAATCATCCCCAACACCCGATTCGACATTTATGCAATAGACCTCTCAAATCGCGCGGCGCCATTGACGTTTCTTGAAAGCCGGTCTACGGATGGCAAGGGTTTGCTCCATCTTCCGGACGAACTTTATGACCCGGCCATGCCGATTTTCATTCGCACCGTGCCGCATCTGGAGCCTTCGGTTAAAAACTATCGTACCAGAAAAACCGCCCATGCCTATGAAATATACCTGGATAATCTGATCATTGACAAGGAGGGCAGGGTCAGCGCGCAACTGCTCGAACCGGATTCCAGGGATACGACCCAGACTTATCTGAGTCATGCTTCGGTCGCTTTTAATTTTGTCGTCAGTATCGAATGGCTGGCCTCGGCTGATTATGTGGACAAGCTCGTGGCTGCTTTCAGAAAGGCGAACAATCTGCTGTATGATATTTCCAACGGCCAGGCCTGGATCGATACTGTGGCCATTTTTGACAATGGTGATCACTGGCAGGACGCAGACCTGCGCATCCGCGCTGAAAATACCCAGTGGCCGTGCGCTAATGTGGACGGAATCAATCAAGCAAACGATGCTTGCATTTCTTTCCCACCTGTTTGGTACGGTACGCCGGAGCAGGGCATTCTGCGGCTTTATAACGCAGAGCCGATCAATCCTTTTGCACCTTTGACCATATCGTCTTTTGTGCATGAATTAGGCCACTATGCCATGGCTTTTTGGGATGAATACCGGGACCGTGACGGGAATAACAAATATCCACCGCCGGCAGACTCGACCTACAATTTCGGCTTTATGGATGATCCGTACAGCTGGGATCAGCCGATGAGCACGGAGATGTCCGATTATCTCCAAACTGATGCCGTTTTCCCGGTTTATACACGCATTCATCAATATCAATCCAATCACGGCAACTGCTGGGATTGGTTCCAAAATCTTTACTCCGACGATTTGTGGGTAACTCCCGTTAGGATGCGCACGCCCAAGGACCTGGCTGTTCCATCGAACACTGTGATAAAGGGCCCTAACAGCGATCTTGAAAATCCCGATTTTTCTGTCGGCGACATGATGGGATTCGAACTTTTGGCCACTACAACGCCAAATCCCCGCCGTGACTTTATGATTTTAAACTCTCTTACCAGGCAACCGGCGCCGGGTGCGTCGGTCAAGCTTATTAAGCAGGCCACGGCCAGAGAAATAGTACACGGCAAAACGACCGCAACAGGACGCATTAAATTATTCAATGCTGAACCTGGTGATAACATCCATGCCGCTTTTACCAATGGAAGCGATTATTTGTTTAATCAGACCGTTGTAAATCCTGCTCTGTTCAAAACCGGCGATGGCAGCCAGACTATTGAACTGAAGCAAGTCAGCGGTAAATTTACTCTGGTCTCAGATATTTCTTTCGATGCAGCCGGTCAACCCGTCTATCACTGCCAGGCTGATCCGGCTTTTTTATCGGCTCCTGCCATACGCGTAAACGACGGTGTATCCCTATCTGCAAAACAGGCATTAACGCCGTCAGGGAAAAATTATTCAGCATTGCTTAATAAATCCGATTTCGATGATGCTTCGATTTATTTTACCGCTCCGGACAGTCTGGCTGCCGAGTTCTTCGTTGCACAAGAAGCGTCCCTTGTGAATCTGAATGAACTGGGCCATGTTTATGTCAATAGCAGCATGCAATTGCAGTTCGATATTAACAGGTCTGCCGCCACGGCACAGAAATTTGCTCTGCTGGCGTCTGTTTTTCCCGCTCCCGCGAAGGGATTGCCGGATTCGATGCGCAGAGTTTCAGATGTCATCGCTGTGAAGGTATATCCGGAAGGATCTCTTTTGTTAGGCCGAATGCATATTCATTATTTTCCCGACTCGCTGCAAGCTGAGGAACCCTCAGCGGTTAAACTGTATCAATGGCAAAACGGCTGGATTCCTTTAAACACGGCTGTGGACCTGGATCGTTACACGGTCTCTACGAATCTTGTTGAGCCGGGCATCTATGCGGCGTTCCTCGACTTGACGCGAAGCAAAATAACCAGAGTCTCTGGCGAAGGAAAGCCGGTCGCACCGACCGGTTGGCTGCTGCGTCCCAATTACCCCAATCCGTTCAATCCCTGCACCCGGATTCAATATCATGCGCCATTTCAGGCGCATGTTAGAATTGAAATTTTCAATCTACTCGGCCAAAGAGTGCGCACTCTGGTTGACAGGTTCATCGAGCCTGGTGTTCATTCAGTCAGCTGGGATGGATGCGATGATCTTGGCCAATCGGCAACAGCAGGGATTTATTTTTATCGGCTTGTCAGTGGTGCTATAGAATTGACCGGAAAAATGACCTTGATCCGGTAAATTGTGAGAACGGCAACTATGGGTGTCTTGCATCTGAATTGTTAAAACGATTCACCTTAATCGTTCTTGCCTTTCACCAAATAATTTTGTATAATCAAGGCAATAAAATTAATCCCCATCAGGAGAATTGTTTTGAAATCCTTCGTGCGATTCATTTTTCTATGCACTTTTTGCTGCACCAGCGCCCATGCAGTCAAGACCGCTTCGGTTTTTTACTCGCGTGACGTAATGCAGAAAATTCGGCATACGGCGGTTCATGACGATTGGGGTCGCAATATATGTGAACAAAGCAGGATAACTGCTGAACCCTGGTTACGGATGTCTGACGATTCATTATGGCAAGACATGTTCGGTCCCACCATTACCCGTTCCTGGATGGTTTGGTCCAACGGCTTTTGTCCGGCGTGTAAAAAATCAGTGGCCATGTACAGCTGGAAAATCAACGGTCTGGAAAAACCCTGGAAGGTGCAATGTCCAAATTGCAGCGAACTGTTTCCGAAAAATGATTTTTATGCTTTTTATCGTTCCGGACTCGACGGGCAGGGGGTGTTTGATCCGAAAAAAGCGGATCGTTCCTTACTGTATAATCAGGAACATGCTGCGCCGGCTGATTCGTTGCGCTCTTTTGGCGTGGACGATGGTGAGGGTTATGTTCAGGGAGAAAATCGCTGGCGTTTTATCGGCGCCTATCTGATTTACGGTCAGTGGAAACAACGAATCGTGACCGGAGTGCGCAATCTGGCAGCTGCCTATGTATTGACCGGCGATCCGGCTTTTGCGCACAAGGCTGCCATTATGCTGGATCGTATCGCCGACTTGTTCTCCGAGTTCGATTTCAGTAGCCAGGGACTCTCGTATGAACGCAGGGATCCGATCATCGGTCATGGTTATGTTACGGTATGGCATGACGGCTGTGAAGAGCTCCGTGAATTAGCCTTGTGCTATGATATGATCTATGACGCCATGAATCAGGATAAGGCTCTGGTGAAGTTCCTTAGCAAAAAAGCCGGGCAATATGCAACAGCTAATCGCAAAAAATCCGTTGCCGACATTCGACGCAACATCGAGAGCAGAATTTTTCAGGATGCGCTGCAACATCGCCATAAAATCGAAAGCAATTTCCCGCGCACCGATGCCACTGTTGCCATTCTCGAAACCATCATGGGCTGGCCGGACCAGCGACAAGTGGTGATGGAAATCATCGATCGCTTTATAACCAAAAGCACGCAGGCGGACGGCTTGTCCGGCGAAAAGGGATTAGCCGGATATGCCTCGGGTGTGCCGCGCTGTCTGGCGCAATTTTTATCCTTATACAGTCGCCTGGAACCCGGCTTTTTGCATGAGTTGATCACGCGCCATCCGGAGCTGATCAAATCGTTTCGCATTTATGTCGACGCCTGGTTCAATGAACAATATTATCCCAACATCGGCGATTCCGGCATTTTTGCAAAAAAGACAGAGCGTTATCCGGCTGCCAATTTTTTGAAAAATCCCGTTCCTGTCGAAATGCCGATCTATGCCTTCACCTCCAGCTATTCTCTTTTCTGGCAGTTGTATGAAATCAGTAAAGATCCGGTTTTCGTGCAGATCATGTACAAAGAGAATGAGTATAAAAGCGAGGGTATGCCTTATGATCTGTTTTGTTCGGATCCGGGGGCATTGCAAAACAGCGTGGATCAGGTTATAAAGCAATTCGGTTCCAGGCTCGAGGCCAAATCCTTTAATCTGGAAAAATGGTGTCTGGCCATGTTTTATTCCGGCCAGGAAGAAAATCGTCGGGCTTTATGGATTGATTATGATATCGGCGGCAATCATTGTCATGCAGACGCCATGAACATCGGCCTGTTGGCCAAGGGTCTGGATCTGTTGCCGCCCTTTGGTTATCCGGCTGTTCAATTCGGCGGTTGGTTTGCTCCTAAAGCGATTTGGTATCGCAAAACAGCCGCGCACAATACCGTGGTGGTTGATGGTCAGGATCAAATGACCGGCATCGGCCAAAGCGAAACTGAGCCGCTGGCATTTCAATTAAATCCGCTGAAACGGCACAAAGCCGGAAAAACCACCTGCTGGATGCCGGGTAAAAATGTCCAGGGGATTCGCGTTTCCGGCGCCGATCTTTATCAGAGTCCTGTTCTGCAGCAGTATGAACGCACCGTAGTTTTGGTAGATGTTACAGAAAAGGATTCGTATGTGTTGGATGTGTTTCGGGTGGTCGGCGGTTCGGATCATGTCAAGCTTACGCACGGTTATTTCGGCGAATTGACTGCAGATTGTCTGCTGCAACAGCCATGTGAACTGGGATTTGATGCACAAATCAGTGAGGTGCGCTGCGACATAGCACCGGTCCCTGGCTGGCAAGCAACCTGGAACGTGCGCGATGATTATCATTATCTTCCGCCTCAGGCCGATATTCGTCTGCATTATTTCGACGCTACTCATAAAGCGATGGCGGGAACTGCCAAAACCTGGATCGCTTTTGGATTCAACAGCGATCAAACAGCCGAGATACCGAGTCTGCTGGTGCGCCGGCAAAGTACACAACCGGGTTTGCGCAGTTGCTTTGTCGATGTTATCGAGCCCTGTGAAAAGACCAATGCGGTCAAAACCATCCGGCGTCTGGAACCGCTCACCAGCGATCAGACCGCTTACTCGGATATGAACATGGCTCTGTGCGTTTCATTGCAGAATGGCGAACAGGATTGGATTATAGCTATGGATGTGGAAAATCCTGCCAATGAATGGCCGTCTTTTGCCAAGAACAGACTGGCTACAGTGCCGCAATGGCAACTGACCACGGATGCCGAGTTTTGTCTGCTGCGCAAGAATCCGGCCGGACAGATAAAAAAGATAGCTTTGGCGCATGGGACCTTTTTGACCTGCGGTGATTTTGCTTTACACGCTGAGGCCGGTTCCGCGTTTTTGGAATTGGATGTACGGGACAGTGAACTGGCCATAGCTAGCGGCGATGCTAAAATGGTGAAAAGCGCAGTTTATCAAGCAAAACCGATGTTGATCAAGGAGAGTTTTTCACGATTGCCAATGAACAAATAAAAATCGACCAGGTCGTACGGTCGCGAAGAAGAACCATTATGCTTTCCGTGTTGCATGACGGTTCTTTGCTGGTAAAGGCGCCGCTGCGGATGCCTCTGATTCAAATAGAAGCGATTGTAACTGAAAGGAGCAAGTGGATAAGAAAAAAACAGCAAGAGTTGTCAGGTCGAATATCCTTTCGGCCAAAAAAGTTTGTAAACGGCGAACCTTTTTTGTTTCTGGGTAAAGAGTATCCACTGCAGATTTTTAACAGCCGGCATGCTCACATTGAATTGACGGATGTTCTGCGCATTTCCCACACTGCTCTGCCTGAAGCGCGCAAGTGGATGGAAAATTGGTATCGACGGCAAGCACGCCGCATATTGAGCGAAAGAGTGAGCGTGTACAGCCGACAAACCGGTCTCTATCCGTCCAGTCTAAGGATCAGCGGCGCACGCAAAAGATGGGGCTCTTGCGGTCCCAATGCAAGCCTTAATTTCAGCTGGCGGTTGGTGTTGGCGCCTTTGGCTATTTTGGATTATGTAGTAGTCCATGAATTGGTGCATCTACGCATCAAGGACCATTCACATCTGTTCAAACAGAGCGTGGCTGCCATTATCGCCGATGCTTTATTACATGAGAAATGGCTCAAAAAAAATGGTCATTTGTTGGATTTTTAAGCCGTTCTCTGTAAATCTTTGTTGACAAAAGAGATAAACTTTAGTAAATTGAAAAAATTTATGCATCCTAACATAAAAAATACAATGGCTTTTGAGGAGGTTACTATGGCGGTACTGGAAGATCTGGCGGCGAGTGTTATCAGCGGCAGCGCACCCAAAACAGAAGAGCACACCAACGCAGCTCTGGCTTCAGGCCTGGCGCCGGTTGAGGTGTTGACCAAAGGATTGATCGCCGGCATGAATGTGGTTGGCCAGAAATTTAAAAACAATGAATTTTACGTTCCGGAAGTGCTCATTGCCGCCCGGGCCATGAAGGCCGGCATGAAAATTTTACGTCCCAAATTGGCTGAAACCGGCGTCAAACCGGAAGCGCGTTTTGTGGTCGGTACGGTTAAAGGTGATTTGCACGACATCGGAAAAAATCTGGTTTCCATGATGATGGAAGGCGCCGGATTTGAGGTGATAGATCTGGGTGTTGATGTTTCTCCGGAAAAATTTGTCGAAGCCGTAAAAACGCATAACGCAGAAATCATCGGCATGTCGGCTCTATTGACCACAACCATGTTGAATATGAAAGACACCGTGGCGGCGTTAAAGAGCAGCGGCTTGCGCGACAAAGTAAAAGTAATGGTAGGCGGCGCTCCGCTGACACAGAGTTTCTCTGATGAGATCGGCGCTGACGGTTATTCTCCTGATGCCGCATCTGCCGTGGACTTGGCGCGTTCCTTTGTTAAACAAGCCTAGGCCTGGCATGGATGCAGTAGATCTGTTTGTCCCCGGACGTCTCTGTCTGTTCGGGGAACATTCGGACTGGGCCGGTGGTTACCGTCGTATGGATTCGTCCATACACAAAGGGTATTGTCTGATTGTCGGCACCAACCAGGGCATTTATGCTCGCGTTAAACGTCATCCGGATAAAATCATCATCAACACCACTTTGCCGGACGGTAAGGTATTGGGTCCGCATGAGTTGGAGATGGATCAGGCCAAGCTGCTCGAAGTTGCGGAAGAGGGCGGCTTTTACAGCTATACGGCCGGTGTGGCTTATTATACCATGTGCCATTACAAAGTACAAGGCCTGGAAATCGACGCCTACAAAATGGATCTGCCTATTCGTAAGGGATTGTCGTCTTCTGCAGCCAACAATGTGATGGTGGCGCGTGCATTTAATCAATTGTACGATTTAAAGCTGACCAAACGCGGTGAAATGGAATTGGCCTATCAGGGCGAGATTTTGACTCCGTCCCGTTGCGGTCGTATGGATCAGGCTTGCGCGTATGGTGCAGTGCCCGTGTTTTTGACGTTTGACGGAGAGCGCCTGGATGCTCAGGAGGTCAAGCCGGCAGCTGATATCTATATGGCGGTGGCAGATCTCAAAGCCGGAAAGAACACGCAAAAAATTCTCGCCGATTTGAACGCCTGTTATCCGAAAAGCGGCGGCAAGATCGGCGAGGACGTGCGTTACTATTTGGGCCCGGTGAACAAGGATATTTTATTTCGTGGCCGTGAAGCTCTCCAAGAGGGCGATGCGCAACGACTAGGCGCCTTGATGACGGAAGCACAACGTTTTTTTGATCTCTTTTTAGCGCCGGCTTGTCCGCAGGAATTTCTTTCTCCCAAGTTGCATTTCGTGCTCAGCAGTCCGGAAATCAGCGACCTGGTATATGGCGGTAAGGGCGTCGGTTCGCAGGGCGATGGTTGCGTCCAATTTGTTGCCCGCGGTTATGAGGCGCAACAAAAGCTTGTCGAGAAATTACGGGAAATGAATTTAGAACCCTACCCGTTGACCGTTACCGCTAGTAAATGATCGATTTTGGTAATTTTTATAAACAGCTCTGTTGGAGGATATGATGGCGTCATTGGCAATTAAAGGCGGCAAACCGGTGCGCACTGCTCCGTTTCCGGTGTGGCCGGTCTGGGGTGATGAAGAGATTGACAACCTGACTGCGGTAATTAAAAGCGGCAAATGGGGCCGCATCAACGGCAAGGTCACAGAGTCCTTTGAGCAAAAATTTGCCGCGTACCAGCAAGCCCAATATGGCATCGCGATGAACAGCGGCACCACCGCACTGCGTTTGGCATTGACTGCTGCGGACGTGGATGCGGGCAGCGAGGTGATTTGCCCTGCCTATACTTTTATTGCCACCGCATCAGCAGCCGTGGAAGCCGGCTGTATCCCCGTTTTTGTGGATATTGATCCTGATACGTACAATATGGATCCCAAGACTGTCGAGCAGGCTATCAGTCCACGCACAGCTGCCATCATGCCGGTGCATTTTGCCGGACGTCCGGCTGATCTGGACGGGATCATGGCTATCGCTAAAAAACACAATCTCAAGGTGATTGAAGATGCGGCTCAGGCATGGGGCGCGGAGTGGCGCGGCAAAAAAGTCGGCGCCATTGGCGATGCCGGTTGTTTTTCTTTTCAATCCTCCAAAAATATCAACGCCGGCGAAGGCGGCATTATCCTTACCAATGACGAATTGATTAATAAATTCGCCAAATCGCACCACAATTGCGGACGCAGTGAAGACGGCATGTGGTACGAGCATTTTTATTTTGGCGGCAACTATCGCATCACCGAATTTCAGTCCGCGGTGCTGCTGGCGCAGCTGGGACGCTATGAAGAGTTGATGAAGATTCGGCAACAAAACTATGCCCGCCTGAACGAACTGCTGTCGCCCATCGAAGGGATTAAAATTTTACCGGATGATGAACGCGTCACCTCACATAGCTGTCATTTATATATTTTCCGTTATCAGAAACAGCATTTCGCCGACAAACCGAAAACGGCATTCATTGACGCTTTACGCAAAGAGGGCATTCCCTGCAGTGCGGGTTATTCCATTCCGCTGTACAAACAGCCGGTCTTCCTCAACCGCGCCTTTGGACCACGCGGTAAATCGGTGGCGTTGCCGGTGAATTATCATACGTTCAACTGCCCGGAAACGGAAAAAGCATGTTATGAGGAGTCCATCTGGTTCACTCAGAACGTTTTGTTGGGTACAGAAGAGGATATGCAGGACATCGCAACGGCGATTATCAAGATCAAAGAGCAGGCTGATCAGCTGTAATTGTTTTACCATAGCCGCACAAACAGGCGAATCATTCCTTCGGATGGATGCTTCGCCTTTGTTATTTATCATGCAAGAGGGAACCTATGTTCAAGCTATGTGTCGAGGCCGAGTTGTCCGCAGCGCATCATTTGCGCGATTATGCCGGTCCCTGCAAACGCATGCATGGCCATAATTGGAAAATCAAAGCAACCGTGGGCGGAAAAAAATTGGAAGCCAACGGCATGGTCATGGATTTAATGGATGTGCATGAATTGCTGGAAACCTGTTTGCAGCCGCTGGATCACCAGGTCATCAACGAAGTTCCGCCTTTTGATCAAATCAACCCGACTTCGGAAAATCTCGCTAAATACGTTTTCGAGTGGTTTCAGCGCGAATTGCCAACTCCGTTACGCGTACTGCAAGTCGAGGTTTTTGAAACCGAAAAGTTTTCCGTCATCTACACTGAGGATTAAATGCGCATCAATGAAATATTTCGCAGTCTGCAGGGGGAATCCACCTATGCCGGACTGCCGTGCACATTTATCCGTTTAACCGGCTGCAATCTGCAATGCGTTTGGTGTGACAGCAAATATGCCTGGAGCGAGGGTCGCGACATGTCGATATCGCAGATCATCGATGTCGTTTCGCAGTATCCGCCGGATTTGCTTGAAATCACCGGCGGCGAACCATTGCTGCAAAACGACACGCCCGAATTAGCGAAAAGGCTGCATGAATTAGGCGCTACCGTGTTGGTCGAGACCAACGGCTGTTATGATATTGATCGTCTGCCCTCCGGTTGCATTCGCATCATGGACATCAAAACCCCTTCGAGTGCCATGTCCGATGCCATGAACTGGCAGAATATTGAAAAACTGCAAGCTCCGGATCAGGTCAAGTTTGTCATTGCCGATCAGGCAGATTGGTTGTGGAGTTTGTCGAAAGTGAAAGAATATGCATTATTACAGCGCTGTACGGTGCTGGCATCCACAGTATACGGCCGTTTGCCGGATGCGCAATTGGCAGAGTGGATATTAAAGAGCAAACTGGCGCTGCGTATGCAATTGCAGATGCACAAGCACATCTGGCCGCCGGATCGGCGCGGAGTGTAGCCGTGGCGCGGGCAATTTCTCTGTTAAGCGGCGGCTTGGACTCTGCCACTACGGCGGCCATGGCCGTTGCCGAAGGATGGGAAGTGACCGCCCTGACTTTTCATTACGGCCAAAAAGCCGGAGAAGAGGTCGCAGCCGCACAAGCGGTTGGAAAACAGCTTGGCGTTAAATCCCATGAAATTTTTCACATCGATCTTCGTCAAATCGGCGGCTCTGCGCTCACTTCCGAGATAGAGGTGCCGTTGCAGGAGCCCAGTCCGGGAAGTATACCCATCACCTATGTGCCGGCGCGCAATACAATTTTGCTCTCGATTGCCCTGGCTTTTGCCGAGGTCAGAGAGGCATCGGCTATTTTTATCGGCGTCAACTCGCTCGATTACAGCGGTTATCCTGATTGCCGGCCCGAATATCTGCAGGCCTATGAAGCTATGGCCAATCTGGCTACACGGGCGGGTGTCGAAGGGCAACCGATTAAAATATATGCGCCATTGTTGTATTTTTCCAAAGCGGATATTATTCGCAAAGGATTGGCATTGGGCGTGGATTACAGCTTAACCATGAGTTGTTATGCGCCGTTGCCAAAAGGACTGGCCTGCGGTTTATGCGAAAGCTGTCGCATCCGGCTCAAGGGTTTTGCCGAGGTGGGGGTAAAGGATCCGGCGGCGTATGCAATATAGAGAGCGATTCAACGCAGAGGCGCCAAGGTCGCGGAGAAGGACTTTGGTAGCTCGCTGTCATTGCGAACGCAGGAGTTGAATTTACTATAAGGGATGATACTTTGCTGGAGTGAAGCAATCCCCGTATAAAAGGCAAGTGTTTTGCATAGAAAACAACGCGATCTTAAAACCGATTACGGCGTTATTCGCAAGACAAAAGCTATCTCCCGCAGAGAACGCCAAGGAAAACATTTTAGTTATCCTCTGTGTCTTGGCGCCTTTGCGGGAGAAGGAAAATTTTGAAAAGGAGTAATTATGGCGCTTACTCCAGAACAGATTTATATTCTGAAAAAGGATAATATATGGATGAATTAAAACGCGGCCAACGTGAAATCCGCGACGCGAAATTGGTAGTATTCGAAAATAAATATCCCCACCGTGATTACCTGATCACCATCGCCAATCCGGAATTCACCTGCCTGTGCCCGCGCACCGGCTATCCGGATTTCGCTGTAATTGAAATCAGGTATATCCCGAACCGCAATTGCCTGGAATTAAAATCCTGGAAGCTGTTTATCAACAAATACCGGGATCGCGGTATTTTCCATGAAGAGGTGACCAACGAGTTGCTGGAGGCCTTGGTCAAGGCGCTTAAACCCCGTTATCTGCATATTCGTGGCGACTTTAATCCTCGCGGAAATATACACACGGTGGTGACCGCGGAATACCGCAGCCGGGGATTTGACAAAGAGGTAAAATTATAACCTTACGAAGAGGTCATATTCAACCAGCAATTCGTTCCATCTAACCGACCTTCGCAAGGTTATATAAAAAAGTTCTTGACTATTGCATTAAATTCATTAAATTCTATTATTAAGTGGCACAGGTTTGATCGTACTATACCCGGAAACATGAAAGACTTTCTAACAAAATATTCGTCCAAATACTTTTATTTTAAAAGTGGGAGGTATGTGCAGGCCTGAGATAATCCATCGAGCCGCCTTACCGCCCACAACGTTTAACGACCTTGTGGGCTTTTTCATTTATTGGCATAACGTCGCATAGGACGAGATAATGAGGAGCTTGCATGACCATCGGTGATTTGCGCAAAACCATAGACGAACTGGATGATCGATTGCTGTCATTATTAAACGAACGGGCGCGAGCAGCGCGCCAGATTGGCTTGTTGAAACAAAAACAGGGTTTGGAGATTCTCGATCCAGATCGAGAGGCGGTGGTATTGGACCGGATTGCCGCTCATAACATGGGGCCTTTAAACGATCACCAGGTACGCGCCATTTTTTCGTTGATCGTAAGCAGTTGTCGCAAAATCCAGGAATAAACACTTTGTTAATGGAAGGGTTATAGCTGTGGTCATAGTCATGAAGGACAGCGCCACTGAGTCCATGATTCAGTCTGTCGCTGAACGGTTGGAATCATTCGGTTTTAATGTGCATAAAGTTGTCGGCGTCAATCGCACGATTCTTGGCGCCATCGGTGATAAAAGAAGCGTCGAGCCGCGCGAATTCGAGGTGATGGAAGGCGTACATGAGGTTTTGCGCATCACCGAGCCCTATAAATTGGCGAGCCGCACTTTTCATCCGGAAAACACGATCATCGATGTCAAGGGCGCTGCATTCGGCGGGGAACAGGTGAGCGTGATTGCCGGTCCCTGTTCCGTGGAAAGCGAAGAGCAGATGTACACGATTGCCAAAGAGGTGAAAAAACACGGTGGTCGTGGTTTGCGCGGCGGCGCGTTCAAGCCGCGCACATCGCCGTATGCGTTTCAAGGCATGGGCGAAGAAGGATTAAAGATCATGCAAGCCGTTGGCGCGGAATTGGAACTGCCGGTTGTTTCCGAGATCATGGACCTCAGTCAGATGGATATGATGTTCAAGTATGTGGACGTATTGCAGGTGGGCGCGCGCAATATGCAGAATTTTACCCTGCTGCGCGAACTGGGCAATGTGCGCAAGCCGATCTTGTTGAAACGAGGTTTGGCCGCGACTATCGAAGAACTGCTCATGGCCACCGAATACATCATGGCCGGCGGCAATTATCAGGTCATTTTATGCGAACGGGGCATTCGCACATTTGAAAACTACACGCGCAACACCCTGGATATTTCGGCCATTCCGGTTACGCAAAAACTGAGTCATCTGCCTATCATTGCAGACCCCAGCCATGGAACGGGTCGCCGTGATAAAGTGGCGCCCATGGCGCGTGCCGCGGTTGCCGCCGGCGCCAATGGATTGATTATTGAAGTGCATCACGATCCGGATCATGCGCTTTCGGACGGCGCACAGTCGATCTTTCCCCAGCAGTTTCAGCGTTTAATGGAAGAGTTGCGCATGATCGCCTGGGCCATTGGCAAACATGTTTAATCAGCGAAAAGGTTTATGGGAGAATCAGAACAATTCAAACGGGTGGTGATTGTCGGCGTCGGCCTGATCGGCGGCTCTCTGGCGCTGGCGCTCAGGAAAAAAGGCTTTGCTGGAACCATCTGCGGCGTCGATAATGACGACGTTTTGAACAAAGCACAGAGCCGACATGTGCTGGATGAATATTTTAGTCGCGATCGGCTTGTTGAGGCGGTTACCGATGCGGACGTGATTTTTTTATGCACGCCGATTTTAGAAATCTTAAATCTGATCCGCGAAATCGGTCCGCATGTCAAGCCAAAGGCGCTTATCACGGATGTGGGCAGCACAAAGCGAAAAATAGTCGAGATCGCCGGCATCTATTTGCCGCCTGGTGTTGATTTCATCGGCGGTCATCCCATGGCCGGTTCAGAAACCAAAGGCGTGGAAGCCGCTGATCCTTTTCTGTTTCAAAACACCGTGTATGTACTCACGCCGGTGCGCAATATCAGCGAAACCACACGCAAGGCCTTTGGGGAATTGATTGAATTGATTGGCGCCAAGGTGTTGCTGCTGTCGCCGGTGCTGCATGATGAAATCGCAGCTGCCGTCAGTCATTTGCCGCAAATGGTTGCTGTGGCTTTGATGTCTCTGGTGGTCAAACGGCAAAGTGAAAGCCCCTATTTTTTGAAAATGGCGGCCGGCGGTTTCCGCGACATGACCCGGATCGCTTCCAGTCCGTATGGAATTTGGGAACACATCCGCCAAACCAATGCGGACATGATTGCCGGTTACATCGATGCGTTCATAAAAGAGCTGCAGATCATCAGGGACCACCTGCAGGATGAGTCTCTGGGAAGAATTTTTACCAACGCTGCAGAAAATCGGCTCTCCATTCCACGCGATACACGGGGATTCTTGCGTCCCCATTACGATATTTCGGTTTCTGTGGAAGATCGTCCCGGCATGTTCAAATTGATCGCCGATGCCTTGTATGAAAAAAGAATCAACATTAAAGATGTCGAAGTTTTAAAAGTCCGTGAAGATGAAGGCGGCACAATGCGTCTGGCGTTTGCCACGGAGAGCGAACGCGAGATCGCCTTGTCGCTGCTGAGTGACCAAGGTCTAGAATGCAGAAAGAGGGATTGACGTGGAACAAAAAATCATAAAACCGGTGCGTTCATTGCAAGGGAATGTGATTGTTCCGGGAGACAAATCCATTTCCCATCGTTCGTTGATATTGTCGGCCATCGCTGAAGGCGAAACCACGATTCGAGGGTTGTCCGCTGCCGGCGACGTTACGAGTACGCAAAACTGTCTGAAAGCGCTGGGCGTGTCCATCAAGAAAAGCAAAGACGGTATCGTCGTTAAAGGCAAAGGCAAATACGGGCTGAAAAAACCGAAAAAAACGCTGGATGCCGGAAACTCTGGAACCACCATTCGGCTTTTGAGCGGAGTTTTAGCGGCGCAGAATTTCATTTCGGTAATAGACGGCGACGCGTCGTTGCGCAGCCGGCCCATGCGTCGCATTATCGAGCCGCTGGAATCCATGGGCGCGCATATTGAAAGCAATGGATACAAGGCGCCTCTGACCATTCATGGCGGCGCTCTGCATGCGATTGATTACGCTTCCACCATTGCCAGTGCGCAGGTCAAGTCATGCGTTTTGCTGGCAGGACTTTACGCCAAGGGCAGCACGCGCGTAACCGAACCGGCAACCACGCGAGATCACACCGAAAGAATGCTGGAGGTGTTCGGCGTCAGGGTCAGAGCATCGCAGAGCGTGATCTGTGTTCAGGGCCCGGCGGAACTGCAAGCGTTGGATATCGATGTGCCGGGAGATCTGTCTGCTGCGGCATTTTTTCTGGTGGCGGCCTGTTTGTTGCCGAATTCGCAAATCACCATCGACAATGTGGGTGTCAATCCCACACGCATCGGCATTCTCGATGCATTAACGGCCATGGGCGGTCGCATCGATCGTTCGCAAGCTGCTAATTTGAATAATGAGCCGCGCTGTTCCCTGACGGCCGTCAGCACCAAATTAAGCGCTGCTAATTTTGGCGGTTCCATGATCCCAACCATCATTGATGAAATTCCTGTTTTAGCGGTTGCGGCCACGCAAGCCGAAGGCAACACGGTTATCCGCGACGCCGGTGAATTGCGCGTCAAGGAATCGGACCGGTTGGCGGCAGTGGCGCACAATCTGAATGCCATGGGCGCTCAGGTTAAAGAGACCAAAGATGGATTGATTATACATGGTCCCACACCCTTGCAGGGTGTAGAGATCGACAGCTTTGGCGACCATCGCATCGCCATGTCGTTTGCCATTGCCGGTTTGCTGGCGCAAGGCGAAACGATCATCAAGGGCAGTGAATGCGTCGACATCTCTTTCCCCGGTTTTTATGATTTGCTTGAAAAGGTGAGTGTTGCCTAACTCGCGGACCAAACTCTTCGGCGTTATCGGCGATCCGGTGGGGCATAGTCTTTCCCCGGCGCTGCAGAATTTTTTTCTGAAGAAATTCAAGATCAACGCTGTTTATCTCGCTTTTCGCGTCACGCCGGCCAATATTGCGGCCTGTGTGCAGGGCGCCTGGGCCATGAATATGGCCGGCCTGAATGTGACCATCCCACACAAGGAAAAAGTCGCACAACTGGCCACTTTTAAATCACCCGAGGTAAACCTGCTCGGCGTCGCCAATACGCTATCCTTACGCGAAGAGGGCGTCTCGGCTTTTGTCACCGATCCACCGGGATTTATCGAGTCGCTGGCCGCGGATCGAGAACGTTTCAAGGGCAGTCGCGCGATTTTATTCGGCGCCGGCGGTTCAGCCCGCTCCGTAACCTATGCACTCAGCAAGTTGGGCATTTCCGAATTGACCATAGTCAATCGCACCTGGGATCGCGCGGTGCAGCTGACGCAATTTTGCAAAACCCATCTCGGATTCAGCCGGGTAAGCAACAGTGCATTGGATGATCCCACACTGCAGGATCGCATCCAGGCTGCGGAAATCCTTGTAAACGCCACATCCATCGGCATGGCGCCGTATGCCGATTATTCTCCGTTGCATGATTTTTCCGCCGTTTCCAAGAAACAGTATGTTTATGACCTGGTCTACAATCCGGCCTGGACGCTTTTTCTGCGCGAAGCGGAAAAAAAAGGGGCGCAGATCAAGAACGGCCTCGATATGCTCATCTATCAGGGATTGGCTTCTCTGCGCATCTGGATGAACGAAAAATATACTCTGGATCGAAATGCATTAAATGAATTGCGCATCTATCTAACAACAGAATTACAACCATGAATCGAATACGTTTTTTTACCGCCGGTGAGTCGCACGGACAGGCTCTGGTCGCGATCCTGGAAGGAATGCCGGCCGCCATGGAATTGTCAGAGCAGGACATCAACCGTGATCTGAAAAGAAGACAACGCGGCTATGGCCGCGGCGGACGCATGCAGATCGAACAGGACAAGGTGCGTATTCTTTCCGGAGTTCGCTACGGCAAGACCCTGGGATCGCCCATTGGTCTGTTGATAGAAAATCGCGATTGGGAAAACTGGACGCAAAAGATGGCGTTGGAGATGCCGGCTCATCCGGTGGCCAAACTGCAAATGCCCAGACCAGGACACGCGGATTTTGCCGGCATGGTGAAATATCAGCAGGATGACCTGCGCAACATTCTTGAACGGTCCTCTGCCCGGGAAACCACCATGCGCGTGGCTGTCGGCGCCGTTGCTCGAAAATTGTTAGAGTGTTTTGGCGTGCAGGTTTTCGGTCAGGTGATGCAGATTGGTTCCGTACGTTCGTCGTACGGCGGTTTGAATGTGCTGGCCGGCGCCCGTTATCACGATGCACAGCATCTGCAATGCTGGCGCGACGCCATGGCGCGTGTGGAGGCATCGCCGGTGGCCTGTGCGGATGAAGAGGCTGCACAAAAAATGATGGCGCTGATCGATGAGGCCAAAGCCAAAGGCGATACGCTGGGCGGCGTGTTGGAACTGGTGGCTATCAATGTTCCGGTGGGCCTGGGCAGCCATGTGCATCATGATCGAAAACTCGACGCCGCTATTGCTCAGGGACTGATGAGCGTTAATGCAATAAAGGCGGTCTCTATCGGCGCCGGATATGAAAACGCGCTCGGTTTCGGCAGCGAGGTGCATGACCAGCTTTATTATGATGCCGATATCGGTTACTATCGCGCCAGTAATAACGCCGGCGGAATCGAAGGCGGTATGAGCAACGGCGAGGCTGTCATTGTTCGCGCTGCCATGAAACCTTTGCCTACACTGGTGAGTCCTTTGCACTCGGTTAATGTCAACACCCATAAGGCTGAGATGGCGCACAGCGAGCGTTCCGATGTCTGTGCGGCGCCGGCTGCCGTCGTGGTGGGCGAAGCCATGCTTGCTCTTGTGCTGGCGGACGCGCTGCAGGAAAAACTGGGCGGCGATTCACTCCCTGAAATGCAACGCCACTTTGCTGGTCTGGCCCATGAACCGCTTGACTGGTAAGAATGTCTATTTAATCGGTTTCATGGCTACCGGCAAGAGTCGCGTTGGTCGTGAACTGGCCGGCTTGCTGGGTTGGCCTTTTGCCGATACGGATCATTTGATAGAGAAAAGCGCGGGGACTTCCATCAATAATATTTTCAATCTGCATGGAGAAGCGGCTTTTCGTGATTTGGAAAGCGGCATAATTAAAAAAGTGGCTGCAAGACGGCATCAGGTCATCTCTTTGGGCGGCGGTGCTGTAATCCGTGAAGAAAATTGGCGCGTCATTTCCGATTCAGGCATCACCATTTGTTTAACGGCCTCCCTGCAAACACTGGTGACGCGGGTGCAGCGCAAGAACGATCGCCCCCTGCTGAAAAATCTGTCTGCAGAATCTTTGCAGGAGAAAATCAGCGCCATGCTGGAACAAAGACTGCCGCATTATGAAAAAGCGGACTTTTCGTTTGAAAGCCGGGAAGAGGTCAGCGCCAGGGATTTTGCACAGACAATCTATAAGCGAATTATGGAATCCTGATGAATCCCATCACCGTGACACTCCCCTCGGTCAGCTATCCGATCTATTGCGAATCCGGTTTATTGGAGCAATTGCCTGTTTTGCTATCGCGTCATCATCTGGACGAAGCTCTTTTTCTCATTACCGATGAACAGGTGGCTCAGCTTTATCTGGAACGCGTGCTCACGGCCTTGTCGAACAGCGGACGACCTGTTCTATCTTTTCGCACTCTGGTCGGCGAGGAAGCCAAGAGCGTACATGTTCTTAACGACATTCACACCTGGTTGATCCGCAATGGCGCCAACCGACGTTCCATTGTATTAGCTCTTGGCGGCGGCGTGATCGGCGATCTGGCGGGATTTGCTGCTGCTACCTACATGCGCGGCATTCGTTTTGTACAGATTCCAACCACTATCTTAGCACAGGTCGACAGCTCCATCGGCGGCAAGGTGGGCATCAATCACGTTTTGGGTAAAAATTTGATCGGTGCTTTTCATCATCCGCAGTTTGTCCTTATCGATCCACTGGTTCTGACTACGCTCGGCAGTCGGGAAATTCTCTGCGGCATGGCCGAGGTTGTCAAATACGGCTGCATCTGGGATGTGGAGCTCTTTCAGATCCTGCAGGCAGCCTGGCAGGAGATTGTTGCATTAAAAAATATGGAATTGGTGAAACGCGTTTTGCTGACCTGTTGCGCCATCAAAGCCCGCATCGTAGAACTGGATGAAAAAGAGTCAGGTTTGCGCGCCATCCTGAATTTCGGTCATACGGTCGGACATGCGTTGGAATCCGCCACGCATTACACCTATTTTCTGCACGGTGAGGCGGTTGCCTACGGCATGCAGGCTGCCACGTTTTTATCAGTGGAACACGGATTGTTATCCATGACCGATTTTAGCGGGCTTGATCTGTTGATTGCTAAACTGAATCCGCCGGTCATTCCCAATACGGTCAATCAGACCGCTTTATTGGCAGCTATGCAGTACGATAAAAAACGCAGTCAGGGCGGTCAACTATGGATTTTGTTGGATCGCATCGGACACGCGGTGCTCACACGACAGGTGCCGGCAGAGCAGGTGACGCGAACCATTGATCGGCTGCTGGATGCGTGATGTGTTTTCCTTGCGAAGGCCTTCGCAAGTTGTTTTTCGAGCACAAATCGCTCAATTAAGGAATAAAAACCGCAGCGGCTGTCCAAAAAGCAACGCAACCGTGTCATTCCGAGACCGCTTCAGCGGTCGAGGAATCTATCAACGAACTGTATTTCATACTATTATATATTTTTCTATGAGGCCACCAACTATGGCCAGAAGGAATAAAATTTCCTTTTTGGACAGCCTCGCAAAATTGATGGATTGGGAAATTGCACCATGAAAAAAATATTGGTCATCCACGGTCCCAATTTAAACTTGTTGGGTGAACGCGAGCCTGAAATTTATGGACAGGTCACTTTGGCTCGTCTCAATGAAATGATTGAAGAGTGGGCCGTTGAATTGAAAATAGCCGTCAGATGTTTTCAGTCCAATCATGAAGGGGTATTGCTCGATTTCATACATGACCAGCGTCATTGGGCTGACGGCATTGTGATCAATCCCGGCGCTCTGACCCATTATAGCTATGCCCTGCGCGATGCCCTGGCCGGTGTGCATCTGCCCGCCGTGGAGGTGCATTTGTCGGATATTCACCAACGGGAGCCGTTCCGGAAAATCAGTGTGATTCGTGAAATCTGTCTGGCACAGATTTCCGGCAAAGGCGTTTTCAGTTATCGGGAGGGGATGCAATTGCTGGCGCAGCATCTGGCTACGGAAGAGAATCCGTCCTGCACTGGCGGCCAATGATCGAATGGTTTGCCTTGGGAGAGAATTTGCCGGGAACAAATAGAAAAGCGGATAGCTGATCATGGCGAAGACATCTTTGCCCCACCCTAAGAAGAAATTTCCAGCCACGCACTCAAAGATTGGAGAAGCCGCAGATGACGCAGATTAATGCAGATAGCGTAAGGGACACGGAGAGCTATGCCGTGATCGGTGCTGCGATGGCAGTGCATAGCGAATTAGGTTGCGGATTCCTTGAAGCCGTTTATCAGGAGGCATTTGAATTAGAGTTGAAGGCGCGATCTATACCGTACGAACGCGAAAAGGAAATACCGGTATTTTATCGCGGCGAGCGTCTTAACGCGTTTTACAAAGCTGATTATGTATGCTATGGTTCATTGATCGTGGAACTAAAGGCGCTGAAACAATTGACGGGGACAGAGGATGCGCAGGTTATCAACTATCTCAAGGCTTCCGGGCTTCATAAATCCCTGCTGTTCAATTTTGGCGCTTCTCGACTCGAATATAAGCGCCTAGTCTTAAATCTACGAACATCTGCAGATGAGCAGGAAGTTAGCTGATAATTCAAAAATATCCGCAGATAAACGCAGATGAGACGCCATCCATAACTCATCTGCGTAAACCTGCGACATCAGCGGATAAACAAAATTTTGGCAGATGATGCAAGAAAGATAATCCGCAGATTGCGCAGATAGACGCAGATA
>CAYLWO010000057.1:24612-41237 GCA_964387285.1 uncultured Cytophagia bacterium | reverse complement strand
CGGAAATGAACCGGCCGTTGCGCAGCGAAGAGTTTTATCGCGTTTATGAACACGCTCTATCGTTGGGCTTCCGCAATATGTTTGTGCAGCATATGATGCCGAGTCATGACAGTGATGATGATTTCCTGCCGGATTTCAGCAGGGAACAACCGTTTGTTGGCAATATGAAAAGGAAAAATCGGTTATAGACTGTGCCTGGCCGAACTGTCGATGTACATCTACGTGCTAAACTTTTTCACTCACCATCCTCCCTCCTTCGTGGTCCAGTGATACTAGCCCAACTTCGACACTTAAAATTATTTTTGGCCAAAAATTGATGCATAGATACATCTAACTGATTGATATTTAGTACACGTTCTTAAAAAATGCCGTGTAGTGAAAACCTACCCCCTTGATTTTGTTCTTTTAATTTTATTTCTTACCGTTGAACCATAATTGGTTCTTGTTGAGCGCCAACGGCGCGACCGATTATAGCCTGGGCCGCCAGGCCCAGGAGGCAAACGAAAAATCGCTCTAGCCCCAACGGGGCGCAATAGGACCATTTATGAATGTTAATTAGGCCAAAATTTCTGCTGAGATGGACCTATCGCGCGCTTTCAGCGCTTTGATTTATGCGCTATATACCTGGGCCTGGCGGCCCAGGCTAGGTTAGGTCGCGCCGTTGGCGCTCAAACAGCTCTGCATATCAAAAAAAACTGTTAGTATTATGAGCAAAAGAGATAAAAAGAACTAAATGAATTTTCACTCATAAAAAGTGCCAAAATGTAGTGAAAACTTTAGATAATTTTTATTGTAAATAAATGATTTAACATGGCCAAGTGTCGAAGTTGGGCTAGCAGGTTAAAGCTACAACATTTCAGTGCAAAATTTGCATTACCCAAACCCGTTAGTGTATTACGAGTTGTTTTTCACGCAAAATGGTCAAAAAATGTCGGACCTTGAGAGGTTGTCGCAAAAGACAGAACAACCCCGTGGTCGCGTTTTCTGCGACCCCGGGTGTTTTCAAAGATATTGATATTCTATCGAAGAACACCGAGTTACCGTAAAAACCACGGCAACATCCAGGGTCTGGGCTTTTGCGACTGTCCAGAAAGTGTCCGACGTTTGGTTCCGGCTTGTCCGGGTTGAGTTTGTATCTGACTAAAACTATGGTGGGAATTCGCCCGCAGGTTCAATAGCGTATCTGTAATCAATTTATCCCATACTCTTTCAACTTTTCCCGCAGCGTGGAACGCGAAATATTCAACACCTTGGCGGTTTTGGATTTGTTGTTGTTGTTTTTTTCCAAAACATGCAGAATGTGCTGCTTTTCGATATCCGCCAACGTGGCCGCCGCATCGTCGATGCGCACCGCTGTCGGCGGACGGATGCTTTCCACGGCCGGCGCTGCCGTGATCAACGGATGATCGGTGGTCTCGAGGTGCAGCAGTTCTGGCGTGATCTCGTCTTTTTTGCAGAGAATGACGGCGCGCTCCAGCACGTTCTTTAATTCGCGCACATTGCCGGGCCAGGGGTAACGCAGCATCATTTCCGAAGCGTCCAGGGAGATGCCGCGGATGTTTTTATTGAACTCGCGATTGTTCTGTTCGATGAACATTTTGGCTATGGGTAAAATGTCCTCCGGATGCTCGCGCAGAGCCGGCAGACGAATCACCATCACCTTGAGTCGATACAACAAGTCCTCGCGAAAGGCGCCTTCACGCACGCAGGATTCCAGATTCTGATTGGTGGCTGCTATGATGCGCACGTCGACGGTGATGTCCGTGGTGCCGCCGATGCGACGAAACGTGCTGGTCTCCAGTACGCGCAAGAGTTTGGGTTGCAGCGACATTTTCATGCTGGCAATTTCATCCAGAAAAAGCGTGCCGCCGTGCGCCAGTTCAAACAGGCCGCGCTTGGTGGTCTTGGCGTCCGTAAAAGCGCCTTTCTCATGACCGAACAACTCGCTTTCCAACAGATTCTCCGGAATGGCGGAGCAATTGATTTTAATGATGGTTTTGTCTGCCCGTGCACTGGAGGTGTGAATGGCATTGGCGGCCAGTTCTTTGCCGGTGCCGCTTTCGCCTTCTATTAATACCGAAGTGCGCGGCGTCTCGGCAATGATCTTGATCAGGTTTTGCACTTCTTGAATGGCCGGGCTGTCGCCGTACAGTCCGTTATCCGGGAATCGTCTGCGTTGCTGATCTTTGAGCCGCGCCACCTCTAATTTCAAACGATGGGTCTCCAGGGCTTTGGCCACCACCAGTTTGAGTTCATCCAGTTCAAAGGGCTTGAGCAGATAATCGTATGCGCCGGATTTCAACGCTTCCACAGCCGGACGCGCGTCGGTGAGTGCGGTGATCATAATCACCAGCAAATCCGGCGCCTGTTCGCGGATTTTCGCCAGCACCTCCAGGCCGCTCATGCGCGGGAGTTTGATGTCCAAAAGCACCAGATCGGTCAACCCTTTTTCCAGACGGTTGAGCGCATCTTCTCCGGAAAAGGCCGTACGCACGTTATGGCCCTCTTTTTTCATAACCTCGGCTATGGTCTGACAAAGATCTTCATTGTCTTCCACAACCAGAATGCTTGCCTTCATTCGCTGATTTGCTCCGTTGGTAATAAAAATTTAAATGCCGTGCCACGGCCGACAGCGCTGGAAACGGCGATTTCGCCGCCGTGCGCAGTAATAATGCGATAGACAATGGCTAAACCTAATCCGGTGCCTTGCGATTTTGTGGTGAAAAAAGGATCGAAAATATTCTCCAAATCCTCGTTTTTTATGCCGACGCCGGTGTCTTGAACCACGACCTCGATGAAACGCGGCGTGTCGGTTTTGGCCTGCCAGGGTGAATGCACCTGGGCATAGCCTTTGCCGCCGCCCTGATACGGTGCGGCAGACACCAGCAGTTTGCCGCCTTCTTCCATGGCGTCGATGGCGTTAAAAATCAGATTGAGAATGACCTGCTGGATTTGATGAAAATCGACGTACACGCTGGGCGTGGCCGGATCAAAAGCCGTGCTCCACCAGACTTTTCTCTCCTGCAATTTTTTATCAACCAGATTAAAAACCTCGTTGACGATGTCCTGAATGCGATGAAATTTTCGCATGGGCGGACGCGGTCGGGCATAATCAAAAAATGCCTTGAGCAGTTCGTCCAGACGGTTCACCTGACGGACAATGCGCTCCAGATAGACCTTGCGGTCATCGCCGTCGGCAAACTCTTCCTGCAGCGTTTGCGCCATGGCTTTTATGCCGGCCAATGGATTTTTAATTTCATGGGCCATGCCGGACGCGAGTACGCCCAACGAAGCCAGCCGGTCCATGCGGATGACCTCGGCTTGCATGCGTTTGATCTGGGATATATCCTTGAACGAGATAATAGTGCCGACGCGTTTTCCCTGATCATCAAGGCGCGGCGTCACGGTAAAACCGATGGTCACGTCATTGCCGGATTTGGTAATGACCGTGACTTCGCGCGTGGGCGGCATGGTCAGAATGGGTGAAATCCGGGACAGAATCTCGGCTTCGCGATGGCCGAGCGTCAGCGCCAACGGCAAACCGACCATTTCTTTTCCGCTGTAGCCCAGCACCTCCTCGGCGCCCAGATTATAAGATGTAACCACGCCGTCCAAATCCAGGGTAATCAGACCGGACTGAATGCTCTGAATGATGCTCTCGTTAAAGTTCTTCAGTGCGGTGATCTCTTGCTCGAGCTTGATGCGTTCGTTGATGTCGCGCGAGATGCCCACCACGCCGATCACCTGGCCGTCCTGCTGGATGGGCGACATGTTGGTGGAAAAATAAACGGCCGCGCCGGTTTTCGGAATGAATCTTGATTCAAAATTGCGCCCGTGTCCGGACAGGGCGATTTCCAGATTTTTAGCGGCCCAGGGATGGTCCGGCGCCACAATCAAATCCAGCAGCGGACGATCCTGCAATTGTTCTTTGGTCAGACCGGTAAACTCGCAAAGATGACGATTCGCATACAGAATCCGGCCTTGCTCGGTCAGCGCAAACACCAGGTCTTGAACGTTTTCAAACAGAACTTGATAATTGAAATCCATGATGGCTTACCGGGATTGCTCCAGCAGAGCGAGCATTCGTTTACTGGTGGTATAAATTGCGTTGAGGTCCATGCGCTGTTGTTCGCTCAGCGTTGGCGCTTCATCGCGCAGCTCTTTGGCCAGGCGGGCTATGGTGTGTGCATGCAGGCGCAATTCGTCCATTTTTTTATAATCCGTGACCGGCGCTGCCGCGGCGCTTGATATAGGCGCAGGTGCGGCGGTTCCCGATGACAACCGGCTGAGGCGAATAATGCTCTCGATAATGTTGACCAGTTCACGATGACCAAACGGTTTATTCAAAAAAATACGCAGACCCATGCGAAAGCAATCATCCAAATCCTCAATAGAATCGGTGCGCGCCGTGAGCATGACCACCGGCGTGCCCAGCAAAAGGGCGTAATCCGCGTCCGTGGTCATGGTGCGCAAAAACTGCGTCCCGTTGATATCAGGCAACATATAATCCAGAACGATCAAATCCGGTCTGGCGCTCAGAGCCAGTTCCAGCCCCTCTTGTCCGCTGCGGGCTGAGAGGTACTCAAATCCCGCCCGGGTAAAAATGCGTTCACCGATCAGTTCCATATCGGCGTTATCATCAACCAGTAGGACCTTTCCCTTCTTCATTTGAAGATTCCTTCCAATGCTTTAGCGGATGATATGGTCCGCATCCTCAGGCTGTGAGGCCTCGGATCGAGGTCTCCCGTTCAGTTTGGGCAAATATACGGAAAAAACAGAACCGCGATTTTCTTCACTTTCGACCTCGACCCGGCCGCCGTGCAATTCAACGATCTGCTTGACCATGGCGAGTCCCAACCCGGTCCCGGTTTGATTGCGCACCTCTTCATGATCGGTCACTCGGTAAAACTTTTCAAAAATTCTCGGCAGGGCTTTTGCGGGAATGCCGTAGCCCTGGTCATGCATCTCCACCACCACTTCACTTTCATTTTGGCGCAGAATCAGGTCGATGCGTCGATGCTCCGGACTGTATTTAACGGCATTGGAGAAAAGATTGAGCAAGACCTGTTCCATCATGCCGCTGTCGGCCCAAACCATCATCGGAGCGTCCGGTTCGTGCACCTCAACCTGAATGTGTTTTTTATCCGCGAGAAAAGAATTATTGCCCACCACCATATGCACCGTATCCATGATATCCAGCTCGGCCATCTTGGGCTGGATGCGGCCGGACTCGATGCGCGAGATATCCAGGAATTTGTTGATCAATTCGGAAAGCCGATTGGATTCTTTCAGAATGATGGACGCGTATTCCGCTGCCTGCTTGCGGGTGATGTCCTTATCGAGCATCAGCTCACTGAACCCCGAGATGCTGGTCAGGGGCGAACGCAACTCATGGGCAACCATGGAAACCAGTTCGGTTTTGAGTTTGTCGATTTCTTTTTGTTGCGTGATATCGCGCAAAATGGTGACGATGCCGATGAGATCGCCGTTCTCCTGCTGTACGCGCGCAGCCCGGGCCTGTAAAATGCGCTGCTTCCAGTCGCCGCGTTTTTTAACGGGAATTTCCACTGATGAAAGCCCGGCCTGCTTGTCCGCAATCGCATCGCGGATGAGCTGCAGCAGAGTAGGTTCTTTGATCAGGCTGCCGAGCGGCTGATCAAAGGCTTTCTCCTGTCTGAGATTGAACCAGGCTTCAGCCGCGGCATTGAGAATCAGAATGTGCGACTGCGGGTCGGTGACAATGACGCCGTCGGCGATATTCTTGATAATGGTTTGCGTTTTGTTGCGCTCGGCGATGATTTTCGCCAGGTTCATCTTGTCGAGCCGGCGCAACTCGGTGGTCATATAATTGAACAAGCGGCCCAGGCGGCCGATTTCATCCTCGGAATCGACTTTGATTTCATGCTGAAAATTGCCGCGCGCGATTTCTGTGGCGCTTTTCGTCAGATCAGAGATGGGCGTGGTGATGTTCTTGGACAGAAAAAAGGCAACCACGCCGGCCAACAACAGCGCTAAAACGATGACGCTGAAAAATCCCGGGAACAGCGAAACCGAAGTTTCCCCTTTGCTTTGCAGCCAAAAAAAGGTCATCACCAGCAAAGGCAAGACCGTCGTCGCAAATGTCGACAGGAACAGTTTGCGGAAGAGCTTGCTTTTGAGTTGCTGCCCGATCCAGTTTGTCAAAATTGCCTCGTTCGTTACTCAAAAACCACTTTGTTGCGACCCTGGGCTTTGGCGATATACAGACGAAGATCGGCTTTTTTGATCAGCTCTTCGCCATCCGGTGCATCTTCGGGAAAACTGGCCACACCCATACTGATGGTCAGATTGCCGTTAGGTTGCTGCTCCTCGTGCGGGAAGCGCTGCTTCTCGACCATTTTCCGTATTTTTTCAGCAACGACGCAGGCCTGGGCACGGTTGGTTTCCGGCAACACCATGACGAACTCTTCGCCGCCGTAGCGCACGGCCACATCGATGCTGCGAATATTGTCGCGTATCAGACCGGCGATCTCGCGCAACACTTGGTCGCCCGCCGGATGCCCGTGCTGATCGTTATAGTGTTTAAAAAAATCGATATCCAGCATCACCAGAGAGACGAACAGATGGTGGCGCGCCGCGCGTTTAAGTTCTTGATCCAGATATTCCCGGAAATAACGATAGTTGAATAACTGCGTCAAACCGTCGGTCACCGCCATCTCGCGCAACCGCTCCTTGGCCAGTTCCAACTGCTTTACTTTTTCCTGCAGCTGGTCGTGTAAAAATTTAACCCGCAACAACGATTTCACGCGCGCCAATAACTCGAGCCGGTTGAACGGTTTGCTGATAAAGTCATCAGCGCCGGCCTCAATGCCTTTGATCTTGTCCTCAAGTTCGTTGAGCGCAGTGACCATGATAACCGGAATATAGCTGGTCTCTTCATTTCTCTTTAATTGACGACAGGTTTCGAAACCATCCATCTTGGGCATCATGACATCCAGCAGCACCATATCCGGCCTGGTCTCGCGTACGCGCAGCAACGCCTCTTCCCCGTTTGCGGCTGAAAAAGTGTGATAACCCGCGGAACCCAGATAATTTTGCAGCAACTGGATATTGACCGGTATATCATCAACGATCAGAATTTTCGCTTTATGTGCAGTTGAACCTGAATCCAAATAGTTCTCGTTTCACCAAATTGTAAAAATGGCCTGGCTTTACTGGCCGAAAACAGGCCAGTTAACATACGACTTCCCAGCATTATTTTCAAGGTATTTTTACGCAGGAGCAGTAAAAAAACCGGTTGCTTTAATTCAGCAACAGGCGGGCGGTGCGGAATTGCGGCAGGCTTTTTAGAACCTGATGATCACAATAAATCGTGGACATGATGCGGCCCTCCTCACCCCACAACCGGCCGGCAAGCTCACGCTTAATAAAAAAACGCACGTGCTGATTGCTCTGCTGTTTTTCACGTGAAGAAAAAGAGTGACCGTTGCGCTTCATGGCATCATAAAAAGATTGTAACTGCGTTTCGCTCACTTGATATTGTCTACAGAAAGCGATGGGATCATGGTAAACCGGGTCCGGTTGTTTCTCGATAAAACGCCACAAGGGATTGTCCGCCGCTGCCAGTATTTTTTTCAAAGTTTCTGCAACCGGTTGTTGATCCGGTGCAATTTCCACATCGGGAATGATGCCGCAGCCGGTTTGCACCATGCGTCCCCTGGGCGTGCGTAAACTTTTGCTCTCCGCATGGGGCATTTTTTGAATGGAACGACCGAGCGGCGTAAAATATACTGCGGTGGTAAGCAACAATCCGGAACCGTCTTGAAAAGCATATTCGGTCTGCACGGATCCCTTGCCAAAAGTAGGACGACCGACAATCAAACCGCGATCCCAATCCTGCAGGGCGCCGGCTAGTATTTCCGAATCGCTGGCTGAAGCTTCATTTACGAGCACAACAAGCGGGATGTTGGGAAATTTTTTCCCGTTGGTCGCAGTGTATTGCAAAGACGCGTCCGCACTGCGGCCCGAGGTGTAGACAATCATGCGCCCGGACGAAAGGAATCGATCGGCGATCTCGACGGCTGCAGTAAACAGACCGCCGCTGTTATCGCGCAAATCCAACAACAACTGGTGCATGGACTGCCGCTGCAATTTATTTACCGCTGCGTCCAGTTCCCCGGGTGTGGATTGGGAAAAACGCGCTAATTGGATGTAGCCGGTCGAATCGCCGATCATAAAGGCGGCGGTCACGCTGATGGGAATCAGCGGCCGCTTGGCCAGTTCGACGCTCTGTTGTTCACGAGTATGGCCGCGTTCCAATAAAAGCTTGACCGTCTGTCGGCTATCATCCTGCAATATTTTATCCAGATCGTCGGCGGTTAAAAATTCGACTTTTTTACCATCGATGCGAACAATCGCATCGCCGGCGCTGATGCCGATTTCAGCAGCCGGCCCATGGGGATGCACCGCCGTAACGACAAGCCGGTCCGATTGGATACGATAACTCAATCCGACGCCGAGATAACCATGCGACGTCTGTTTCCAGGCGTTGAACTCTTCTGCGGATAAATAGCTGCTGTGCGGATCCAGCTGTTGCACCATATTACGAATGGCCCGATCTACCAGTTCATTGGTGTTGGTTTCCTGAACGTAATAGCGTTCGATTTTTTCCAGCACCATGGTAAAGAGCACCATCTTGTTGATGGCGGTTTGGCCGGCCTGAACAATTTGGCGAGGACCGATACAAATAATTCCGACCAGGATTAGAGCAACAAAGATCAGTACGGCTTTGACAGATTTGCAGGCGCCGACTCTGCTCAAAAACATCCAATTTGATTCATGCATATTAAATATTTCTTGACATTTTCGCTCTTTAGAAGTAACTTACGAGACGGGTTAATTTAAATAACGTTTCCGTTAAATTCAATTGCTTTCTCACTTTGAGGCACTTTTTCTTTTATCGGCTAAAACGGCTGCTAATACTATTTTCATAAAATATAACCATTTGTAAGGTCTTATCGTGAACCGGCTCGGATCACAGTTTGTAAAAGTAGCAAACAAAATGCCAGAGCAAATCGCCCTTGTTTTCGGCGATCATAAACTAGAATACGGTCGCTTACTGGAAGCGGTGAAGCGTCTGGCCGCAGGATTGCAATCGCTCGGTGTACAAAAGGGAGATCGGGTCGCCCTGATGTTGCCGAATCTCCCGCACTTTTGCATCAGCTATTATGCCACGCTTTATATCGGCGCTGTTTCCGTCCCCCTCAATATCATGAGTTCTGAAAAACAAATAACCTGGTGTTTGCAAAACAGCGAGGCCAGGGTCATCATCTCCTGGAGCGGCTTTTTGGCGCAAGTGCTCTCTGCGGTGCAAGCCGCGCCGACCTGTGAACGAATCGTTTTGTTAGGTGAAAAGATACCCAACTCTTGCACCTCTCTCACACAATTGATGGCTAACGCTGAGCCGCTGTCGTCGCCAGTAGAATTTACTGCGGATGAACCGGCCGTTATTCAATATACCATGAGTTCAGCCGATGAAGAGTTGGGCGCTGTTCTTGCACACACGGCCTTACTGGCCAATGCCTCGACGTGTCAGGAGATGTTTCGCATTTCCGCGGACGATCGGGTAGCCGGCGTCATGCCGCTGTTTCATCCCTTGGGACAAACCTTGGCTATGAACGCGTCTTTTCTGTGCGGCGCCACCCTGGTGTTGCTGCCGCGCTTTTCCGCAACCGCGGTATGGGACGCTGTTAAAAAACACCGGATCACTTTTATGCCGGCTGCGCCGGGCATGTTTCGCGCATTGCTGGATGAACCTGCCGAGGAGGTTGATTCGCTTAAATTATGCCTCAGCTACGGCGGTTCTCTGCCGGAAGAACTCCTGTTGGCATTTGAGAAAAAATTCAACACGTTTATCCTTGAGAGTTACGGCCTCACCGAAGCCGGTCCTCTGGTCAGCGCCAATCGATTGAATGTGGATCGCAAAATCGGTTCTGTCGGTCTGCCTCTGTTGGGCGTGGATGTGGAAATACGCAACGAAACAGGCGTCTCGCTGCGCCCGAATCAGAGCGGTGAAATCTGGATCAACAGTCCCGCTATCATGTCGGAGTATTATCATCAACCGGAACAGACGGCTGCGAGATTGAAAAACGGTTGGCTCTTCTCCGGCGACATGGGTTATCTGGATGACGATCACTATCTTTATATCCAGGAACGCAAAGACGATATTATCATTAAAGGCGGATTTCATATTTTCTCTTTTGAAGTGGAAACCGTAATCCGGCAACATTTTGAGGTGGCGGAAGTTGCGGTAGTAGCCATACCGGATTCTATTCAAGGCGCTGAAGTCAAGGCTTACGTGGTGCGAAAACAGGGCGGCACCTGCGGCTCGGAGGAACTCATCGAGTACTGTCGCAACAATCTGCCGTACTATAAATCGCCGCGCTATGTTGAATTTTGCGAACGCTTGCCCAAGAGCGCGACCGGGCGCGTGTTAAAAACCCAGTTGCGCAAACAGGCTGCGCAAGGACACAAAGCCAAAGATTCCCGATAATAGGAAATATCAATTATAATTATATTTAACCATCAATAGGACGCAGGTGCTGCGTCAACAACAGGAGGATGATCGTGAAAGATTTTGGTCCCAATGATATCCGCAATATCAGCCTGGTCTCGCACCAATCGACAGGTAAAACGACGTTGGCCGAAGCCATGCTCTTCGGCGCCGGCGTCACTACGCGCTTTGGCCGTATTGATGACGGCACTACCGTATCCGATTATCGCACCGATGAAATTGAACGAAAAATGTCCATCAGCGCAGCGCTGTTGACGCTGGATTGGAAGAAAAACAAAGTCAATATTCTCGATCTGCCCGGCCGGCCGGATTTTACCGGTGAAGTGCTGTGCGGTCTACGCGTTACGGATCTGGCCGTGGTTCTGCTGGATGCCCATGCCGGCGTGGAAGTCGGTACGGAGACCGTATGGGAAATATGTGAAAAATTTAAAACCCCGCGTTTATTTTTCGTCAACCGAGAAGATCGCGAGCACGCCAATTTTAATCAGGTGATTGACGAGGCCAGGGAAAGTTACGGCAACGGCGTTGTGGCCGCGCAGTTTCCGGTCAAAGAATCGGAAGGTTTCAACAGTATTGTCGATTTATTGACCATGAAACAGATCACCTTTCAGGACGATCAGAGCGGTAAGAGCAAAGTGGAAGATATTCCCGCAGATCTGCAAAAGCAAGCTCAGGACCTGCGCGCCGCACTGATTGAAAAAGTGGCGGAGAGCGATGACGCCATTTTGGAAAAATATTTTGAAGCCGGCGAACTGACCGAAGAGGAGATCTCCATTGGTTTGCGCAACGGCATTGCGTCCGGGAAAATTTTTCCGGTTTTGTGCGGTTCTGCAGTGAAAAACATGGGCGTGGCGCAATTGCTGGATTTCATCAGCAATTACGGCCCATCCCCGGTGCAGCGCGAAGCAGCCGTGGCTGTGGACAATGCCGGCAAAGAAAGCAAAATCGAACTGAACCAGACGGCTTTTTGCGGTTTTGTGTTCAAGACCTTGTCGGAAATGCACGTCGGGGAACTGTCCCTTATCCGCGTTTACGGCGGTCAGGTCAAATCCGGCGATGAGGTGGCCAATGCCTCCCGCGGCATCACGGAAAAAATTGGCCAGATTTATGAGCTCAACGGCAAAAACCGTAAAGAGATCGGCTTGTTAAAAGCCGGCGACATCGGCGCCCTGGTCAAACTCAAAGGCACGCACACCAACAACACACTGGCTGATAAAAAGCTGAACGTCAAATTGCCGGTGATCGAGTTTCCTGAACCGGTGGTGCAGATTGCCGTGGCGCCTAAAACCAAGGGCGATGAAGATAAAATTTCCACCGGTCTGCATACCCTGAACGAAACCGATCCCAGTTTCACCATAGAGGTCAATCCGGAATTGAAGCAAACCGTGCTGTCCGGTCAGGGCGACACCCATTTGGCAATCATCATTCAGCGCTTGAAAGAACGCTATGGCGTGGAGGTGGAACAAAAGAAACCCAAAATTCCCTATCGTGAAACCATCACCGGCAAGGCGGATGAAAAATATCGCCACAAGAAGCAAACCGGCGGCGCCGGACAATTTGCCGAGGTGTGGATGCGCATTGAACCGATGCCGCGCGGCGCCGGTTTTGAGTTCGAAAGCCAGATTGTCGGCGGCGCCATCTCCGGTCCGTTTATCCCCTCCATCGAAAAAGGCGTGCGCCAGTTGCTGGAAGAAGGCGCCATTGCCGGTTACAAAATCGTCGACGTCAAGGCGATCGTGTATGACGGCAAAGAGCATCCGGTTGATTCCAAGGATATCGCGTTCCAGATTGCCGGCCGCGAAGTGTTCAAGATGTGCGTCACTTCAGCGAAACCGATTCTGCTGGAGCCGATCTATGACATCGAAGTGAAATGCCCGGAAGAAAATATGGGCGACATCATGGGCGATCTGAACAGCCGACGCGGCCGCATTCTCGGCATTGAAGCACGCGGCAGATTCCAGATGGTAAAAGCCAAAGTGCCTTTGGCCGAATTGCACAACTATGCTTCGACGCTGCGTTCCCTGACCTCTGGCCGCGCCAGCTATACGCGCAAGCTCTCCCATTATGACCCGGTGCCGAAGGAAGTGGAAGGCAAGGTTATTGCTGAAGCTCAGGCGGAAAAACAGTAAACGAAATCGATCGTATTTTAAGAAGCGCAGGTTTTCTCCTGCGCTTTTTTTATTCGCATGTAGTTCCGCCTTTAGGCGGAAAACTACAATCGAAAGTCTCTTTTATTTCCATCTCACATGTTGCCGCTTGAGCACAAATCACACAATTTTTAGAAAAAAGAGGAAACGCATGGACAAACTGTGGGCGCCCTGGCGCATGGAGTACATTTTACAGGAAAAACCCCGGGGCTGCATTTTTTGCGACAAACCTGTACAAAACCGGGATCGGGAAAATTTGATTTTACATCGCGGCAGCAGCTGCTTTATCATCATGAATTATTATCCGTACAATAACGGACACGTCATGGTGGTTCCGTACCGCCATCTGGCGGATTTATCGGCTTTGACGGCAGCCGAACAGTCTGAGATGATGCACCTGCTGGGGCAAAGCGCCGCCATTTTGCAGAAAACATTGCATACGGACGGTCTCAACGTCGGCATGAACCTAGGCAAGACCGCCGGCGCCGGCATCGACGATCATCTCCATTTCCATATTGTGCCGCGCTGGAACGGGGACACCAATTTCATGCCCATCACCGGACACACCAAAGTCCTGTCGCAGGGTTTATACGAATCGTGGGAGATGCTCAAGCCGAGATTTGACAACCTGAACCGCAGCTGATTAACGTAACCAACTTAAAAATCCCTGACAATCGCAACACGTTTTCATGTATGGGGAAAATCTGGGCTGTAAAAAAAAGATTTACCTTAAACGCAATGGCGGTAGAGGTCGCAAGAGAGTAATCCGAGTTCAACTCTGCATCCTCAGCGCCTCTGCGTTAAAGGTCTTTAAACATCCATCAGATTATTTCTGCGCAGAGGTCAGGCGGGAACGAAGATGCACAAGCAATTGATCAAAAGCGAATATGGCAACCATCACGGCGGCGGCTGCGAAAAAAATAGGATACTGTGAAGAAACCGAGGCCGCCAGATTTTTCAATTCACCAAGAAAGGACAGATCGGGCATTGAAAATGACGGCAGAGAGATCCGGCGAATAGAATCCAGCAAAGAACGATAATTCATGAACAAGGTGCTGGTCATGATAAACGCCATAAACGCCAAAGCACCGCCAAAAATCTGCGCCAATCGTTTATGTAAAAAACCCAATGGTTCGCCCTGAAGTTTATGCAAAATTTCATCGCTAAATTTCGGCGAAAACGGCTCTTCCCCGCTGCCGGCCAGCTGCTGATAGAATTTCTGATAGATTAACACCTGTTGGCGACAGGTTTGGCAAACCTGCAAATGGCTGCGCAACCGTGTTGCCTCTGATGCAGAGAGCAGGCCATCCAGATAACTCTGAATCTGCGCGTCATCCAAATGTCGTTCGCTCATATGACCTCCTCGATCAAATATCCGTGCAACCGTTCCTTGACCATTTTTCGAGCACGGAACAAATAACTTTTAATCGTCCCTTCCGGCAGTTCCATAACCTGTGCTATTTCCTGATACTTTAGTTCATCCACATGATAGAGCGTCAGCACGGTTGCATAAGCAGGCGCAAGGGATTGCATGGCTGCTTGCATATAGCGGCCCATCTCGCGATTCTCAGTCCACTGATCCGGTCTTGGCATATCGTCAACGACCAGACTCAAGGGATCAGCCTCTTCTTCGCCGCTGAGATCCGCCAGCAGGGCAATCCGCTTTTTCTGGAGATAATTCAGGCATGTATGATAGGCGATTTGCGCCACCCAGGTGGATATTTTCGAGCGAAACTGAAATTGCGGCAAACTTTTGTAAATTTTGATGAAAATTTCCTGACCCAGGTCTTCACGATCCGCTCTGTTTCGCACCATGCGACTGACAATATGGCCCACCAACCGTTCATATTTTTGAATAAACGGTCGAAATGCTTGCGGATCGCCGGAAACGATGGTCTCCAGGAGCAACTTGTCGTCAGCATCATTCATATACCATTAGACCGGGAAAAAGTCAAAATGTTTCAACTATATTGAGCGATTTGTGCTCGAATGACAACCTTGCCAAGGTTTGAAACCTTCGCAAGTATAATACAATCGCGCAATTCAGGTTTCAACAAAAAGTAAAGGTCAGTTGCAACATTTTCGCGATTGATCGGTCATATTCAATAGAAAGACGACCGCACAACAAAAAGGAGAATAGTCATGAATCAATTAGAAGACGTTGTCGTACCGATTGCCATTTTCGGTTCTTTCGCCTATGTTTTCCGGGCCTGGCTGGATTACAAAACCCGCAAGCTGCTGGTGGAAAAAGGACTGGTGGACGAAAAGGTTAAATTCCTGTACAGCCAAACCGCGGATGCCCAAATCCCGAGCTCGTTGAAATGGGGCATGGTGCTTATCGCCATAGGTCTGGCGATCTTTGTCAGCCAGCAGGTGGCGTACAATCAGGAGGAGTACGCCATCGCTTTTATGGCGCTGTTCGGCGGCATGGCCATGCTGGTCTATCACTTTTTGGCCATGCGCTGGGTAAAAAACAATTCGCGGTAAATTTTTCTTAACCTTGCGAAGGTTATCAACCTTCGCAAGGTTACACGCTACACGCACATCAATTTCCGCTGCGGGTCTGACAAAAACTCGCAGCCGTTTTCTGTCACCACCACCATCTCTTCCACGGTGACCACACCGTGTCCTTTTACCATCAATCTCGGTTCAATCGTATAAACTTGTCCTTTTTCGATTTTCAAAAAAGACAAATTTTTATAACGTTCCCACTTGGGCGACAGCAAACCGGCGCCGTCATGAGCGCTGCGGCCCACCTGATGGCCGAGCGCGTGCGGGTACTCTTCATAGCCGGCCTGGACGATGTGCTGACGCGCAGCCTGGTCAACGGTCCAGCCTTCCACTCCGGGCTTGAGAGCAGCGGCAGCTTTTTGAATAGCAGAATATATTGTGTCAAAACCGTGTTGCACGGTTTCCGGCGCGTTTTTTTCTCCCGGTTTTAGCACATACCAGGTGCGCTGCAAATCCGCAACATAACCGTCTTTGCGCACGCCAAAGTCCATATTAATGACATGACCCGGTTCGATTTTGCGCGTGGTCGGACCGGCGTGCGTACCGGCGGTGTCCGGCCCGGTGAACACAGCCGGGCAATGCTCCACTGCCCAGGCCGGCGATAATGATTTTTCAGCCAAGCGTTTGTTGACAAATGCAGCGACATCCTGTTCCGTCAGGCCGGCTTTGATATAACCGGTTACCGCATTAAAAATATCCAGGGTTTCCTTGATCGCTGCTTTAATCCGCTGCAATTCGCCGGTCGATTTGCGCCCGCGCAACGCAGCCACAATAGCTTCGCTGGAGACCAGTCGATCCAGGTAGGGCGTGCCATGCAAATACTCGCACAGGGTCAGATACATGCCGTGCGTCAGGCCGTCTGCCATGACATCGTTGGTGGAAAAATTCACCGCAATGGTTCTGGGATCCTGTTGGGTGAGGAATTCGAGCAGCATATCCCTGATGGTCGTCTTGTAGGGTCGCACCTCAAACGGCGACAGTTCTTGCACACCGTGGCTGTCGATAGAACCCACCAGAGCCACGCGCAGATCTGATTTGGTCACCATAAAAGCGGCCGGCCACACCACCGACGCGCCGACTATCATTTCCATGACCGGATCAGGCGTGGCGCAGGATTCGCGGACAAAAGTAAGCCACAGGTCGATATTTTTTTCCTGGAGAATCGATGCAGCCTGAGAAATTTTTTCTTTGATCATAAAAACCTCTGGTTTCAAACTCGAATTTATTCATAAAAATACCGCCTCAGGAATCAACTCGCGTATTCATATTATATTGGAGTCGCTTCCAAGCGGCGACCGTCGACGGCAGCCGCCTCCTACAAAAGTTGCTTCTTTTCATGAATTAAACTGAAATTTACTATTCTGCTTCAGGATAAAGCAGGTTTTCGGCAAACAAATCCTGAAATGCAGGATCAC
>CAYLWO010000057.1:0-24512 GCA_964387285.1 uncultured Cytophagia bacterium | reverse complement strand
TCTGCTTCAGGATAAAGCAGGTTTTCGGCAAACAAATCCTGAAATGCAGGATCACCAGCCACTTCAACATATTGCACCGCAGCAGCCATTTCTTCTATCCATCGGCGTTCGCTGGTGGAAAGCAGGGCCAGTTCGGCGCCGACGCTGGCGGCATTGCCGATGAAATGGATCTTTTCCATGGCCACGTTCGGCAACAAACCGATGGCCAGGGCCATATCTTTACGGATGTACTGACCAAATGCACCGGCCAGATATATTGCATCCAACTCGTCCGCTCGCACTTGCGCCGCATTGCATAAAATCTGAATGGCGGTAGCAATGGCGCTCTTGGCCAGTTGCACTTCGCGCAAATCCTTTTGCGTCAAATAAACTTCTCCGCCGGTCGCACCCTTTAGACAAATCGCCGGTCCCTGCTCCTTTTTCCCGATCAGCGGCAAAACAGCGGTATCTTGCAGTCGACCGGCAAAATCCATAGCTTGGTTCTGCAACAGAACGCCGACGGCGTCTATAAGACCGGATCCGCAAATGCCGACAGCTGCCATATCGCCGATCACATGATTGTGCCATTTGCCGTCGCGCAGCACAACCCGATCCATGGCGCCGATGCCGGCGCGCATGCCCTGGCTGATATGAGCGCCTTCAAAAGCAGGGCCGGCTGCGGCCGAGGTGCTCCAGTATGTGCCGTCACGAGCTAAAATCATTTCACCGTTGGTGCCGATATCCACGGCCAACCAGGCGCCTTTTTGTTTATCCGCCAAAGAGAGCAAGACCGCAGAAGTGTCGCCGCCGACAAAACGACCGATGCCGGGGAAAACATAGATATCAGCTGCCGGGTGGATGGATAAACCGACAGCAGCGGCGCGTCGGCTCTGCGCTTGCCGGAACACCGGCATGTAAGGCATTTGCGCCAAGTAGTGTGCATCCACTCCCAATAACAAATGCTGCATCACGGTGTTGCCGGCCAACACCATTTCATAAATTTGCCGGCTTGGGATGTTGCATTGTGCGCACATCTCTTCGATGCTGTCATTCAACAGATCGACGACCGCTTGCTGCAACCGCAGCGTCTCCTTACGACCACGGCCGGCGTAAGAGATGCGGCTGATGACATCTTCGCCGTAACTGCGCTGGCTGTTCAGGCGACCGGTAACCGCTAATTTTTTTCCGGAAATCAAATCATATATTTTGCTCACCACGGTGGTGGTGCCCAGATCCACCGCCATACCATAGATACCCGGCGACGCGGACGACGTCAAATCGACCACTTCATCGCCGGCCAGAACGGCGTGAGCGGTAAAATTATTATCACGCAGCGCCGACGCAAGAGTCGCATACAATTCCGTCGCCACCCGCGTCTGCGGCGGTAAAGCCTGCAGCAACCGCTCCACATCACTGAGGGTATCGGTCAACATCGGCGCCTGGCAGGTGATCGGCCAAGTCCGTACACGGGCAGATAGCGTGGTTTGCCGAATGGCCCCCTCGCTTAAAATATCAGCGCCCGGATCGAGTGTCTGCGGTAAAAACACCGTGCAATTCTGTTCCACCCGGGTCAGGCAAGCCAGACGATAGCCTTGTGCAAGTTCTTCAGCGGTTAAAACCGTTAACTCTGCAGCGGTCGGTGGGAATTCAGCGTCAGTCACTCGAACGCGACAGCGGCCGCAAATGCCGACGCCGCCGCAAAAGGCCGGAACGGCCAAATCCATTTGCCGGGCCGCATCCAGGATGGAGACGCCGCGAGAAAAACCGGCAGTTTTATTTTGCGGTAAAAAGGTGATGCGAATGATTGAATCTTTGTTCATAACAGGACATTAGTCTTGGCCAGGGCCGGGGTGATAGCGGCTTTACGGATGCAAAGTCCGTCTAAATAGCTATAAGGAACATTCATGCATCCCAGCATCATCTCGCCGGACCGGGCGCCATGACAATCGGATCCGCCGGTTTCTACGAGATTGTGTTTACGCGCCAGTTCCTGATAATATAAAATCTGTCCCGAATAGTGCTTGGGGTGCAGCGTTTCCAGACCGTCGAGACCGCATTCGATCAACTTGTAGATGGCGGCATCCGGTACGCCTACGCCGGGATGAGCCAGACAAGCAATGCCGCCGGCCAGATGAATCAGATGAATGGCCTCCTCCGCTTCCACATGGATTTTGGGAACATAGGCGGGTCGGTTCTCGGCCAGATATTTATTAAACGCTTCCTGGAAAGAGAAAACAAATCCCTCTTCCACTAAAATGTCCGCGATATGCGGTCGACCGATGGAAGAGTGGCCGACGCGATGCTGCAAGAGTTCAAAAGGTATTTCGATGCCGTAATGGGTCAATTTCCGCAGGATCTCTTTGGCGCGTTCCATGCGGTGCAAACGGAATTTGCCGGTGAATTGCAGCATAGCCGGGAAATTGGCATCTATAAAGTAACCGAGTAAATGCGTTTCCTGGCCGTCGCAGTACGAACTGATTTCAATGCCCGGAATCACTTCAACCTGATAAAAAATACCGGCTTCTTGCGCATCAGCCAGACCGGCGGTGACATCGTGATCGGTGATGCTGATGGCCGTTAATCTTCGTTCAGCGGCGATGCGCACAATTTCAGAAATGCTTTTCAGACCATCGCTATGATTGGAATGAACATGTAAATCAATTTTTCTGGTATCCGTTAAAGTCAGGATTCCTCCTTATGCAGGCCCGCGTTCAGATCAATTCTGTTCTGCTGCCTGTTTACGCATCTTGGCCCGGTAGACCGCTGCGGAAACCCAGATGCTGATTTCATAAAGGATTAGTAACGGCACTGCCAACATCGTCTGTGTAAATGCATCGGGCGGCGTTAAAATGGCAGCGATGATAAAAATCAGCACGATGCCGTAACGCCGTTTGCTGCGCAAAAATTGCGGCGTCAATAAACCGATGAGGCTGAGAAAATAGGCCAGTACCGGCAATTCGAAAACCGTGCCAAACACCAGAACCATGGTGGCGACAAATCCCAGGTAACTGCCGATGGTGATTTTTGCGCTTAAATAGTCCGTTTGAAAACCGGTGATAAGAAATTTCAAACCAAATGGGATGATAAGAAAATAAGCAAACAGGGCGCCAATAAGAAAACAGATGACGGTAAAAAAGACGATGGGCGGCACCAGTTTTTTTTCCTTCGCCAACAGGCCGGGCACGATGAAACGCCAAAATTCCCACGACACATAGGGCAAAGCCAGCACCAGACCTGCATACATGGCCACTTTAAGATAAGTCATAAAGGCTTCGGTGGGAGAAAGAAAAATCAGATTTACGTCCGGCGCCGGGCGGTGTAAAAAGTCGACGATTTCCTTGGAATAGACATAGGCAATGACCGCGCAGACGACCACGGCCGACAGACTGCGAATAATGGTCCAGCGCAACTCTTCCAAATGGTCCAGGAAAGGCATGCGTTTTTCCGGATCAATTATTTTTTTCGTCTGTTTATAGGTTTGGCCGACCGGACCGTCTTTTTCAACAGCGACCGTCTCTATTTCGACCCTTGTCGAATTTTGCTGTGAAGCATCGGTTTGGCTATCATCCGATTTTGCGCCGGGATTCGGAACAGCAGCGTCTTGGCGCTCTATGGGTGTAGATGGATTTTCCATTTGGTTGATTTATTCTGGTTTTGTCACTAATCACTTTAAGCGAGCCACTTCAGTGAGGAATTCGGATTTCACCTGATAGTTGCGATAAACGGAAGCGAACCGCACATAGGCCACATCATCCAGCGTTTTCAATTCAGCCAGGACCGCATCGCCGATAGCATTGGATTCAACCTCGTCCACGCCTTCATCGCGCAAACTGTTTTCAATCTTGGCAGCCATCTGTTCGACTGCCGCCGGACTGATCGGTCGCTTGATGCATGCAATCTGGATGGATTTGACCAATTTTTGGCGATCGAACTCTTCTCGCCGATTATCCTGCTTGATCACCCATAAGGGAATATCATCGACCTGTTCACGCGTGGTGAATCTTCTTCTGCACTTTAAGCATTCTCTTCTCCGGCGTATGGTGCGGCCGCCGTCGCGCGTGCGCGAGTCGATCACTTTGCTGTCGTGGTAGCTGCAAAAGGGACATCTCATAAGTTAACCCGAATCAGGCACGGGAAAATGCTTAACAACCCTATTTCATAAAGATAGAAAATATTTGTCAATAATTCAAGTTATTAATAATCAGGCTGACGGCTCCGGATAAAGCGGATGGCGCCGGCAAAGCTCGATCACCTCGTCTGCCACTTGCCGCAAAACCGCCTCTTCGCCCATATGCAGAAGAACCCGATCGATCAGGCCGGCTATTTGCCGCATCTCGGCCTCTTTCATGCCGCGGGTGGTCATAGCCGGCGTGCCCAGACGAATGCCGCTGGTGATAAACGGGCTCTGCTTGTCGAACGGCACCATATTTTTATTGACCGTAATGCCGGCCGCTTCCAGGGCTTTTTCCGCATCTTTGCCGGTGATAGTGCGTTCGCTCAAATCCAGCAGCATGACGTGCGTGTCGGTTCCGCCGGAAACGATCTGATAACCCATTTCCAGCAGTGCGCCGGCCAGGGTTTTGGCATTGGCAATGACCTGTTTTTGATAGGTTATGAATTCCGGTTGCAGGGCCTCCAGAAAAGCTACGGCTTTGGCGGCAATGACATGCATTAACGGACCACCCTGAAATCCCGGGAACACATTGCTGTCGACAATTTCGGACAGCAACTTTAGTTTGCCTTTCGGCGTTACGATGCCCATATCGTTTTCACCATCCTGACCCACCAGAATCATGCCGCCGCGCGGACCGCGCAAGGTTTTATGGGTCGTAGTGGTAACGACATGACAGTGGGGCAACGGACTTTTTATCAATCCGGCTGCCATCAAACCGGCTGGATGGGCGATATCGGAAACCAATTTGGCGTTAATCCTGTCGGCGATGGCGCGAAAAGCCTCATATTCAATTTCACGACCATAAGCGCTGGCGCCGGTTATGATCAGTTTGGGTCGTTCCCGCATGGCGGTTTCTTCGACCTGATTCATATCGATATAGCCGTTGTGGCCGACGCCGTAATGAACCATCTTGAAAAAACGTCCGGAAAAATTGACCGGGCTGCCATGCGTCAAATGCCCGCCGTGCGCGAGGTCCATGCCCATCACCCTATCGCCAGGCTGCAGGAAGCAAAAATACGCGGCGATATTGGCTTGTGATCCCGAATGCGGCTGCACATTGGCATGTTGGGCGTTGAAAAGCTTTTTGGCGCGCTCGCGCGCTAAATTCTCCACCGAGTCAACGAATTCACAACCGCCATAGTACCGTTTGGCCGGATACCCTTCCGCATATTTATTGGTCATGACCTGCCCCATGGCCTGCATGACCGCCTGGCTGACAAAATTTTCCGAAGCGATCAATTCCAACTTTTCATTCTGCCGCTTGATTTCATTATTAATGGCAGCGTAGACAGCCGGATCACTCTGTTTCAGGAAATCCATATACTCCTCTACAATTGCGTGAGCTGGTGAATTTTTTCAACTCGTACGGCGTGACGACCGCCTTCAAAATCGGTATCGAGAAAAACATCCACAATTTTCTCAGCCAATTCCGGACGGGTGGTGCGGCCGCCCATGGCCAGCACATTGGCGTTGTTGTGCTTGCGCGCCATTTCCGCCATATATTCCGAACAACACAGTGCGGCGCGAATGCCCTTGACTTTATTGGCCGTAATGGAAATGCCGATGCCGGAGCCACAGATGACAATGCCCATGCTGCATTGTCCGGAGACAACCGCCTGGGCCACTTTAAAACCGTAATCCGGATAATCTGCTCGTTCCGGCGTATATACGCCCAGATCCAACACCTCAATTTTTCGATTATGTAAATGCTGCAGAACAGCCAGTTTGAGCTCGAATCCGGCGTGGTCGGATCCAACGGCTATGGACATATTTTGCTCCTCCATCACTGGTTGCGTCTCATGAACCAGCGCTCTCCGCCCATGACGCTGATGGAAAAACGCAAAATGTTTTCCTGGTAAGGGAACACAGTCGTATTGCCGCGTTTTCCGGCTTCCAACGCCATATCGACGCGGCCGTTGTTCATTGAAAAAGGCAAAGAAAGCCCGGCTGTGATAAAAACCTCATCTACCGCATTGCCGGAACTGTAGGAGAACGGCAACTGTGCATAATAAGCGCCCAACCGATAGGCAACGCGACGGCTGTAACGATCCGTAGGCCGGCTGCTGTCCAGATATTCTAAACCGCCGCCCAGACGCCAATAGTTTTTAAAATCATTTCGTTTAATCCCGTCCACCTGGTAATTGCTCCAGGATTGAGAAAAATAATCCACCGCAATAAGCATTTTGGCCAAGGAAAAGGAAAAGCCGGCGCCCAGCGCACTGGGCCAGGAAATTTTACCGTTTGGGTATTTTTTGGCATAGCCGGTGCCGAGTTGGACATCGGTACGCTGGTCAAGATCGCAACCGGTGCGGTAGAGCAATCCGACAGACCAGCGACGGCCCGGTTTAACCAGCAAACCCAGATCATAGCTCACACTGGAGAGATGGCTGTTATAGCTGTCTTTGGAATCCTGATACTCGCTGTCGTCAAACTCCAATTTCCAGATTTCGTTGATGCTGCCGAAATTATAATTAATCAAACCGGCAACAGATACCAAGTCCTTGTATTTATATTGCACGCCCAAAGCAACAGCGGATAATCCGCCATTGCCTTCGATGGTGCGCGTATACCTGGCGCTGTCGCTGTATTGTACGGTGTTGAGCATGTAGCGAGAACTGGTCAACGATCGCACCATGGAGATAAAAGTCAAATACTTTTTTAATGGGAACATGAACTGCAAACCGGAAGCATTGCCGTTCAGGGTGTTGGTTTTGCCGACATCGCTCTGGCTGTTGACGAATTCATATTCAAATTGCACGGACAGAGAGGTTATTCCCCGGATGTCGTTGGCGGCCGGATTCAGCGCATTCAAAGTCAGCGTTTCAGAAACGCCGATGCCGGCGCCGCCCATGCCGACGGCCTTTTGCGATACATAATATTTCGGCAAACCCAAACCGATGGTGGAATAATACGAGTCTGCCGCTGCGGTCCGTATCATCAAACCGAACGCCAGGCAGGCGGCAATTAAAAGGATAATGTAACAATTCTTATTCTGCATATGCAAACCTTTGCAGTTAAAACTTGGTCGATGGCGGCAGCGAATAGGTGATGGACAACTTGGGCGTATATTCCGGATGGTCCTGTCCGGTGTAAATACTAAGCCGCTGCGGATCATATCCATAGCTGCCGGTAAGAATGACGCCATAGTTGGGCGTGGTCTTCAGCACCCAATTTTGTACGATGACGCTCATGGCCGTGGTAGCCGCGGATCCGGAAAAGTCAAGAGTGGCGTCATCGTCATATCCATAGGCGGTGGGATAGGTTGAAAGCGTGTCCGAGGCTGCCAGCAATGGATTCCAGAGCGAGTCGCCGACAACCGCATCGCAGGTCACCATCAAGCCGTCCGTATGCGTATAGCTGTTTTCCGTATCTACGAAGAGTGAGAGCAATGCGCGATGAATGGTGGCATTGGCCGGCAGGTCGTTCAAATTAAAGCGCAACAGAGCCCGATAGCCGGCGGCGTTATCCACCCACACCCGATCGTTGTTTTTCTCCAGAGTCTGGGCAGGGCTGCTGCGTAAATTTTGCAGCAAACTGGCGTCTGTGGCGGCATAGACGGTCGCGGTGTCGAGCACGCCGGCAGAGGTTGTAAAAATGACCTGAGAATAGCAGACATCGGTGCTATAGTCTGTGGAAAGAAAACGGGCCATGAAATTGGCACTGGAAAAATCGATGAACAGGCCATAGTTGCTGCTGCTGTTGCGAATCCAGTTTTCAACAACCGTGCTGTCAAGAGTAAAGGAGACCCAGGCGGAATCCGTGGCCGGCACTTGAAAGCGCGTCCATTCGGTTGTGGCATTGCAGATGCTTTTGGCTTCGGACCAGACAACGGTGGATTCATCCCAGGTTCCGGTCACGGGGTGAACGACCGCAGTAAACGGGACAGCGTCATTGCCGTAATGACCGACCTGATGAAGATACACGGTCATGGATTTGATGTTGGAGGTGTCGACTGCGGAAAAATCCGTAAATTTGAGCAGCAGGTAGGACTGGGCTTCACCGAGTTTGCCCAGCAAAATCGACGTTGCCAGACCGCTGACCGGCTCATCCCAAAACTGTCCGTTGTCAACAGCGCTGACCTGCAGCGTCTTGACCTCGCCCTTATACGCGCGCTGCAAATCGTCAAATCCGCTGGGCAGCGGCTTGTCGTGCGTGCACTGCAGACTCAAAAAACCGGCCATGCAGACACAAAGTAAAATCCGTTTCATTTCTAACCTGTTCGCTTTATGATGGTGTCCCGATATCATCAGAAAAGTATTATCGAATGATGCCGCGAGACCACGGCGTGAAATCCGGTTGTGGACTGTTTTGTTTTAACGATTTGACCCCTAGTCCTGGTTCCATAAATGTAAAAATAAAATCGCGAAAAGCAAACATTTACCTTAACCGGACAAAGCAACTTGTGAAGGTTTTAAACCTTCGCAAGGACAGACTTTTTGGGACTTAACAAAAAGGGCAATCAGATTGATTGCCCCAAATTGGTCAGCGTGCGGAATTTCGGTTATTTCTCTTTTTCTTCGCGTGCTTTGGCCTTTTCTTCTTCTTTAGCCGTCGCTTCCGCTTCTTTCTGCGCTTTTTTCTTCTTTTCCTGGCGTTTCTGACGCTGTTTCTCGATCTTTTCCTGCTTTAGGCCTTCATAGCCCACCAGTTCGAAAATCGACATATCCGCGTTATCACCGCTGCGATTGCCGAGTTTGACGATGCGCGTGTATCCGCCGTTGCGTTCCGCATATTTGGGCGCAATCTCCTCAAAAATCTGTTTCACCAGATCTTTATTGCGGATGGTGCGCAGCACCTCGCGGCGCGCCGCCAGATCGCCTTTTTTAGCAAAAGTAATGATGCGCTCCACAGTGGTGCGCGCCTCTTTGGCCTTTGGCGTGGTGGTCATGATGCTCTTGTGCTCAAAGATCGCCTGGGCGATATTAGCCAGAGTCGCTTTTTTATGGCTATTGGTACGGCCGAGTTTACGGCCAGATTTTTGGTGTCTCATGAAATCAATCCTTCACGTCTATCAGGTTCTGGGGCAATCATCAGACGATTAATCGTCCCCTTTTCGCAAGTAGCTGTCAACGTCCATTCCGAAATGAATACCCTTTTCTTCCAAAATCTTGGAAAGTTCGGAAAGCGATTTGCGTCCAAAGTTCCTGAACTTGAGCATTTCTTGTTCGTCTCGACGCACCAGATCGCCGATGGTTTTGATGTTGGCGGCCATCAGGCAGTTATGGGAACGCACCGAGAGTTCCAGTTCGTCCACGGTCATGCGCAGCAGTTTGCGGATGCGAATGGCCTCCTCGTCCACCTCGGCCGGCTCTTCTTCCTGTGTATCAATATCAAAATTGATAAAGAGCTGAATGTGGTCGCGCAGAATTTTGCCGGCAAAGGAGAGCGCATCATCCGGCGTAATGCTGCCGTCGGTGGTGATCTCCAGAATCAACCGTTCATAGTCGATCTTTTGCCCGACGCGCGTGGTTTCCACGTTATAGGTCACGCGCACAATGGGCGTAAAGACGGAATCGATGGGGATAGTGCCCAACGGCATGTCCGGTTGTTTATTCTCTTCAGCCGGGACATATCCGCGACCACGACCGATGCGCAACTCTAAAGCAAAATCGGCGTCCGCATTCAACGTAGCGATGTACAGATCCGGGTTCAGCACTTCAAATTCGGTCGATTGTCCCTGAATGTCGGCGGCCGTGACGATCTTGGGTCCTTTCAGAGGCACCAGGACGCGGTCCGGACGTTTGTCGATCAATTTGAGTCGAACCTGTTTCAAATTCAGCACAATTTCAGACACGTCCTCTTTGACGCCTTTGATTGTGCTGAACTCGTGCAAAATGTTATCCACGCGAAACATGGTAATGGCCGCGCCCGGAATAGAGGACAGTAGAACGCGGCGAAAGGCGTTGCCGATGGTCACGCCGAAACCGCGCTCCAGCGGCTGCACGATGAACTTGCCGTAGGTATTGCTATACGTTGACTCATCCAATTCGATGCTTTCCGGCATCTGAAAACTTGGTAAAGCCATTTAACACTCCGTTGTTTTAAGGTACAGGTCGACCTTCATGAATGCTCGCGGCCGTTATGGCCGATAAATTTTACGAATCATCTGGGATTCAAAAACTTATTTAGAGTACAATTCGACGATCAGCTTTTCATTTACGTTCACCGGGATGGCGTCACGAGCCGGGATTTCCAATAACGTGCCGGACATGGCGGCCTTATCCAGGGACAGCCAGGATAGCAGTTTGCCTTCGCGAATTTTTTTCATGCTGCTGTGAATCGCCTCGGATTGACGGCTCTTTTCACGCACTTTGATCTCATCCCCGGCTTTGACCTGAAAAGACGGTATATCCACAAGCCGGTCATTCACGGTAAAGTGACGATGACGTACCAATTGACGGGCTGCCGTACGCGAGGCGGCAAAGCCCATCCGATAGACGATATTATCAAGCCGGGTCTCCAGCAGTTTCAGCAGGTTTTCACCGGTGATGCCTTTCAGTCTTTCGGCCTTTTCAAAATAGATGTGGAACTGTTTCTCCAGCAGGCCGTACATGCGTTTCACTTTTTGCTTTTCACGCAGCTGAACGGCATATTCGGACTGTTTGAACCGTCTGGTTCGTCCATGTTGACCCGGAGCATAGCCTTTTTTCTCAAAAGGGCATTTATCCGAATAGCATTTCGACCCTTTTAAGAAAAGCTTCATGCCTTCACGACGGCACAGTTTACAATCTGCTCCAGTTAATCTCGCCATACAGTGGAACCTCCTCTATGAAAAGCGCCATGCGCTTTTTTTAACATAATACAGTTTCGATGCAAATTATACGCGACGACGTTTCGGCGAACGGCAGCCGTTGTGGGGGATGGGCGACACGTCTTTGATGGACGTGATTTCCAGTCCCGCAGCCTGCAAAGAACGCACCGCCGCTTCGCGGCCGGCGCCGGGTCCTTTGACCAGCACTTCCACGCGTTTCAAACCCAGATCAATCGCTTCCTTGGCGGCGGCTTCCGCCGACATCTGCGCCGCAAAAGGCGTGCTTTTGCGCGAACCTTTGAAACCGCTGCGCCCGGATGTTGCCCAGGAAATGACGTTTCCGTACACGTCGGTCAATGTGACGTTGGTATTGTTAAAAGTTACCTTGATGTGGGCAACGCCGTTTGCTTCCACCTTTTCGCGTTTGCGACCGGTTTTTTTCTTCGGATTAGCCAATGCTCACCTCGTTCTGTTATGCTTGTGCAGCAGGTTTAGTCTTTTTTCTCAGAGCTGCGCCGCCGCGTTTGCCGCGTCGCGTCCGCGCATTTGTGTGGGTTCGTTGTCCCCTGGAGGGCAGGTTACGACGATGGCGCATGCCACGGTAGCAGCCGATATCGATGAGCCGTTTGATGTTCATCTGAATCTCGCTGCGCAAAGCGCCTTCCACCTTGTACTCATTGGCGATGATATCGCGAATTTTGGCAATGTCGTCCGGAGACATCTCGCGTACGCGCAGATCCGGATTGACGCCCGATTTTTTCAGAATTTTTCGCGATGACGTTAAACCGATGCCGTCAAGATAAGTGAGGGCAATTTCAATGCGTTTATCACGCGGTAAATCAACACCTGCAATACGAGCCAACGTATTCTCCTTTTAGCTTGATGATCAACCCTGACGTTGTTTGTGTCGGGGATTTTTCTTGCAAATGACGCGAATAGTGCCCTTCCGTCGGATTATCTTGCAATGTTCGCAGATCTTTTTTACAGAAGATCTAACTTTCATGACAACTCCTCGTCCGTTTATCTCATTTATAACGATAGGTGATGCGGCCACGGGTCAGGTCATAGGGCGATAATTCGACCGTAACCTTGTCTCCGGGCAAAATTTTTATGAAATGCATGCGCATCTTGCCGGAGATGTGCGCCAGCACCTTGTGTCCATTTTCCAGTTCCACGCGAAAGGAAGCGTTGGGCAGCGTTTCCAGAATCGTTCCGTCGATTTTTATGGAAGCTTCTTTTGGCATACAGCAACTAGATCCCTTCGGTTAATATGATGGCGCCTTTTTTAGTGACGACCACATCGTGCTCAAAGTGCGCAGAAGCGAGCCCGTCCAGCGTCACCACGGTCCAGCCATCGTCCAAGGTCCGCACCTCGTATCCGCCCATGTTTACCATGGGCTCGATGGCGAACACCATGCCCTCTTTCAATCGTGGTCCATGATGCGGTTCGCCATAGTTGGGTATCTGCGGGGCTTCGTGCATCGAGCGACCGATGCCGTGTCCCACCAGATCTCGCACCACAGAAAAACCGGCTTTTTCGACGTGCTTTTGCACCGCGTGGCTGATGTCTGACAAGCGACACCCCTCCGTCGCTTTTTCGATGCCCTTATACAGAGATTCGTGCGTCACCTGCAGCAATCGCTGTTTGTCTGCAGAAATGGCGCCCACGGCAAAAGTCTTGGCGGCATCACCATAGTAACCGTCTTTTTCAACGCCGACATCCACGCTGACGATCTGCCCCGCAGCCAATTCCCGTGTGCCCGGAATGCCGTGCACCACTTCGTTGTCGATCGAGACGCAGATGTTTTTCGGATAGCCGTAAAAGCCCTTAAAAGCGGTCCGTCCGCCCTGCGACTGGATAAACTCGGTAATGATGCGATCCAGTTCTAGGGTTGTCAAGCCCGGCGCGATATATTTTTCCGCTAAATTAATCGCTTGTACCACGATGCGGCAGCTTTCAGCCAGCAACGCGATCTCACGCTCGTTCTTGATCGTAATCATGCCGTTTATTATCTATACGGCGCCAGCAAGGCGTCCATTTCCCTGCGCGTCTGCTCCAACGGCTGATCGCCTTTCAGTGGGACCAGCTTGCCCTGCTTTTCATAATACCCCTTCAGGGGCGCGGTTTTCTCTTTATATACCTGCAACCGGTTTAAAACGGTTGCTTCTTTATCGTCTTCACGCTGGATGACAGCGCCGCCGCAGGTCGGACAGATCATATCCGCCGGCGGTGCATCGGTAATCATGTTAAAAATGCGCGCGCATTTGCTGCAGGTGCGCCGACTGGTCAAGCGCTGAATGATGATTTTTTCCGCAACATCGAAAAACAGCACCAGCTGAATGCCCTTGTCCGCCAGCATGGCGTCCAATCCGGCCGCCTGGGGCAGCGTGCGCGGAAAACCATCAAGAATATAGCCCTTTGTACAGTCCGGTTGTCCCAGTCTTGCCTGCACCAGTTTGATGATAATATCGTCTGAAACCAGGGCGCCGCTCTCCATGATCGCTTTGGCCTGTTTGCCCAACTCGGTTCCGTCCTGCACCGCTTTGCGTAAAATATCGCCGGTGGAAATTTGCGGGATGCCGTATTTGTCGCACAAATAAGCCGCCTGTGTTCCTTTGCCGGCGCCCGGTGCGCCTAAAAAAATCAATCGCATCAAAAACTCCCGTGCGTCCTAGAACCGTTTGCGTCCGCGAATCTTGCCGCTCTTGAGAAAACCGTCATAATGGCGCATGAGCAGATGCGATTCTACCTGTTGCAGCGTATCCAGAGCCACGCCGACGACGATCAACAGCGAGGTGCCGCCGTAAAAGCTGGCAAAATTATAGGAGACGTTGGTAAATTTGGTAACGATGGACGGAAAGATGGCAATGATCGCCAGAGCTATCGATCCGGGCAACGTGATGCGCGTCAGAATATGATCAATGTATTCGGAGGTTTTTTTGCCCGGACGCACACCCGGTATGAAACCGCCGTATTTTTTCATGTTATCCGCCACGTCCACGGGATTAAAAGCGATGGCGGTGTAAAAATAGGTAAAGAAAACGATCATGGCGCCGTAGATGAGCCAATAAAAAGTCGATTGATAGTCGAACAACATGTTGATCGACTGCATGAAATCGCTGTTGGGAAAAAACTGTACGATGGTTTGCGGCACAAACAGAATCGATTGCGCAAAGATGATGGGCATGACGCCGGCGGTGTTGACGCGCAACGGAATGTGCGTGCTCTGTCCGCCGTAGACTTTGCGTCCCACCACGCGTTTGGCGTATTGCACCGGAATCTTGCGAGTTCCCTGGGTTAACGCGACGGTAGCGGCGACCGTAAAAACAAACAACGCCCACAAAAGCACTTCAACCAACAAGCTGCGGTTGCCGGCGACCACCTGCTGCACTTCGTCAAAGATCGAATTGGGGAAACGGGCGACGATGCCGATAAAAATGATCAGAGAAATGCCGTTGCCAATGCCGCGCTCAGTGATCAATTCACCCAGCCACATGATTAATACCGTACCGGTGGTCAAAGCCAGCATGGTCATCAGAATAAAACCGTAACCCGGATCCGGCACCACCAATTGGCCCGTAGAGGTCACGGGAATGCGCTGTAAAAAGATGCTGACGCCGTAAGCTTGACCCAACGAGAGCAGCACGGTGCCGTAGCGGGTCAGCTGCGTCAGTTTTTTACGACCCTGTTCACCCTCTTTTTGCAGTTTCTGAAAATAGGGGAACACGGCGCCGAACAATTGAATGATGATGGAGCTGGAGATATAGGGCATGATGCCCAGAGCAAACACCGTGGCGCGGCTGAACGCGCCGCCGGCAAACAGATCATACAAGCCCAACAGACCGCTCTGCGCACTCTTGAAATATTCCAACAAGGCCTGCGCGTTCACACCCGGGACCGGCACATGGCCGCCGATGCGGTAAACGATCAGTATCAAGGCAGTAAAGAGAATCCGTCTTTTCAGATCCGGAATTTTGAAAATACTGCGCAAGCTATCCATCATAATTGGGTAATCCTCCCTCCGGCCCCTTCAATTTTTTGGATCGCAGATTTACTGAACGCATTGGCGTTGACCGTCAATTTAAGAGTCAATTCACCGTTGCCGAGAACTTTGACCGGTGCGCTTTTCTTGGAGATCAAACCTTTTTCATAAAGCACCTCTGGGGTGACCTCAGCGACGCCTTCCAGTTTCTGCAGATTGCCGACGTTGACCACCTGATATTCAACGCGATTTATGTTGGTAAAGCCGCGTTTGGGCAAACGGCGTTGAATCGGCATTTGTCCGCCCTCAAACCAGGCGCGAAAGTTGGCGCCGGAACGGGAGTGTTGGCCCTTGTTGCCGCGGGTCGACTGTTTTCCGTGCGCGCCGCCGCGACCGACTTTTTTCCGGTTCTTGCGTGAACCCTCTGCATACTGCAAATTTGATAAATTCATCCTAATCCTCGACGCTATGCCAAGTCGTTATCAAGCTTCTTCAACAACGACCAAGTGCTGTATTTTATTAATCATGCCGCGGATAACCGGCGTATCTGCATGCACCACTGATTGATTGGGCTTGCGCAAACCCAGGGCTGCGGCGTTGGCCTTTTGCGGCGCCAGATGGCCGATCAGGCTGCGAACAAGCGTGATCTTTAATTTTTTATCCGTTTTTTTCTTCATGGTTTAACATTCCATTAAGAGTTTGCTGGGGTTTCCGTTTTTTTAGCCTTGGGAATAGAGTTAAAAATACGCATCGGCGGCAAACCGCGTTTGCGCGAAACCGTTCCCACTTCCATCAGATTCTTCAGAGCCGCAATGGTTGCCTTGACGACGTTGTGGGGGTTGGAAGAACCCCGGCTCTTGGTCAGGATGTCGGTGACGCCCGCTGATTCCAGAATCGCGCGCACCGCGCCGCCGGCGATAACGCCTGTGCCGGGAGCGGCCGGTTTGAGAAAGACGCGACCGGCGCCGTATTTGCCTTCGATTTCGTGCGGAATGGTTCCGGCCAAAACCGGAATCTGCACCAGGTTCTTTTTAGCGGCTTCAGCGCCTTTGGAAATCGAGTCGGTCACTTCGTTGGCTTTGCCCAATCCCACGCCCACGCGGCCATGGCCGTCGCCGACCACCACGATGGCGTTAAAGCTGAAACGACGTCCGCCTTTAACCACTTTGGCAACACGATTGACGTGCACCACGCGTTCGGTTAGTTCTAATTCACCGGGATTTACTTTTTCCAAAACAGAGTCCCTCATGTTATCCGTTTATTCACCAAGCGCCGATTAAAACTGCAGGCCGCCCTCGCGGGCGCCTTCGGCCAGAGCTTTAACGCGGCCGTGATACAGATAGCCGGCGCGATCAAAGACCACTTTGGTGATGTTTTTTTCTTTAGCTAATTGCGCCACGTGCTTGCCGACCAGTTTGGCTGCCTCCAGCTTTCCCTTGCTTTTGGCCACGTCTTCCGCAATGGCTTTGGACAGGGAACTGGCGCCCATGACGGTTTGCTGTTTTTCATCGTCCACGATCTGGGCATAGATGTGTTTGTTGCTGCGAAACACGACCAAACGAAGCTGCGAAGCGCAGGTGCTGTATTTTTTCAGAAAGTGTTTATGACGACGCTGGCGCGTGCTCTTTTTTTGTTCCACTTTGTCTGGCATAGTAAAAACTCTTTTTTATTTAATAATGATATCAATCGTCCGAATTATGAGCCATTATGCCGCGGTTTTACCGGCCTTCTTGCGCACCACTTCGCCGACGTAGCGAATGCCTTTGCCTTTGTACGGTTCAGGCGGTTTAAAGGAACGTATTTTGGCAGCGACCTGGCCCACCAGATCCTTGCGAATGCCGCGCACCACCACAATATTGTTGCCCTCGGTGCTGATCTGAATCTCATCCGGCGGCGCAAACATGATGGGATGGGAAAAGCCGATGGTGACCACCAGTCTCTTGCCTTTCATTTCTGCACGATAGCCGACGCCGATGATCTCGAGTTTCTTTTCGAATCCCTTGGTCACGCCGTCAATCATGTTGGCGACCAGGGTGCGCGACAATCCGTGCAGCGAGCGGTGCTGCTTGGCGTTGCTGGGTCTTTCGACCATGATTTTCCCATCTTCCATTTTCAGGTTCATCTCCGGGTGCACGCTGAGCGACAATTCGCCTTTGGGGCCTTTTGCACTGACGGTTTTGCCGTCCACCTTCACCGTGACGCCGGCCGGAACCGGGATGGGAGTTTTTCCAATTCGTGACACGTTAAACTCCTGATTTGTTAAAATCACCAAACATAAAACATCACTTCGCCGCCGACGCCGCGTTTTCTGGCTTCCTGGCCGGTCATTACGCCTTGCGAGGTGGTCATCACCGAAACGCCGAGGTTGTTATAGACACGGGGAACGTTGCCGTGCCCGACATATCTACGATAGCCGGGGGTGCTGACGCGTTTAATGCCCGAGATAACGCTGTTGTCGTTTTCATCGTATTTAAGATAAATACGGATGACGCTCTGTTTGCCGTCCTCAATGAGGACATGATTTTTTATGAAGGCTTCTTCCTGCAAAATCTCAGTCAGGCGGCGCTTCAAGTTCGATGCAGGTACATCTACCTTACGATGTTTAGCCCGAGTCGCATTTCTTATACAAGTCAAATAATCTGCGATGGGATCGGTCTTTGACATTTATTTTCTCCCTACAAGCTCAAAGAAGAAACGTGATAATTAATTAAAAGCGTTTCGTTTGCTGTTACCAACTTGCTTTTTTCACGCCAGGAATCTGGCCTTCCAAAGCAAGATCGCGAAAACAGAGCCGGCACAATCCAAATTTGCGATAGATGGCTCTGGGACGTCCACAACGCTGGCAGCGGTTATATTGCCGAACCGCGAATTTGGGCGTTCGTTTCGACTTGACGATTAATGCTTTTCTTGCCAACTTGTCCTCATTCTCATTTATGATCAATTACGATTTTTTCACGAACGGCATGCCAAAGGCGGCCAGCAATTCATAGGCTTCCTCGTCGCTTTGGGCCGTGGTAACGATGGTGATGTTCATGCCGCGGACTTTTTCCACCTTATCATAGTCGATTTCCGGAAACACGATCTGTTCCTTGACCGAGATGCTGTAGTTGCCGCGGCCGTCGAATTTCGCCGGCAGACCGCGAAAATCGCGTACGCGCGGAATCGCGATGGCGATCAGACGATCGAGAAATTCATACATGGTCCAGCTGCGCAGCGTCACGCTGCAGCCTATGGCCATGCCGGCGCGCAATTTGAAATTGGATATGGCCTTTTTCGCGCGCCGAATAACCGGTTTTTGACCGGCGATCTTGGTCATCTCTTCCAGGGCCGTTTCCACAGCTTTGGAATTCTCCGTAGCGTCGCCAACGCCGAAATTCAGCACGATCTTTTCCAGTTTGGGCACCTGCATGACATTCTTATACTCAAACCGCTTGCGCAGCTGCGGCACCACTTCTTTTTGATAGGCATCCATCAACCGGGGTTTGTAATCTTTCGGCAAAGCGGCCGCTTTCTTTTCCGCCGGCTTTTTCTCGGCCGATTTTTTCTCAGCCGATTTTTTTTCCGGCTGTTTTTCTTTAGCTTTTTTTTCCGCCATCTTTCAATCCGCTTAAATTCACATTAGGAGGTCGCTGTGACCAACATCTCGTTGCAATTCTTGCATACGCGAACACGGTTTTTACGGTTTTTCACTTCATCGATCACGCTTTTGGAACCCATGCGCGCCGGCGTGCTGCATTTGGGACATATCACCATCACATTGGAAACATGAATCGGGGCTTCTTTTTCCACCACGCCGCCTTTGGGATTCTTTTGCGTCGGACGAGTATGGCGTTTGATGAAATGCACGCCTTCCACGATGATTTGATTCTTATCCGGGTACACCTTGAGCACTTTGCCCTTTTTGCCCTTGTTGTTGCCGGCAATGACAATGACCTGATCGTTTTTATTTACTCGCATGTTCTGACTCTTTTTTGGCTGATGTTAATAATTATAACACTTCGGGAGCTAACGATATGATCTTCATGAATTGCTTTTCACGCAACTCGCGCGCTACCGGCCCAAAGATACGGGTTCCTTTGGGTTCGTTGGCGTCGTTGATCAACACCGCCGCATTTTCATCAAAGCGAATGTAAGAGCCGTCTTTGCGTCGCTTTTCTTTTTTGGTGCGCACGATCACGGCCTTGCTCTTGTCGCCTTTTTTAATGGAACTGTTGGGCATGGCCTGTTTGACCGCCACCATAATGATATCGCCCACCGAGGCATAACGACGCCCGGACCCGCCATAGATGCGGATACACATCACCTTTTTGGCGCCCGTGTTGTCGGCGACGTTTAAACGGGTATATTCTTGTACCATATCGTTGATCCCTTATCGCAAGATAAACTTATTTAGCACGTTCCAGTATTTCCACCAATCGCCAACGCTTACGAGCGCTCAACGGCCGCGTCTCCATGATCTTCACCATATCGCCCGCGTGACTCTCATTCTTCTCGTCATGCATCATGAATTTGGATGTCTTTTTCACGTACTTGGCATACAATGGATGTTTGATGAAACGCTCGACCACCACCACGCGGCTTTTTTCCATTTTGTCGCTGGCGACGACTCCGATCTTTACTTTTCTTTTATTTCGTTCCACGTACAATTCTCCAACAGCTTTCAGGTTAAGGGCTATTTGCCAAGGTCCGGTTTTCGATCCGCGAGAACCGTCTTCATGCGCGCGATGCTGCGGCGCAGGCTGCGGATTCGCAACGGATTATCGAGTTGCCGGGTGGAATGCTGGATGCGCAGGTTTTCCATTTCCACCTGAGCGTCCTCCAGGCGGATCTTTAACTCTTCCACATTGAGCTTTTTGATCTCTTCAATTTTCATTTCATCAGTCTCCAAACTCTGCTGCCGTGACAAATTTGGTTTTTATCGGCAATTTGTGTGCGGCCAGGCGCAGGGCTTCGCGAGCCGTGTCTTCGGTGACGCCGGCGATCTCAAACATCACGCGACCGGGTTTCACCACCGCCACCCAGTATTCCGGCGCTCCTTTTCCTTTACCCATACGGGTTTCGGCCGGCTTTTTGGTGCACGGCTTGTCCGGAAAGATGCGAATCCAAATTTTACCGCCGCGTTTGATATATCGGGTCATGGCAATACGAGCCGCCTCGATCTGCCGGGCGGTAATCCAATGGGGTTCCATGGATTTCAGGCCGAACTCGCCGAAAGCGAGCAGAGAGCCGCGCACCGCTTTGCCGCGCATACGACCGCGTTGCTGCTTACGAAACTTGACGCGCTTGGGCATTAACATGTTATCATCACTCCAGAAATATTTTCAACCTTGACAAAAATCTTACTCACCGATCACTTCACCGCGGCAAATCCATACCTTGACGCCGATGGCGCCGTAAGCGGTGTGGGAGGTGGCGCGACAAAAATCGATATCCGCGCGCAACGTGTGCAACGGGATACGGCCTTCTTTGTACTGTTCGCGTCGGGCCATCTCTGCGCCGCCCAAACGACCGGAGCAGCAGATACGGATGCCTTCAGCGCCCATGCGCATGGCCGACATGATCGCTTTTTTCATGGCGCGGCGAAACGACACTTTGCCTTCCAATTGACCGGCTATGCCCTCAGCCACCAAAAACGCGTCCAGTTCGGGACGTTTGATTTCGTTGATATTGAGCTGCACATCCTTGCCGGTGACGCGCTGCAACTCTTCGCGCAGCTTGTCCACTTCAGCGCCCTTGCGGCCGATGACAATGCCCGGACGCGCGGTGTGGATGGTCAGGGTGATCTGTTTGGGCGTGCGGTCAATTTCAATTTTGGCCACACTGGCCTTCTGCAGACGGTTGCGCACATACTTGCGCAACATGACGTCTTCGCTCAGTCTTTTCGAAAAATCTTTCTCATCGAACCAATTGGAATCCCAGCCCCGGACGATGCCGATGCGAAATCCCTTTGGATTTGTCTTTTGTCCCAAAACCAGCTCCTATTCGTTTGCTTTTTTATCGGCTGTGTCAGCCACCGTGACGTGAATATGACAGGTTCGGCGTCGAATGCGTACGGCCCGTCCCATCGAAGCGGCGCGAAACCGCTTGAGAATATAACCCTCGTCTACCTTGAGCTCTTTGATGAACAGATCGTCCGGCGAGGTCTTACCGGCCTCTTCCTTGTTCAGGATGTTGGCAACCGCAGATCGCAACGCTTTTTCCAACGGCTCGGATGCTGCCGTCACGCTATAGTGCAACACGTTCAATGCATCGTTCACGCGTTTGCCACGAACCTGGTTGGCCACCCGCCTGACTTTGAACGGGGACATGCGCACCCATTTGGCTATCGCCCTTGCTTCCATTTATGATATCTCCAACCTTGGGTCAAAACTCTTAGTGTTTGGCAACCTTTTCCGCCTTCTTTTCCGTGTGCCCACGGAACGTACGGGTCGGAGCAAATTCGCCTAATTTATGGCCTACCATATTTTCAGTAATAAAGATGGGGATAAACTTGTTGCCGTTGTGAATGGCCAGCGTATGCCCGACAAACTCGGGTGGAATGGTGCACCGGCGCGCCCAGGTCTTGATTACTTTTTTCTGATTGCCTTTGTTCAGCAGTTCGATTCTTTCGAACAGCCGTTCATCGATATAGGGACCTTTTTTCAGTGATCTTGCCATGATTCACACCCATTACTTTCTGCGTTTAACGATTAGTCGATCCGAGCCTTTGGTTTTGCGGGTCTTGTACCCTTTTGTGGGTTTGCCCCACGGCGTGCACGGATGACGACCGCCTGAACTCTTGCCTTCGCCGCCGCCCATGGGGTGATCAACCGGGTTCATCGCGACTCCGCGACTTTGCGGTCTGCGTCCCAACCAGCGGCTTCTGCCGGCCTTGCCGATACTGACATTCTCATGATCTGTGTTGCCGACCTGGCCGATGGTCGCCCGACAATCGATGCGCACCAAGCGCACTTCGCCGGAGGGCAGACGCAACTGGACGTAATCGTTCTCTTTGGCCATAAGCTGCACATAGCATCCGGCGCCGCGCGCCAGTTGTCCGCCTTTGTCTTTCTTCATTTCCACGTTGTGCACAAAAGTGCCCAGCGGAATCTTTTCCAACGGCATGGCGTTGCCCGGACGGATTTCCGGCGTAGCTCCGGAGATGACCGTATCGCCCACCTGCAGTCCAACCGGCGCCAGAATGTAGCGTTTCTCGCCGTCTGCATAATGCAACAGGGCAATATTGGCGCTGCGATTAGGATCGTACTCTATGGTGGCGACTTGCGCCGGAATTTCCAACTTGTTGCGCTTAAAATCAATAATGCGATATAAACGTTTATGTCCACCACCTCGATGACGAGAGGTCACGCGGCCGAGATTGTTGCGACCGCCGGACTTGCGCAGCGGAGTCAGAAGCGAGGGCTCGGGCGTCGAGCAAGTCACTTCATCATAATTATTTACGGTTTTATGCCGCTGTCCCGGTGTTATGGGTTTGAACGTGCGAACGGACATTCGTGATTCTCCTGGTATTCAGCTATTTGGTTTTGGTGCTTTCAAAAAAATCGATCTTGTCTTCCTGGTGCAAGGTCACAATGGCCTTTTTCCAGTCCGACCGTTTGCCGTGGGTGATGCCGCGACGCGTGTTCTGTTTTTTGGTTTTACCCTTGACGTTGATGGTCCTGACGTCCTGCACGCGCACCTGAAACTTTTTAACCACCGCTTGCTTGATCTCGATTTTATTGGCATCCGTATCGACTTGAAAAGAGTAGCGGTGTTTGTCTTCCTGCATCTTGAGCGCCTTTTCAGTCAAGATCGGCTTGATGATAATGGGGTGTTGCTTTTTCATGATTTGAACGCACCCTCCAGCTTTTTGATCGCACTTTCCATAACCAGCAACGTCCGGCAATGCAACAGATCGTAGGTCGATGCATCTTGTGCGATGTGTACTTGCAGATTTTTAATATTGCGGCTGGCTTGCCAGAATTTTTCATCATATTCAGGCAGCAACAATAAAGTTTTATTGCCGGTCAAGCCGAAATCTTTAAGAACCACTGCCACTTCTTTGGTCTTGGCCTTATCCAGGTTGAAATCTTCAACCACTTTGATTTCGTTTTCTTTGGCTTTGGAAGAAAGCACCGACTTGCGGGCCAATCGTTTGACCTTGACCGGAAGTTTGAATTCGAACTCTTGCGGTTGCGGCCCGTGGGTGGTGCCGCCGCCGCGCCAGATGGGTGAACGGCTGGAACCGGAGCGCGCGGTACCGCGGCCTTTTTGCTTCCACGGTTTTTTGCCGCCGCCGGATACATCGGAGCGGGTCTTGGTGGCGCGGGTTCCCTGGCGAAGGTTGGTCAGTTGGGCGTTGACCGCCAAATAGACCGCATGCTCGTTCGGTTCCACGGCAAAAATACTGTCTGAGACCTTGATGCTGCGTCCGGCCTCTTTACCATCCTTGGTGTAAACTTGTAATTCCATATGCGAGTTTACTTTCTGATTAAAACGATCCCGTTTTCTGTTCCTGGCACCGCCCCTTTGATAAGAATCAGATTGTTGGCGGTATCCACTTTAAGCACACGCAGATGGCGCAGCGTCACAATGTCGCCGCCCATGCGTCCGGCCATGCGCAAACCCTTGAACACGCGTGAAGGATAGGAGGATTGTCCCAAAGAACCCGGCGCGCGCAAGCGGTCGCTTTGACCGTGCGAAACCGGGCCGCCGCTAAAATGATGCCGGCGAACAACGCCCTGAAATCCCAAACCTTTGCTCACGCCGGTGACGCGCACTACGTCGCCAGCCGCAAAGATATCTGCTTTGATCTCATCACCGACCTTTAAATCCTGGCCGATATCGAGATCGCGCAGCTCGCGCAATACGCGAAAGGGTCCTTTGCCGGAAGCTTTGCAGTGCCCCATCAGGGCCTTGGTGGTGTGCTTTTCCTTTTTCTCGCCAAAGCCTACTTGCACGGCCTGATAGCCGTCCTTTTCTTCAGTTTTGACCTGAGTCACGATGCAGGGGCCGGCTTCGATGACCGTTGCGGCAACCATGTTGCCGGCTTCATCAAAGATCCGGGTTACGCCGATTTTTTTACCTATAATAGCGCGCATTGAAATACCATCAAATAGGGTTATAGAAATATCGCGAGTTCAATAAACTAGAGCAAAAAACCTGGATCACACTTTGATTTCGACATCCACGCCGGCCGGCAGTTCCAGTTTCATCAACGCATCCACCGTCTTGGGAGAAGAATTGTGAATATCGATGAGTCGCTTGTGTACGCGAGTTTCAAACTGCTCACGCGACTTTTTATCCACATGGGGTGAACGCAGCACCGTGTATACGGAACGGCATGTGGGTAAAGGAATGGGTCCAACGATCATCGCACCGGTTGTTTTGGCCGTTTTGATGATTTTTTCCGTGGACTTGTCGATCAATCGGTGATCGTACGCTTTGAGTTTGATTCGTAGTTTTTGACCCGACATTTAAAAGACTCCGATTAACTTTAATGGAGGATGTTGTCCGTATGAGCGAAACACCCTTGCGCCGCATCCTGTTGAAAGCGTGCGCGATTCTATCACTGCAATTTGCTTATTTAATAATCTTGGTCACCACGCCGGCGCCGACCGTGCGTCCGCCTTCGCGGATGGCAAAG
>CAYLWO010000056.1:8320-41338 GCA_964387285.1 uncultured Cytophagia bacterium | reverse complement strand
TCCGGACGAGCAAAAATCATTTACGTCGCGTAGCGACGTCTGATGAGATGCATCAAAGCGGGACATACATCCCGCAAATCCCGCAATGAAAATGAGAGGGACGAATGTCCCACCCCAGCTTGCGAGGTGTCCAAAAAGTAGATCTAGAGTATCTAGTTCCGGCCGGAATTTTCTCCGGCTAAAGCCGGAACTACTAACTTTATAAAAACAAATATTTAAATTTTTTTCAAACAAATAATAAGTTTGTTTGATAAATAAAAAACTCTTAACAAATTTTCTTTTTAGACCTCGATCTTGATCTATTTGCCTGATTTTGCCAACCGTTGCCTTTTCACCTCAAAAAACATCAACCCCGATGCCACCGACACATTGAGCGAATTGACCTTGCCGTACATGGGAATGCGCACCAGAAAATCACAGGTTTCCGCCACCAGCCGGCGCATGCCTTTTCCCTCGCTGCCCATAACCACGGCAATGGGACCGGTCAAGTCCCGTTGCCAATACTCCTGTTCGGCTTTGTCATCGGTCCCTGCCAGCCAGAGACCGTTTTTTTTAAGCTCCTCCATGGTTCGCACCAGATTGGTTACACGACAGATGGGGACGTGCGCGGCAGCTCCGGCTGAGGCTTTGAACGCCGCCGGGGTCAACTCCACACTGTGATCCCTGGGCATGATGACGCCATGCACGCCGGCGCCGTCGGCAGAACGAAGAATGGCGCCAAGATTGTGCGGATCCTGAATCTGGTCGAGAACGGCAATGAACAGCGGATCCGTTTCGCTGCCGCCAGCAAGCATTTCTTCCAAAGTAACATAATCAGGCAGATGTATCAACGCCGCGGCGCCTTGGTGATCCTGATGTCCGAGCTTTTGACTCATCTCTTGCCGCGAAACGGATTGAAAGGGGATTTTTTTCGCTTCCAGCAAACGGTGTAAATCCTGTTCCTTGCGCTGCTCGTTGCCGCGCGCTAAAAAGATTTTGCTCACCGGCAAATCGGCCGCTAGCCATTCTATTATTGGATTCCAGCCATAAATATAACTTGTACGGGATTTGTTCATGGTTTTTCCGTTGAACGTTGAACGTTAAACGTGGAACGTGTCACGTTCAACGTCATTTGGTTTTCATTTCAAATACCCCGTCCCAATCCAAAGGCACGGGATTCTTTTTGTAAAATTCACAACGCTGTATATAGGTCTTGCTGGGACCGTCCTGCACGTCGGCAGCCAAAGCGCGTTGAAAAGCAGCGATGGCATCGTCCCAGCGCTTGGCGCGATAGGCAGCCAGGCCTTTTTCATACTCGGGCAGAGACAGCAGCTGAGCATTGCTCACCTTGGAGCGATCCTGTCCGATCAACTCATAGACCCGCACCGGTTTTAATTTGCCCTTGACCCGAATTAGGTCCAATTCGCGCAACGCATATTTTTCCGGCAGCAGCTCTTTGGTAAACTCGCTGATCATGATGGAGGTGCCGTACTGTTTGTTGGCGCCTTCCAGCCGTGAAGCCAGATTCACCGAATCGCCGATCACCGTATAATCGCAACGGTCCTCGCCGCCGATATTGCCGGCGATCATGGGACCTGAATTCAGGCCCATGCGCACATGGAACAACGGCTTTCCCTCTTTAGCCCACTTTTCGCGCAGGCCGATCAATATCTCCTGCATATCCAATGCCGCCAGACAGCCGCGCTCCGCATGATCCTTCTGATCCACCGGCACGCCGAACACCGCCATGATGGCATCGCCCTCATATTTGTCCAGGTAGCCTTTGTATTTCAGGACCACGTCCGTCATGGCGGAAAGATATTCATTCAACTGTGATACCAATTCCTCCGGCTCGAGCTTTTCCGATACAGTGGTAAAGTCCTTGATGTCGGAAAAGAAAGCAGTGGCGATGCGTCGATCTCCGCCCAGTTTCAGCATGTCCGGTTGTTTGAGCAGCTCATCCACCACAGTGGCTGTGACATAATGCTGAAACATGTTTTTAATAAATCGTTTGCTGCGCTCTTCGTCGATATAACGATAGATAAACACAAACAGAAATGAGAACAGAATGGTTAACGTCGGCCGTACCAATTCAAGCCAAAAACCGAACCGGCTGAACCACACCAACGAAAGCCAGGCCAAACCGCCGGCAATGACGATGCCGAGCAAGCCGCTGAGCCAGGGACGAAAAGCCATGGCGACCAGAGCAATCAGAACGGCGAACAGGACCATCAACAACCGCACGGCAGCGGGCTTTTGCACTTTGATGTATTGGCCGGTGAGCAATTCGTATATGACATTGGCATGCACTTCGACGCCGGGAAAAGCGTCCTGGAATGGCGTTGGCCGGATATCCGAAAGACCGGCAGCCGAAGTTCCCACCAGGATATATTTGCCGTTAAACATTTCCTGAGGAATGCGTTGCATGAGCACATCATAGTATGAAACATAACGAAAAGTTTGAAACGTGCCTTGATAGTTGATCAGCGCTCTTCCCCTGTCGTTAATGGGAATGTGCAACGGCTGTTGTCCTTCCGGTTGGACAATGATCTCTTTATGCGGAATGACGGAGACGTCCTGCGGTTTGGCGTTCATGGCGCCCATGACCATGGCGATGGACAGAGCAAAATATTGTCGTCCGGCAAAAGTGAGGAACAGCGGCATGGAACGAATGACGCTGTCGTTGTCCGGCGAAAAGTTGGCAAAGCCGATGCCGGCGGCTGCGTTGTACAGGGGAATCAACTTGCCGTCCATACGATCCGCTTTTTTAAAAACAGCAGCCGCTTCATCCGGCAGAACGGTAGACAACCGTTCCACCTGCATGCCGGCCGGCGGCGCCTCCATGGGATAGAGAAAGGCGTCGGGATTGGCCATGGAAAAGGCCATGGCGTGATAGACAATCCCCGAGTTTTTCGTCGACTGAATAAAGCTGGAATCGTTTTCCGCAATTTGATCGGGTTCCATAAAGAGCACGTCAAAGCCGATAGCCTTGGCGCCGCCGGCGGTGATGTAATCGATGATTTGGCTGTGATAGGTGCGCGGCCATTGACTGAAGCGGCCTAGCTTTTCCAGGCTGCGATTATCAATATCCACAATGATAATATCTTCTATCTCGGCGCCCTGACGCTGTTCCCAGAGCAATTTGATGCGTTTCAGATAACGCCAGTCCAATGACTTGGCCTCAAAAGCATCAAAGAGATCACTCTGGAAGCCATAGGTGAACAACAACAAGAGTGCGGCAGCAGCCAGTCCGATCAGACCGCCGATGAGCAGACGATGCCCCAATTTTTTATGCATAAAAGGTTTCCTCGATTGTTCCTCGATATACAGGCGTCACCGTTCCGGTAAATGCGATATGCTGAAAATCGGCGCTGAATTCGACGCGGACCTGGCCGCCGGGAAATTGCACCGAACAGGGCGAAGTGATATTTTTCTTCCTGCTGCTGATTAATACAGAGGCCACGGCGCCGGTGCCGCATGCCAGGGTTTCCGCTTCAACTCCGCGTTCAAAGGTGCGCACGCGCAATTGTTGCGCTCCCAACACCTGAACAAAGTCGATATTGCTGCCGGCCGGAAAACGGGCATGATGGCGGTATTTTTTTCCCAACAGGGCCACATCCAGTTGTTGCACGGCTCGGCTATAGATTACGAAATGAGGCACCCCGGTATCGATAAAACCGCCGTTTTCCATATCGGGTTCGTCGACAATATCAACCGTCCAATCCGGTTCAGCAGCAGGAACGAACTCGGTGGTGACGCTCAGGCCGTCAATGCAGGCGTGATAAATAAGGCCGTTGATTTCAAAAGAGGCTTTGTTTTGTACAATACCCATATCGTGGGCGAACCAGGCAATGGCGCGGGAGCCGTTGCCGCACATCTCGGCATTGGAACCATCCGAGTTGATGTGCACATAACGAAAATCCGCATGCGCACTTTTTTCCAGCAGAATGACGCCGTCCGCGCCGATGGCCATATGGTGTTGACAGAGCCGGCTGAAAAAAAGCGCATCCCGTCTGGCGTCAAAATGGTCATCGCGGTTGTCGAAGAGGATAAAATCATTTCCGGTAGCGGAAATTTTGATAAAAAAGTAGGGCTTTTTCATGTTGAAATGTACGAAAAACTGCAACGGCAGGCAATAGAAAAGAAACCCGATGATTCGTGCAAACACTCTTGCGAAGGTTGCCAACCTTGGCAAGGTTATCTGGCAGAGTTGTTGATCTGCCCACATGGGTGTGCAGCGTTACGAATACTATTATTCCTGCATTCCTGTGTTGCACATGCTTGATGCCTCCGCTGCATTGGTAAAAAATCTGTCATGCCATGCAATTATTTTATCAGGACTGTAACACTGTGTGATGATATTCGTACTTTCTACTGTTAAGAGAAATACGATAGGAGGATGTCATGAAAACCATGGCGGTTGTCTTGTCGGCAATTTTTCTTCTGGCAAACATTTCTTTCGGACAATATTCCCCTTTGCAAAGACCGTCGGCAGAAAAATTAGCCAAGATACTGTTTCAGTACAAAGCTTCGTTGAAATCGGACAATCCGGGCGTGCGCAAAAGTGCGCTTTATCAGTTGGCGAGAATTAGATCGAGTTTCCCGGACATTGATTTGTCAGAGATTCTGCCGACCATGAAGCGTCTCTGTGTGAAGGATAAGGAACCCATCGTGCGCGTGCAGGCCAATTTGACTGCCGTTTATCTGACGGATTCGACTCTGGTGACATGGGTTAAAACCGATTCTGGTCCTGATCCGCAGGCTTTTTACAACCGAGTACAGACTGCGATGGCAACCACAATGCCTCTCAAGTAGTTCTGAGGACCAGGGCGGCCTGAATGAATTTAATCGATAAAGGTTTTAACCACGAATTCCCCGAACTGACACGAATTGATTTTAGAGAAATCGGCAAAACTGCAAATTTGTGAAATTCGCCTGATGAGTGGTCAAGTTTTAGAGATTTAATCTGCGATGTCATCCCGCAGCCGAGATGCCTGCGCACGCACCGGTAGCAAATGCAAAGTGCAGATTGTACCCTCCGCAAGGACCGGTTACGTCCAGAATCTCACCGGCCAGATAAACAGCCGGCGCCTGTCTGGATGCCATGGACAGTGGATCAACAGCACTCAACGGTACACCGCCGGCAGCCAGTTGCGCATGCGAAAAGTCCTGAACGCCCTGAACAGAAATGCGGAAATGCGTCAAGAGGTCATACAGTTCTCGAATTTCACTTTCAGACAGGTCACTGATGTCCCGGTCTGCACGCAGGCCAAGCTGTGTCATGAGAAAGGTTGCCAATTTAGGCGGTAAGGCACAAGTCAACATGGAAAACAATGGCCACCCCTGTTTTGTTTTCTCTTCAAACAGCGATTTAAAGTCTGCCAGGCAGTTTGGCAGAAAGTTTAATGCGATCTGCAACTTTTGTTTGTTTTCGGAATTGACGAGACAGCTCACATTCATGGCAGCCGGACCGTTCAATCCATATTGCGTGAAAATCAGATTGCCACAAGTGCTGCCCAGCCGTTGCTTCCCGTCATATAGCGAAGCATGAACATCCAGACGGACGCCTTGCAGTTTGTGCAACGCTTTCACATCAGCGCGCAACGGCGCCAGGGCCGGTCGCATGGCTTGTGTCTGAATGCCCAACTTTTCAGCCAAACGTAATCCGCTGTCGTCGGCGCCCAGTTGCGGATGCGCCTTACCGCCGCAGGCGAGAACCAGACGTTGAATTTGATAGGTGCGATTGCCGGTAGCTGTAATAATAAATTCCCGGTCTTTCCGTTGTACATCTTTAATTTTACATTCTGAATAGATCACTGCCCCATATTTCTTTGCTGCCACAGTCAAGATTTCTGCAACTGCAGCCGCTGATAGAGATTGCGGATAACACCAACCATCTTCGGTACAAAATGTCAATACGCCCAGGTCGAACAAGGTGCGGCGCAACCAGGCGTGATCATGTCTGGTCAATATTTTCTGCAGAGCAGAGGGACTATCACAGCCATACTGCTCGGCACGGACATGGGAGTTGGAAAGATTGCCGCGGCCATTTCCCGTGACCGCCAGTTTACGGCCCGGGCTCGGATTGCTGTCCCACAGCAATACCGCTGCGCCTGCTTTTGCTGCATGAATGGCGGCAAATAGCCCGGCAGGACCGGCGCCGATTATACCGATGATTGATTTCATGATGATGCCGTAAGTTGTATAGTCAGAACTAGATATTTTCCTAGATATAGTAAATTATTATAATGAACAGATTACAGAGGAATCGGGAAATTGACAATGAGTAGTATAACATGGTTTTCCTCTACGCTCAATTCGGTTAGTTATATTACTAAAATATTCCTCCAACCCCAACTCTTTTTTTTTTCCGCAATACCCTGATTCTACGGTATATCTATGCAGTTTTACAGGTATTTATTATGTTTTTTTTCATATCATCCTCTTTCGCTTATCTATTTTGCGTCCAGATGCAAAATATTGAAAGAACACAGCCATGAATCGCAGCAAATTGACATTTGGACCAAGAAGTGCCAACGCGGGCATGACGCTGTTTTTATTCGGGCTCGTCCTACCTCTGACAGCGCAGACTATACAATTTACCGACATAACAGCCGCAAAAAAGGTCAAAGGACTGCTCATCGACGGCCGCTCCCGCTTTGGCCACGGCGTTGCTTTTGCCGATGTCTCGGGCGATGGTTTAGCCGACCTTTACGTGTCCAATGCAGCTGAAGGAGACGTTACCTATCCGGAAGTGTTCTATATCAGTCACGCCGGAAAATCCTACAGTGAAGAGTCTGTTGCCAGAGGTGTGACCGATAATTACGGCATCGGCAGTCATGGTCTCGCTTTTTTCGACATGGACAACGACGGCGACTATGATCTTTTTAACGGCAACACCTATCAGCAACCCTACGGTCACGCCTGTAATCGCGTCTATAAGAATAACGGCCAGGGCGTTTTTACCGATGTCACAACTGCGGTCGGTTTGCCGACAGCAGATACCGGGACGCGCAGTGTGGCGGTATTTGACGCCAACAACGACGGCTGGCTGGATCTTTTTTCAGTGGGTTCGAAAACCTTGACGTATGTTCGCGAGCCCTATTATTTTTATCTGAATCAGGGCAACGGCACTTTTAAATACGCTGATCTGGGCACTGCGGATATGGCAGAGAACGGTTTTGGTCCCAATGGTTTGACCATCGCCGATTATGATGAAGACGGCGAGCAAGAGATTTATATCTCCCGGGTTGACCGTGCGCAAAAAGGAGCGCGCGCAAAAAATCAGCTGCTGGACAAGCAGCCGAACGGCCGCTATGTAGACAAAGCAGAAGAATTAGGCTTGCTCGGCGCCGGCTGGAGCGACGGCGCCACGTTCGCCGATTATGACAATGACGGTGATCTGGATCTCTTTGTCGCCAGCAGCTATGATAAAAAGGTAAAAAAAATACTGATCTATCGCAACAACGGCAACGGCACTTTTACAGATCTCACAGATGAGTATAATATTTATCAACGCGGTTTTTCGACTTTGTTGTTTGACGCTGATAACGACGGCGATTTGGACCTCTGGGCAGTTTCCAAAGACAATGCGATAGAGAGCAATCGGTTGTACCTGAACGACGGCGCCGGACAATTTACGGCCGTGCAAAACAGCGGTCTGGAGGTGCGGCTGTTCGATCCCCGCGGCGTCGCCGTGGCGGATGTGGACAACGACGGCGATCTGGATGTATATGCAGCGGATACCAATAAAGCTGATTCGAGTTTTTACAACAATCACCTTTTTCGCAACGATCTCTCTTCTGCCAATCGCTGGTTAAAAATCACCGGTCGGGGACCGCAAGGCGATCTCGGCGGCTTTTGCAGCAAAATTCATGTTTTTGAAAAAGGCCGATTGGATGACCTGAACCACCTGGTCGGTTACAAACAGATCATCAGTAATTACGGCTTTTGCTGCCAGGACGATCCGGTGCAGCATTTTGGCTTGGGGAAACGAGACACCGTTGCTGTCAAAATCACGTTCACCGATGGTACAGTTTTAAAAATGGCGACTGTTGCCGCTGGGCAAAAAATAAAATTTGCCAAACCAACACGTTTGGATAAAGTGGCCGGCGACAATCAGACTGCGTTAGCCGGCCAGATTCTGGAATGGCCGCTGACCGTTCGCGTCAGAGACAACCGTCAACAACCGGTATTCGGCGCGCCGGTTCAGTTTTCTTCAGCTGACGGATCGATTGTAGAAACACAACCGGTTTATACTGATGAACAGGGCATGGCGCGCGTTCATTATGTGGTCGGCGCCGGCGCGACAGTGCAAAACATTCATGTTGTCATGCCCCTGGCGCCGGCTGCTGTGGTTGATTTTACCGCTACAAAAAAAGAGTCTCCGGTAGTGCACGTGCCAAACGAAATTCGTTTAATCAGCCCGCAAAATCCGAATGGACAAGCCGGTATGTTTTTAGCCGATTCGATCAAAGTGAGAGTCTTTTGGGATGACGGATCGCCCTGTCAGGGCCAGGCAGTCAGCTTTGGCGTGAATGCAGAACAAGGATTGATTTTTCCCGGCGCTGCCATACAGTTAGAACGCGCCACCAACAGTCAAGGCTATGCTGCTGTAGCCTGGCAACTGGGAGCACAGCCCGGCGCTGCAGTGCAGCAAATGATGATCAATGCCGTTTTCCAAAACCAGCCTTTGCCGGGCACGCCGCTGACGGTTGTTGCTCATGTCGAGTTTCCTGATACGCTGGTGTTAAAAAAGATGAGTGGTGACGAGCAATCCGGGCCGGCCAATACGCTGTTGCCGGTTCCGTTGACCGTAAAATTGACCCATAGCGACGGCCTCGCTTTTCCCAATCAGCGTATTCGCTTCCGGGTACAAACCGGCGCAGGACAGGTGGCGGAATCGGACTCGGTTACAGTTATCACCCAGCCCAATGGTCAGGCGCGCGTATTTTGGCGATTGGGCCCGAGTTCACCGGCACAACAAATGGTCTCTGCTTTTGTGGTGGATCAACCTGAAATTAAAGTTGTATTCACCGCTGCAACTTTGGCTCAGGCGACGAAAATGATTTATTCAGGTTCGATGCTGCTGAACGGCGTTGTGAATCAATTGTTAGCTGATTCTGTAGCCGTACTGGTGACAGATGACGACGGTCATCCCGTTGCCATGCAACCTATTTTATTTGAAATTGCAAATGGCGGGGGTAAAGTAAACGGCTCTGATAGCCTTCGCTTGATGACCAACGAACAGGGATATGCCCGCTGTGCATGGCGGCTGGGACCCTATTCCGGCGTTGAAAGTAACAAACTCCGGATCAGTGCCACTGGCTTGAGCAATTCTCCGATTGTTGTTTCTGCATCAGCGGTCAGCGGCCGACCCTTTCGTATGATAAAAAAATCGGGCGACAACCAAAATACCTTGCCCAATCAAGCATTGGCGCAACCGCTGCAGGTCATGGTTGTTGATTCGACCGGCAACCCAACGCCAGATGGCCGTGTCGTCTTTCTGATCCTGCAGGGCGACGGCGATTTTGACGGTGCGTCGCAAACCAGCGTTAATTGCGACAGCAGTGGTTTGGCCGCCGCGTTTCTGCACGTCAACTATATTCCCGGAACTGTGCTGATTCGGGCTGTGGCTGCCGAAGACGGTCGTGATCTGCAGGGCTCGCCTATGCTTTTTAGCTCTAATATTGTATTGCCAGAGATTGACAGAAAACAGTCGCATATAATTTGCGACAGCACGGTCATTGCCAACGGCAGGGCAACCGGCCGCATTGAAATTGTGCTGAAAGGCAAACAAGGTCAACCGTTAGCCGACCTGCTGGTGAAACTAGACGCCAGCGGCAACGCCAATTCAATAATTCAACCGCAGACAGCTACAGATAAACAAGGTCGCTGTTACGGTTTCCTGAGCAGCACGCGCGCAGAAGTGAAAAAAGTATGGGCTGTGATTCAATACAGCTCGGTGGTGCTTGATTCCGTGTCCATTTGTTATTTGCCTGGACCACCGGCCTTTTTAAGCAAGGTATCCGGCGATGAACAGAACGCGCCAATCAGAGCGGCATTGGCCATGCCGGTGGTTGTTGCTTTGACCGATTCTTTTAATAATCCGATCAGTGGATATGCCTTACAATGGTCAGAAGAGTGGCCTGATGCGACGCTGCATTTTTCTGAGGAAATTACTGATGCGCAAGGCGTGATCAGCCGGCAGTGGATGATGGGCGATTTACCCGGTCTGTATCGCTGGTCCGTTCTGAATTCCGGTTTCGCCGATATCACTTTTAGAGCACGGGCGCTGCCGCGCCTGCCGGTTGCTTTGAAAATGATATCCGGTTCTAATCAATCCGGTCGCCCAGGCACAGTGCTGCCCTTGCCTTTGATTGTGCAGGTATTGGATGATTGGGGAGAAGTGGTGCGAGGCGCAGATGTGCGTTTTGCGGTGACAAGCGGAAATGGTTCTTTGCTACCAGCTTCCGTGGTCACCAGTGATTCCGCCGGCTCGGTTAAGGTGAACTGGCAGCTCGGTGATAATGGTGTACAAAGCATTTCAGCTGTTCTGCTTGGTCATGAATCCTCTGTTGTTTCATTTGCTGCAACATTGCTCATGAATCATCCTCCCATCGTTCTCTGTCCCGGTGATACGACCTGCTATGAGGGAGATGTTTTTTCTCTTACGGTGTCCGGCTCGGATCAGGATGGCGATTCACTCACTTTTTCTGCTGATGGTCTGCCGGACGGCGCTTTTTTTGACGCGCGCATGAAAAAGTTGGTTTGGACTATTGGCTTTCAGCAATCCGGCATATGGCCTATTGTCTTTTACGCTCAGGACGGATACGGTGGTCGTGCTTCAGCAACCCTGAATATAACCGTGAGCGACGTCTACCGACCTCTTACATTGATGCATTTTACGCCGCAGGACACGGTGATCGCGTTGCAGTCACGCTCCTATGAATTTTCCGTAAAAGTGGAGAATCCTGACAATCGATCTTTGGAATATTCCTGGTGGCTTGATAATGCCAGGTTGGAGCTTGCCGGCTCAGAGATAACCTTCCAACCACCGCTTACTCTGCCAAGTTATTCTTTTTTTATCGTACGTGTGACTGATGGAGTACAAACCATTGAGCAAAAGTGGCGTCTGGAAATCATCAGCGGCTTGACTCAAAATGCATTGGCTCCGGCTCAATTCAACCTTGCGCAAAATTATCCTAATCCGTTTAATCCTTCTACAAGATTAGATTTTTCTGTAGCCCATCCCAGCCAGGTGCGTATAGAAATTTTTAACAGCGCTGGAAAACGATTGCGCGTGCTCGCCCGTTCTTTTTTTCAAACCGGTTCGCACCATTTGATCTGGGATGGACGCGATGATCAGGGAAGGTTGGTTTCTTCGGGCGTATACCTTTGCAGAATGTCCTGCAATGAGTATTGTGCGAGCATCAAGCTCTTATTTATGAAGTGAACTTTTTCCATTGATTATGCCGGCCATCACATTAGCTGCATTTTAATCAGTGATTTTTTTTTGTCTTACCAGGCGCTTTTTTCCAACCAGGTACGATTTTTGCGTTTTGGTTTTTCTAAAGAAATGTGTTTGCATTGCAGCCCGATGCGGTTGTAAAAGCAAATTTTGTATCTTATTAATTTTTATATAAATATATTAAAGATAACCATCGGGATTTAATCGTGGGAAATGGAGGAAACTGACTTGAGTTGGCTCAAATTTTTACACTGGCACAAGTTGAGTCAAGCACAGGAGAAGCGTTGCTTTATAGCAAGCAGACAACATCGATTTTTCAGCGATGAAAACCGTCCATTCTCATTTCGTACTGTCTGTTCACTCGCTTTTCTCACACTGTTGCTTTTCACACCCACATTAAAGACGCAAATAAAGTTTATGGACGTCACGAGCCTGAAAGCAGTGCCAGGTATGGAATTGGACGGTTATTATCGCTATGGACATGGCGTGGCTTTTGCCGATGTGACCGGCGATGGATTGCCTGATTTGTATGTTTCCAACGCAGCTGAAGGCAGTGCGGCGTTTGTTGATCTTCTTTACATCAACTATAACAGTCCGCCGTACGCATTTCGCGAAGATGCCAGAGCAAGAGGATTGCAGGATGCCTATGGCATCGGCAGTCATGGTCTGGTATTTTTTGACATGGACAATGACGGCGATTATGATGTATACAACGGCAACACTTACCAGGAACCCTATGGGCATGCGTATAATCGGCTTTATAATAATTCCGGTCATGGATATTTTAACGACGTTACTTTGACCAGCGGCTTGTCCAGCGCAGATAACGGCACCCGCAGTGTGGCTGCTTTTGACGCCAATAACGACGGGTGGATGGATTTGTTTTCCGTCGGTTCCAGGACATTGACCTATTTGCCGGAAGCCTATTGCTTTTATATGAATCAAGGCAACGGCACATACCGTTCTGTTGATTTAGGCACTTTTACCCTGGCAGAAGACGGCCTGGGACCCAACGGTTTGACTATCGCCGATTATGATAACGACGGCGAGCAGGAAATCTATATTTCACGGGTCGATCGCGCCCAACGAGGAGCGCGTCCATGCAATCAATTGTTGGACAAGCAGGCAAACGGTTCGTATGTGAACATGGCCGGCGCCTTGAACGTGCTGGGCAACGGCTGGAGCGACGGCGCCACGTTTGCCGATTTTGACAACGACGGCGATTTGGATCTGTTCGTCTCCAGCAGCGATGGTTACCAGTTGCGCAAACTGAATGTCTATAAAAACAACGGCGACGGCACCTTTATCGATCTGACCGATTCGTATTCGATCTATCAAAGAGGCTTTACCAGCGTGCTGTTTGATGTCGATAACGACGGTGATTTGGATCTGTATGCTATTTCCAGAGACGACGCGGCGCAGTACAATCGGCTTTATTTAAACGACGGCAAGGGAAATTTTCAACTGGTCGAGAATACCGGGTTGGAGGTTTATTATTCTGACCCGCGCGGCGCCGGCGTTGCCGATATCGACAATGACGGCGATCTGGATATTTATGTAACTGATACCAACAAAGTGAGGGATAAGATCTATTCCAATCATCTGTTCCGTAATGATCTCAGCAATACCAACCGCTGGTTAAAGATCAAGGGCCGCGGACCCAAAGGCGATGCCGGCGCTTTCGGCACGAAAATCTGGATTTTTGAAAAAGGCCATTTGGACGATCTAAATCATCTGATCGGCCACAGGCAGAATATCAGCACTTTTGGTTTTTGCAGTCAAAGCGATCCTCTGCAGCATTTCGGACTCGGTCAGCGCGACACCGTAGCGGTTAAAATTGCCTTGACCGACGGCACGACTCTAAAAATGGCCAGGGTGGCGGCAGGCAAAACACTCTATTTCAGCAAACCGACGGTGATGGAAAAATACGCCGGAGATAACCAGACCGGGGCGCCCAGGCGAGCGTTAGCCACGCCGCTGCAGGTTCTGGTGCGTGATGCTCGCGGCGTTGTGGTGGCCGGTGCGCCGGTGAATTTCGAATCTACCGATGGTTTTTTTGTCGAAACCCAACCGGTATATACGGACCATCAGGGCATTGCCAGAGTAAACTATATCGTGGCCAACAACGCTAATACGCAAACCGTTTTGGTCACCATGCCGCAGGTCGCAGGACAGCAGTCGGTCTTTACCGTTTATACCACCATCGACCCGACCATGAACAATCCCCGCGCGCTTAGACTGATCAGTTCCGCCGCGCCTCAGGGAGCTTTTGGCTGGGTGCTGCCGGATTCAGTGCAAGTCAGAGTGCTGCTGGATAACGGGGCGCCGGCTATGGGGCATACCGTACAATTTCAGGTGCAAAGCGGACAGGGAAAACTTTTTCCCGGTGACCTGACGCAACTCGCTCGGACCACCAACAGCAACGGTTATGCCTCGGTGGCCTGGAAAATGGGATCCGCCACCAGCGCCATGACTCAGCAATTGCTGGTGCAATCTTTTTTTCAAAATACGGCACTCACCGGTTCTCCTTTAACCGTTACCGCAACGGTGACAAAACCTGATACGTTGCGACTGGTTCGCGTTTCTCCGCAACAAACCAGCGGTCAGGCCGGCGCATGGGCACAAGATTCAATTATCGTGCGCGTGGTGAACGGCAAACAAATCCCGGTCGCCGGCCAAACCGTGATCTTTAAGGTATTGGAAGGCAATGGCTCTTTAAACGCCAGTCTGCATCAGGAATGGCAGATCGCCACCAACCAACACGGGCTGGCTAAAGCAGCCTGGAAACAGGGAACAAAAGCAGGACAATTGAACCGGGTTTCAGTGTCTGCGACTCATTACAATGGACTCGCTCTGGCCAATTCCCCGCTTTATTTCATATCTACGGTGTCGGCTGCTGCCGGCATGACGTTAAGCAAAATCAGCGGCGACGGCCAGAACGGTGAAGCGGATACGGTCCTGGCAGATTCGATTCGCGTCCGCGTCATTGATCCTTATGGTAATCCGCATGCCAATGTCCAGGTGACATTTCAGGTATTGACCGGAGGCGGCAATCTGGCCGGCAGTCCGATAAGAACAGTTTTCACCAACGGCTACGGCGAGGCTGCCGTGGCCTGGACCCTGGCTGATGTCTCCAGCAATCGCTCGCAAACCCTGGGCGTATTTTTGCCTGGTCATACGGCTGCGGACGCCGTATTTACGGCCTGGCTCACCAGAAAACCCACTAGATTGCAATATGTCAGTGGTGATGGACAGTCCGGCATTGTGGGTCAAACCATGCCGGTATCGTTGACGGTTCGTTTGCAGGACGCATATCAACAACCTTCAGCAGGCTTTGACATTCTTTTCAAAGTGATTGCCGGCAACGGTTACGTCAATGGCCTTGCACAACAACTTTTACGGACTGATGAAAACGGTCTGGCCTCCGCAGGCTTGACGCTGGGCGCCAAGGCCAATGTCGATAATATGGTCATTGCCTCCTATAGTGGTGTTGATGATACAGTCAGGTTTACTGCCAGAAGCCGGGTTGGAGCGCCGACCGTGTTGAATAAAATCAGCGACAGCGACCGGCAATTTGGCCGTGCATCCAGACTTTTAGCCAAACCGTTTCAAGCCATTGTCACCGATCCTTATGCAAATCCCATTGCCAATCATCCGATCACGTTTACCGTGACCAGCAGTGAAGGCACTATCAATAATCAGCGTGAACTGACCCTGCTGACGGACCATGAGGGCATTGCTCAGGTGACTCTGTTGTTGGGAGCCGGCAGCGGTGTCTACTCGGTCTCAGCTGTAGCACAACACAATGGCCTGCCTCTGACCAATTCACCGGTGGTATTTACCGCAACGACCCTGAGTGATCCGGTCGCCCTGGTCCTGGTTTCCGGCGACAGCACCGCCGGATTGATCAACCGGCAGGTCACGCAACCATTGCGTGTGCGCGTAACGGATGCGCAGGGATTTCCGGTGCCGGAGCATGATGTACAGTTCATCGTGCGGCGCGGTGGCGGCAATTTTGACGGCGTTTCCCTGATAAAAGTCGTATCCAATATCGACGGCATTGCATCGGTGTCGCCTATTCTCGGCAATACGCCTGGTGTTTTTAATAATGTATTTGAAGCGCAATCTTTTGCCGCTACCAGTCAACATCTCCGCGGCTCGCCGGTCCCGTTTCATGTTTCTGCGAAAAAATCAACTGCCGAGCAATTGTTGATGGTCTCCGGCAACCTTCAGGTCGGGCAGGTGGGTCAATTGCTGCGCAAACCTCTTGTGGTCAAGGCCATCGATGGATCGCAGGAACCGGTCCCGGGCCAGGATGTGCGTTTTACGGTTGTGCAAGGCAGCGGCAAGCTAGGCAACAATCCGGTGTCCGCAACGACGCTCAAGACCGATCAATTTGGCTTGGCGCAAATCAATTTTCGTCTGGGAGAGGAGATCGGACAGAGCAAACAGCACGTGCGGGTAGAAGCAGATAACGGCGTCAGCGCATTGCAGAATTCCCCTTTGCTTTTTACTCTTTCCGCCATGTACGGCCTTGCGGATTCCTTGAAATCGACAGTGATCGCTTCTTCACCGGTGATTGCCGATGGCATTCATGCAGCGCAGGTTACGGTCAAATTGCTGGATAAATTTAACAATCCGGTTGCCGGTGAGCGTGTTTTTTTGACCGCCGATGGCGACAACAACCTCTTCGACCAACCGACGCAACCAACCGATACCGCGGGAATCACCCGGGGTGCATTGCGGTCTACAAAAGTCGGCGTTAAATGGGTGCGCGCACTGGTCAGCGATAAAAACATTTTTCTTGCCGCTAAAGCGCAAGTCGAATTTATCGCCGGACCTGCTGTTCGTTTTGTCGTAACAGAAGGCGATCATCAAACAGGAGTGCTGAACTCGGTTTTGGAAAAACCCGTGGTCATTCAAGCGCTGGATCAATTTGATAATCCGACGCCCAATGTACAAATTACTTTGCAGCCGCTTACCGGCTGCGGCCGCGTGGAACCGGCGACACCGTTGTTGACCGACAGCCAGGGACAAATCTCGGTCAAGTGGATTTTGGGTCCGACGCTGGGCAACCAGTATGTGCAGTTTAGCGCAGTCGGCGCTGCAGCTAATCGCGTTACCGCTTTAGCCACTGCACCGTCTTATCTGAACCTGACGCGTTATAAAGGCGATGGGCAATATGCTCAACCGAACAATCTGTTCAGCGACAGCCTGCAGGTGAGAGTGGTCAATGAACTGCAATCCCCTATCTCTGGCGTGCCGGTGTTCTTTACCGTAACGCAGGGAATTGCGACCATCGTCGGCAACAGTCTGGTCAACAGCGATAGCTATGGTTTGGCCGGCATACGTTTGCAGGCAGGTTCCGCTTTGGGCAACATTACGGTGCGTGCGGCCATCGGCGATTCGGTGCAAACCGAGTTCAATGAATCTGTCACGCTTAATCCACCGGATCGGATGATCACCATGTACGGAGATCAGATTTCCGCCCTAGTCAACACCGTAGTCAATTCCATCACCGTCCGTGTGCTCGATGCGGATAACAATGCCGTAGCCGGCGTGCCGATCACGTTCACCTGTCAACCAAGTGATGCCGTTGTCCTGGCAGAGCAACCGGTGCGCACCGGTAATAACGGTTTGGCGGTAGTGGATATTCAATTGGGTAAGCAGTCCGGTCCTTGCTATGTGATGGCCTCGAGCCCGGGTTTGCACAATTCACCTTTACAAATGACGTTGCATGCATTGCCCGGTCCGGCCAGAGAACTGGTTTATTATTTTGGCAATGCGCAAGAAGGTCGCAGCGGTCAATATTTGCTCTATCCGCTCAAAGTGCGGGTTGTCGACGCTTTCCAAAACGGCGTCAGCGGCATCAGTGTGCAATTTTCTATTACCTCCGGCAACGGGCGATTCAGCAAGGACCCAACTGTGCTCACAGATTCCACCGGCATTGCCGCCATTTTTTGGCAAATGGGTGATTCCGGTTTACAGAACGTCAGTGTTGTCTGTGAGGCTTTGCCGGGGCAGATGGTGGATTTCGTCGCTCGTTTGATTCCCAATGAACCGCCGGTGATTACAGCGCCGGCCGACACCAGCATTATAGAGACCAACACACTGGTGATGCATATCGATGCCTATGATCCGGAAGGCGGACCTGTGAATCTCACTATGGAAAATCTGCCGCCGGGCGCCGAATTCGACAGCGTCAATATGCACAATCTGGTTTGGACGCCGGACATGACGCAACAAGGCGTTTACCATCTCGAAATCGTCGCAAAAGATAACAATAACGCTATCAGTCGCAAGACCGTAACCGTTCATGTGCTGAATCTGAATCGTCCGCCAACGATTGAGGTGACCCCGGACACTGCTTTTCTGGCCATGCATTATTATCGCCGGTACGCTTTTTCCGTTACTGCTCAAGACCCGGACGGCGATATCTTGAGTTATTACTGGCGCATCGGCAACGAACTCGTCGGTCGCGAAGCCGGCCTGGTGCTGATACCGAATCCGACTCTGCCGGTGCATTTTGGTTTGGTGCTCACAGTGAAGGACGGCAGCGACTCTGTCAAATATTTTTGGGATTTGCAAACCATCACCTTTATCGAGTTGAGTTCGTTTACAGCCGTGGCTAAAGGTGTGGACTATGCCCTCCATTGGTCCAGTTCTTTGCAACGCAATCACCAGGGCTTTAATGTGTTGCGCGCGGTTGGCCGGCAGGCCAATTTTACCCGGATCAACCAGGAGCTGATTCCCGCTGATAAAACCGGTAATTATGTTTATAAAGAAACACTGCCGGAATTTCAACAACGCGTTTTCTATAAACTGCAAGCTGTTTCCATGGATGGCGCTGTACAAGAGTTTGGACCGGTTGAATGTCAGGCTATGCTGCCGACGCAAACCGCATTGCTGCAGAATTATCCCAATCCGTTCAATCCGGAAACCACCATCTCTTATGAAATCGCGGCGCCGCAAGAGATCACTATTACCCTCTACAATCTGAACGGTCAGCGGGTGCGCACGTTATACTCCGGTCCTCGTGCGCCGGGTTATTTTAAAGTGCGCTGGGATGGCAGGGATTATGATGGCAAAACAGTGGCCACCGGCGTGTACCATTGTTTGTTGACGGCAAAGGAAAAACGATCGGTGATCAAATTGTTGTTGCTCAAGTGAGCTAGAGTTTTCCGCAAAAACAAGACTCAGGCGGTATAGTTGCGTTAATAATTTGTCTTTAAAATGGATATTTTTTTAATTAATTGATTTATTTACAATTACGGCAGATCGGTTCACTCGAATCCGGGGTGGCAGAAGGAGTAGGGTTGCTTTGAAATCTCGATCCAATGGTTTAATTGTTAATCTATTGCCGTATTCATATGGATTTTTTTTAAGTCTGCTATTTTTTGTTGCTTCTGTTTCGAGTCAAACCATGCCGCCGGTCCACACCAGGCTGCTTTATTCGGCTGATCTTATGAGTTCTGCCAACAATCCCATGGGCAAGTTTGTCAACACAGCCGGCTCGTTCGTCGCCGGCAAGGGGTGGACCTCCAACAACTATACGGGTCAATTGCGCATCGATTTAAACGATCCATTGCCCTTTGAGGGCACAGCGGAAATCACCATCACCAATCTGAATCCTTATGATCAAATGTGGAAGCAAACCAAAGAGAAAACCGCTTATACGCCGTTTTCCCTGTGGTCGCGTCCCTTATTCGGCTATGGTTTGTTATACTTGACCTGGGGTTCCTATTTGTATCTCATGTCGGAGACCAACGTCAAATACAATTTCGACCAAAAGAGCAACTGGAAAATCATATCGCAGTCCTATTTTGGCTATGGCCCGCGGACCGGCACGATCCCTTATGGAGAGTACACCAAAACCGAGCCTGATTCGGACAAAGCTACCTATTATTACGCCAACAGAGAATACAATTTCAAACTCATCTGGTCGCAGGGCAAAGCCTGGGTCATGATCAACGATTCGCTTTTTCAAGAGCACGACTTTAACGGTCAGGTGGAATCTTTTCGCCATATCGTTTTCGGCGCCAATGCGATGGGTGTCTCGTTGAGCGGTCCCTACTATAAAAATTTGAAAATATATGCTCCGGCAAGTCCGATTGTCGTGCAAAACACCTCTTTTTCCAGCAACGCAGCACTGGACCTTTCCGCCGGTGCTCGCGGTGTCTGCTGGACCGATGTCAACAAGGATGGTCTGGAAGATGCTTTTATTCCCTATACCGGCATAGGGACGACCAAACCCAATGTCCTGTTCATACAAAAATCCGGCAATGTCTTTGCCAATGAAGCATCCACGCGCGGCGTCGCCACGATTCCCTCTGCCCGGGTTGCTGCATTTGGCGATGTGGATGGCGACGCTGATCCGGATTTGGTTGTCGGTACGGATAAAGACGGAACCTATCTGTTCATTAACAACGGCGCCGGCACTTTTGCCAACCAATCTGCTGCACGCGGCATCAATGACAAAGGCTCTGTGAACGACACCCGGCAGATTTTTGTCACGGATGTGGATGGCGATGCGGATTTGGATTTGCTGATCACCACAACAGGCATGACGCGCCTGTATTTGAACAATGGCAAAGGCAATTTTTCCGTGGCTGATCGCGGCATCAATGCCGCCTTGAACAATGCCGGAACTGTGACGAGCGGTGTCGCTGCCGGCGACGTCAATATGGATGGCGCTGTGGATTTTGTTTTCAGCCGCACCGGTCAACCGGCAGTACTGATGCTCAACGACGGCAAAGGCCATTTTACTTCGCAAGGCACTCAGCGCGGTCTTGTCAATATCTATGCTGCCAAATATCCGACCCTCATGGATTATGACAATGACGGCGACCTGGATCTGTTTATCGCCAATGCCGCCATGTCTTCCGGCACAGTTAAAAAACTGACCTGTTATCAAAACGACGGCGCCGGCAATTTTATCGACCGCACGGAGCAACTCAACCTGGCCATCGATGCCGTCTCCATTTTGCCTGTGGATGTGAATAACGACGGCTATCAGGATTTTTATTCTTTGCGCGACAATATGGATCCTACTTCTGCCACCTACGCCTTTCGCAATTACAGCAAGCTCTATATCAACCAGGGCAACGGATCTTTCAGTGAAGCTTCCGGAACAGGTGCTGAAGTGAACTATGCCGGCATTCAGGCCGGCGCCACAGTGGACTACGACCGGGACGGCAAGTTGGACCTCTCTGCCATTGCTTATGGCAATATTCACACTACCACCACATCAACAGGCAAAGCCACGGATGAATTCGGCAGGCAGTATTTATTGAAAAACACCACCAATGGCGGCCATTATTTGCGGATCGCGTTAAAGGACAGCAATGGCGCGTTCACTAAAACCGAAGCGCGCGTGTGGGTATACCGCAGCGGGCAAGGCAACGCTCTCATCGGTTATCGCGATGCAGCCGGAATCGCCAATCTATCCAGTCACTCCTCACCGATTCTGCATTTTGGTCTGGCCAATGACACACAGTGTGACGTTGTGGTGCGTTACGCCACTGGTGCACGGGTATTTCTGAACTCGGTCACTGCCGATCAATTGATTACTGTACTTCGACCCAATTATACGCCGGAAGCCAGTGAACTGGTGCGTATTTCTCCTGAAACTACCAGCGGTCCGGCAGGCGGAAACGCAACCGATACCCTGGCCGTACAGGTGCTGGATACGGAGCGAAAACCTTTGGCCGGTCATAACGTTCACTTTGCCATCGTCGATGGAAACGGCCATTTTAATGGAACGATCGATCAGAGCAAATCGATACTCACCAACGCACAGGGAATGGCAAAGGTGATCTGGAATCTCGGTTCGGTCAGCGGTCAAATCAATCGCGCTTCTGCTGCGGCTGTCAATTCATCGGGCCAACCGTTGTCAGGTTCGCCTTCATACTTTACCGCCCAGGTCACACCGGCCGAGGATACAACTCTGGTGATGGTTAACGGCAACAACCAGAGCGGCATTACCATGACCAGGCTGGCGGATTCCCTGAAAATCCGCGCTGTTGACCATTTTAACAATCCGCAAAGTTTTATGCATGTTCGCTTTCAGATAATATCAGGCGGAGGCGCTGTAAACGGCAACACCAGTGTAATCGTACAGACTAACAGCAGGGGAGAAGCAGCTGCGGCATGGACTCTGGGCCCGGTTGTTGGCGCCAATGCGCAATCTGTAGGTGTGTTTATCCACGGCCACGATTCAGGCGGTTTGATTTTTTCTGCCACAGCCAACTCGCTGCCACCTGCGCAAATGCTTCTGGTTTCCGGGAATGGCCAGAGCGGCAAAGCAGGGAGCGTGCTGGCAGATTCTCTCATCGTTCAAATGCTGAGCAGCAACGGACAGCCCTCCATTGGCTATGATGTCAAATTTATCGTTACGCATGGCAACGGACTGGTCAACGCAAGCAATCAGTGTACGGTTACTACTCATTCAACCGGCAGGGCATCAGTCAGATGGACTTTGGGCAATGTGGCTGGTTTGCAGAACAACCGAGTCATCGTCCGAACCACCGGCCTGAGCGATTCTCTGGTCTTTCTGGCCACGGCCACGGCAGATGATCCGGCCCTGCTGCGAAAAGTGGCAGAGAGTGATGGACAGAACGGCCGTGTTCTACAAACCTTGCCTGCCCCATTTCAGGCGCAGGTTTTGGATCGATTCGCAAATCCGGTGGCCAATCATCCGGTGGTTTTCACCGTGACCAGTGTAGAGGGAACTTTTAGCGGCAACCGGACCATAGCTGTGCTCAGCAACAGCAACGGCTTGGCGCAGGCAACATTGAGTTTTGGTTCATTGGCTGGCGTCTACACTGCATTTGCTGCTTCCTCTTTCAATAATCAGCCCTTGCTGCAATCCCCCGTAACCTTTACGGCAACGGCCGCGGCCTTGCCGCCCACTGATTTGAGTGTTGAAAAAGTTAAAGGCGATGGCCAGTTTTGCACGCTTAATGCCGTTTTCAGCGATAGTTTGATCGTTCGTATTCTCCAATCCAAGCAAACACCGGTTCCGGGTGTCGCCGTTGATTTTACCGTTCTCAGCGGTGATGCGTTTTTTCAGGGAGGTAAAACAATACAGACCAACGACCGCGGTTTGGCTGGTATTCGGTTATTCACCGGTGCAGTAGTTTCGGATGTGCAGGTCAAGGCCAGCGTCGGTGATACAATTTCAACCATTTTTAATTTAAATATGGTTTCTTCCATACCGGATCGGATTGTAGCTGCATCCGGAAATCCCACATCTGCTCCGGTGAATGTGGAGGTCGATAGTCTGGCCATAAAGGTACTGGATGTGGTCGGCCATGGCGTTGCCGGCGCCAAGATCAATGTGGTCTGTGCAACCGAAGGCGGTCAGGTCCTGACACCGCAACCTATACGAACCGGATCTGACGGTGTGGCGCGGATGAGCATCAAGCTGGGAACCACTGTCGGGCTGTATTATTTTTCTGCATCTATGCCCGGTTTTAACATTCCACCATTGTTGTTGAGCATTCAGGCCAAGGCTGGACCCGCCGTGCAGTTAATAGAGTTTCGCGGCAATAATCAGGAGGCTAAAGGCAAAGAGTTTCTTCTTTATCCTATCAAGGTGCAGGCCATCGATGCGTTGAATAACGGCGTGGGGGATGTGCCGGTTACATTTGCGATAACATCCGGCAACGGTTCATTCGGCAGCCAAGCAGAGGTGTTGACCGACTCTACCGGCGTCGCCGGCATTTACTGGAAATTGGGGGCTAACGGCCAGCAGAGCGTTGCTGCCACCAGCAGCATGTTAGCTGGACAGAAAATAATTTTCACCGCTCGTCTGGCTGCCAATAATCCACCGGTCATTTCCTGTGCGGCTGATACCACCATCACAGAATTGCAGAGCTTGACGCTGCAAATAAATGCTTTTGATCCGGACGGCGGCAGCGTTGACCTGTCAGCCAATGATTTACCCAATGGCGCCGATTTTAATATGCTCGCTAAACAGATCGATTGGACGCCCACCTATAGCCAGCAGGGCAATCATCTGCTCGAGCTTGTCGCCACAGACTTGAACGGCGGGACGACCGTCAAACAGATTATAATTCACGTCCATAACCTGAACCGGGCGCCAATACTATTCGCAACTCCGGATTCGACTCATTTGAGTTTGCAGCGCTATCGTCCCTACAATTTTTCTGTTCAAGCGGATGATCCGGATGGAGACAGTCTTGCTTATGCCTGGCGCATGAACGGTCCGGTGCTCAGCCATGAAACGCAATTTTCACTCATTGCCAACCCCTCCATGCAATCCGGTTTTGATTTGGAGGTGGTTGTGTCGGACGGCAGCGATTCCGCCAAACATGTCTGGCGCATTCAGATCATGACCTTTGTGGAATTGAGCGATTTCAGCGTGACCAGTGTTGGCAATACACGTGTTGTGAACTGGACCAGTGCTGCGGAACGCAACAATGCCGGTTATATTCTTTTATCCGGTGCGACAGAAAACGGCGAATACTCGCGATTGCACGAAGGTTTCCTGCCGCTGAACCCTGCCGGTGCCTATCACTATATCGACCGACGGGCGGATATCGGAGAACGATGTTACTTCAAGCTGCAGGCCATCGCTTTGGACGGCAGCGTACAAGAGTTCGGGCCCATAGCTGCGACAGTTTCAAGCCCGGGCAAATTACGATTGGCGCAAAATTTTCCCAATCCGTTCAATCCCGAGACCACGATTTATTTCGAGGTGGACGAAGCACAAAGAATCGATGTGGCTATATATAATCTGGCCGGCCAACGCTTATGTACGCTGCACAACGCTGCAACCGCGCCGGGCTATCATCAGACGCGCTGGAATGGTCGCGATGAAACAGGCATAACCGCAGTATCCGGAATTTATTATTGCGTGTTGACCGGTAAACAACAGCGCCAGGTCATAAAATTGTTGCTGCTAAAGTAACTGGGTTTATTGCTAATCCGGACAAGTTGGAATTTAATATCGGACATCTACGGAAGTTGTCGCAAAAGTCCTGACCTCGGATGTTGCCGTGGTTTTTACCGCAACTCGGGTGTTCTCGCATCGTATTCTCAATTTGTCAGAGAACACCCCGGGTCACAAAAACCGTGACCCCGGGATTTCGCGACAGCCAGCCTAGTTGTCATACTGAGCCGCAAAACTGAATGATCTTTACACTACGCGATCATTCAAAGCGGCGAAGTATCTATTCGCCGCTTGTTTCTGGTCTAGCGGCCAAAACAGCGACGCAAACATTTTTTAACCATTTTACACCGGAGATATGATTTAATATTATAAGGCGCTCAATTCAGGAGCTCGAAAAACAACCTTGCGAAGGTTTCAAACCGTCGCAAGGATCAAGTCGTAGGTTTTTATTGTAGGAGATGTCATGTTGAAAAAGGTTGTCGCTGTGCTGCTTTTACTGCTTTCGACAAGTATGTTGTTTGCGCAAGCTCCATCGCATACCAGATTGCTTTATTCCGATGATCTCATGTCTGAAGGAACCCGATCCATCGGCCAGATTATCAATGGCGGCTGGGGAAAATGGATTGGCGGTGATTTTATTGCCGGCCAGGGGTGGAAAGCCAAAAACGGATTCAGTTCGCTGAAAATCATCACCCGCGAGCATTTGCCGTTTGAGGCAACGATAGAGTTTAAATTGACCAATTTTTTCCCACCTAACCAGTTGAAAGAGTACAGTGTTTGTCCGTTTTCTTTTTGGTCCAGACCGGAATGCGACGTCGCAGCTCTAGAACCTACGCCGGCAATGTTTTTTTACATAAAGACGGAAAAAAAATTCTTGTCCGGCAACACCGCTAAACTGCTGTTGCGCTGTCATCCGGATTATTACGTGGATGGCGCGTCGAACCAGAGTTATGAGACCGAGTATCTTACCTGGGATGTGAGCAAAACCTACACCATGCGTTTTGTTTGGAACGGAACAACCATCTGGATGTTGCGGGACGGTGTTGTCATTGCGTCGAAAACCTTTCTTAATTCCTCCTATGCCAAAGAAAGCATCAGCTATATCTGTTTGGGCAATATGCAGTGGGACGGAATGAGCGGTCCTATATACAGAGATCTCAAAATTTATGGTCCAGCCACGAATCTGCCGTTCGAAGACGTCAGCAAATCTGCCAAGATCGATGCGGATCGCAGGGTCGGCACGCAGGGCGTGTGCGTTGCCGATGTGGACGGCGACGGATTAGACGATATATGCACCAATTATTATCAGGATGCCACCAACAAAAACAGCATCAAGCTGTATATGCGACAAATGGACGGCACGTTCACGGATGAGACGGTCACGCGCGGTCTTGGCGAAACCGGCATCTGGGGGGCTGCTGCGTTTGCCGATGTGGACGGCGACGGCGACCGGGATCTGTTTCAAACCAGCATCACTTCGGCGCCAAGGCTCTATATCAATACCGGCGGCGTGTTTTCAGATCAGGCTGCGAGCCGCGGCGTAAACGGCGTTGGTCGCGTCAGCCGGTCGGTGTTGCCGGTTGATATCGAGAACGACGGAGATTTGGATGTTATTGTCATCGACGGCTCTGTGGCCCACGAAGTGTACGTCAACAACGGCAGCGGTTCTTTTACACTGCAGGACAAAGGCCTATCCGCTGCGGTCGGTTCTGCACAAGGCGGCGTGGCCGGCGATTTTAACGGCGATGGGTATGTCGATATTTTTGTTACGCGTTCCGGCGCAGCCTGCGCGCTGTATATGAATCAGGGCAACGGCACGTTCAAAGAAGAGGCATCCACTCGCGGCGCCGGCATTTCTCTTAAAGCGGGTCATCCGTCGGCAGCGGACATGGATAATGACGGCGATCTGGACCTGTTTTTTCCCGTCCGCGGCACATCTGCCGATAAGAGTCCTCTGGCCGTGGTATTGCAGAACAGCGGCAGCGGAAATTTCACCAACAAGAACAGTACCGCAAATATCAAGATAGACGCTTACGGATTTTGCCCCGGCGACCTGGATAACGACGGTTATGTGGATCTGTATGCTCCCCGTTTTGATCGGGAATTGGGTACGGCGCCCTCATCGCGAATTTATAAAAATCAAAAAAGCGCTCTTTTTTCAGAATTGACCGGCACCGGCGCTGAGATGATTTATATGGATGGTCGCGGCGCCGTAGTTTTTGATTATAATCAGGACGGCTTGTTGGATGTGTTCGGCACAGCCAAAGGCAAGATCGAATCCAATAGTTCTTTGCCTTACGGCCGCTATGCCTTGATGGCGAACCGTATGACCTCAGCCAATCATTACTTGCTCATGGTGGTGAATGATCGATTCCGCAAAGCAGCCGGTCATGGGACCAAGATATGGATTTATCCGGCTGGGCAATATGATCAGAGCAGTGCATTGGCCGGTTATCGCGAAATACAAATTAACCAGGGTTATCAAAGCCATACCAGCCTGGTGCAGCATTTCGGTCTGGGTGCTTTAACAGCTGTGGATATCAAAGTGAAATTGCCTAATGGTAAAATTTTGTCCTACATGAATGTGGCGGCGGATCAGCTGTTCTCCGTTTCACCCTATTCCTCCAATCCCAAGGCGATCATGAAGGTGAAAGGCGACGCACAGACGGGCGTGGTCGGTTCACAATTGTCCGATTCCGTAACGGTGCGCGTCATTGATGTGGATAACAAGCCGCTCTCTTCCATTGCCGTCACTTTTGAAGTGAGCCAGGGCGGCGGCAGCATGAATGCCGGCAGCACCAGTGAGGTGGTGAATACGGATGCCCATGGTCTGGCCAGAGTGGCCTGGCGACTGGGCACCACAGTCGGCAGCAGCAATAATACGTTGCGTGCATCTGCAGAGAATCAAAGCGGTGTGGGGCTGGAAAACTCGCCGTTAACTTTTACCGCATCGGCCATTACGGGCCCGGCCTCGGTCATGACCAAGGTTTCTGGCGATGGTCAACAGACTTTTATTTCATCGCTTTTACCTCTGCCGTTGGTTGTCAAGGTCACTGATGCTTTTGGCAATGTTCTGGCAAATCAAAAAGTTAATTTCGACGTGATCCTGGGCAATGGTTCTGTCGGCAATTCCTCGTCCAGTCATTTCGAAGCTTTTACCGATGAGCAGGGTTTGGCGCAGGCAACCTGGAAACTGGGCAATGTGATCGGTCAACAGCAGGTTTATGCTGCCGGTTCTTTTAATGTGAGCACGCCGGTTACGTTTTCTGCCACTGCAATAGAGCCGCAAAGACAACTGTTGCTGCAGAGCGGCGACCGCCAGACCGGCATGGTCAACCTTAACCTGAGTCAGCCATTTGTCGTCAAAGTGCAGGATTATCGCGGCACTGCGTTGACAAATGTCAAAGTCACTTTTTCTGTCCTGGCCGGCGGCGGCAAATTCAGCACGCAAACCACCTATGATGTCTTTACCAACAGCAGCGGCCTGGCCAGCGTCACCGCTACTTTGGGCACGGCTGCCGGCGATACCAATCAAGTTTTTCAGGCCAGTGTGAATGATGCACAGGGTTCGCCTCTGGTTTTTAAAGCAAGCGCACAAGCCGGCGCAGCTACACAGCTGATTGAAGTATCTTTAAACAATCAGACAGGAAAGGTGAACCGCTCCCTTACGCGTCCCTTTACGGTAAAGGTGGTTGATGCCTATGCCAATCCGGTAGCGGGTCATCAAGTTGATTTTACCGTTACCGCGGGCGGAGGAACCATTGGCGGTGCGACTGTTTACAAACCCTACACCGATGCAACCGGTTATGCCAGTGCCACGCTGAAACTCGGCACTGCCATCGGCACGAATACGGTTTCGGTCGCTGCCACCGGACTCTCGGGTTCGCCGGTCGTTTTTAATGCAACAGCCCTGGCTGGTAACCCTTATCTGTTTACTGAAATATCCGGAAATCGGCAAAGAGGCGTTTTCGGGCTCGCTCTGCCTTATCCTTTTGTCGTGAGTGTGGCGGATTCATTTGGCAATGCGATTGAGGGTCAGCCGGTGCAGTTTGCGGTTACCAAGGGCAATGGCAGTATCGGCGGGCAGGGCGTTGTTTCCGTGCAAACGAATTCTATTGGTCGCGCCGCGATCACGTTGACCATGGGCGCCACTTCGCCAAGCAATGAGGTGACTGTGACCACGCAATACAACGGCGTGCAGGTAGGCTCTGCCATTGTTTTTGTCGCCACCACAGCAGCCGGCGATGCCGATTCGCTGGCCTATGTAAGTGGCAATTACCAGATCGGACGGGTGTCCTCGACATTGCCGCAACCCTTCAAGGTGATGGTGTTGGATGCCAAAGGCGTGCCGGTGTCGAATGCAACGGTCACCTTTTTAGCGATCATGTCCGGAACCGGATTTGGCGGCAAGCAAACGGTTGACGTCAAAACCAACAGCGACGGTATTGCTTCCGCCACAGCCACTATCGGTTCCAGCTATGGCGATAACAATTACGTCTTTCAGGCGCGCGCTTATTTTAAAGAGGTTTTGTTGCGCAACGCACCCATTGAGTTTTATGCATCAGGCCGTAAAAGCACAGCGCGTAAGATCCTCTATGTTTCCGGCAACAATCTGCAAGGCACGGCCGGACAATTCCTCCGTGACTCTCTCAAAGTGCGAGTCGTCGATGAGCAAAATTTGCCGGTTGCCAATCATCCGGTCACATTTGAAGTGATATCTGGCAACAGCACCATTAACGGCAGCGCAACAACTCTGTCGATTCTCAGCAACGGTTCCGGCTATGTCGCTGCAGCGGTTAAAATGGCATCACAACCAGGCGCTACGCGCATCCGTGTTGCCAGCGATGACGGCATTTCGCCTTTGTCCGGTTCTCCCATCTCTTTTGATCTCACCGGTGTTGTGGGCCCGCCCAGTGCAAGCAAGTCATTGCGTACGGTGATTACACCGGTAGTGGCAGACGGGCAACAGGCTGCCAAGATCACCGTGTTGCTCAAAGACGCTGAAGGCAATGCGGTGCCAAACAAAACCGTGCAAATTTATGTCTCCGGACTCGATGTGCAGATCAAGCAACCCTCTGCTTTGTCCGACGCCAATGGCATGGCCAGCGGATCATTGACTTCGGCGCGCTCCGGTCAGGTCAAGGTTTGGACCATGGTGGATGGCCAACTCGTTCCTGCCGACACTTCGCTGGTGCAATTTGTTGCCGGTGTCCCTGCTGAGGCGGCGCCGTTTGGTTCGGGACAGATGGCCTTGCGTGGAACCGTGCTGCCCATGCCTCTGGGATTATACATTTATGATGCTTACGGCAATCCCGTGTCAGGTGTGGACGTGACCTTTACCGTGCTCAGTGGGGAAGGCTCTATTGTACAGCCGCAACCGATAAAGAGCGATGTCAACGGCATGGTCTCTGTGCAATGGCGATTAGGGCCTGCGGTCGCTATGCAAACCATGCAAGCGGTTGTTAAAGGATTGGCAGGAACGCCCATTCAATTCGCCGCCATTGCCACTCCGCCTAATCCCGGCAACATGATTCTTGTTTCAGGAAATCGACAGATCGGCGTCGTCAACAAGGTATTGCCGGACTCTTTCAAAGTGGCGGTTTACGATTCTACCGGCAAGGCTGCCGAAGGCGTGCAGGTTTATTATCATTTTACCGGCCAGGGACAGGCCATCAGTGCGAACCCGGTCGCCACGGATCGTCGCGGCATTGCCGCGCTGTTGTATCGTCCCGGCGGCTCCATGACCGGAGAATTTAAGGCCACGGCAACGACGCCCGGATTATCCCAGTCTATTGAATTTAAATTCATTGTTCAGAGCGAGGCGACCATTTATCTGAACAAGCAAGAGATTGCGACCACATGCCGTCCACGACAGACCCTCGATCTGGCTGTACAGGCGGTGGATGCGTACAACCGTCCGTTGTCCGGTCAATTGTTAAAATTCGAAATAAAACAGGGCGGCGGCTCTTTGCAGGGAACGTTGCCGGCAGCCACGGATGCAACCGGATTTGCCTATGTCAAATGGCAAATCGGTTTGACGACCGTGCAGCAGGTGCAGGTGAGTGCGGTGAACGTCGCAGCGACTCCCGTTACCTTTACCACAACCGCGGTTAACAGCAAACCGATTCTGACCATACCGGAAGTGAAAAATGTTGTCCCCGGACAATTGATAACCGCCACCATCAGCGCCACGGATCAGGACGGCGACGCCCTTACCTATGGCGTGCGCATGCTGCCCAGCGGCGCTCAGTTTGACTCTACCGGCAACCGCAAATTCCAGTGGACGCCGACCAGCGCCCAATCCGGCGTTGCCTATGATATCCTGTTCATCGCTACCGATGCGTTTATGGCTGCGGACACAGCCAAGTGGCGCATCTCGGTGCAATCGGTCAATCGTCCGCCGCGCGTCATTTCCATTACACCGGCTGATACGGTTTTGGAAAAAGAGTATAACAAAACGTTGCTCTTTGGCGTGGAAGCTTATGATCCGGACAACAATACGCTGTCCTATTTTTGGAAAGTGAACGGCGGATTTGCCGGCAATCAGACCAGCCTGCCCATGGAACCGGAGCCATTGTATTTTCCTGAAGACACCTGGGTGCAGGTTGAAATTTCCGACGGCAAAGCATCCACGGTGGTGCGCTGGCATATTCACCTTTCCATCCCGGTTGCGGTACGGCTCAGTAATCTGCAGGCTCAAGCCGTGGGACATAAAGCGCAGCTGATCTGGCAGACCTCTGCCGAAGTGGAGAATCTCGGCTTTAAAGTGCTGCGCGCCGAACGTGCGCAAGGTCCGTATGAGATCGTTACCGAGACCATGGTGCCCTCGCAAGCCGACGGTCGTTACTCGTGGATTGACGAGACCGTGCAAAGCGGTAAAACCTATTATTACAAACTGCGCGATATCGATCGCAGCGGCCGCAACAATGAGCACGGGCCGGTTTCAGTGCAGATCGCATTGCCTGAGGCCCTGGCACTGGCGCAGAACTATCCCAATCCGTTTAATCCGGTCACCACGATTGCGTTTGAACTGCCGCGGGCCCAGAGCGTGCAATTGCATTTGTACAACCTCAGCGGGCAATTGGTGGCTACCCTGGCCGATGGCGCCTATACTGCCGGAGTACACCAGGTGGTGTGGGACGGTCATGATGATCAGGGTCGACAGGTTACCACCGGCGTTTATTATTATGTCCTGGCTACTGCTGAAAATGTGTTGACGAAAAAACTTTTATATACGAAATAAGTGCACCTTGCGGTTGTCTAAATAGTTCGTTATTTGTTCTCAGTATTCAATAAGCAGCAAGAACATTAATGTGCAAAAAATTTCCTAATATTTTTTATTAGCATGTAGTTCCGCCTTTAGGCGGAGAACTACTTACAAAAGTTTCTTTTTGGACAACCTCAAGGGTTTTGACCAGCGAACCGATTTCTGCCCCGGAATGAATGCCGGGGCAGTTTTATTTTAAGCCAAGTATCCGATAAAACAGCTGCCTGCTTACGGAACAATCCTGGACAGAATACGTATTATTTTAAGGGTGGGCTTTTGTGCGATCAGGGATCAGTGGAAAACAGCCCGGCTGATTAGTGCTTGCAAATTCATAAAATTCGAGTTAATTTACACCTTGCGAAGGTTGCAAACCTCGGCCAGGTTGTTTTTCGAACACAAATCGCATCAGGCTTATTGGCTGTCTCTTGTGCAAAATGGTCAGGAAATGATTATACCATGAACTTTTTCGATGAAAAACCTCTGCGTTTCAAACTGACCATCCTGGTTTTGTTTCTCCTTTTTTTTACGATAGGGGCCATCAACTTTTATCGTCTGATTCAATCGCCGACAGATGAAAACTGGTTTACCAATACGCCCTCCAGAGTTTATATCACGCGGGTTTTGCCTGCCGAGTTGTTATTTACCAAGAAAACCAACCGCTTTGCGCCAGAGGCCGTATCACCTGTCGACAGCATTCTGGTCGGGGATATTCTTGTTTATCCCTGGAAGAAGGCTGAAAAAGCCGGTTTTTTGGATTCTCTCAGCCGTTTTTATGGCCAGGATACCATGCTCACGCTGCAGGTGTATCGACCGGAATTCAATCGACGGTTTTCTTATCATATTTCCGGAAAAGATCTGGCAGAGCCTTTTTATCGGATCATCCCGCCTAGTGTCTCTGTTTTTGCCGTCATTCGCGACGGTGCTTCCGACCGTGCCGGCATGAAAGCAGGGGATATCATCCTCAGCATTAACGGACAATCTTTTGAGCATATGCTGGAAGCGGACCGCATCATGCGTAACGCTACCCTGGGAAAAAGCATCACCTATAAAGTACTGCGGCGCAATGAAGCTCTGGAATTGAATGTCACTCTGGCGCGCTTTGGCCTGCCGTTCGTGGTGTTGGCTGTTGTTCTCACCGGACTCTCCTACATGGCTTTCGGGCTTTTTCTTGGTTTGACGCGGCCGCAGATCATTGCAGCTCGCCTGCTTGCCTGTGCCTTTGTCACCATCGGTTACGTTCTGACGGTTTCGGCTGTCCGCAGCAATGCCATCGAGAGTACGTTCGATTATATCCGTGCAACGCCGTTGACGGCGTTGACTTTTCTGGCCATCGCCTGCTGGATGCACAGTCTCTATCATTTCCCCCGTCCCCATGTACAATTGTTA
>CAYLWO010000056.1:0-8220 GCA_964387285.1 uncultured Cytophagia bacterium | reverse complement strand
TTTATTCCGGCCGCGTACCTGTACACCATCGGGCGTTATCGTTTATTTGATCTCAATATTCGTATCCGTAAAAATATTCAGTATACTATAGCCGCGACCTGCTGGATCACCTTGCTGGCAGTTGTCGGTTTTTACATATTCTGGCATTTGCCTTCCGCATCCCTGTCATTGCCATCCATTAAACTGACCGGTTCATCCATTGAGGTGATGGATAATCCGGAATCCTCACAGGCGCAGCAAGCTCTGGAAAAAGGCGTATTGATGGCGTTGGCCGTGCTCCTGGTGATCGCGCTGTGGCATTGCGGTCGTCTGGGCATGCGCTTCCTGGCAATACGATTCCATCGGGATCATTACGATTATCGTCGTGCGACCGGTCAGCTCAATGAGGTATTGAACAAACGGGCAGGATTGCAGGATTTGGCCAAAGGGCTGGCGCCTCGGGTGGCCGAGCTCATGCGCTTGCAGCAATTGGCCGTGCTGTTTATTCGCGATCAGAATCAGATTGCCTGCAATGAAAGCTACGGCCTGGCGCCGGAACGGTGGCAGCAGTTCTGTGAACGCGCCGCCGGCCTGGTGGTCGATGCGGTGAATTTACGGCCGGATCGCGACCTGTTCACCATCGACTATCTTCCTGAGAAAATGAAAAGGGATTTTAATGAATTCGGCTTTCGTTATTTGGCGCCCATCTATTCCCATGAAAAATTGAACGGTCTCTTTCTCATCGGCGATAAACTTTCTGAAAGTCCTTTTTATCAGGAAGATTTCTCGTTTTTACGTTTGATCAGTCAACAAACCTCGCCGGCGGTCGAAAACGCTTTTCTCTATGAAAAACTGGCGCAGCGGGAACGGCTGAAACACGAAATGGAAATTGCCCGTCGCATCCAGCTCGCGTCTCTGCCGCAGGATACTCCGCAAACAGAAGGATTGGATATAGCCGGCATCTCTTTGCCGGCCCTGGAAGTGGGCGGAGACTATTTTGATTATTTGAACGGTTCTACGGACGCCCTGACGGTTGTGGTCGGCGACGTCAGCGGCAAAGGCATATCCGCCGCTTTGTACATGTCCAAAGTGCAAGGCATGTTGCACTCGCTGCATAGTTTCGATCTTTCACCCAGAGAGCTGTGCATTCGCTTAAACGGCCTCTTGGGGCAAAATATGGAAAAGAACTATTTTGTCACAGCCCTGGCAGCGGAATTTCGTCCGTATGAAAAGAATCTGATCGTAACCCGGGCCGGGCATCTGCCGCTTTATTATTATGAGGCGGCCACCGCCGCCGTGCACTCTTTGACGCCGGGCGGCATCGGTTTCGGTCTGGATCAAAATGATGTTTTTCAACAGGAACTGGAAGAGTGCCGGATCAATTATCATCCAGGCGATATTTTTCTCTTTGTCACCGACGGCATTACCGATGCGCGCAACAGCGAGGATCAGGAATTCGGCGAAATGAATCTCACCCGCCTGTTGGCCGATCAAGCGCATATGAAAGCGCTGCAACTGCGCGACGAAATCGTGCACACCGTGCAAAAATACAACGCGAACGGAAATCTGGCTGATGATTTGACTGTCGTCGTAGTCAAAGCGGTGTAATCTTATCCCAAACGCCTGCCTTTTAAAACGCTTCCGTTTTACCTGAAATGGGGCCGATCTGTACGATCCCTTATCAAGTTATTCCCTGCACGGATACAATGGAACCAAATGTTGAACACCTCGCGAGACTGTCGAAAAAGTTTTTATCCCCGAGATTCCAAGACATGTGCGACAATCTCAGGGGTGTTATTCTGAGTATATTATGGCATATAGGCCATGATTACCCAAATAACACAAAGACCATGTCATTGCGAACGTAGCAACTGTAGTTGTGAAAGGAGATGGTCTGTGCTGGAGTGAAGCAATCCCCTGGTACACAAAAGTGCTATTAGAAGGCCTGCCATTATCGATTATAGTAATCGTCGTCAAGTGTCTTGGGCAGGCCGAAGGATCTGTTCGCGTCGCTGTTTTAGCCGCTGCGCCGGGAACAAGCGGCGAACAGATGCTTCGCTGCTTTGAGCAACTGCAACGTGTAATGATCATTCTGTTTTGCAGCTCAGCATGACAATTAAAAGGTCCAAAGTTTTTTAATTGTTGATCAAAAAATTTGCTTTGACACATCAATCGTTAAATAACTTGCGATTAAATGAAAAAACCGTTACTTTTTAAAAAATTTTAAACGGTTTATGAAGAAACATTATTTTAGTTTTATTATCAGCCTGCTGTCATTTTCAATAGGTGGCGGCGCAGATCAACCTCCGTACCGTCTGCGTTGCGAGTTGCTGCTGCACCCGGAATGGACCTGCGTAACGGATGTGCAACCGGAATTCTCATGGCAAATTCCTCATCCGGATTTTGCGCAAACAGCCTGGCAAATCATTCTCAGCACCGACTCGATGTCGGTGCGCAAGGGCATCGGCGATTATTGGGATTCCGGCCGGGTCGCATCGGACGCATGCGTCAACGTGCCCTATGCCGGCCCTGCCTTGACCGCTGATACGGCCTATTATTGGCGCGTTCGCATCTGGAACCAAAACGGCCGTCCGACTGCTTTTTCCCAGATACAAAAAATCTGTTTGGCCCGGCCCGATGACAATCCTTTTTCTCGTGAGAATAAAGTCTGGTGCAATCGCTATCCGTTGCAGAGACAGCGGCGATCAGTTGTCCGTTTTGTTAAAAAACGGCCAGGGTATTATTTTTGCGATTTTGGTCGTGCCGCATTCGGCACGATTACTATCGCCCGCTTAAAAAACCGGTCCGGCAACCTGACTGTTCATCTCGGTGAAGTATTGGCCGGTGCGGATTCGATCCATCGCCATCCGGGCGGTTCGCGGCGTTATCGCTCATGGCAGCAACCGATCACCGGTCTTGAGCCAATGACCTTTACCGTGCCGCCTGATCACCGCAACACCCATGGCCAGGCCGTGCTCATGGCGGCAGCAATCGGCGAGGTGATGCCTTTTCGTTATTGCGAACTGGAAAATGTGCCGGAAGAGATTTCTGCCGGGCAACTCAGTCAAATCGCCGTGCAGTATCTCTTTGCTGAAAACAGCTCGTCGTTCTCTTCTTCAAATCGCATCCTCAACGACGTCTGGCGGTTATGCCAATATTCCATGCAGGCAACCAGTTTTGCAGGCGTGTATGTAGACGGCGATCGTGAACGCATTCCTTATGAAGGCGACGCCTACATCAATCAATTGGGTCACTACAGCGTGGATGCGGAATACAGTCTGGCCCGTTATTCCATCGAATATCTCTTTCATCATCCTACCTGGCCGGCAGAGTGGCAGATGCACATGCCGCTCATGGTCTGGGCCGATTATCTGTACACCGGCAACGATGAACTGTTGCTTCGCTATTACGATGATCTGGTTGCCAAGAGTCTGATCGGTTTGAGTCGAGAAGACGGCCTGATCATCGAAGACAGCGCTAAAATGACGCCGGCCTTGCTGCAGTCGCTCCGTCTCGAGTCTAGGCCGCGCATTTTGGTGGATTGGCCTCCGGCCAGTTTCAGCGAAAACCGCTATGGGGAACGGGATCATTACGACATGCGGCCGGTCAATACGGTCGCCAACGCATTCCATTATCACTGCCTTGCTTTGTTGAGTCGTATAGCCGACGTTTTGGGTAAAACCGATGATGCTGCTAAATGGCGTACGCGCGGTCAATTGGTGTATGACTCTTTTCAAAAAACGTTTTTCGATGTAAATCGAGGTTATTATGTTGACGGGGAGGGATGCGACCATAGTGCGTTGCACGCCAATTTTTTTCCGCTGGCTTTCGGCCTCGTGCCGCAGGAGCGCGTGCGCAGCGTTGTTGATTTTATAAAAAGCCGCGGCATGGCTTGCAGCGTCTATGGCAGTCAGTATTTGTTGGAAGCGCTCTATCAGGTCGGCGAAGAAAATTATGCACTCTCTCTGCTCACGGCCACGCATGATCGCAGTTGGGCGCATATGATCTACGATGTCGGCAGCACCATAACCACCGAGGCGTGGGACAACAAGTACAAACCCAATCAAGACTGGAATCATGCCTGGGGCGGAGCGCCGGCCAACATCATACCACGTTGCCTGATGGGCATAGAACCGCTAGAGCCGGGATGTAAAAAGATACGCATCCGGCCGCAAATTGCTGATTTGACTTTTGCAGAAATCAAAACGCCGACCATACGCGGCGATGTTCAGCTGAGGGTCGAGCAAGCGCCAGGGTTTTGGCAAGCCTGGATTACGCTGCCGGCCGGTATGACGGCGGAATTGCATCTGCCGGCCAGGAACAAAGAACAGGTGCAGGAAGACGGTCACACGATGCAAGTATGTGGACATCAGGCCGGAAGGCTGGTTGTCGAATTGACGTCCGGGAGTTTTCATTTTAAAGTAAAGAACCCTCGTTGATTTGGGAGTGCGCTGACCTGTCAGCGCATGTTGAGGTGTTTTGCTGATGCTCAAACACAGCGACCAGGTCATTTTGTGCGTTGCATCGACTATTCGGTTGTAAACAAAGCGGCGACTTGACGCCGCACTCCATAAATTTTCATACGAATATGAAGGAGAATCCCGATGAGTAAAAAAGAATCCGCATCGCGCGGCGCCAGCCGTCGCACTTTTCTTAAACAATCCATGTTGACCGGCGCCGCTGTTTTCAGTGCGCCGACCATTGTGCCGGCAACAGTTTTCGGCAAACAGGCGCCCGGCAATCGCATTCAGGTGGCTGCCATTGGCGTGGGCCGCATTTCCCGCGACCATGATCTGCCCGGCGTCATGGGATGTGATCTGGCCCGCGTAATTGCAGTTTGCGATCTGGACAGCAGGCGCTGCCGCGAAGGCAAGGAATTGGTGGAAGCGAGCTATGCTAAAAAGGGCGTGGCCAACAACGGCGTGCACATGTATGCCGATTATCGTGAGTTGCTGTTGCGTCCCGAGATCGACGCCGTGGTTATTAGCACGCCGGATCACTGGCATGCCAAACCGGCCATCGAAGCAGCGGCAGCCGGCAAACATATTTATCTGCAAAAACCCGCTTCTCTGACCATTGCCGAAGGCCGGGCCATGAGCGACGCGGTGCACCGCAGCGGCGTTGTTTTTCAGTTGGGCACGCAGCAGCGTTCCATCGACCATTTTCGCGTTGCCGCAGAACTGGTGCGCAACGGCCGCATCGGTCGCGTCACTGCCGTCAAAATCGGTTTGCCGATCGATCCTTCCGGCGACGAGGAAGCGGAGATGCCGATACCGGCCAATTTGAATTACGAGATGTGGCTGGGCTCCACGCCCTGGGTTTATTACACGGAGAAACGGGTGCATCCGCAAAACGATTATTCCCGGCCCGGCTGGCTGCGCTGCGAGCAGTTCGGCGCCGGCATGATCACCGGTTGGGGTGTGCACCATTTCGACATTGCCCATTGGGGCATTGGTGCGGAATATTCCGGCCCGTTGCAGGTGCAGGCCAATGCAGAATTCCCCAGCAAAGGATTGTGGAACGTGCATGGCAAATACACGGTGGATCTGGTTTATCCGAACAATATCCAGATGCAGGTGAGCGACGAATTGCCCAACGGCGTTCGCTTTGAAGGCACCGAAGGATGGATTTTTGTCACCCGCGGCAGTTATGCGGCTACAGGTTCTGATCCGGTCAGTCAGGCGCAGCAACAAAAGGCATTGACCGCCGGCGATCCGAAAATTTTACAGTCTAAAATCGGACCTGACGAAATCCACCTGAAGCGCAGCAAGGAGCAGCATGAGAATTGGCTGGAATGCATTCGCTCCGGTCAGCAGACCATTTCGCCGGTGGAAGTCGGTCATCGTTCCACCAGCGTGTGTTTGGTCAGTCATATTGCCATGAAGTTAAAGCGCAAACTGTACTGGGATCCGTGGCACGAGCGTTTTAAAAACGACGATGAGGCCAATGCCATGTTGTCCCGTCCGCAGCGCGCGCCGTGGGGGATTTAATATCTGGGAGTGCGGCGCTCCAGCGCCGCCCATAGTACCCTTGCGAAGGTTTTATACCTTCGCAAGGGAATTCAGCTTTGTGCGCTTGTATTAATAATCAATGGATAGCAATATGAAAAAAGACAAAATTAAGGAAGAGATGCTGCCAGAATATGATTTCAGCAAGGGCGTTCGGGGAAAATATTCCAAGCGATATGCCGATGGCGTAAATATCGTTATGATCGATCCCGATCTGATTGATTATTTTCCCGACCAAGAGTCGGTCAACACCGCACTGCGGGGGCTGGTGAAAATAATCAAGCAAAGAGAAAGAGTTGAACGATAACATCTTAATATTGAACAGGGTTTATATGAAAAAATCCATTTTATTTTTTTGCTGTCTGCTCGCATTGTTCGCATCCCTGCATGCGCAACCACAAACCATGAGCGCCGAACGCTTGGATGATCGCTGGATCATTCGCGTCAATGATCAAACCTTTACAGTGTACCGTTTCGGCAGCGGACAAAAGTATCCCTATTTCTTTCCGGTCAATGGCCCGTTGTCAGGTCTGTCTGTTACCACAGAGAGCTCTCTACCTTATCCGCATCATCGTTCTTTGTTTTTCGGCTGCGATAAAGTGAATGGCGGCAATTACTGGCAGGAGGGCAATGAACAAGGACAAATTGTCTCCCGCGGTGCGGTGGTCAAGCATGGCGGCCCGGATAAAATCGTATTGGCCGACACCTGTGATTGGCGCAAGCCCGGTCAACAAGCCGTCATAACGGATCACCGTGTTTTCGAGATTTCAGCACCCACACCACATTTGCGTTTTATCGATGTCTATATAACCCTGGTCGCCTCGACCGATATCCGCATTGAAAAGACCAATCACTCTCTTTTCGCAGGTCGTATGGTTGATGAACTGTCCGTCAAAAGTGGTGGTACGTTGGTTAATGCGCAAGGCAATTCGGCGGAGAAAGGCACCTATGGCACTCCATCAGCGTGGTGTGATTACAGCGGTTCGCGCTTGGGTTTTATGGAAGGATTGGCTATATTTGATTCGCCAAAGAATCCCTGGTATCCCTGTCAATGGTTTACCCGGGATTACGGATTTTTTTCTCCTACGCCCATGAACTGGTTGTCGGCTGCCGGATTCACCATGGCCCGCGGATCTGCACTTCTACTCAGGTATCGGGTTGTGGTGCACGGCGGCGATGCAAAACAGGCGGATAGTAAGGGGTTGTATGAACAATGGAAACAAAAAATGATGTGGTGAATTGTACAGTCACACTCTGTACAAAGCAGTGATTTTTTAAATGACACGATCGCCGTGTCATTGCGAACGGAGACGCAGATACTGAAAAAGAATAGTATTTAAAATGGAGTGAAGCAATCCCCCGATATGCCAGGGGATATTCTTTGAACGAACCTATTTTTAACGGTCAGAAGCAATCCCTGCGTCTGAAGGCGTTTCTGCGCCAAGATGTTGTTCTTTGTCACGGAGATTGCTTCGCGCCATATGGTGTATCGATCGGGCGTCAAGTACGCTGCTTCGACCGCAACGACATGGTTGTCTTGTTCTTTGGGAAAAAAGTTTTCCCTGCGTTCATATCTCGGCAATTTTCCATATTTGTCATGCAGAGTACCAACGCAGGAATAGCGTTATGATCCCCCAAAAAAAAACGTGTCATTCCACAATTAACCTTTTTCACAAGGAGATGGTGTTATGAAAAAAATTTTCGTTTTGCTTTTTGTTTTTATGGTCATTCAGGCGCCAGCCAAAGAAAAGTGGATCAAGCTGTTCGACGGTAAAACTCTGGGTGGTTGGAAGGCCAGTGAGAAACCAGGAACTTTTTCCGTCAAGGACGGCATGATTGTGGTCCACGGTGAGCGCAGTCATCTCTACTACGTGGGGCCTGTGGAAAATGCGAATTTCAAAAATTTCGAACTCTTGGTCAAAGTGAAAACCGAACCACGTTCCAATTCCGGTATCTATGTGCACACCGCCTATCAGGAAGAGGGGTGGCCGGCAAAAGGCTATGAAACGCAAATCAACAACTCGGGCTCGGACTGGAAACGCACCAGCAGCATCTATGATGTGGTCAACATCAAGGAAGCGCCGGCCAAGGACAATGAGTGGTTCACTCAGCATATCATTGTCAAGGACAAACGCGTCATTGTTAAAACAAATGGCAAGGTGATTGTTGATTATGTTGAACCGGAAAACATTGAACGTCCCGAGTGGCCGGGAAGAAAGCTGTCCAGCGGCAC
>CAYLWO010000055.1:2396-41954 GCA_964387285.1 uncultured Cytophagia bacterium | reverse complement strand
TGAGGATAATCTTGCTATCGATATTCGCAGCAAATTCCCGCGCCGTATCGGCAAATCGGGAGGTTTTCTCGTGAGGTGTCCAAAAAGTTCGATTTTCTCAATCTTGATTTGGCAAGCGGCCTTGTAGAAAAATTCGTAACTGACGTAAAAACAGTTCGCTGATAGATTCCTCACCCGCTAAAGCGGGTTCGGAATGACACGCTTCCGTTACTTTTTGGACACCTCGAGGATGATACGATAGCTTAATTCAGGTTTTAATATCAGGCGGAGGAAATAGGAACGTGGATGGAAAGGATAAAAACGGATCAATAGAAAAAACTTTTAGCGAAACGGCAGAACAGTGGGCAGAGCAGGGCTTTTGAGAACCTTTTGGCGTACCAGGGGATTGCTTCACTCCAGCGCAGATTATCCCCTTTGACGACAGCCGTGCCTGCGTTCGCAATGGCACAGTTTTTATGTTATTGCAAAACTATTAATGTGGCAATTAAATAGTCTAATACTCACAATCAACTTACAGAGCTAACACAAATATAGTCATATATTAAAAATGTAACTAATTAATTGCCGGTATAATAAATTGAACGATAGGTGCTCGAAAAACACCCTTGCGAAGGTTTTAAATCTTCGCAAGGTTAGGGCCATCGATGCACCTCACTGACCGCCATTCTTGTACCAGGCTTTACGAGGTTTGAAAGCGGTAAGAAGCTTTCCGCGTCGTTCATACCGTTCCAAAGCCAAACGCACCAGTTCGTCCAGTAATTCCGCATAGGAGAGACCGCTGGCCTGCCACATTTTCGGGTACATGCTGATGCGCGTGAACCCGGGAATGGTGTTCAGCTCGGAAAGATAAAATTGGTCGGTGTCCCGTTGCAACAGAAAATCGGCTCGCGCCATACCTTCACACTCCACGGCTAAAAATGCGCGAATAGCGGTGTTGCGGATGGCCTCCTGCAACTCTTCGGAGAGATTGGCGGGAATTTGTATGTTGCTGGCGCCGTCCACATACTTGGCGTCGTAATCATAAAACTCGTTGGAAGGAATCACCTCGCCCACCAACGAAGCCCGGGGATGCGCATTGCCCAGCAGACTGACCTCCAGTTCGCGGGCGTTGGGCACCGCTTTTTCAACAATCACCTTACGGTCATAGCCTAACGCTTTGCGAATCGCAGAAACCAGTTCTTTGGCATTATGCGCTTTGTTGATGCCGACGCTGGAACCCATGTTGGGCGGTTTGACAAAGACCGGTAGTTTCAGATCATCGACAATGGCCTGGATCATTTCCTTGCGCGTCATGTTGGCTAATTGGTCCGGCAACAATGGATGATCTTGTTGTGAACTGTTGGCGCGCCAATCTTCATCGCGAAACCAGAGAAAATCCACCACCGGCAATCCCATTTGCTTGCAGATATGTTTCTGCACAATCTTGTCCATGGAGATGGCAGAGCCCAACACGCCGGCGCCTACATAGGGAATGTCCGCCAGCTCCAGCAATCCCTGAATGCTGCCGTCCTCGCCATAGGGGCCATGCAGAACCGGGAACACAACATCGAAGGTTTTGTCCGCCAGGGCTGATGGCAGTTCCTTGCTGTTATTAAGCGCGATCAGTCTTCTGTCGCCCGGTTCAGCCGGCAGGCAGGCAGGTATCAATTTTTTTTCTTTTCCATCTTTGAGCATTTGCAAAGAAGAGTCGCCCACCAACCACTGACCGGTTTTGCTGATGCCGACGGGCGTAATGTCGTATTTGTTTTTATCCAGCGCGGAAATAACCGATTCTGCAGAAACCAGGGACACTTCATGCTCGCCGGAACGTCCACCAAAGATCACAGCCAGACGAATTTTTTTTCTTTTTTTCAAATAGTTCTTTACCTAATATTCATTGCTCAAGCAAAAGTATATAGTTCCGGCAAAGCCGGAACTATGTACTCAGGAAAGATAAAAGATAAACTGATGGTTGAATCGATTTGTTATTTTCCGTACATCGGTCCCAAATTGGCGCAGGCGCGATAATCAGCGCTCTCCATATCCGCTGTGCCGAACGCAGCCCAGGAGCTGGGACGGAAGATGCGCTGTTCCGCCACATTGTGCATGCACACCGGGATGCGCAACATGGCAGCCAGGGTAATAAGCAGATGCCCGATATGGCCATAACTGACCGCGCCGTGATTAGCGCCCCAGTTTGCCATGACCGAATAGACATCGCGGAATGCGCCCTGACCGGTCAATATAGGTGCAAACCAGGTCGTCGGCCAGGTGGGATCGGTACGCAAATTTAAAATCTCGTGGGTCTTTTTCGGCAGCTCGACGGTGTAGCCTTCTGCCAGTTGCAGCACCGGACCCAATCCTTTAACCAGGTTGAGGCGCATCATGGTCACCGGCATTTCGCCGACAGTCACAAACTGCGAAGAGTAACCGCCGCCGCGGAAATATTCGCGGTTGGCCGGACACCATTTTGTTGCTTGCAGACATTTCTCCACTTCGGCTGCATTGATTTTCCACCACGGTTTCATTATTGGTTTGCCGTTTTCTTCTTGCCGGCCGCAGCCGTCCAGCGTGGCTGCCCCAGAGTTGATAAGATGAATGATGCCATTGGCTGCTTTGCCGCTCAGTGCTTTGCCGGTAACGCGTTTGACCGCGTCCGGACTCCAATAGGTGCGCACGTCGGCGAAAATTTGCGCTGTGTCGGTCAGCAGATGACCAAAGAGCATGGTGGCGCCGTTGAGACTGTCGTTTTCCGTGGCAACCAGATAGGGCTCGCGAATGCCGTTCCAATCGAAACTCGAGTTGAGCATGGCTTCCAAAAAATCACCGTTCGGCAGGTGATCGGTCCATTGCCGCTGTCCCTGAAAACCGGACAGGATGGCGTTGTGACCCAGTGCTTCTTCGCCAAAACCGAGTGCGGCGAGCTTTTCATTGCCCACCATGAGATCGCGCGTGATCAACATCATCTTGACGACCGTTTGCCAATCCTGGGCTTTGCGCTCGCTGGACAGGCGGTTCTGCGGTTTGTTCAGATCTTCGCCTTCCTTGCAGTTTTTTTGCACCCATTTGAGAGCTAATTCAAATTCATCCGGATCATAGATAGCGTTGTTAAGGCGTCGTACAAATTCCGTCGAATCGACAAATTCTGTGCGCATGCCCAGATAGTCGCGGAAAAAGTGTGCGTCCACCATGGAACCGGCAATACCCATGGAGACATAGCCCAGGGAGAGATAGGATTTACCGCGCATCTCTGCCACAGCCAATCCGGCCTTGACAAAAGAGAGTAATTTTTCTTTCACATCAGCTGGGATGGTAGCATCACCGGCATCCTGCACATCATGGCCGTATATGCCAAAGGCGGGCAGTCCCAGTTGTGTATGTCCAGCAAGAGCGGCTGCCAGATAGACAGCGCCCGGTCGTTCCGTGCCATTGAATCCCCAGATGGCCTTGGGCAGATGAGGATCCTGATCGATGGTTTCCATGCCGTAACACCAGCAGGGTGTCACCGAGAGAGAGACGCCCACGCCTTCGCGTTGAAATTTTTCCGCGCACATGGCTGCTTCCGCGGCACCGCCGATGCAGGTGTCGCTGATAACGCATTCCACCGCCAGGCCGTTGCTGTGCCGCAGCTGTTCGCTGATCAATCGGGCCGCTGCTTTGGCCATGTTCATGGTCTGTTTTTCCAAAGATTCACGAACGCCCATGCGGCGGCCGTCGATGATGGGACGGATGCCCACTTTGGGCAGAGTGCCATGCAGCCTTTTCACCGGCCTGGTCATTTTAATATTGTTTGCCATATTCAACCACTCCAAAAATATTGAACTCTTGTTTCATTTCATCAGATACTTTCATCATATCATCCGATGAACCAGTGCAATAAATTAAGGGAAAATATGGCAAACGCAAGAGAAAATATTTTCTGCTACATCCACTCTTCGCGCAAAATTTCTCCGTGGAGTCCGACGACAATAACCTTGATTGGAACTTGGCGCTGGCACTGGCCGACAGCTGTCTGCGCCAGGCGCAGCAAGCCGCCGCAACAGGGCACTTGCATGATCATGACCGTCAGGGTGTTGATCTGCGCCTGGTCGATAAGCGCTTTCAGCTTTTCCAGATAGACATCCTGGCCTTCATCCAGCTTGGGGCAGGCGATGATCAGCGTTTTTCCGGACAGATAATCATTATGAAAATCACCCAATGAGAATGCGGTACAATCTGCTGCCAGCAACAGATCGGATCCTTTGAAATGGCCGGCTGCCGGTGAAATGAGATGCATTTGAATGGGCCAGTGTGTGAGCTGGGACGGCCTCGTACCGGTCTGATCGGGAATCGGCGCTGCTTGTGTAAAAGTCCTGTTTTGCGAACCCGGACATCCGGAATGGCGCTGTAGGGTCGGCTCCTCCCTTATGGTGATTTGTTTGTCCGCCAACACCTGTAAAGCCTGGCGATAATACGCTACCTCGCCATGTTCCCTCAAATGGTTAAGGTGTGCACGAATGGTGTTTTCACCCTGCGGAATAATTTGCGCCATGACTTTAGCTTCATCATAAGGCTCAGCCTCGCGTTCGGTTATGGTGATGGCGCCCTCGGGACAATGGCCCAGACAAGCGCCCAGCCCGTCGCACAACAAGTCGCTGACCAGACGCGCCTTGCCGTCGATCATTTGAATGGCGCCCTCGGGACAATTGGGCATGCATAATCCGCAGCCGTTGCATTTGTCCTGATCAATGTTAATAATTTTTCGTTTCATGGAATATCCTTTCAAAAAAATCAATTATTTAATATAATAAATTGCGCTGCCGAAATCCTTGATTAAGGTCAAGAATACGCGTACTTTTATACCTGAACCGAGCCACTGAGGGGTCCGTACCTGCAGGGTACGGCAAATTCAGGTTCTACTAACATTTTTTTGTAAAAGGGGATTGCGTAACTCCGGCGCTGATAGCCTCCCTTGTCAGCAGCGGCGCCTGCGTTCGCGATGACACGGTCTCTGTGGTATTGCGATAATCGTGGCATTTTGGCATATTTTATTAAAAGGAAATTTTTCATGGAACCTGTTGATTTACTCAAACAGATCGGTTTCTTCAAAGGTCTGTGTGAAACCAGCCTGCAGGCGGTTGCTGACCTGTGTGCGCCTAAAACCTGTCGCCGGCATGAACGTTTATTTATGGAGGGGGTTGTCGGCCACAGTCTTTACATTTGCGTGCAAGGTCAAATTCAACTGGCCAAAACGACGGCGGACGGCAAGGAGATTGTCATCAAAATCATCAACAGCGGAGAAATGTTCGGCGAAGTGATTTTGTTTGAACAGAACCGTTATCCGGTCAGCGCCATGGCGCTGACGCGCTCGTTGATGCTGCAGATTCCCAAGGAAAAATTCTCTCTGCTTTTGGAACAATTGGATTTTCGTAATGATTTTATTCGCATGCTCATGGCCAAACAACGCTATCTCGCGGAACAGATCAAATTTCTATCCACTTTCGATGTGGAGGAACGATTGCGTCGCTTTTTGTCGGATCAATACGGCAAGCGCAAGCGCATCAGTTTGACCATAAGTAAAAAAGAGGTGGCTAACGCCATCATTACTACGCCGGAGACGTTGTCGCGCGTGCTTTTGCGGTTGAAAAAAGAAAAACGGCTGTCCTGGCAGGGGCGGATTGTAGTTGCAGCAGAAGAGTTTTGGCAAGAGATATCAGACCGGTAGGTCCTACCCAGGCGTCCTGGCGGATGATATCGGCGGTTTGCCGCTCTGTTGTATTTGATTAGAATGTAACTTGCCACGGTTTTGTCGAACTGGGGCTCTCATCCTTCTAAACGACCTTTTCCTTTTAATAGCGTACTTACATATGTATGTAGTTCTAGCCCGGTGACTTGCATTTCTTCCTGCATTATGATATATTCTTCGTAAATGCGAAACAAGCGAGGATGCAAGTGAAAATGTCATATCTGTTCATTCTATGTCTTTATGCAGCGATATGCAGAGGCCAAAATACAGGCGGCAGTATCGAGGGATTGGTATTGGATGCAGCCACGCTACAACCCTTGTCGGGCGCCAATGTTTTTATCGAGTCCCCAAAAATCGGCAACACGACAGATATGGCCGGTGTGTTCAAGATTGATTCTGTACCGGATGGATCGCAGCAGGTAAATGTGCGGTTGATGGGTTATGATCCAGCGGTGCAGACGGTACGGGTCGTTGAAAATCAATCCTGTCGGGTGATTATCAAGCTGCACAAGGCATTTTTGCAAATGGGGCAGATGGTAGTGACAGCTACGCGCTCCGAAAAGAACATTCAGGATGTAGCGGTGATGACCGAAGTGATCGCCTCTGAGGAGATCAGAGAACGCGGTGCGGAAAATTTGGCACAGGTTTTAAAAGATTGCCCCGGCATGACGGTGGAACCCAATTCATCCGGCGGCCTGGTGCTGCGCATGAACGGTTTGGACGGCAAGCATGTCTTGTTTTTACAGGACGGTGTGCCAGTTGCCGGGAAAATGAACAGCAGAGTCGAATTGAATTTAATGGATGTGGATCAGTTGGATCGCATCGAAATCGTCAAGGGACCCGGTTCTGCACTGTACGGCAGTGAAGCCATGGCTGGCGTGGTCAATCTCATCACGCACAGTGTTGCTGATCATTGGCAAGCCTCTGCCGGCGTGCGCTGCGGTTCGTATGATCTGTATAGTGGTCATGTCAGTGTATCCGGAACTCGTTTCAATGTAGGTGTGGCGGCAGGTCTGGATTATCAGCAAGGTGGTATTGATAAAAATGAAGTCAACATCGACGTTTCCGAGCAGAAAAACCAGGGCGGCTTTATCAGATTGAGATGGAAGGATCAGACGTTGGGCGCTTTGGCTGCCGGCGTTGATTATAAAAAAAATTTGCTTAATTCCAACGATCAGGATCGCCTGAATCGCGCGTTGGATCATGAAACAGCAGTCCGGCGCACTGGCGTACATTTACAATGGGAGAAAACGGCGTCCGAACGCCTTACGTTCAAAACCAGGGGATATATTTCTGATTATTTTCGCACCTATTCCAATGTCGTGCATAGCAGCGGCTTTACCAGTTCCATTGATACCAGCAGAGAACGTCTGACAGGTTTTCGCTCCGATTTTTTTCAGCAATGGGGGAAAAAGGCGCTAGTGAATCTAGGGTATGATTATTCACATTGTTCGTTTTTCTCGGTTCGAGTCAAAGACCGTGAGGTAAATCGCGATCACCATGGTTTGTTCGCACAAATGGAGATCAAGCCAGTTTCATCGTTTGTTTTGACGTTTGGCGGACGCTATGATAAGATCACCGATCTGAGCGGCCGGTTCAGTCCAAGCGTGAGCGCCATGTGGTCGCTAACTTCCGGACTGAAATTCCGTACTGCCTGCGGGGTTGGTTTCCGGGCGCCGAACTTTATGGACATGTATACGGATTATCGAAATCCTTATGTCGTTGTTGTCGGCAATCCTGGTTTAAAAGCGGAGCAATCCCAGGGTTTTAATGCCGCTGTGGAATATACTTGGAAGGATCGCCTGTTAATAATTATAGCAGCATCGCGCAATCAGTTTAAAAATATGATTGTCGATTACGTTATGATTCCAGGCAGCCGCACCTCGCCCAGCACCCTGAGTTATCGAAATATTGCTGAATCTGTGTTCACCGGTTTTGAGTGGCAGGGCCGGTTCCAGGCGTCATCCCGTTTGTCAATGACGCTGAATTATAACTTTACTCATCTGGATGTGAAAGAGGAGAGCGGTGCGTTAAATACGGCGTATCCGCATACTGTTTCGATTCATTTGACATACGGTATGCTGAAGAACAGGCTCAAATTGATTTTCCGCAACCAGTTTTACAGCGATCGTGACATCAGACCCTTTGACAACAGCGAGGTCCAGGATTATCAGGTGGTGCATTTACCGGCTATGCATTTATCCGACTTGCTCCTATCCTATCAACCGAGCAACCGGTTGCACATACGGGCAGGCGTTGATAATTTGCTCGATTACACCAACCGGGATTATGGGCCCTGGATTGGTCGTCGTTATTTTTTAGGAACGGAGGTGAATTAAGTACCTGAGAGCCATACAATCTCGATTTTATAGAAAGGGTGCATCTTTATGAAAACGACAGAGCAGGGAGCGCAACGGCTGGCAGAGGTTGTGCCGCGGTAGCGGATATATCCGGATCGAACGGTTTTGAATCTGATAACGACGGCGCCGGTTCCATGAACAATCCGCGAACTTTGCCAAACTGGTGGAATGTCACTCTCATCGGACCCAAAGCAGCCGCCAATGCCGATGTTCATTCCAATTACAAACGCGGCATGCAACTGCGTCGTTCTTCGCAAAACAAAATTGCCAACCGAAAATTCACCTGTTTGGCATGGCGGCGCCATCCCGCCGAATGATGGATTTTTTGACAGAACGGCGACGTTTGTCGGTGCTTTTGGCGCATCAGATTGGACTGCAGGTTGGAGTGGTTTCAGTACGCAGGTTCCGGCCGCAATAGAGTCTTCTCATACTGATCAGATGGTTGCTGAATACAGGTTGCAGCAGAATTATCCCAATCCTTTCGATCCGTCTACTACCATAGCATACTATTTGCCAAAGGCGGACAGGGTTGATCTGAGTGTATACAATTCGATGGGCCAAAAGGTGGCTGAACTGGTGAACGAATACAAAGCGGCCGGGCATCACCGTTCAACTTTTCAGGCCTATACCTTGCCAAGCGGTTTATATTTTTATCGCCTTTGCACCGGAGATGTTGTATTGAATAAGCAATGGCTGTTTCTAAAATATGCGGCAAAGGTGTCAGTCAAATAAAAATATTATATAGCGATTCAGACCGAGGTAGAGAAAAATTTCATTGTAGTGTTAAAATCCTGGGTGTAAATAAGCCGTAAAATAAAAGCACAGTGCTGCGACCAGTGCTGAAAAAGGAATGGTAATGAACCAGGCCATGACAATGCGGCTCACAATCATCCACTTGATGCCGGATGTATTTGAGGTGAGACCCACGCCGACGATGGCGCCGGCGATGGTGTGTGTCGTTGATACAGGGATGCCCAAATGCGTCGCCATGAAAATGGTAAAGGCGCCGGCTGTCTCGGCGCAGAATCCATGAACGGGTTTTAATTTAGTCAAACGCATGCCCATGGTCTTGACAATGCGCCATCCGCCCAGGGCGGTGCCGATGGCCATGGCCAAATGGCACGATAAAATGATCCAACCGGTGCTCCATTTGGCAAGAGATAAGGTCGTGTTCACGTCAAAGATGCCCGCCGCGACCAGCAGCGCGACAATGATCCCCATGGTTTTTTGCGCATCGTTGCCGCCGTGTCCCAGAGAATACAAGCCGGCTGAGACGAGTTGTCCTTTGCGGAAAATCCGGTCCACTTCCAAAGGCCGCCAACGGCGAAAAATCCAGTAAACAGCGATCATGATGGCAAAACCAATCAGCAGGCCGATGAGCGGCGCCAGAGGAATAAATTGCGCGGTAGCAACCACCTTGTCCCAGCGTATGATGTCTAAACCCTTGTGCGCGATGCCGGCGCCGGCAAAACCTCCGATCAAGGCATGAGAGGAACTGGTAGGCAATCCCCACCACCAGGTCAGCAAATCCCAGACAATGGCGCCGATCAGGCCTGCCAGAACAACAAAAACATAGGCCGGGTCGACCGAGTCGATTTTGACAATTTTGGATACGGTGTCTGCAACTTTTGGGGCAAAGACAAACATGGCTATGAAATTAAAAAAGGCTGCCCAAATTACCGCGAACCGCGGTGAGAGTACGCGCGTGGAGACCACAGTAGCAATTGAATTAGCCGAGTCATGAAAGCCATTAATTACGTCAAAAGCCAGGGCGACCATGATGGTGCCTATGACAATGATTTGCATGGTTTCCATACTAATATCCTTTGCGAATTTTTATACTCGGTGGGTTAATCGCAATCAATTTCAGGTTTGCACATTGGCTTTCCGTATTCTGTCATCTTGGAATGCACTGAATATATTTTCTTTCTATTATATTACTGTGAATTTTATGTTAAGAAATTGTTAAGAATTTTAGATAGATCATGAACAGCGGTGGCCAGATTACGCCATTTCCCCAGCTCGAGGTAAAAATCCTGGTTCGCCGGTTGTTATCCTTTTATTTAAACTTGAAATATTGCAAAATCCTGTCTATTTTATCTAAATTGATGAGATACATGGGAGGTTTGCATGAAAAAGTGGTGGCCGGCTCTACTATTCCTGGCGTTGTTTTCCTGCAGCAACAAAGAGCCGTCAAGCGGATACCTCTTTGGTTCGCTGGTTGGTGGTGATGGACAGCCCATGCAGCGGGCTGATATTCAATGGTTGAGCAACGAACCGACAACGACGGCGCCGGTGTTCAAAACCTTTACGGTTGACAAAAAAGGTAAATACCTAATTCCCCTGACCACGTCAGGTTTTTATAAATTGCGTTATTGTGGCGTGGATCATCAGTCGGTGGAAATTCCGGTTTATATCGAACGCGTTAAAGATGTAAGACTCGATGTACGCTTGCGATCCATAGACGCCAGGCCGATGAGCGGTGCGGTTCGAATCATCGGCGATTTCAATGATTTTTCGTGGCAGCAAAACGCCGTCATCATGCAGGAAAAAGGCGGCGTTTATCACGGACAGGTGACACCGGTCGGTGATACACTGGCTTATCAGATTGTCGGAGTTGATGCGGCTGGGCACAGCATCAACGGCAGCCAGGCTGACTGGTTTCGGGTTGACGAAGGCGGCGACTATATCTCTGTTCTACGCGTGCAGAAAAGAGTGCCGGCAACGATAAAATATGATGCAAAGCCGAAAGCCAAAACCGAACAAAAGATCGTATTTCAGGAGAGGAATTCCGTACAAGAAGCCTTTATCACCATCACGGCGGATATCGAGCGCAGAAAGCAAAACATGAACCGGGCGATCAGTGATTATCTCACCAGAGGCGGGGATCCTGATAAACTCGATGTGAATTGGTCAAAGGATTTGGCCGATCTGGATCGTCTCTGGAAGCAGGAAAAAAACGACGATATCAAAACCATCCGCTATTGGGTGAAAACCAATTTGGCTGATCCGGATTCTGCGACGGCAGCGCAGGTTTTGCAGCAAATTCCTCCCTTTTCGCCGTTCTGGTCCGTACATCCGACTTTTCTGAACACTCTTTCTTTAAAGTACAAGAATGAACGGGCCATATTAGCGTATCTCCAGCAGTTAATTTTTCAGCATGCGGATGTCACCATTAAACCCTTTTTTCTCGAAGGTGCGCTGTCCATTGCGCAAAGCATCGGTGATCGGGAAAAATTGGCCGAACTCTATGCCTATTTTGAAAATAATTTTTCCAGCAGCGCTAAAGCGAAATCCATTCGTTCCCAGTTTTCGCCGCAAAGAAAAATTCAAGTCGGCCGGCCCGTGCCGGCGTTTGAGCTGGTTTCGATGGAGCGCGCCACGGACCGCGTCAGCAACAAAAGCTTGCTGGGCAAAAAATTTCTGCTTGATTTTTGGGCTACCTGGTGCGCACCCTGTGTGGATGAAATGAAATTCCTGCATGAGGCACAGGCTCGCTTTGGCAGCAAAGGACTGGTGCTGATCAGCGTTTCACTGGATCGAACCCCGGACGATGTGACAAAATTTAGAGAAGGAAAGTGGAAAATGCCCTGGTTCAACGCCTATGAAAAATTTTCGCAAGACAGCCGTCTTGTGCGTGATTTTGAATTGGCCTTAATCCCCAAACCGATACTAGTGGATGAATCCGGCATCATTCTCGCTGCCGGCAAAGAGATAAGGGGAGAAGCTCTGCTCAAGACCTTGGCCCAATATTTCAAATAATACGAAATGAAAATTCATTCCGGCAGGAGAGATTTATTATGAACAAAGACGCTAGGTATACCCGGCGAAGATTCATTAAATCCTCAGCACAGAATACGGCCGGCCTGTTGACCGGCCTGAGCCTTTGGGGCACTACACAATCCTGGGCCGGCGCCAATGACCGGGTACGCATCGGCATTGTCGGCATTCGCGGCCATGGATTCGGCAGCCATATAAAAAATTATCCTTTGCTCAAGAATGTGCAAGTAGCTGCGCTCTGCGACCCGGATGCCAATTTATTTGCCGAAAGAGTGAATTATCTTGCCACAAAGGGATTGCCCGGGCCCAAAACATACCGGGATATCAGAAAGTTGCTGGATGATAAAGATATCGACGCCATCAGCGTCGCCACGCCCAACCACTGGCATGCTCTGGCAGGCGTTTGGGCTGCGCAGGCAGGAAAACACAGCCACATCGAAAAGCCGTTTTGCCATAATGTTTTTGAAGGTCAAAAACTGATAGAGGCTGCTCAAAAGTACAACAGGATTATTCATCACGGCACAGAAAGCCGCAGCTCCGACAGCTGCAGAAAAGCCATACAGCTGCTCAGGGAAGGCGTCATTGGTGAAATTTATCTGGCCAAGGGGTTGTGCTACAAATGGCGAAACAGCATCGCTGCTTATCCGGATGGTCCCATGGCGGATGGCGCCGGCTATAGTTTTGCCGTCGACGGTCCGCCGGTGCCGGCCTATACCAAAGCGTACCTGAAAAAGGTCGATTATAATTTATGGCAGGGGCCGGCGCCCTTGCATCCGTTTAATCCTAACCGGTTTCATTACAATTGGCACTGGAATTTTGATTATGGCAACGGGGATATCGGCAATCAGGGCATTCACCAAATGGACATCGCCAGATGGGGTCTCGGCGTGGACTCGCCGGCCAAGGTTATGTCCCTGGGTGGACATTTCATGTTTGATGATAGCCAGAATACGCCCAATACGCAAATGGCCCTATTTGAGTTTCCTGCCGAAACCGTTGGCGGCGACAAGAAAAAAATGCTGCAGTTTGAAGTCAGACATTGGATTACCAATAACGAAGGCGATCTGGCTTCCAGTTTTGCTGATGACCAATCCACCGGATATATGATGAGCGACGCTAATGTCATCGGCAATATTTTTTACGGCACTGAAGGATTCATGGTGATGCATTCGGATTGGTTCAAAACGTTTCTCGGCAAAAAACGGGAACCCGGCCCGTCGGCAAAAAGCACCAACAACGCTGATCATGATCATTATCAGTTGTTCATTGACGCCGTTCGTGCCAATGATGCGCAACTGCTGAAGGATAAAGGCGCAGTCCAGGAAGGACATGCCAGTTGTACGCTGATGCATCTGGCCAATATCTCGGCAAGACTGGGCCGTTCTCTGCAGTGGGACCAGGTTCAGGAGTGTGTGGTTGATGATGAAGAGGCCAATGCGCTGTTGAAACGGGAGTATCGCGAACCGTTTGTGGTGCCGGAAACGGTATAAATATTTTTTATAAATGAAAAAGCATCACTGGATGTTATGCGCCTTCTGTCCATGTGTTTTTGGGGTAATCTTGGCACGAATGCCATACTATACTCAGCATGACAAATGGGAAAAAGGGCGAGATGTCATACGAATCAGCCTTTGGCTGGTGAAGAATCTGTTCGTGGGTTGTATGAGAATCAGTTAGCGATTCTTCGACGAGGCGTTGTTCCATGACTTGGTTTATAAAAAGCGGTTCCTGAATGGCCTGGGCCAGGCCCAGGACACAAAAAAAAATCGCACTAGCCCAACGTTGCACAATAGAACATTTGAGGGCCGTCAACTGTGTGCAGATGTTTGGACCGTGATTATTCTATAACACGCTTTCAGCACTTGAGTTTCTGCTCTCCATATCTGGGCCTGCAGCTTCGGAAGGTTTCTGACATTTTTACCTGGTCTCTCGGGATCAGGGGAGATCATCAAAGCTGTAAAATTGCAATCCGATCTCGCGTGCATAGTCGAGAATTTTTTCCAGGGGTTGAACAGCAATGTAATTCTTCGGTCCTTCTTCCTCGGGCTGACGAATATCATGGGCATAGAGGATGAGGATTTCATCATTTTTTTTAGCCCTCTGCAATGCCGCTAAGGTCTGGCTAACCAGATCATCATCCACATAATGGGGTTGGCAGGATGCTCCGTAAAGAAGACCGGTTCCGGCAATATCACCCAGTTTTATGAAAATGTCATCTTTATCAGCGAGACGCTTGGCCGGCGAATGGGAGCCGCTGCGCAGGTGACGGAAGATTTTCAACAAGGCGGCATCGGTTTTTTCATCATTACGACTGTATGGATAGGCAAAACAGGTCGGTGTGAAACCATGCCGATTCATGGCTTGCAGGCTAGGTTCTATTTCATCCTTCAGGTATTTTTCCATGCCGTTGGCCTGATAATACTCTACGGCCTTTTCATGGCGTAAGCCATGACAGCCGACAGCATGACCGGCCTGCTGGAGCTCTTTAAGGACCTCGATCCGCTCTTTATCCAGTTTATCAAAATCATCGATGAAAAACGTCACCCGGGCGTCATATTTTTTAAACAAGGGCATCTGTTTTTTCCAGTTCTGCAGAGTACAGTCATCAAAGCTCAGTACAAAACCGGCCTCGGTGATCCGGGGAACGGCTGTGGAGGCCGAGTCTCGTCCGTCGCTGGTCATGAGCGTATTGGGCTGCCGCCATTTGATGCGACAAAACCAGATGTCGCCGTTGATTTTCTGCAGAGCGCGTTTTTCATCGCGCGGCCATTCTGCAGTAACCACACAGGTTTCCTCTTGATTGACCGGCCAGACCCAGAAATTGCCGACCGGTAATCCTTTGTTCGGCACAATGATGCACTCGGTATCTTTTTTCAATCGCCGCGTGGCTATATCCAGTTCTGCAATATGCAACGGGGCGCGGTGTCTGAATGTTTCGGCATTATCCGGACGAATGCGGGTGTAACAAAGCAGCAGTCCCTGAGCATGGACTAGCCATTTGGTCATGGTCTGATTCATGGCAATTTTTTCACCGTTGTCCCAACTCCAGGCTTCCGGTTCACTCCAATTCAAGCCGTCATCGCTGACCAGAAGATAACCACAACCGTCTTCCGCTCTGCAGGTCATATAGAACCGATCATTCCAGCGCACCACATGCGGTTCATAGAGGCCGCGAGGAGAATTCTCAATGGTATGTGAATTACCCATTTTCTGTACAAGCAACTTGCCATCAGCAAGCGTACATAGCGCACTGCTGACGCTGTATTTGCCCGGCTGAGCTTGATGTGTAAATGCCTTGATGACATGGTCGCGATCGATATAAACAGGAGGCGAGGTCGTCAAGTGAAATAATTTTTCAGGGAAACCGCTTAATTTTGCCTCCAGGGTTTTACTCCAGGGCAAATTCAGTCCGGGTGGGAGACTGTCCAGCTTTTGCATGGTCTGGAAAAAATCTGTTGAAGTAAAACAGCGATTGCCGAAACCTAAATCTTGGCCTCTGCGATCCGCGATGTTGATGGTAAGATAGAGTCGGATCGGATCGCCGGGCCAGGTGGCGATTAACGGACAATTCCACAAATCCTCATGCGTGTTTTTATCGATGATTACATAGGATTGTATTTCTTTGACCAGAGAACCGTTCGTTGGCGTGAGGTTCACTGTTTTTATTTCCTGCTGCCATTCTTCAGCACTAGTAACGTTCGTCATCAATGACAAAATGGTAAATGTGATCAGAATGATGGTGTGCAAAAAATATCTCATGGTATTATCCTTATCTGATTCTTGAGAACCTATATGCTGATAAAAAAGCGTTGATCCTTAAAAGTGATTTGACTATTTTGAGTTTAATTTGTAGGAGCCGCTTCCTAGCGGCGACCGTCGGCTGATATAAAATAAGATAAATTGAAAAAGAGAAGATAATGATAGAAATAAATCATGCATTGCTTTACTCTTTTTAGTGTGTTAAATCTTATTTTTACGCAAAAAGATCAAAAAGAGTTGGACACCTATTTGTCATGCTGAGCCGCAAGACAGAATGATCCTTATATTTCGCGATCACTTGGAGCGGCGAAGCATCTGTTCGCCGCTTGTTTCCTGCACGGCAGATAAATTAGCAACGCGAACAGATCCTTCGGCCTGCCAAAGACACTCGATGGCGATTTCTGGAATCGATAACGGCAGGCCTCAGGACGACACCCCCGGAGATTGTTACGCAACTACTAAAATCCACGAGTCGTGTTTTTACGATCCAGGGTGTTCAATATCAGATTGTTAAAATGTTGCATGACATCGAGTTGCCCTAAAAACCTCGGCACTATCAGGGATCCGGACTTGACCACCTGAGGTGTCCGGATATTAATTTCAGTTTATCTGGATAGGCGTATTGCAATATAATTTTCTTCTTTTAATAAAGCAAGCCATTATTGGTAAGTCAGCGCAACTGATAGTCTGTTTTGCCGATGGAGACGAAAGATGACATCGAAAAATACCCCAGAACCGGGCAAGCTAAGTTTGGATGAGATTCTCATGGATACGGCTGCGCCCCTGCAGGGAAGCCTCGGTTTTTTGATCTGCATTTGTCTGGTTGCTTCTATCGGCGGATTACTGTTTGGATTCGATACAGCGGTCATCTCGGGTACATTTGGCTTTGTGGAAAAGCAGTTCAGCCTGAGCAAATTGGCCCTCGGTTGGTTCGGCAGCGCTGCTTTGGTCGGCTGCATTCTTGGCGCCCTGGTGGCAGGTTGGCTGGGAGATCGCTACGGGCGGAAACCGGTGCTGCTTGTCGGCGCTCTGTTTTTTTTCCTGTCTGCTTTGGGTTCAACGATTCCACCCACGTTCCAGTTTTTGATCTGGGCTCGCATCATCGGCGGGATCGGGGTCGGCATTATATCGGTGCTGGCGCCCATGTATATTTCCGAATTTTCACCGCCGAAAATCCGCGGCCGTTTGGTGGCTGTTTATCAGCTTTCGATCGTCATCGGCATTCTGTTTGCTTATTATAGCAACTGGGCTTTGCTGCATTTTTCCGAGACGCATGCGGCTGCGTTTGACGGCCAGAGCATCCTGCGCTGGGTGTTGGTGGAACAGGTGTGGCGGGCTATGTTTGGCGCAGAGATGATTCCCAACGTGCTCTTTATTCTTTTGCTGCTGGTCGTACCGGAAAGCCCGCGCTGGTTGGTAAGTAAAGGACAAGTCAAAAAGGCCTATGCTATTCTTGCCCGCGTTAGTGGCCGGGAGACTGCAAGGGACGAGATTGCGCAAATACAAGGGTCAACGAGTCAGGAACAGAGTTCGATTCGAGAACTGTTCAAACCGGGATTGCGCATGGCCCTGATCGTGGGCTTGGGTTTGTCCATCTTTGGCCAAATGACCGGCATCAATATCGTCATCTACTATGGGCCGATGATCCTCGAACAGGCGGGCTTGATGGTCGACGGCGCATTGCAATACCAGGTGGCGCTGGGCGTCATCAACCTGATCTTTACGCTGATCGCATTATGGAAAGTGGACACCTGGGGACGTCGTCCCTTGCTGTTATGGGGCATGGCAGTCGTCACCCTGACCCTGGGCATTACCGGAATATTGTTCATGCTCGGTCTGACGTCGAGTCTGTGGATCGTCGCGGTGCTCGGCGTCTACATGGCCTGCGAGGCGTTGTCCATTTGCGCCGTGATTTGGGTGCTGACGCCGGAGATTTTTCCCAATCGCATCAGAGGCCGAGCCATGTCCATCGCTGTATTCTCCAACTGGAGTACCAACACGGTCAGCGCGTTTCTGTTCCCGTGGTTTGTCAATCGCTTTGGCATGCATACCGGCTTTTTCACGTTCTCCATCATCTGCCTTGTGGCGACGGTATTCTTTTGTAAGTTGGTGCCCGAGACCAAGGGTAAAAGTTTGGAGGAGATAGAACGGTTCTGGCTGAAATAACCTTTATTAAGCTGACGCACCGGCGGCATTTCCACAGCGGCCATAGAGAGCGCCTGTCCGGTCGCGTAACGACCTCTGAGTTTGGACATTTCCGGTCGCGTAGCGACCTGATGACGCTAGCCGTGGATTTCAATCCACGGATTGGATGGCCACATTTCACGTCGCGTAGCGACGTTTGAAAACTCCCATACGTCGCTACGCGACGTCGCCGTATGCCGTATGCCATCCGGGCGTTAAAACGCCCGGCTACCATCAATGGTCGCTACGCGACCAGACGCATTTTTTAAATAACTTTTGAGGTGTCTGGCATTGAACTTATATCCATTTTTGTTATATTGCTAATCGTACGAAAGGAACTATACATGAATCTGAAAAATGATCGCCAAAAATTGCTGGCTGTTTATCGGGACGGACTTTTGCATGACACGGTTCCGTTCTGGTTTCCGCGTTCCGTTGACCGGGAGCACGGAGGATTCTTAACCTCGTTCAGTCAGGACGGCAATCTGCTGCAGACCGATAAATCGGTGTGGTTCCAGGGCCGATTTACCTGGATGCTGGCGACCATGTACAACACCCTCGAGAAAAAGCAAGAGTGGCTCGAATTGGCCAAGCATGGCATAGACTTTATCAACAAGTACTGTTTTGACACTGATGGCCGAATGTTTTTTTCTCTCACGCGGGAAGGCCGGCCGCTGCGCAAACGTCGCTATATTTTTTCCGAGATTTTTGCCATTATCGCCCTGGCTGCTTATGGCAATGCTGCAAAAGATGATCGGTATAAACAGCAGGCTCTGGACCTTTTCAAGACAGTGCTGCACTGGCTCCATACACCGGGTTTGCTGCCTGCCAAGACCGATCCGAATGTCAGACCCATGAAGGGTCTTGCGATTCCCATGGTGTTGATAGTAACTGCCCAGGAGCTGCGCAAAGCGGTCCCTGATCCCATTTGCGAGCAGGTCATCGATCGCTGTATTGCAGAGGTAGAGCGGGATTTTATGAAACCGGAATTCAAATGCGTGCTGGAAACAGTGGGGCCCAACGGAGAATTCTACGACAATTTTGACGGACGCATGGTCACTCCGGGTCATTCCATCGAGCTGGGCTGGTTCATTCTGGAAGAAGCGCGGCTGCGTAAAAACGATCGTCGTCTGCTTGAAATCGGGACAAAAATTGTGGATTGGTCCTTTGAAATCGGTTGGGACGAGCAATACGGCGGCATGCTCTATTATCGCGATGCACGCGGCCTGGCCTGCACCGAATATTGGAGCGATATGAAATTCTGGTGGCCGCACAATGAGACCATCATCGCGACCCTGCTGGCTTTTCAGCTGACCGGAGAGGAAAAGTATGCGATCTGGCACCAGCTGGCGCATGAGTGGGCTTATGCCCATTTCCCGGATGCGCAGTACGGCGAATGGTTCGGCTATTTGCATCGCGACGGCAGTGTCGCTACAACCCTCAAGGGCAATATGTGGAAGGGGTTTTTTCATTTGCCGCGCATGCAGTGGTATTGCGGGCAACGAATCGAAGAGATGATTTGAGACTGTGCATGATAAATCCATCTTGGTTTTACGTGAAAAAATTAGAGTTACAAAATGGGTGTTGCCTGGGTTCTCCCTGCTGCGCGAATATTGCAAAGCGCAATCAAAGGTGATTTATTGCATCTCTATGCGAGGAGGGCATTTTTAAAAAAATTCTATTAAAAAATTCAGTTTCCTCTTGCTTATCTTCCCCAAGCAAGTTATACTACTATAGAACTTTTAAATATGAAAAGTATTCGTGCACAGGCGAATGATCCACGGTCAAGTTAACAGTCATAGTCTGTGTTATTTCATAATACAAAATTCAGTCCAGCAGGAGAAAATTAATATTAATTTTATTTCCTTTTTAGACAACAATGCACAAAAATACGAGGTCATTATGTGCTGTCATGCGATGAACCGACGTGATTTTTTGGCTACCAGTGCGGTTGGCGCCGCCGGACTCGGCCTGTTAACCGCAAATTCTGCTCCGGCAAGTGAAAATCCAGAATGGGCGCCGGACAAACCGTTTATCCGTTTTGGCAACGCCCTGCGTGTGCAACCGGTCTTGCTGTATGATTATTATCAAAAGCGTCCTGTTACCTCCTGGCGTCCATGGGGAGGATTGCACAACGAGAGGGATGTCAGCGAAGAGGTCAACAGGATTGGTGGTGAGCTCGACGCACTGAAAAGAAAAGCCGATTTCCCGATTTCCATTCTACCCATGCGGCAGGTGCGTGACAAAGAACAGGCAGTACAGGTGCGCGATAACAGCGATTATGACACCATGCTGGTCTATGCCGCGTCGGGTGACGGCGATGTACTGGAAGCCTGTTATCCTGCCAATCGCAACAACCTTATGTTTGTACGGCATCGTTCGGGACCGGTTTACCTCTGGTATGAAATTGCTCATTGCCGTTTTCTGCGAAAAGGCGGCGAGAATTTTGAAGTGGATCAGTTTCGCGATCCCACGGGAATGGATATCCACGATGTCATTGTAGACGACTATGATGAACTGCTGTGGAAATTACGGGCTCTGCACGGCGTGCAGAATTTTATGGGAAAAAAGATCGTTACGCTCGGCGGCGCGGGCGGCTGGTGCTGTCAAAATGCACCACAGGTGGCCAGAGATAAATTCAACCTGCAGATGATCGATGTGACTTACGAAGAACTTGGCCGGCGTATTAAAGAAGCAAGAGCCAGGAGCAGCATAACCAATCTGGCGGTAAAATGGGCGAAACAATATCTTGGTCTGCCCAAGACCACCCTGGAAACGGAACAGAGTTTTGTCACTAACGGCTTTGTGCTTTATACTATTTTCAAGCAGCTGATGCAGGAAAACAACGCCGATGCATTCACCATCAACGACTGCATGAGCGCGGTTATGCCCATGGCTGAAACCACGGCCTGTTTGACCTTGAGTCTGTTGAACGATGAAGGTTATATGGCATTCTGTGAATCCGATTTTAATGTCATTCCATCGGGATTGCTGTTGTATCACATTGCCGGCAAGCCGGTGTTTCTTAATGATCCGACCTATCCTCATCATGGTGTAGTGACCTGTGCCCATTGCACCGCACCGCGACGCATGGACGCCAAAACCTATTTCGATGCCAGAGTGCTTACGCACTTTGAATCGGATTACGGCGCCACGCCCAAGGTTGATTTACCGAACGGAATGGAGATAACCATGGTCTGTCCTGATGCAGGGCAAAAGGAATGGATCGGCTTTAGCGGTAAAATCGTCGGCAGCCCTTTTTACGACATATGCCGTTCGCAATATGACGTTCAAATTCAGGGCGACTGTGAAAAGCTCTTGAGGGATATGCGTGGATTTCACTGGATGATGGTCAACGGAGAATACAGCCGGGAATTGGCTTTTGCCAGCAGAAAGATTAAAGTCGGCTGGGAAAGGGTTTAAGCAGGTAACACGATGCTGGAATGCGAGTTCCAGCATGATGAATTCATAAAATGATGTGACTTTTGTAGGAGGCGGATAGCGGCCGACGGTCGCCGCTAGAAAGCGGCTCCTAAAAGATAATGTAGAAACGCGAGTTGCTTCCTGAATTGATGCTTTGTATGAAAAAATCAGAATGGTGAGGTAAATTACCCGCTGACGTTAATGAAGAAAAACCATTTCATAAAGAATCATTAACGGTCGATTATGGTATTTGTTTTCTGGTGAATGGGTCACCTTCTCTCCTTGCCCTGATAGATTAATCCAAAGGCCATTCAATAATGAGTATTATTGTGTCGGATAATCATATGGAGGAATTAAAAAATGAAATCCAAAATAGGGCTCATCGTAATCCTGATTCTCATTATTTTCGTGGTGCAAATCCAGGCTCAGGATGCGAATAATAAAAATTGGCGAATCTCCTGGCAGGCCAAATCCGGACAATTTGAAAACCTGATTCGCTCTTATGCCATTGTATGCGGTTCGGATATGGATCAGGACGGCAAACGGGAGATATTGCTCAATTGTAATGAAACGACTCGCTTCTCTCTTTTGGAGGCAGTTGAAAACGACAGTTTTAATCTTGTCTGGCAAATTGAAAGACCGCATCAATCAGAGCTGCGCAGCTTGGCAGTTACCGATTGGGATCTCGACGGAAGTCAAGAGATTTCCGTCATCCTCGATGCCGCCATGGGAGACATGCCTGGCGCCGTTTACGAATGGACAGGTGAGGATAACGGTTTCCCTGTTGGAAATGCACCGACCTCGGAATTTGATCTGCCCAGAAACACCGCCGGCTCGGTGTGTGTAGAAGCCAGTTCTGCACTCGCCAACCTGGATGCGGATCCCGGTCCCGAATGGGTCTTGCCCTATTTCCGCGGCAGTGGCATCTCGATGGTCATCCTGCAGCTGTCTACGGCTAGTTTTGACGGCTATGGTTGGGATTTCGAATATCTTGATGAAACGCCCGGTCAGGTCCGCACGGTCGAGATCGGCGATCTGGATAACGACGGCGCCAAGGAGATCATTGCCATGGATCGCCAAAGTAAAATGCTGAGAATCATCAAAAACACCGGCATAAATTCATATCAACTGATCAATACCATTCGTGCGGACAAGGTCAGTGCCAATTATACCTGCAATGCCGTCGAATCCCTGCGCATATTGAATTTCGACGGCGGCATGCCCGAGCTCTATATCATGGATGATGGTGGCCGCATATATGTCATGACGCATCAGGGCGACCTGGCTTCACAAACACAGTTCAAGTTTTATACCATACTCGACCTCAGCGATGTCAGCGTCATGCGCGGTTCCGCAGCCGGCGATCTCGACCGCGACGGAAAACCGGATCTCTATTTCGGCAATTCCAAGGCGATCCGGGGGGTGATTGTCTATGACCTTGAATATGAAGGCGGCGATGTGACGCGGGCGGAAAACTATAAACTCTATGAGGTCTGGCGGCATAATTTTGCCTTTGGTGGAACGCTCGAAGTCGGTAATGTGCGACTCGGTAATCAGTTGGGCGGCGCTCATGATCTGGATGGAGACAACTATCCCGAGTTGGTGATCTCGTTCGGAACCACGCAAAAAGATCTGCCGGCGATACTGGTGATGGAAAATACTTCGGAACCGACTCGGGTGGAGGAATCTTTACCAGTCACCATGCCAGACCGATGCATTTTAAAACAAAATTATCCGAATCCATTCAATCCAACGACTGAAATTTGCTACGAGCTGCTTCAGACTGCACATGTTCAATTAGAAGTTTTTTCCGCGCTGGGACAATGCATGGCTACGTTGATCAATGAGGTGCAGATGAAAGGAGGACATACCATTCAATATGATGCATCATCGCTAGCTGCAGGTTTATATTTCTATCGGCTGACCGCAGACGGCTTTACTGTGCAGAAAAAAATGCTATTTTTGAAATAAATTTGGTAATGCTGGCTTTGTTCGTGATCAGATATCGGATTAAAAGAATTTATGGTTATCAGCAGTCGTTCAGGCGGTCAATACCCGATAGATTTTTCAGGTGTAGACATCTGTAGAAGGATGTTTTACGGATGAAGCTCTAGTGGTCAAGAAATATCGGACACCTTAAGAGACTTTGAAAAAGTTTTAAAACTCCAAGATCGCGGTTTTAGCAACCCAGGGTGTTCGGCAACAAATTGATAATGCGATGAGAGATACCCAGAGTTGCCACAACAACCGTGATAACATTCGGGACCAGGGTTTTAGCGACCATTATCTTATTTGTCATACTGAGCCGCAGAACATAATTATCTTTGTACTTCGCGATCACTCAAAGCGGCGAAGTATCTGTTCGCCGCTTGTTCTCGGCGTGGCGGCCAAAACAGCGACGCGAACAGATCCTTCGGCCTGCTAAAGATATGCGATAATGATTCCAGGAACTGATAATGGCAGGCCTTCTAATAACACCTCTTGTTGTAAAAGGGGATTGCTTCACTCCAGCGCAGATAACCCCTTTGGCAGCTCCAATGCCTACGTTCGCAATGACATGGTTTTTATGTTATTTGGGTAATCATGGCATTTATACCAAAATTTACTCAGGATGCTCTCTCGTTAAATAGTCGCACAACTCGCAAAATTCGCAGAGTTGCGAATTTTGCAGCCCCGGGTATTCCATAACAGATTGCATTGATGTAGCATGACACCCGGAGTTGCCGCTAAAAACGCGGCATCATGCGGGGTCTGAACTTTTGCGACAGTCTCCAAGGTATCCAACATTTATTTCAAACCAGAATATTTTTCTCCTTTAAATTTGTCCTTGCTTATTGAATCCCAATAGTTTAAATTATAGCAAACATCTGGTGTTTTGATGCTAGTCATTGTCGGATCGAAAAGGCATAACAAATCTTTGGGAGGAGAGATTTATTATGCTTTTTTATTTTCAGCAATACCTGGGAATCTCATTTAACTTCCTTTATCTACAACCCTTGCTAATACCCTTATACACCGTAACTAGTAATCAGCAAAATCTCCAAACAGAATGCTGTTTTATAAAATGGAGGCAGTTATGAAACGTCATTGTTCTGTTCTCGTGATCCTTTGCTGCATGCTTTGGATCTTTGCACAACCGACCGCTGCCCAGTCGCCCAAATTCGACGAGTTAGCCAAACGCATAGTTCAAACCTGCGTACAAATTAAGCCTGGCGATGTTGTAGTTATCTCAGGTGGTCAGCATACCATTCCGCTCCTGGAAGCCTTGACTATCTAAACAGCCAAGGCAGGCGGGTTTGCCAATATGTTCTTCAACACCGACAAGGTAAGTCGAGCCTACTTTACAGAGGTACCGGAACAATACCTGGACCTGGAGCCCAAGTTTTTTGCCGAGTGGGTTAAACAAATTGACGTATGGATCGGTTTGCCTGGAGAAGAAAATCCAAAAGCCGTTTATGCCGATATACCGGAAGAACGGTTTGCGCGGGCGAATAAAGCAGGCCAGGCGATTGTCAACATGCTCAACGACACAAAGTTAAAACAGATCAATATTGGCTTCCCCACAAAAGAAAGAGCTGCCAACAATCAAATTGATTTTGATCTTTACGAAAAGATGCATTGGGATGCCGTGAATGCGGATTATCAACAGATTTCCGCAAAAGGCCAAGAGATTAAAAAACTTTTACTCCAGTCAAAACAGGTCAGGATCACCTCTCCATCAGGAACGAATCTGACTTTTTTTGTCGGCAGCCGGCCAATCATCGTATCCGACGGCATTTTAAGCAAAGAGGACATGGAGAGTAAGCTCATGTTAGAGCGGTTTATCTCTCTTCCCGACGGTAATGTAGCCCTAGCTCCGATTGAAACTTCAGCCAACGGCCAAGTCGTTATCCCCAAAGCTCGCTGTCGCTATGCGCCTGTGACCAACATTCGCTTCGACTTAAAAAATGGTCTATTGCAGAATTTTAAAGCAGATGAGGGAGCCGAGTGCTTTAACAAAACCATGGGACCATACACAGGCGACAAATTTATGTTCTCCTCATTCTCTATCGGGCTCAACCCGGCTCTTAAAGTCATTGAGGAAGGAGCAGATTATCGGCCTGGAGATGCCGCCGGCATGGTTTATATCGGAATAGGTGATAATCAATTAGCCGGCGGTGTTAATAAAGTTGACGGCAGTTTTGCCTATTATTTTCCTATCACCAGAGCAACCGTCACCATAGATGCTAAAACCGTAGTGAAAAACGGTCAATTGGGGTTATAAAATAAATTAGAGGATTGAATTTTGCCAGGATTGAACACTATGCTTACTCTCACCTGATGATGCCAGAGAGAAATAAAAGCATCGGAGGGGAAATTTAAAAAAAGTGATTACAAACTGGTTGCACGGCACAAAAAAGGCCTTGAAGATCAAGGCCTTTTACAAGGAGCAAAAAAGTAGCGGCGGAGGGACTTGAACCCCCGACCTATGGATTATGATTCCACTGCTCTACCAGCTGAGCTACACCGCCATTATGATCAAGCCTATAAATATACAAAAAAAAATTAATCCGTGCAAGATTTTTTCTCAATCAACGTCCTTGATGCCCAGGGCTTCTTTTAATGGCGTGATGGTGATCAGGGACCAGGTTTCCACCGCGGCTTCGTTGGATTCGGCGATCTCTTCCAGTTCCTTAATTGATAAAAATCCCCCCCAGGCGATTTCTCCATCCCTCGGCCGCACCTGTTTGCAATCGGTCATCACCAGATAAAGCAAGCCAAAGTGAACCGATCCCACCTCGGTGGTGTCATCGTTGATATAGCCGATGCAACGCGGTGGATCATATTCGGCAATCTCCACCTCTTCCGACAGCTCCCGCTGTAAACTGGCGGCAATGGGATTCTCGCTGTCCAGATCGATCTTGTCGATGTGGCCGCCGATGCCCCAGGACCACTTGCCGGCCAGCCGTTTTTCGTTATAATGCGCTTCTTTGCTGGAGCGCTGATAGGCAAAGACCTGTCCCGTGGTCTTTTGCACAATGACCACATAGGCGATCGGTTGCTTGTATTGCGGCATCACTTCGACCTGGCCGCGTTTTTCATAAAAATAGTGATCCAGAACGATCTGTTCATAATTCATGACCTCAGCAGGCGAAAAACCCTGAAAATACTGATCGGCAAAAAGGGTAGCGCGATCCACCACCATGATTTTCTTTTCAAACTTGTCCACAACGACTCCCTATTTTTTTGATCCGGAAGGCGGTTCCATGAATTCGGCAAACGGAAACACGATCGGCGCCAGCATACGGCCGGGAAAATGACGCTTGATCACGAGATCGGCATTACGTTTAATCTGCAAAGTGTCCAACAGGGCGCTGTTTAGCCATATTTTTTGCGGCAAGGCTTGCAGCTGATCGCGCCAGGCGGTTGCAGCCCGTTCTTGACGCAGCTGTTTTTTTATCTTTTGTTGCACCGAGTCTTGCGGCATGTACTGACCGTCGATGATATAATCGTTCTTATGTTCGATATAAAATTGTTGTACATCGGCATCATTCACTGTTATACTGTCGCTCTTGCGTTGCATGAGCATCTGCGTCAACAGCGCATCTGACCACATTTGTAAAGGGTCTTTAACCTGGCCTGTGGCTGCTAATCCTTCCGCTTCAGCATAACGACTCAAATATTCCAATTCCGCTGCCCGTTTGATGGTTCCTCTCAAACCGCTGCGAAAGCGGGGAGAACCGGCGGCGGGCAGGGGATAAGGACCGACCGATATTCTCAGCAAAAAATCGGCGACGCTCCACGCCTCGTTCTGACCAAAACGCACCAGCGTTTGTTTGAGTAGATCGCCATGACGTTGCGCCAGTCGGTTCTCTTCCCGTTCGCTCACTTGCACCGTGCTGTCTTTGAATAAAGGTTTTTCACTCAGTTCGGCCATCAGTGCCTGCGTGAGCGCAGCAAATACCTCATGGGAGATGGCCATGGTTTTGCCGGTCAGGACCTGGCGCAACAAAGCGGCCATGGCCTGATCCTCGTCAGCTTGCCCCCTGATGCGTTTGGCATAAAGCTCTTCGAACAAAAGTTCGCGGCGCAGCTGCGCCATCTGAGCGACAAATCGGGGATCAGCGGCCAGTCCCTGCTTGCGCGCTTCCTGAGCAAGCATCTTTTCACCTGCCAATGACAGAGCAAATTCACGATTGCGTTGTGCTGGTGAAGAACCATGAAAGATATACGGCGTAAAGCCGGCGCGCAACCGGAACTCGAGCAACGATATGGCCTTGCCGTTTACGGTTGCGACCGGTTGTGGTTTTTTCTCACATGAAGTCAGGATCAAACCTACCGTGAGAAACAATCCAAGGCCATGATAGGGTCGCCGAAGCATTATGAAATCGACCTTTGCATGCACGCCCCTAACCGTTCAATTTCTTGAGGCTTTTTTCCACCTGTTGCCGGTCCTTCTCATAGCCGGGTTTGCCCAGCAGGGCAAACATGTTTTTCTTATAAGCTTCTACGCCGGGTTGGTCGAAGGGATTAACATGCAACAACAGACCGCTGACGCTCACGGCGAATTCAAACATATAATAGAGCGCGCCCAGGCACTCGGGCGTGCGCTTGGCCAGGTTGATGGTCATATTAGGCACGCCGCCTTTTTCATGGGCCAGAGCCGTGCCCTCATAGGCTTTTTGATTGATGTGGCTCAGCGGGACACCGGTCAAATAGTTGAGTTCGTCCGGATCGTTAGCCCAATTTTCTACAACCGGACTGGCGGGATTGTCCTGCAACACAAGAAATGTTTCAAAGAGGAAACGTCTGCCTTCCTGGATATATTGACCCATGGAGTGCAGGTCTGTCGTCATCATCGTGGCTGCCGGAAACAGACCTTTATGCTTTTTGCCTTCGCTTTCGCCGTACAATTGTTTCCACCATTCTGCGACATAGTGCAACGTGGATTCAAAGACCGCCAGGTTTTCGATCGTCTTGCCCTTTTTATACATCAGGTAACGGCTGGCGGCATAGAGCAGGGCCTGATTTTTCGTGATATCGGTTTCTTGCAGACAATGGCTGCGCATTTCCGCCGCGCCTTGCAGCATACGATGAATATCGATGCCGGCCGCAGCCATGGGCATCAAGCCCACGGCGGAGAGCACGGAAAAACGACCGCCGACATCTGCCGGATGCAGCAGGGTGGCGTAGGCTTCTCCGTCAGCGACACGACGTAAAGATCCTCGGTGCGCTTCGGTGATGACCAGCACGCGCTCGCGAATTTCTTGAGCCGAATATTTTTTAGCCATGTGTTGCCGCAACAGTCGAAACGCCACACCGGTTTCGGTAGTCGATCCCGATTTGGAAATGACACACACGCCATAATCGCGATTGTCGAGATAGTGCAGCAGTTCGGAAGCATAGGTCGAGCCGAGATGATGTCCAAAGAACAGTATTTCCGGATCATCCGGCCGTCGTTGCCATTGCGGTTTTAAAAATTCCAAAGCGCTGCGGCTGCCGAGATAACTGCCGCCGATGCCGACGATGACCAGGCAGGTCGCCTGGCGACGCAACCGTTCAGCCTGAGCTGAAATTTGCTCTAATTCTTCGGCAGAGTGGCGGACAGGCAAATCCAGCCAGCCCAGCATTTCTCTACCGGCGCACTTGCGTTGCACCAGTGCTTGCTGAGCCTGCCGCACACGATCGGCAATTTTTTTATAATCGGTCTTTTTTATAAACGGAGCAAGCAGATTGGTGTTGATCGATATCATATGAAATTCCCGTTATTTTTTTGTAAAAGCATTCGCCAGATACCCGCGGGTATATGCCAACAAGCCCAACAGGATCACCGGATAATGCCAGATAAATTGCAGAATATATTTGACGCCTCCGCGCATCAACCGCTGTGCAATGAAAAACGTGCGGGCAAAGGGAATGCCCACGGCCAATATGGGCCAGCGGGACAGCAACGATCCGCTGACGTTGGCCCAACGCCGCACGTTGGCGCTGCCGAATCCGCAATCATAGGCGTTGCGAAAAATTTTCTGCACACGGGTGCGGTTCTTGTGCCACACTTTCATATCCGGTTCGAACCAGATGGGTATGCCGTTTTGCACCATGCGATAGGCATACAACCGATCGCTGCCTTTGATGGTGTCGTCAAGATAGCCGATGCGATCTACCACCGTTTTGCTAAAAGCCACATTGGCGGTGATGATGTGCTCAATGGGGCCGCGAGAACGTGAAGGATGAAACTCGGTCATTTCCAACAGATAGTCGGCTGTTCCGACATACGAGTCCGCGGTGCCGTTGAGCACCGCGCCGGTGAGCACCGTTTTACCCTGATTAATGTGGTCGCCGATGGTCTGCACCCACGATGCATCTATAATGCAGTCGGTGTCGCTGAAGCAGATTACCTCGCCGTTTGCCTCGCGCATGCCGGCGTTGCGCGCCACGCCGGGATAGGCGCGTTGCGCCAACCGTACGGTTCTGACCTGCGGATACTGCTCTTGAATATAGGGCGTCACGTCGTTTTCAGAACTGTCGACAGCAATGATTTCATAGCGATAATCGGTTTTTTGCGCCAGCAAAGAAGCAAGACAGGCGTCGATATGTTCCCGCGCATTGTAACATGGTATAACAACGGATATTAAGGGTGATGTTGCTGTTTGTTGGAGAGTCATGGCATGTAGATGTTTTGATCCGTATACGACCGATTCGAATTAGCTGTTACAAGCAAGCAGCGTCAAGAACGGCTTAGCGCAACAATTTGGCAAGAATGATGCCCAGCAGCAGCCAGAGTGGAATGGAAAGCAATAAAGCCCAGTTCAGCCCCTTGACCAGAAAAAGGGATTTAATATGTTCCTTACGTTCCAGACCGCGTTCAATGCGCAGTTTCAGTTCGTCCAAATTGACCGGCTTGACGAGATAATCATAGGCGCCGGAGCGCAGAGCGGTGATGGCGGTATCCAGAGACGGGTAGCCGGTTAAAAAAATCACCATGGCGCTGTGATCCTTGGCGAGAATGTTTTGCAGCAGCTCCAGTCCGTCCATCTCGGGCATTTTCATGTCCGTAATGACAAAATCGATGTGATGCTCCATAAACGTTTGCAGGCCTTCAGCGCCGTTTTTAGCTACAAAGGTGCGATGGCCCCATTTGTGCAAGACATCCGGCAAGGTTTCCAGTATGTCCGGCTCGTCGTCGACAATGAGGATGTCAGCCAAGGTTCACCTCTTCAAGATTAGGTTGCAGTTTTTTCTTCAGACGGACAGATATCAAAAAGCACGCAATTTTTACACTTGGGATTCTTGGCCACACAAACATAACGGCCATGCAAAACTACAAGCTGGGAGAACAGATTCCAGTCTTTTTCCTCAACAATCTCTTTCAACTCCTCTTCGGCGTCTTCCGGCGTTTTCGCCAGGGAAAGATGCAGGCGGGCGCTGACCCGCTTGACGTGGGTGTCAACGGACATGGCCGGTACGCCGAACGCATTGCTGACCACGACGCTGGCGGTTTTACGACCAACGCCCGGCAGCTTTTCCAACTCGGCAACGGTTTTGGGCACTTCACCGTTATATTCGACCAGCAGGCGTTGACAACAGGCGATGAGACTGTTGGCTTTGTTGCGGTAAAAGCCCGTTGATTTTATTTTTTCCGCAATTACCTGTTGAGATTCGCGGGCGATTTTATTCGGAGTCGGATATTCCTTGAAAAAGGTTTTGGTCACCATGTTCACGCGCAGATCCGTACATTGCGCCGCCAGAATGGTGGCAACCAGCAATTGAAAGGGGCTGTTGTAATTGAGTTCAATTTTTGGGTCGGGATTTTTTGCGTAAAGACGAGCTTGTACTTCACGGGCTAGAGCTTTTTTTTCTTCCACGATACTATTCACCAAATATATATTGTTGTCTGTATACTTTTTCTTTTTTCGAGTCATGAACGCCGAAATCCTGCCATCGTCGTATGGCGTCCAAAACCGCTTTTTCGAACTGTCGTTGGTTGACGGTAGATTCCACAACTTGCACCTGGGTAACCACTCCGGAAGGCGCGAGATGGATGCGCACGGTCAATTTGCCTTCCAAATCCGGCCACCGTTTGAGAAACTGCCGATAAATTGCTTTAATCTCGTGGTTGTGGTTGTTGATGAGCTCAGAGATGTGAAAAGGATCTCGACTACTTTCCCCGCTGTCGCTATTTTTATTTTCCGGCCCATTCAAAGCTTGCATCCATTGTGGTGGAGCTGTTTCACCTTGATGAGCGTCGGTTGTGGAAACGGCATGCAAAGCTAAATCTTGAGCGCTTGAATCCGGCAAAGCTTTTGTTGCAGTTACTGGGGAATGCTGTCCGGTTGTATCCGATTTTTCGGTTTTACCATCGGCTGTTCGGCTTGATGATTGATTCTTGGCTTGTCCAAAAACCAACAAACTCATTCCAAACATCAAGCCACAAACAAGCACTGCGCTCTGCCGGCCGATCTGTCTTTGGTCGCCCAGTTTTTCCAAAGAAGCTATAACCTCCACCAACCGAACCCTGCGATCCCGACCCTAAACCTCACGTTGCTATACTAGGATGCTTGATCAGTGATGCTGCTTCTGCGCCCCAGGCATTAGCAGACCTGCCGGATTTAAGATAATAAATATATAGAAAATAACAATAAATGCACCATTTGTCAAGTAAAAAAATGAGAAATGGTGACAAAATACCTAAAATGCCGGGATTTAAGGGTAAATCGGGTTTGAAAAATAAAGGGACGATAGGATGTTAAAGCTTACGGTAGCTGCGTTACTTGCTGCCTATCAACGTTGCCGCCTGGATGCCGAAACTAGGGTTGCTTTCCCTTGTTGCCGGCCGAGTAGCCGGTCTTGTGTCATGTCAATCTACCGTCCCTTTTATGCCTGAGCTGAGATGCGAAACTTTTGGTCACGCATGGGCCTTTGCGCCAAATTTGAAAACGTCACACGAATTTTCAAATGTTGCCGGTGCACAGAAGCCTGCCCGTTAATGCAAAGGCCCATGAACGCAACCTGTGTCGAGTGTGTGACAAAGTTCTATAAGGATCTCCTTTAATTCATGTTACTAGTAGTGTTCCGCTTCGTCGACCGCGAGATTGAGCACGAGCTGATTATGAATAATGGTGTAGGCCCGTTGGTTCACGGCTTGTTCAAGGTCTTTATGCCGAACAACGGCTTTATCAGCAGAACTTGATTCAGCAAACCGTTGATCGATTTCCTGCAGAATCTGTAATGCCAGGGCTCCACTGGTTTGGTTGAAATATTTATCTAATGCTGTAAACCAGGCGCCAAACGACGGATCGATCAGCCAGGGACCATGAACGCTCATGGCCGGGAAAAGTGGTTGCAACGCTTCCTGTAAAGCAAGACCGGCTGTCCTTTGTCCTTTGTCATCTGCTGCTTGCAAGCATACTAGGTGAATATCAAGTTCGTCGGTGCGTCGCCGAATTCTCGTCAATCTTTCAGAGTCAAAAAAAGACAGCTCGGCCAAATCCGGCAACGGTTCTAAAGGGTCCAGGGCGTTTTGGCTTTGCCGCCATTCATCTTCATTCAGTGGAAATTCCAACTCGACCAGACGCAAAAAACATTTATTTAAAAACAGCGTTGCCATTTCCTTTGCCGCTGGATAGGCCGCTGTGAAATAAATCCGCTGATCTGCACAAAGGAACAGGTCCAATGTTTGTTGAGAAAGGCTGTCAGCCAGATCAAAAACGATGTGAGCGCGTTCGGCATCCAGCGGTTCGCATCTGCTCAGCACGGCATGCTGCGGCGTCAGGCATTGTTCAGGTACATCTTTGTACAGTTGCACGATTTTTTTGTTGCGCAAGGCTGTTGCAGTCGTGCTCGCCGCTTTGCGCCGTTGCAGCGCTTCAATAAATCCAGCCCTGAGCCATACCGTATTGATGCCCTGGCTCGACAACAATCCGGCCAATGAAACCGGAAACCTGGAGAACTGTTCACATTTATTGTTAGATGCAAAAGACCAAAAAATTGGTCTGGATTTGTCATTTTGCCAAGCCATAGGATCAGTTAGTTTAACGTGTTATTATCATTGCAATAATAATGCCAGCTTATTTCTTTTATTTATTAATGAAATAATAATAATATGTTGTATTAACTGTTTTTCATTTATCTTAAAAAAAAAGCGCCTTAATATGTCGTAAAATACGACGTATTAAGGCGCTGATTTATTGATAACTAGTTGTTTTAAAATCAGTAATTAGAAAACTGTAAAATACGACAGTGTAGTATTTTGCGATCTGTTTTATTCATATTTTTTCAACTTGCGCAACAATGTGTCGCGATGGATGCCTAAAATTTGTGCAGCTTCGCTTTTATTGCCGTTAACCATGTCAATGACGGCAAGAATATGATCTCTTTCAATATCCGCTAATAAAAGTTTTTGTGGTTTTGTGGATTTGGTCTCCGGTGTTTCGTACTGCGCATTGGCAATATAAGGGGGCAGATCAAAAATTTGGATCTTTTTCTCTTCTGCCAGCGCTACAGCGCGACGGATGGCATTGGCCAGTTCGCGCACATTGCCGGGCCAGAAATATTTCCGCAAAGTGCTTAACGCTTCGTCGGTAAATCCTTCGGTTTTGCGTCCGAGTTTTGCTGCAAACTCTTTGGCAAAGTAATTGGCCAGCAGCGGGATGTCTTCCGGGATTTCGCGCAGCGTCGGCATCAGCAGGCTCACGGCGTTCAGTCTATAGTAAAGATCGGTGCGGAATGTTCCCTCCTCGATGGCCTGGCGCAGGTCACGATTGGTGGCTGAGATGATGCGGATATCGATTTTATGATATTTGTTAGAGCCCAAACGTTGGAATTGCTGTTCTTCGAGAACGCGCAATAATTTGGCCTGCATGGCAGGTTTCATATCGCCGATTTCGTCCAAAAACAACGTGCCGCCGTTCGCTTCTTCAATTTTTCCCGCTTTGGAAGCACGTGCATCGGTGAAGGCGCCTTTTTCATAACCAAAGAGTTCGCTTTCCAGCAACGTGTCGGGAAAAGCGGCACAGTTGATGGCGATAAAAGGCTGGTTGCTGCGATCACTGCTGTAATGCAGCGCTGTGGCTGCCAATTCTTTGCCGGTGCCGCTTTCACCGAGAATCAACACGGGTAAATCCGTGTTGGCAATTTTATTGACCAGTTTGGCCACATTCTGCAGACGCATGGAATTGCCGACGATCACCTTTCCGGCAGGCATGCGCTCTTTCAGTTCCTGCAAGGGCATGGCCGCGCGTTGGCTGTCGATCTTGTGCAACAGCTCTTTTACTTGCGTCAACAAATCATCCATAATGACCGGCTTGAGGATGTACTGATAGGCGCCCATTTTAATGGAAAGTACGGCATCGTTAATCGAACCGTGACCGGTAAGCATGAGGACATATACATCGGGTTTTATCCGCTTGATCTGTTTGAGCAGATCGAGGCCGGAGATGCCGGGCATGCGCACATCCGATATGACAATGTCGATGTCGTGATGCGTGATGATGTCGATGGCCTTGGCGCCGTTGTTGGCCGTTGCACACTCGATCTGTTCCAGTTCGAAAACATCTTCGAGTGCGCGCAAACAGTTTTCTTCATCATCGACCAGCAAAATTCGCGTTTTCTCGTTGATCATAGGCGTCCTTGTTCTGGTTAAATATGCGCTGATGAAACAGGCCCATCCGGATCAGTCGTTCGGCGTCGGGTGGGCTGGATGATAAATCGGCAACTGAATCCGAAAAGTTGCACCACGATTCGCTACCGAGGTGAAATCAATTTTTCCATGATTCCGCTGGACCGCGGAATGAACAATGGACAGGCCGAGGCCCGTGCCCTGGCCGTCTTTACGGCTGGTAAAGAAAGGATCGAACACTTTATCGCGGATCTCCTCCGGTATGCCGACGCCGGTATCGCTGAATTCGATGAGCGCATAGGCCTCTTCAGGACGCGTGCGAATGATCAGTTTGCCGCCGTAGGGCATCGCTTCTTTGGCGTTGAGAATAAGGTTCAGAAAAATCTGCTTGACGTCATCGGCATTGACATAACAGTAAGGAATGTCCTGATATTCCTTGCGCACCAGGATGTCATGAATGGCCAACTCTTTTTTCACCAACGCCAATATTTGATCCAACAAGGCCTGCACGTCGACCTCGGTTCGTCCGGGTTGTGATTTTCTGGAAAAATCCAGCAGATTGCTGATAATGCGCTGGCTGCGTTGAATTTCCGCTTCGATGATACGAAAATGCTCGCTGGTTTTTTCCGTCATGGGCGAGATGGTGCGTTGCAGATAATAGATCGAGGCACCGATGATGGATAACGGATTGCGCAATTCATGGGCAATACCGGCCGCCAGTTGTCCCATGGTGGCCATTTTTTCTGCGAGAATCAGCTTGCTCTGCAATTCGCCGATTTGCGCATGGGAATGCTCCACCTGTTTGCGCATATCCTGAGCTGTGGATTGCATGGATTGCAGAGTGCGTTCCCGGTGTGTGGCATCGCGCAGAATGCAGCCCATGCCAATGATCCGGCCTGATTGTGAGAGCGGCGCCAAGCGCACATCGACATTCTCCATGGCCAATCCGAATTTCATTCGCCAGCTGTTGCCGCTGACGTCAAAGCCGGCGGCCACGCGTTCGAACAACGGTCTGATATGGTCCGCAAGATCGTCGTCAAAGAAATCGACCAGGTTGGCATTGGATTTATTTTGCAGGAATTCAGCCAGCTGTAATTGGGCCGGCTGATTGGTTTGTTGGATGCGACCGTGCAGATCCAGAAACAGCACCAGATCGTTGGAATTCTCCAGCAGCGCGCGATAGCGTTCATTGAAATCATACAGCTGTTTTCTTCTCAGTACGGTTTCGATACGCGCCAGCAATTCTTCCTGACTGAACGGTTTGATGATATAGTCATCGGCGCCGGTGCGCAATCCCGCCACCCGGTCCTGGATCGCGGCGCGAGCCGTGACCATGATGATCGGTACCGCTTTGAGCCGTTCATCGGACTTTAAATGACGGCATAAATCAAAGCCATCCTCTTCGGCGTTCAGCATGATGTCCAATAATATCAACTGGATATCCTGCTGCTGCGCCGCCTCGAGCGCTTCTCTGGGCGCACGGCACCATTGCACCGTGAAGCCCTTGTTGCGCAGGAAATAGGATAAAACGACCGCCTGATCTTCATCGTCTTCGATGAGCAGAATGTGGCCGTTCTCGTTTGTCTTTGCTTTTTGCATGTAGAGTTGAAAAATGAGTGATGCCTCTCCTGCATATTACTATTATTTTTTTTTCTTTTCAAGTATTTTGTCGTATTTTTCGGCGCTCTATAAATAGAAAGATATTCCCTTCTATTTGTGAAGAACGCCTCCCCAAAAGAAAAACTCGCGAAGACGCAGAGATCGCCAAGAAGAAATTTAATTTGACTTGGAATTTTGTATTGAAATTCCAATATTTAAGTTTGGGTAATTAAGACTGTTGACTGGATCAGGAGGCTTTTATGTTATACGGCATTTCACCTTTGTTGAGTCCCGACCTGCTGGCTGTCCTTTGCCGAATGGGACACGGCGATGAGATTGTGCTGGCTGACGCCCATTTCCCGGGTGAGACCTTCAACAAAAACGTGCTGCGCGCCGACGGTCTGGCTATTGCCGATCTGCTCGATGCCATCTTGCCCCTGTTCGTCCTGGACACCTATGTCGATCATCCGCTGACGATGATGGCGGCCGTGGCCGGCGATGCTCTGGAGCCGGAGGTTGAAAAAAGATATCGTGGTGCCGTGGACAGGCACTGGCCGCAAACACCGGCCATTTTACGCATCGATCGATTTGCGTTTTACGAACGGACGCAAAAAGCTTTTGCCGTTGTCATGACCGGTGAGACCGCCAAGTACGGCAACATCATTTTGACAAAAGGTGTGACGCCGGTAAACCAACGTTAAACGTTGAACGTTCAACGTTCATCAGTACTCGGGAAATTCGATGAATAAAGAAACAGCGGTTATTTTCGACATGGACGGCGTGTTGGTGGACAGCGAACCGGTTATTCTGGCTGCGGCCATGGCCGGCCTGAAAGAGTTTGGCGTACAGGCAGCGCCTGAGGATTTTGCCCCCTTTATCGGCTGTGGCGAGGTGAGATTTATTGGCGGCGTGGCGGAAAAGTACGGCGTCGCTTATCGTCCGGAGATGAAGGATCGCGTTTATCAGATTTATCTGGAGATCGTCGATGAAAAACTAAAACTCTATCAAAGTGTCCCGGAATATTTGCAGCAACTTTTGGCTGCCGGTTATGTCCTTGCTTTAGCGAGCAGTGCCGACCGTATTAAAATTGAAGCCAATTTGCGTGTGGCCGGCATTCGGCCTGACCTTTTTAGCGTAATATTAAGCGCTGAAGACGTAGAAAAGAAAAAACCGCATCCTGAGATTTACCTGCGGACTGCCGAGAGACTGGGGCTGCCGCCGCAACAGTGCATCGTGGTCGAGGATGCTTTGAACGGAATCCGCAGCGCCAAAGCTGCTGCAATGCGTTGTCTGGCAGTCTGTTCCACTTTTACCAATGAGGAACTGCTTTGTGAATCCCCTGATTTTATTGCGGTGGATTTTGAACATGCCTGCCGGATTCTGCACCGCCTGAATCAATGAAAATAGGAATGATGATAAATCAGTGTGAAATGACCGGGTAATCTGGTCATTTCACCTGGCAAATGGTTAATTGACTGGACACCCCATGAATTCAGAACGATTTTGTTTAATTAACCTCAATATAATCAATAAATATTTATTTTTTTCTTGCGGCATAAAATTTGCTTGTATAAAAAGTGAGCAATATTCATTTTTTTAAATCCAATTGCTGCATTGCCATTGATAAACTTAAATTGTACTTTTTTTATTTGCCAGGTTTAGGTTAATAACACATAATAGTGGTGTAACATTTATTTGACTTGTGTTATAATAAAATAACACTGAGGTAAGAGATATGGACAGGAGAGCAAAATTAAATATGTTTTTGTAGGCTAACTCGTTATTTTTTTTGTGGAAATTTTTCAGGTTTCTTGCAGGATTTGGCATAATAGTTGTATTTAATCTTTATGAATATTTTATTGCTTTGGGAAAGATTTTTGAAATCTCCGCTATTCACAGCAACAGGGGTTCCTGATCGATCTATCCATATTGCCGTTCCCTGCATTTCTGGATAAGATATTGGCAACTTGATGTATAGACTGATGATGCCGCTTTTAAGACCATGAACCATACAAGGAGAACAACCATGACAACCAGAATTAATTTTACGATGTTAATCCTGATGTCGTTTTTGATTTTGTTGCTAGCTCTTGGTTCGGTGTTCGCACAACTACAGGTCAAGAATTCCAGCCAGTCCGTGCTTCTGACCATAACTTCGAACGGCGATGTGGGCATCGGCACAACCGCACCGGCAGCCAAGTTGCACAACGTTGGTACGGTGCGATTTGCCGGCACTCTGGGTATCGGCACCACCGCTGATCAATTGTTGCTGCGCAATACCAGCACCGGCGACGTCCGGCCCATGGCTTGGCCCCCTGGTCTGCCAGATGGTGATAACGACGTTTACGTTTCCGCTGTCGGCATAGGCGGAACCAGCACGGTGAAAACCATCACCTTGACGCGCAGCGGCACGGGCAGTCCGGCTGCTTTGACCGCCACCTGGTCGGATAATGCCGGCACTGGCGCTGACGGCGTTGTCAGTTCGGCAACAGTTTCCGGAACCACGACAAAAAGTTTGACCCTGGCACGCACTGCCGGGCTGCCGACTTTGACCGCTACCTGGACCGACGGCGGCTCTGACGGCGTGGTTACTGCGGCCGGCTTTAGCAACGCGGCCAACAAGGTCATGACCCTGACGCGCAGCGTTGGCGCTAACGTAACCGGGAGCTTTACGGATTATCACGTGACCGCTGCTCCAGTAACTGGCACTGCTACAAAGACCATGACCATGAGCCGTAACGGTTTGACAGCCATCTCCTCTACGTGGACCGACCTGGATAGCTATGTATCGAGTGCAACAGTGAGCGGCACGACCACCAAGTCGTTGACCTTGGCCCGCACCGGCGGTTTGGCTAGCCTGACCGCTACCTGGACCGATGGCGGCTCGGACGGCGTGGTCACAGCGGCCGGCTTTAGCAACGCGGCCAACAAGGTTATGACGCTGACACGCAGCGTCGGCGCTAACGTAACCGGGACCTTTGCTGATTATCACGTGACTGCTGCGCCGGTAGCCGGCACGAGCACCAAGACCATGACCTTCAGCCGTAACGGTTTGACAGCCATCTCTTCTACGTGGACCGACCTGGATAATTATGTCTCGAGTGCAACAGTCAGCGGCACTACCAACAAATCGTTGACCTTGGCCCGTACCG
>CAYLWO010000055.1:0-2296 GCA_964387285.1 uncultured Cytophagia bacterium | reverse complement strand
TCGAGTGCAACAGTCAGCGGCACTACCAACAAATCGTTGACCTTGGCCCGTACCGGCGGTTTGGCTAGTCTGACCGCTACCTGGATAGATCTAGGTAATCTCAGCGGTACAGGTACAGCGACGCGCGTGGCGTTTTGGAGTGCGGCGAATACCCTGGGTTCTGATGCCAATCTTTTTTGGAGTGATGCAAATGATCGTCTTGATTTTGGCGCATCAGGCACAGCAATGGTCGGATTGAAAGCCAATGGCACTGCCGGCGGCAATGTCGGATTGACCCTTTATACTTTACAGGCAGATGATGCCTGGGATGAAACCTCCTTTACGATCGCGGCAAATTCCACTGCTAGTGCCGGATTAAAAATAACGACCGAGCCCGCTGGAGGATCAGCGGTTATTCTTGAATCCCTGGGCTCTCCAACCATTCAGGTGAGTGATAATTTGGGCGTCACCGGCGCAACAACTCTGAGCAGCACTCTCGGCGTCACCGGTGCCACGACTCTTAGTACTCTCGGCGGTAGTGGAGAGGTTTATGTCTGGGCTGACAACAACGGTTTATTGAAAAAAGGTCTTCCCTCTGGCAACTATAATCATCGAATTTCACACTATACCGGAATCGGCGCACCTAATGGTGCGGTGATTGCGTTTAGAGGAGATGGAACCATCAGCGGTGGAGCGGATAACTCTTTTGACGGCCAGGACGCGGTTTTTGATGCAAAAACACATCGCTACCTGTGGCTTTTATTATCTGCCGATTGTGTAGATCCGGTAACAGTGAAACTGAAACTCGAATGGTGGAATGGTTCAGCATGGGCTATTCTGTCAGGTGAACAAACATTTGGTCCAACAGGAAAGACCACTGTGATTTGGGGTCCTTATGATTTGAGTTCAATTCCTTACGGAAGCCAAATCCGGATTGCTTCGAAGTATGATGCCGGAGGCGGTTGGGCGTGGATCTTTGCACCCATTATGGGGTGGTGGAGTGAAAATATCGGGGATACGCCACAGTATAAATACACGTATTAATCCGGATGGGCTGAATGAAGTTTATTCAGTATATTTTTGAATTTGGCTAATTTTTTACTTAATGAAAAAATTGAACCGTAGAAAACTAACCTACATCAGGAGATGTTTTTTGAAGGGTGGTGACCAAGTCGATCAGCATAAAACGGTTTATGATAGCGGCTACTGCGGAAGGCAGTCTGAAGCAACGAGAATGAAGTATGATTTATCGCAGAGCGACAAAAAATTCTGTCTATTTTTTTCGACTGGAGAGCAAAGATTGTGACTATTGGATATGGTTGCTATTTAGTTGTTCTTTTTACGGCATAATAATTGCAATTGTCAAGTTGATTACTGTAATAATGTTAATTAAATCGATGGTATATTTATATCTTACTTTAAGTTAGAATTATAGTATTTTACTGACATTGAATAATAATGTAACCTAAAAGCGACAATATTATATGATATTGTGACAGCAGGTCTTTTTCAACAATAAAAGAAAGTTGGATTGAATTCTTTGTTTTTTCATCATATACTACTAATCCTGAGATGAAGTGTAATTTTGTTGTCTCTGATTCAAAGCAGAAAAAGGAAAGGGGATTTATGAAAACAAATAGACAAGTGAGCTGCTTGAATTTTTTAATTTGCGCGATTTTCCTGTTCATTGGAAACGTATTTGCACAAATGCAGATCAAGAATTCCAACCAATCTGCGCTCATAACCGTGATGCAGAACGGGAATGTGGGCATTGGCACAACAGCGCCCGGAGCCCTCTTGCATACGGTGGGTACGGTTCGATTCGGCGGTACGCTGGGCACCGGCAGCACGGTTGATCAGTTGTTGATGCGTAATACCAGCGGCGATGTTCGTCCGATGAACTGGCCGCCAGGTTTGGCCGACGGTGACAACGATAATTATGTCAGCGCGGTAAGTGTAGGCGGCAGCGCCGCCAAAACAATAACACTGACACGCGCGGGAACCGGTACCACCACACCGCTAACCGCCACCTGGAGTGATTTAGGAGATGGTGTAGTTAACGCCGTTGCGGTCAGTGGTTCGACAACAAAGACCATGACATTAGCGCGAACCACCGGCCTGGCAACCTTGACCGCCACGTGGACTGATTATGGCGGCGATGGCGCCGATGGCGTGGTTGAGGGCGCGAGTTTTACCAGTACGGCAGACAAGATTATGACGCTGACGCGCAGCATCGGTGCTAATGTAACAGCAACCTTTGCCGATTATCACGTGACCGCTGCACCGGTAACCGGCACGAGCACCAAGTCGATGACCA
>CAYLWO010000054.1:39225-42389 GCA_964387285.1 uncultured Cytophagia bacterium | reverse complement strand
TTAAAATTAGTATTCTACAAGGATTTGATAATTTTTGGCATTTGTCTTGCTGACACTTATCGTGGCTGATAAGTTTAAAGAAGTATGTCGAATGTAGTATCGAGAAATTGGATGAGATATTGAAATGTAACTCTCGTCTAGATAAAGCTCGTGACTCACAGAAAGAGAAACGTTTAGCAAACCGGGGTTACTATAGACGAATGGAAATTCTCTTCTGTTATGCCAGCACTGTACTGATCTTTATCTTTCATATTGCGTGGATGTCCATGTTGTTCTACTCAACTTGTTCCACGGCATACCAATGATAGCATCACGATACCTGTAAAAAGTGAACGTCAGATTATTAGAGTTCATATAAAATATTAGGTAAATAAAATTGATAAATTTTTTATGGCTATGGCCTAGTATTGAAGATGGACATAAAAATTTACATTCAGATTTCACTTGCTAATTTATGAATTTATTATATATTACTGCCATCAGGTAACAGCTAATAGTTGCTTTTCTTCCGGGGACGCTCTTCTCTGATCAATTCTTTCTTTGAATATTTCGTCGCAAGGTTACAACAAATCGTCGAAGGTTGGTAATCACGTTTGTTCATTTAGAAATTTGAAACAACGCACTAGTTAATTTTCTTGAATCGTTATTCCTGCAATTGGCCTTAGCTTTCAGTTTTACATTTAGGCTGGATTTCTTGGTGTTATTGATGCGTCTTCCTGTTAGTTAGGAGGTGTCCAATTGATGATCAAAACCAGTCTGTCGTATCTTTTGCTGACGGTTTGCCTGCTGACGAATAATGGGCTGCGTGCGCAATGGACCGCTGATCCCAAAGTCAATACACCGATCGCCACCACTGCCGGCAAGGAACGATTTCCCGCTGTTTTTCCCGGCCAGGACGGATGCTCCTTTATTAAATATTATGATTATAGTTATCAAGGCACCAAGATTGTATCGCTGGATCATGACGGCCGTGTTTCTGCCAACAGCATCCAAATTCCATCATCCAATTGTTATGTGGTGAAAGATTTCGAGAATGGATTATACGTGGTATGGAACCAGGATGCAAAAATTTATGCCCATCGTTACAAAGCAAATCTTGAAAAAAAATGGAATGCGCAGGAAACAGTTGTCGATCAAATTGCCTGGAATGCCGAATTCGGCGCTCTGGCGGACGGCGCCGGTGGTTTACTGGTGTACTGGACGGAACCGGGTGCATTGAACGGTTCGTTAAAGGTGCAAAAATTGAGCGCATCACAAAGTGTGATGTGGAGTACGTCCGGAGAAACCGTCACCTCGTCCGTAACGTTGGTCAACGATGTGTTCAATGAATGTGCCGTTGCCAATGACGGAGCCGGCGGTGTCATTTTTGCGTGGGCTCAGAATGAAAAGAAATCGGGAGATTATCAATATTCGAGTGATATCTATGCGCAAAGGATCAAAAACGATAAAAGCCTGCTTTGGACGTCGCCTAAAAAAATTACCACCTGCAAATATAAAGATAAAGGATCGTGGAAAGTAAGCATATGTCCCGGAAAGTTCACGGATTTTTTTATTGCCTGGGCTCACTTTTTTGAAACCAACGGCGCCAAGATTTCCGGACAATATGTGAATGCCGGTGGCAGCCAGAGAAACTTTTTGGTGTGCGATCAAACTGACGATCAAAAAGAGCCGCAAATGGTATCAGATGCAAAGGGCGGCGCGATTGTCGTCTGGAAGGATGAACGAAACCCGAATAATTCTGACAATGAGTTATATTGCCAGCATGTCGATTCGAATGGTACTGCACTTTGGTCGCCAAGCTCCGGTGTGGCTGCTATTACCGGTAATTCCGGAAATAGACATCTTGTGTCCATTTGTCAGGATGGAAATTCCGGGGTCTTGATCTCCTGTCGGAATACCATGCTGGATAACAATGGCGATATCTATGTACAAAAAGTGGATCAAAGCGGCTTGGCCAATTGGGGAGGCGCCTCCGGACTTGCGGCTGCCAGTGCTACTGGTATGCAATATACCAACTCCATAACCAGCGATGGATTCGGCGGCGCGATCGTTGTCTGGGAGGATACTCTTAACGCGAGCACCTTTTGGAATGTCAAGGCGCAACATATCAAATCAAACGGCACTCTGGGTTCTTTTACCAGCGCAGCAAAACCGACCTTTAGTCCAATAGAGGGAAGTTATTCACCTTCCGTACAGGTGTCCATTTCGTGTGCAACAGCCGGCGCCTCGATTTATTTTACGCTCAACGGCGCTGATCCTACAGAAGCGAGCAGCCGGTACACCGGTCCCATTCCATTATCCGGCAGCACAACAATAAAGGCCAAGGCTTTTGCCTCGGGTATGGTATCCAGTCCTATTGCATCTGCTGCGTATACCATCCTTCCTCAAGTTGCCACGCCGACATTTGCTCCGGCTGCCGGCAATTATGCAACGACGCAGTCGGTGGTCCTTTCCTGTTCGACTGCTGGAGCATCGATCTATTACACCACCAACGGCACTGAGCCCAGTGAGTCCAGCACACGATACACGATTCCGATCAGCGTTGCCGGCAACATGACCATCAAAGCCAAGGCCTATGCTGCAGGCATGACGCCCAGCAACACAGCCAGTGCCGCATATACCATTCAGGTTGCCACGCCTACCTTTAGTCCGGCTGCCGGCAATTATGCAACGACGCAGTCGGTGGTCCTTTCCTGTTCGACTGCTGGAGCATCGATCTATTACACCACCAACGGCACTGAGCCCAGTGAGTCCAGCACACGATACACGATTCCGATCAGCGTTGCCGGCAACATGACCATCAAAGCCAAGGCCTATGCTGCAGGCATGACGCCCAGCAACACAGCCAGTGCCGCATATACCATTCAGGTTGCCACGCCGACGTTTAGTCCGGGTGGCGGTGATTATGCAGCTACACAGACTGTGACAATTTCCTGTGCGACTGCTGGTGCGTCTATTTATTACACGACTGATAACATCGAGCCGAGCGAATCGAGTATGCGCTATACCGCTCCGATTACTGTGGCTAGCAGCACGACCATTAAAGCCAAGGCCTATGCCTCGGGCATGACGCCCAGCAACACAGCCAGTGCCGTGTACACGATCACGCTTCAGGTTGCCACGCCGACGTTTAGTCCGGGTGGCGGTGATTATGCAGCTACACA
>CAYLWO010000054.1:15744-39125 GCA_964387285.1 uncultured Cytophagia bacterium | reverse complement strand
TTCAGGTTGCCACGCCGACGTTTAGTCCGGGTGGCGGTGATTATGCAGCTACACAGACTGTGACAATTTCCTGTGCGACTGCTGGTGCGTCTATTTATTACACGACTGATAACATCGAGCCGAGCGAATCGAGTATGCGCTATACCGCTCCGATTACTGTGGCTAGCAGCACGACCATTAGAGCCAAAGCCTATGCTACAGGCATGACGCCCAGCAACACAAATAGTGCCACCTATACAATCATTGGCACGGTAGCCATGCCAACCTTTAATCCGGTTGGCGGCAATTATACAGCCACACAGACCGTGACAATTTCTTGTGCGACCGCTGGAGCGTCGATTTTTTATACCACAGACAGCACCGAGCCCAGCGAGTCCAGCACCCGGTACACGATTCCGATCAGCGTTTCGAGCACTATGACCATAAAAGCCAAGGCCTACAGCACAGGCATGACGCCCAGCAGTGTCGCCAGCGTTACGTACAATATCATTTTAACGGTTGCGACACCAATTATAAGCCCGTCTACCGGCAATTACTCGACTCCGCAAATCGTAAGCATTACCTGTGCAACCTCTGCCGCCGTGATCTATTATACGGTAGATAATAGTGAGCCGACAGAGGGCAGCACCAGATATACAAGCCCGTTTACCATCTATTCGACAACAACCATAACGGCAAAAGCGTTTTCTGCCGGCATGACAGCCAGTGCTACCGCCAGTGTCATTCTGACCATCGCCACTGATGGTGATCGGGAGTACCCGAAAATTAATGTCATTCCGTCATCCGAGACGCCGGCCAACATGGAAACAGCCATTTCAGCTGAAATAACGGACGATAAAGGCATCAACCAGGCATTTTTGTTTTATCGCCGCGGCGGATTGAGTTCTTATTCATCGATCGCGATGAATCGCGGAACAGGAAACCTTTACTCCGGCAAGATACCGGCTGTGGATGTTGCTGAAAACGGCCTGGAGTATTATATATTGGCGACCGACCAATCCGGGAAATCCACCAAAAGCCCTGATCCTGCATCTGCGGATACGCTGCATATTCTGCAGGTACGGGTTTCCAGTCTCCAAAAAGCCGACCCAACGCCGGCAAAGTCCTATCGTATGATTTCTGTGCCTTTACAGTTGAGCGATTATTCCGTTGAAAGCGTGCTCGTCGATGATCTGGGCTCGTATGATAAGACGAAATGGCGTATTTTTAGAGTTATTAACGGCGTCAATGTGGAATATGGAGAACTGGGTTTTCCGTCGATGAATCCAGGCTATGGTTTTTGGTTGATAACCAAGGAAGCAAAAAATCTGGATGTGGGTTCAGGCTTGAGCATATCCACGGCGCAAGCCTACTCGGTGTCTTTGTCGCCTGGATGGAATCAGCTGGGCAATCCGTTCGCTTTTGCTGTGAGTTGGGGCGATATTGAGAAAAATGCGGGCATAGAAAATCAGCTTTTGATTTATAGCGGCAGCGGCTATCAACAGGTTTCTTATCTTTCGCCATGGCAAGGCGCTCTTGTTAAAAACAACGCGAGCACGAATGTCGTTATCAAGATAAAACCGAAAGCAGCTGTCGTCGGCATGGCGAAAGAGAATGTAGACGGAACGGACCTGTTGCATTTCGGTGAAGGAGAATGGGCGCTGCAGATCATCGCAGAATGTGGCGAGTATAACGACCAAATCAATTATATCGGATGTGTGCGCACCGGCTCCCTGGATTGGGACAGTAATGATTTATCCGAACCGCCGGTGTTTTTCGATTTTGTGTCTTTATATTTTTCGCATGAAACCTGGGCACAGCAATCCGGTCGTTATACGGCAGATTTTCATCCGCTGGAGGAACGCGCACAGTCGTGGAACTTTGATGTAGCGACAAATATTTCTGCGCCTGTCTCCTTGTCTCTTGGGCAAAAATATAATGTCCCGGCGGATTGGCTGGTAAGATTGATTGATCATTGGACCGGCGCTGCCGTCGATTTTAGTGAACGCAGCCCATATGCCTTCAATGCCGGAACGCCGCGATCAAATCCCCGGTTCAGCATTTTCGTGAGTCGGGAGCCTGTCGTGAAAGATCTGAAAAATTCACAGGCGATGCCGTTCGGATTCCAATTGGAGCAGAATTTCCCGAATCCGTTCAATCCGGGCACTGAAATCTGTTATCAACTGACCGACGAGGGTATGACACGCCTGGAGATTTATGATTTGCAGGGCAGACTGGTTCGAGCCCTGGTGCATGCCACGCAAGCGCCCGGTCGCCATCATGTGTACTGGGACGGAACCATTATGAACGGTGATCGAGCCTGCAGCGGCGTATACCTGATGCGGTTGCAATGGCGAGACCAGTTTACCTGGCGAAAAATAACTGTTATGAAGTGATCCAGGCTATCATGAAGAGAAGGAACATCAAGGAGGCGGAATGGCAGAGATCGTACTCGTGATCAACAACACCTATGATTCCAGGTCGGAACGAATGACTTTTACGGATCAGATGATTCCGATCGGCCGGGTTGACGAAGAAAACAAGATTGTTTTACCGGACCCGAACAAGATGGTCAGTAAGAAGCATGCCTTCATCGAACAGCGAGACGGCAGGTTCTCTCTGATCGATCAGCAAAGTCTTAACGGCACCAAACTCAACGGTATGCCTTTGGAAAAAAACACGGCCACACCGCTGAACAATGGCGATAAGATTGAAATTGGTCATTATATCCTTACCGTCGAGCAGATTGTCGAGCGTGCCGCCGGGCGCGGTGATGAGACCATGATTTTCAATAATCCTTTTTTTACCGAGCTGTCCGAATTGGCGGAGTTGTTGCGCCGGGTGGCTTATAAATTATCAGAACAACCGCAGGCGGAGCGCCATTGGCAATACTCATTGCAGAATTTGTTCAATGAATTGCAGAGCAGTGGTTCGGGCCATGTGCTGGCCGCGTTAAGAGGAGGCGCGCCAGGCGATGTGAGCCCTGCCGTGCAGCGACGTTCAACGACGGATGTGTTTATGCCTCCGGACCATACCTCTCTGCTGGCCTCAGAAACTGTGGTCAAATTGATCAATGGGATGAGAAAATTCCGGCTCGAGTTCCTTGGTGAAACGGAAATGCAACTGGACATCATCAATTGGGGCAAGATTAAAACCTACGATGATTTGAACAAAACCCTGTATAATCCAGACTTACCGGAAGAGGATCATCAGAAAAGAGTAGCGTTGTTTATTGAAGAAGCGGAAAAATTATATTATCATCAGATCGGCTTGATTGAAGGCTATGTCGGCGCCATTCAAGACGGCGCCGGCGAATTGCTGAAAATGCTCGATCCGTTGCGCCTTGAGCAAGAATTTTATTCTTCCGGTTCCAGGCAACCTGTGACGCGTGTGCCCTCTTTTTTGCTGCCGCTTTTCATCCATTGGAAAATCTATAAATTTTTCAAGCAAAAATATAAGGAACTGCGGAATGAGGATCCTGCTCTTGTTGAAAAAAAGTATTTCCGCTCTGCGTTTGTCAGGTATTATAATCAGCGTATAAAGCAATTCGGCAAAAAACAAAAATTGGCGGATGATTTTTAAACTGCGTACGGAGGATTTGCAAAATCCTGACCGGTCTTGCGGCCGGCCGAGATGTTGCGATCGGGAACCACGAAGTGTATTATTGCACGACGAGCAGGTATCATCGACTTGGGAGAGTTATTATGACAAACAAAAAACGGATTTCGAATAAACTTCGATTGTTATGCCTGATGCTCAGCTTGCTGACACTGCACTGTGGAGCGTCTTTTCAATTCAACATAAAAGGCACGACAGACATTAACCGCGGCGGCAATCCGGTCAAGATCTATTTGTTTCAACTACAAAGCGATGCCGCTTTTAAAAAAGCGAACGCTGACGGTTTTTGGTCCAAGGCGGATGAAATTCTCGGCAAAGATATGGTCGATCGGATCGAAGAAACCCTGTACCCGAATGAGAAAAAAATGATTGAAATTAAAATTCAAAAATTAACCCGCTTTATCGGCATCGCCGGTGATTTTGTACAGCCGGACGGAGAAAAGTGGCGACAGATTTACCCCGTGGCCTCGCCGTACTGGGGTAAAAAAGTTTGCGTCCTGGTCGGTTCGGATTATGTGCTGTTGAAAAAATGCGTAGAATGAAATTATACTGAAAGGTTGATGACTACCATGAGACGAGACGTAAACGTGGTTTGGTTCGACGGCATGGTTCCCGAACCTCATCATTTTCAACAACAGAATGCGTACCTGCACGCGTTTTTCCGCAGCAACTTGTCCGCCGTTGATCCTTACGGCTGGGGCCTGATGCAATGCGAGATCGACTCTGAAAGCCTGGCAAAAGGGAAATTTACTCTTTTACGCTGCAAGGGTATTTTGCCGGACGGATTTGTATTTGAATTGCCTGACCAGTATCCTCTGCCGAATTCACGTTCATTCATTGATTCTTTTCCGGCCAATCAGGAGAGCGTGAGCGTTTACCTGTCGCTGGCCGAGCAGCGCGCTGAAGGCAATAATTGCCTGATCCCGCCAACCTCGAGCAATCGGGAGACGCGTTTCAAATATCAGGAAATCTCCGTTATGGACGACAACCTTGGCGGAGAAGAGAGAACGATCGGCGTGGCGTCGGCCAATTTTCAACTGAAATTCGGCGACGAAAATTTGCATGGTCTGACTTGCATCAAAATCGCTGAAGTGAAACGAACGCCTGCCGGCAGTTTCGTTTTGAATGAAAATTATTTTCCACCAAGCATCACCGTTGCCTCATCGGCGGAAATCACCGCCATCGTGCAAGCCGTTGTTGAGCGTCTTACCGGCATTCGTTCTTTTTTGCTGGATCGTCGCAAGCTGCGATCCACCGGACAGGTGGAATATACGCAATACGACGTTTCGATACTGTGGCTGTTGTACATTGTCAATACTTATTCGCCTTTGCTGCATCATTATCTTACTACGCAACAGCACCCCATCACCGTCTACGCTGCCCTGTTGATGTTGGCCGGACAATTATCGTCGTTCAGCAAGGAGACGGAAAGTCTGCAGACAAGACTGCCCGCATACGAGCACAACGCTCTCGGCCCATGCTTCCTGGCTTTAGCCGCTTTGATTCGCAAATTAATGGATGAAGCCGTTCCTTCGGCGGAATATGTTTCCATTCCCTTGGAAAAACGGCACGAGTCGGTTTATCAGGTGCATTTTGCCGATCATACGCTTCTGGAAAGCAGCCGCCTTTTTCTCATTTGCAGCAGTACGACCATATCTCAGGCAAAGATCAGCGGCGAGGTCCCTATTAAAATAAAAATAGCATCACCCGATGCCATTCAAGACGTATTGCGGCGTTTTTTACCCGCCTTGAAAATAACCAGAATTACCCAGCCGCCGGCGGGTTTGCCTTCGCGCTTGCAAGCGGAATATTTTTTACTGGAAAAAAGCGGACCCTATTGGGAATCCATTTTAAAGGTCAAAACCCTGATGATTTTTATTCCAACCGATTTAAGCGGTTTAAAGTTGGAAATGGTTGCCTTACGGGATAAATAACAGGACCTTCGATTGGAGTAGAGACGATGCTGAATCGACAAGAACCGGTTGATGACCGGAAATTCAGATTGGCTGATTTGTGTGCGGATGTCTTGATGCTCACACTGCACCTCCGCGCTACCGAACCCCTTGGCGGTATGGAGGATTTGCGCAGCCGCATTGTACATTTGCTCAGACGATTGCAGAAGGAGTGCCTGCGCAACGGATTTTCTCAGAATGCCGTAGATGATGTCCACTTTGCGCTGGTCGCCTTTTTGGACGAAACCATTATCGGCTCCGACTGGCAGGGAAAACAGGCCTGGCAGACGAATCCGCTGCAGTCCGAGCTGTTTTCCACACTCGATGCAGGCAAATTGTTCTATGACAAACTTGAAACGTTGCACAATAATCCGTTTAAAAATAAGGAAATTTTGGAGGTTTATTACCTTTGTCTGGTTTTAGGATTTAAGGGAGCATACCAAAACGAACCTCAAAAACGGCGTGATATGATCGAAGATCTGTATGCCATCATCGGCAAGGACTATCAGGGTTTGTGGAATCGTATGGCTCCTTTCGCATTTCCGGCCGAATCAAAAACTGCACCGCGTTCGTCCGGAATATCGATTCCGGTCATCGCATTGGGGGTGATGGTTCTGATTTTTATTATAAGCTATGCGATCTGCACTATTCGCCTCAATGGCTTGGTGCAACAAATTACAGGACTGGTCAAATAGTAACTCTGAATGATAGAGGGTGGATGCTATGCTACGTAGCAAGGAAATGCTCGCGATTCTGATTGTCCTGCTCCTGATTGTCATCTGGGTGTTGCTCGGCTATTTTTTGCATATGAATTTGACGCTGTTGCTGGCTGGGATAATTGTGTTGATGGTGGTATTAACCGTCGTCATGCTCGTTGCCAAATCCGGACCGCAAAAGCGGGCTGCCAGCCTGGAGAAATCGATCAAGTTGCAGGCTGAGGAACAGGTGCAAAACGTCAAACCGGAAAAACGGGCCGAGATCGAGCAGGTAAAACAGAGATTGCTCAGCGCCATTGATTTTTTAAAAAAGAGCCGGTTGGCCGACGGTCGCAGCGGCAGCAACGCCCTCTATGTCTTGCCCTGGTACATGGTCATTGGTCCGTCGGAAGCCGGCAAGACCACTACCATATTGAACTCTGGACTGGAATTTCCGCTGGGAGAAATACCCGGCGTAGCCGGCACGCGAAATTGCGATTGGTTTTTTTCCAACGTAGCCATTTTTGTCGATACCGCAGGCCGCTACGTCAGCGAGGAAGAATCCAAGGAGGAGTGGTTGGCGTTTCTCGACATGCTCAGGCAAAATCGCAAACGCAAACCGCTTAACGGCGTATTTGTGGTCGTCAGTCTGGCGGATCTGCTTACCGCCGACCCCAGAGGCATTGAGGACCGCGCCCGCACCATTCGACGGCGCATCGACGAGTTGATCATTCGACTGCAGGTTCGTTTTCCTGTGTATTTGCTTTTCTCTAAAACCGATTTGTTGAACGGTTTTGTGGAATTTTTTGAAGACCTGAGTCGGCGCCAGGAGGAACAGATATGGGGCTATACTTTCCCGGCTGATGCGGAAGAAACCGCCTCCTTGCGCAATGTTCTTGAGGAACAGTTCCAGGCGCTGGTTGAGGTGCTGGTCAAACTGCGCACTTCCCGGCTGATCAATCCCATGAAACGGGAAGATCGGCGCAAAGTCTACCTGTTCCCGCAGGAATTCGCTGCCATTAAGGAATCCTTGATTGCCTTTATTACCAAACTCTTTCAACACAATCCATATCAGGAATCGCCTATTTTTAGAGGATTCTATTTTATCAGCGGCACGCAAAAGGGTTCGCCGTTGCAGCGGGTTATCAACGCCCTTGCGGAACAGTTCTCCTTGCCGCCGGCGCCGGCAGAACAGGCTTGTTCCGAGAGAACCATCCGTGCTTTTTTTATTAAAGAGCTGTTCGAAAAAGTGGTTGTGCAGGAACATGAATTGGCCGGTCTTACGCGCGCAGCCAAGTCTCGAGAGTCCTGGCTGCGGCGCGGCCTGGTTTTTGGCGGGCTCGGCATAATGGCTCTGGTGACCCTGCTGACCTTTAGCGCTTACAATAATCAGACACAACGATTGCAGTCGGTCTATCAGGCGGCCGTCAAAGTGAACGGCATTCGCTGGGATGCGAGCGCCTCATTGCGTAAAAGCATGACCGCCATGGAAGAGATGCGGTTGGCGCTCTCCGCAACAGAGCAACGAGCCCATGGATTGTCTTTTACCTCGCTGGGTTTGCGTCGCGATGACGAGGTATTACCTTCGCTGGAAAAACAGTATATGCACAATGTCAAAGGGTTCGTCAATAACTATCTGTATCAGTCGTTCGAACGATCGCTCCGCTCCTTCAGTCAGGGTGCGGATTTGCCCCGTGAAACAGTTTTTAATTATTTTCATGCCTATTTATTGCTCGGCAGTAAAGTCGCTTTGCTGAATGGAGAGACACGACAAAACGAAGCCTCCTTTCTCATGGAACAGATGAACCGCTCCCTGGATGAACAATTTTTTAACAACCATATCATGCAAGAGTCCGATGTGCTGGAGCTGCGTCCGCTCGCGCAACGCCAGGTACAACGGTTTATTGCCATACTCGGACGCATGCCGCAGGAAGCTTTTGCCAACGACGTTCAGCTGATAAAATCCATCGGCTCAAAAATCGTGCAGCGGCCGAGCATCGATATTACGTATACCAATATCAAGCAGAAAGCCTCTTTTCGCTACAAACCGTTTTCACTGGAAGATCGTTTGCCGCAATGCGTCGAATATTTCGATGTTCTAGGCAGCGTGCCTGGTTTTCTCACCATCAATGAGTGGAACGAGAATGTGCAAAAAGAGATCGACGCCGAAAGCGCGAATCCGACCAAAGATATCCAGATTTTCGGCATCGAGGCCGATCAACTGCCGCAGGAGATGCGGGATCCCAAAGTGCTTAAGGAAGGACTGGAGAATTGTTATTTTCGCGATTACATCGACACCTGGCAACAATATTTGTCCGGTCTTCAATACGGCGCCTTTAGCGACCTGGCGGCAGCTTCCCGGCAATTGCGCAAGCTTTCCAGCGTTCAGGATTCGCCTTTGCTTAAATTTCTCAAGGAAGCGTGTCGCCAAACGACATTTGATGATATGGGATTCATTCGCGACAATCTGACCAAAGCCAAAATGGCCAAGCCGGGGGGTAAAGCGGTCAGCGCAGAACTGGCGGAAGCCGTCAGCAACCGGCATCCGGTCGATCGGGCATTCAAAACCTTACATGATATCGTTGGCGCCAGCGACCAGGAAAATGCGGGTGATAAACTTTTGGCGGTCTTTCGACACTATGCGGCTATCAGCGCAGAGTTGGATGGACTGGCGCAGGATCAGAGCCGTTCTTTGGAATATGTCGCCAAAGTTCTGGACCAATCCGGCGGCGCCATTCCCTCTGCTCTGATGGATATTCGCGCAACATTGGGCGACCTGGATCCCACATGGCGAAAGGACTGGTTTGAGGAGCCGATAAGGAAAGCCTGGGTGACTGTTTTAAACGCCGCGCAACGACAATTGGATGAGCGTTGGCAAATGCAATTATATGCTCCTTTTCAGCGCACTCTGGCTGTTTATTACCCCTTTAAAGCTACAGGACCGGATATCCCGCTGGTCGAATTCCAAACGTTTTTTCAACCACAGAGCGGGGTGGTGGCCCTGTTTTTAAGCAATGAACTGAAATCATTCCTGCGCAGCGATTTGACGCCGAAACAGTTCGACGGACTGGGATTGTCCATGTCCGCTGAAGCGCAAAAAATGCTGCAACGATCCAAGATTATCGGCAATTCGATTTTTAAGGACGTTGCCATGCAGTTGAAATTCAAGCTATTACCGCAACTGCCGGAATACATCAATACCAATACCAAAGTGGAACAGGTCAACCTGACCATCGACGGTAAAGAAATCCGCTACAGCATGGGTTCGACGAGTTGGAAAGATTTTGAGTGGCCAGGCGCCGGGGTTCCGGGCGCTGGTTTGAGTCTGTATTCCCAGCAGGCCGGCATTAAACCGAAAAAATTTGATGGTGTGTGGGGTTGGTTTCGTCTCCTGGAATCTGCCGCCATCATTCCTGTAACATTATCAGAGATGCAGATACGGTGGGATTTTCCCATCAAAGGCCAACAAAAGGTGGTTGTTTCTTTTCGACTGCGAACAGAAAGTTTAACCAGTCCGTTTAACGATAAAACTTTTTTTAGTTTTAGCGTTCCTCCTCGTATGGGGAATTAAGGCGTGATGTTCGATCGCGATATATGGCGCCCGGCTTTTTGGGGCAAGATCCCATCTCAAGCCGATTTTGTCGGCTATCATGCGGCGGAAGATGAGGTGGTGGCGTTTGATCAGTGGCTGCAGAAAGGTCTGCAGGCCGCTTTTTCACAGGCGACCGCTGATTTTCAAATTATATTTGTAAAGTCCTCAGCTCTCTGTTTTTCACTCCACCTCGAGAGTTTGAAAAAGATCTTACTCGGCGTAATACGCCCCAGCCGAGATAAAGGCGGGCGTCAGTATCCTTTCTGCATTCTATTATCTGCAGCGGCCAAATCAATGAGCCAGAAGGCATTGAGTTATTACCCGGCGCTGTTTGACCCCTTTTTTCAATTTGCAGTACGACTGTCAGCCGAGGCGGCGGCAGGTATGGAAGTAAAAGAAATATTGCGCCAGGTGCAGGAAAACGCCGTTGATTTTTCAGATTCGAACAATCCGGAAAAATATGGTGCGCTGGCGCAAGCTGCCGAGTTTAATTCTTTTTTGGCCAAGTCCTGGAACCTGCATAACGGCGCCGCACAGCAGAATTTTCTCGAGTTGGTTGCAATGACGAGCCAAATACGACCTCCGTTTTGCAAGCGGTGGACCACAGCCGTGCAGGTGCCGTATGGCGCCGGTCAGAGCGATGATGCGGAACCTGCTCATCTGTATTTTTGGTCTGCCTTTCTGCACGCGATGCTGCGAGTGGAGCCGCATCGTACCTGTCTGTTCTGGACCGGTGAAGAAAACAAAAGTCCGTCTCATCGTTTGTATGTTTTTCCTGACCTGCCCAGGCCGGGTTCGTTTCAGAGTCTATATATGCCGGATGCAGATGATGATTACATTTATGCCTTAAAAATCATGGATGAAAAAACCGCAATGACATGGACTGCGGAGATGGAGCGAATCGCTGCCAGGCTGAAATCGGCTTGTCAGGTTGCTGAGGTGATCAACCTTATTTCTTAAAAGGAATTTTTTTATGCCTTCAAACGAGGAAGGTGCGACGGCTACAGATGCTGCGGCCGGGCCAAGTTCCCCAGCTGCACAAACGGAAATCATCGAAATGGTGGAGGAATGCCTGCTTGCCATTTCCGGACAATCGCCGTGCGGCGAAGCGGCGCCTGATGAATTTGCCAAATTGAATACCGGTCTCGATAAAGCGAGCCCGGATTATGAGACCTGTGCGCTTTTAGCTGAAGAAACGTTGAAATCGAAGAGCAAGGATTTGCATATTGCTGCTCGGTTATGTTTTATCTGGTACCGACTGCACGGCATCACCGGATATCGCAACGGTTTACTGCTGTTAATCGGTTTGCTCACTCGCTATGGCGACAAGCTTTTTCCCGCCAAGACAATTCAGCGTGCCAAAGCGATGCAATTTCTCAACTCGACCAATTTTGTTCGGCTTTTTCAAACCGAAACGGTCGATGCGCAGAACGCCGCAACAGTTCAAGAACTGCCTGCTTTGTTGTCCGAAATCAAGCGATTGTGTTCCGAGCAATTTAAAGGGAACGAACCCTCGATTGGCGAAATGATTCAAACGGTTAAGGCCAAGGCAGAGACAGCTTTTAATATAATTAAAAAACAGAGCAAACCTGCAACCGCGTCAACAGCTGAAACAAAAACAACCAGTGCGCCTAAACAGGCGGCCCAGGCAGATACATCCGAGAAGACAACCCCACCCGCCCCTGACACTCAAGTTCCGAAAAAAGAGGTTATTTCTGATAAAGACCTCATCCCGTCCCTGCGCAAAGTGCTGCAATCCTGCTTTAAGGAAAAGCTCAGTGATGGCACCAGCGCAGACCGCATTTCCGAGACCGAAGCGGTCTACGCATTGTCACGGACGTTGCAATGGTACGCGGCCGATCAGGAGGATCCGACCCTGCTCGAAGCGCCGAACACCGAATTTCAAAAGTATGTTGTAACGCTTTTTGAACAACAAAACTGGAATGCCCTGATTCCCCTGATTGAACACGAGTTTTTGAACAGCGACAGCGGCATCAAATACTGGTTGGATGCTCAGCGCTATGTGGTGCATGCGTTGCAGCAAAAGGCCGGCAGGCGTGAACGTATGGCAGCAATAGTTAAAGGCTATTTGAGTCTGCTGCTGGTAAAACGTCCGGATTTGCTGCGGCTCAAATTTAAGGATAGCGCTGAAACGCCCCTGGCTAACGCTCAAACCGTGGAATGGTTGGAGGCAGAAGTAGTTGCAAATGTATCTGCAGGCAGCACGCCGAAAATGGAATTATCACCGATCATGGGCGAGGAGTATCAGGCGATACATGATGAATTTGAAGCTTTAAGTAAAAAACCTAACGAAGAGTTCGCCGAAAAGATCGCATTGCTGGAAAAAGGCATTGCCGAGGATTTGCGGCCAAAGGGCCGGTTCCTGCGCCGACTGAATGTTGCCAATCTTTGCCTGGCGGCCAAACAGGTTCGCGTCGCGCAGGTTCATTTTGCCGAATTGGAAGCAGAAATCGACCGCTTGCACTTGCAAGAGTGGGAGCCGGCCCTGTGCCTCTCGGTCTGGCAATCTTACTTTTTAACCCAGAAACAACTTGTCACAGAAAAAGGAGGCGACCAGGATGAGACCCAGGATCGACTTTTCCAAAAAATAGCGAAATATGACATTGTTCGAGCAATGAAATTATCGGGTAAAATCCAAAAAAATGGAGGAAAGTAGCATATGGCTGACAAAAGAGATAAGGATCCGCGGGTAGGACTTTCTATAGAGTCCGCCACTACCGGCAAAGAAAAAGTGGAATTGGATTATCGGCTGCTCGTTACCGGAGATTTTTCCAAGAGCGAACCCGGTTCTAATCCCGAAGATGTCGGCAAGCGTAAAACGGTTGTCATAAAGAATAAAGGCGATTTCAAGGAAGCGATGAAACAGATCAAGCCCAAACTTCAGCTGACCGTGCCTAACCGCCTGGCCAAGGAGGGGCATCTCACCGTCAATCTGGAATTCAACAGCATGGAGGATATGACCCCGGACCGGATAATCGAAAAGGTGCCGGCGCTGCAAAAGCTGCTCGAAGCCCGAAGAAATATCGAGAACATGAAAAAATTAACCACAGATCCGAAAATCCGCACCATCATCGAAAAGAGTGTGGTGCAGAGCAGTGATGACGGGAGAGATTCACTTTTATCCAAACTGGATACGGATAAACCTGTTGCCGAAGAACCGAAGAAATGACGACCTTGTTTTTAGTGGTTAACAGATGAAAGGAGTACTCGCATGAGCCATGATGCAAAAAACAGCCAGTCCGAGCAAAATGTCGAAGAGGCGTATGAGGATCTTTTGACCGTGCTGGATACGCAGGAGAAAAAAGATGCGTTGGCGGAGTTTATCAGGCAATTGGGAACCGAGCACAAGGTCGAGCGCCTCAATATGAACGTCATTATGAGCATGTTGGCGCAGATCGATCAGGTCATCAGCGAACAGATGGATGAAATTCTGCACGCTCCTGAATTTGCGCAGCTCGAAGCCTCCTGGCGCGGCGTGGAGCATTTGGTCAAAAACACCACCTTTGAGCGACACGTGGTCATCGAACTGTTGGATGTTGCCAAGGAGGAGCTTTATGATGATTTGAACAACGCACTGCTGGGCGACGGCTATGAAAAAGAGTCCGGCATTTATCGCCACATCTACTGGCAAGCCTATGACAAGTTCCAGGAGCATCCTTTTACGGCGATCGTGACCGACTATCAGCTGAACAATTCCGGCCAGGATATCGGTCTCTTGAATCATTTGTCCAAGCTCAGCAAAAAAGCGCAGATTCCCCTGCTGGCCAACGTCTCGGCTGAATTTTTCGATAAAAAGAATTTCGAGGATGTCATCAACGACCACTATCTGGGCGACAACTTGAAAAGCGACGCCCACTGGAACCAGTGGCGTGAGTTTCGCGACGACGATAATTCCAAGTATATCGGATTGTGCATGCCGCGTTTCCTCGGCCGCTCTCCCTATTCGGAAAATTCAGCGTTGCCGGTAAAAAAATTCAACTATCGGGAAAAAGTTTTCCATGACGGCGCTTACCATAATGTCTGGTCCAGTGCATCCTTTGCCATGGCTGCCAATATGGTCAAGAGTTTTGAAAAATATGGTTGGGGCGTTAAAGTTGTCGGGATGGAATCCGGCGGTCTCGTAGAAGGTTTGCCGCGGAATGAGTACGACGAAGCGGGACAGCATAAAGTCAAACCCCCTATTGAAGTAGCCATTGGACAAGCAAAAGAGCATGAACTTTGTGGTCTTGGTTTTATGCCCCTGGCTTTTTTGGAGCGCACCAACAAGGCGGCTTTTTTTGATGCCGCGTCAGCCATGCGCATCAAAGACCTCGAAGATCCCATGGAAAAAGCTACAGCGGAAATCGCCGCGCGCATGCAGTATACCATGATGGTGTGCCGCATCGCGCACTATTTAAAATACCGTCAGCTCAAGTTTATCGGCACCACCAAAAAGGCCAGCGACATCCAGAGGGATCTGGAGGAGTGGCTGCTGTCCCATGTGGCCAAGGGCGTGACTCTGACGGATGAACAGATCGCGCAGCGGCCGCTGCGTGAAGCCAAAGTGACGGTAAGCCCGATTAAGGAAAAACCTGGCTTTTTTGAAATTTACGCTGAATTCACACCCCATGTCCAGATTACCGGCATGGATATCAAATTGAAATTAGTGGCAATGGAAGAGGATCCCACGCAAAAAGGCAAGTAATGGGATGCCGGCTTGTTAAAAACCAAACCGTAAAGGAGGCATATCATGCCAGTCAAGGGGAAATTGTATGTGACAACCGAGGGCGGCCAGGTCGAGGGGCCTTTGGAAGACAAGGGTTGTTTCGTTTTTGAGTTTAATCACGAGGTCTATCTGCCTTACGATAAGGAAGATAATCAGATCCAAGGTGGCCGCAGAATTACCTGTTTCGAAATCGTCAAAGAGATCGATCAGATGACCCCGGAATTGTACAATCTCTGCTGCAACGGCACCATGTGCACCGAGGTCAAATTCGTCTTGATCCGTATTGCCAAGGGCGGCACTGAAGAGGAATACTTTTACTATACCCTCAAGGACGCCCGTGTTGTTGCTGTCGACAACTACATGGCCTTGACAAAACTTTTGGTCAATGAGCCGCTGCCGCATCTGGAGCGAGTTAAATTCCTTGCGCGCGAATTCACCTGGAAACATAAGGAGGGAACCGAGTATACCGAAGCGGTAATAAAATAGCCTCCTGATCTGATGTAACATCTGGAGAACCAACCTGAGGCTGTCGTAAGAACGTCTTGCATCGCGTGTGCTTTTGGTTGAGGATTTGTTTGCATTCAAGGGCAGCCCCGGTTGGAACTCATTAACAAAGGTGGGAAATGAAAGGTTTATCTCTCTACGACAGACTCTTGGGCTATTTCGCCTCTGATGTTCCGGATCCGGTTGGCGTGCCGGCGGATTTTTTTCTCAAACGCTATGCGGACCTTGAAAACAGAGTCCGGCAAAGCATTCTGGAGAATTTGCGTTTGATTTTTCAGGCGCGCCAGGAACCGGAAAGCCATTTGCCCACCTTTGGCTTGCCGGATATTTTGCAGATCTTTGTGCGTTCAGGAGGCGCTTCTGAACCTGTGAAGGAGAGCATTCGCGAAACCATTATGCGTTATGAACCCAGGATCGACAAGTTGCGCATCTCTGATCCAAAGATTGACAGCAAGAATCTCCGCGTGGAATTGCGCATTGAGGCCACGGTCAAAGGTTTTCAGGATAAGGAAATACTGATCACCGAGTTTTCTCTGACCGGTCGCACTGAAATTCATCGCCTTGAGACTAAATAGAACAGAGAACCCATGAGCGTGGAAAAGAAATATTTTGAGCGAGAGTATCAAAATCTGAAAGCCGCAGGCCAGGAGTTTGCCCAGCAATACCCGGAAATTGGCAAAGAACTGGGGCTGGATCCGAGCAGCCAGCTCGATCCGTTTGTTGAAAGGGTGTTGGAGGGGTTTGCATTCCTGGCCGGCAGAATTCATGCCCGCCTGGATGATGATCTCCCCGAATTCACCGGCGCACTCCTGGAACAGTTGTTCCCGCATTTTCTCCGTCCGTTTCCGTGTTGCGCCATTTTACAGGCAACCTGTAATCCCGGCGTTGCCGCGCCGATCGTCATTCCCAGAGGCAGTCACATCCGCACGCCGATGCGGGAGTATCTGGATCTGGGCGAAAAAGCCGAGTTCACCTTTCGCACCACGCGCGACCTCATCGTACGGCCCATGCAGTTGACGGAGGCGACGCTGGAAGCGACCGAGCATTCCACCTCGGCGCTGCTTTTAAAATTCAAATTGGAACGCAATGTCGCCTTCGAAATGTTAAAGTTGGAGAATCTAAGCCTTTATTTATACGGTCCGGATTCCCTTTCCCTCAAACATACGCTGTTTTTGTACCTCAGCAAATATGTTTCTGATTTCCATGTGATCGCCGAACAGAGCGGAAAAAAACAGTCGCAAAAAATGTCCTGTACGGTTTCGGTTCCCGAACTTTTTAACGAACTGCAATTCGATGACGGCTCTCACGACAGCGTGCGCATCCCCATCGATATGCAGGAGGAAGGCGAACGCAATGCCCTGTTGCCGTTTGCGCGCCAGGTTTTTGGCGGTTATCGTCTCTTGCAGGAGTACTTGGCATTTCCGGAAAAGTTTCATTTTATTGAAATAAAAGGGTTGGATCAAGCCGTGGTCGAAAAGTCGGTATCGCAATTTACCCTTAAAATCGACTTTGATCGTCCTTATCCGATTGAGTATCGACCTGCAAAGGAAAATTTGCGGCTGCATTGTTCACCCATCATCAATCTTTTCGACGGCGAAGCTGAACCTGTTGTCACATCCAATCAGCTGCCCGAGTATCGCATCATTCCCAAACTGAGTCGGCCCAAGAGCATGGAAATCTATTCGGTGAATCAGGTTGTGGGCACGGACTTGAATACAAAAGAATCGACGCCGTATTTGCCGATTACCTCCCATACGGCCGGCGCCATGGACGAACTGCAGCAAAAGAAATTACGCTTCTTTTCCCAAGTGCGCCGTGAAACGGAAAATGAGATGGCGCGCACCTATTTGCGACTTTTTGGCGTCGCCGAAGGTCACGACTATTTTCAAAAAGAGTCGTTGCTGGTGCAGGCGACATTTTCCAACGGATTTCTGCCCGGATTTTCCAAAGAAACGATCAGTGAACCGATTGATTTTCCCGTCGGCGTGGGCGCCGAAAACATTTTGGCGCCGTCCGCCGTGCTTCGTTGTCCGGACCGAGCCAACTTTCTCTGGACCCTGATCGCGCATCTCTCTCTCAGCTACACCAGTCTGGCGGAAACCGAGACGCTGAAGAAAATTTTACATCTGTATAACTGGTCACGGGAACATAACAACCGTAACGCCAAGCGCATCAACGCGATCAAGCAGGTGGCGCCGCCGGTCCGTCGCCGAATGTTGTACAGCGGATCCATGATTCACGGCATTCAGATCGAACTGACGGTCGACGTGCGGGAATTCATCAATGAAGGCGATCTTTTTCTGTTTGGACTGGTGTTGAGCAAATTTCTGTCGCAATACGTTACCATCAATTCCTTCGTTATTCTGATCATAACGGACAGTGAAAGCAATAAAAAATACACATGGACTCCGAATCTCGGGAAAATTTTGCCGGTCTGATGGACGCCCTGCAACGCTCGGCTCCTTCTTTTGATTTTTTTCATGCCGTGTTTCTCTGCGAGATGATCTATGCCTGTCATCATCCGGATCAGACGCGGGATAAACTGGAGCATACCGGCTTTCACTTTACGCCCTATGAGGGCGCGGTCTATCCCGCTGCTGATATTCGCGCCTTTTCCCATGCCAACGGCGTCATGTCGTTTGTCCTGAACTTTATGGGTCTGTACGGCATTGATTCACCCATTCCGCGATGTTATCTGGACGAACTGGTTAAACGCAGCGCGCTGCACGAAGACAATCCGTTGAAGGGATTTTTTGATCTTTTTAATACCCGTTTATACTGGCTCTATTATTTGTCCTGGCGAAAATACCGCTCTTTTCTTGATTTGCAAAAGGGCCTGGATAATAAGAACATCCAGAGGGCTTTTTCATTTTTGGGTTTTGCGATCACGTCGGATCGAGATGAGAAAAGCCTGTCGCCGTTTTTTCTTTGGCGTTTTTCCGGTCTTTTGAATAATCGTGTCCGCAGCAAAGCGGGATTACGGCTTTTGCTGCAAGGTTTTTTTCCCGATTTCAGCATCGCTATTGACGAGTTTGTCCGGTGCATGGTTCAAGTGGAAACGCCGTTTCGTGTGGGAAAAGCGCAAGCCGGTTGCTCTTTACAGCTCGGCCGACAGTCTATTATCGGCCGTTGCGTTCCTGATGTGATGAGCCGGATCCGCATCCATCTTGGACCGATGATGTATTCGGAATATGAAAAATTTCTGTTTTTCGGCCGATACATGAGATCGCTGATCGATCTGTTGAAACTCTACTGCAATGATGACCTGGAATACGATTTAAACATTAAGGTGGACGCATCCACGGTTCCGCGTTTCCGTCTCGGTCGTCGACTTTGCCGTTTTGGCAATGCCGCAATCATCGGACGGCCGCAGGCGAAAATTCAGGAATATTATTTTCGTTATGAACTGCTTTGCACTATCATGAAGGAAACAAAATATGAACGTCCAGGAACTGAGAACTCTGCTGCAAAAACTGAATAACCATCTGATCAAAACCCTCGATACGGCAACCGGACTGGGATTAAAGATGGGACACGATCGCATCACCATGGATCATTTGCTGGTAGCTTTGCTGGAGGACGGCCGCGGCGATATCATGTTTATTCTAAAACATTTCACTGTCGATGCGGGCGAGGTGGTCAAAATCTGCCGTGCTAATCTGGAAAAATATGTTCCCGAGAGATTGGGCAAACCCAGTCTTTCCACCATGCTCACCCAATTATTTGAACAGGCGTGGATGACCAGCTCGGTGCAGCACAATGAGGCCAAAATCCGCTCCGGCGCCCTGTTTGAAGCGTTTATTGCCTCAGAGTGGCTGTTGAGCACCGGCCTGATGGATGTCTGTGAGCCGATCATTCGCGAAGAACTCAAAAACCGTTTCCATGATATGGTCCGTGGTTCCATCGAGGACAGTTCGACGCTTGAAGAAACCGTATCGGCCAAGGATGCCAAAGAGGCCGGAGCGGGGGACGGTTCGGTATTGGGATTATATACCAACAACCTCACAGCCCAGGCCAAAGAGGGAAAAATTGATCCCATCCTCGGCCGCGATGATGAAATACTGCAGATGATCGAAATTTTGTGTCGAAGAAAAAAATCCAATCCGATCCTGTTGGGTGAGCCGGGCGTAGGAAAAACGGCGGTGGTCGAGGGACTGGCGCTCAAGGTAGCGCAAAATCAGGTTCCGGACCTGCTCAGGGACGTGCAGATACTGGCTCTGGATTTAGGGGCGCTGCAAGCCGGAACAAAAATGCGCGGTGAATTTGAACAACGATTCAAAGCAGTCATCAACGGCATCTCCCATTCGGTCAAACCCAGCATCCTGTTCATCGATGAAGCGCACACTCTCATCGGCGCCGGCGGCACTCAGGGAAGCGGCGATGCGGCTAATCTGCTTAAACCCGCTCTGGCGCGCAGTGAAATAAGAGCGATCGCCGCCACCACGTACACCGAATACAATAAATATTTTGCCAAAGACGCCGCACTGGAGCGACGATTCCAACCTGTGCACGTCGGCGAACCGGACGATGACAAAGCCGTGCTGATGATGCGCGGCATTAAAACCAAGTACGAAGCCTTTCACGGCATTCACATTACGGATCAAGCCCTCGAAGCAGCGGTCAAATTGTCCCGCAGGTATATCGCCGGTCGCCAATTGCCTGATAAGGCCATTGATCTTTTAGATACTTCGGCAACCAGAGTTAAAATGTCCCTGACCAATGTTCCTCCAGGCCTGGAATTGGAGAAGAACCGATTGAACGCGATACAATTGCAGATCAGCACTTTGTCTCATGATCTGGATTTGGGCATTGATCAATTCGAAAACAAAATCGCCATGCTTAAGGAGCAGGCGTCCGCCATGGAAAAAGACATTGATAAAAGGCAAGCCGACTGGAAACAGGAAGGAGCATTGGTCGCCAAGCTCATGGATTTGCGCAAACAGAAGGCTGCTAATCAGAAATCTGTTACAACTGCGCAACTGGAGCAGATCACTCGGGATCTGGCCGCTATACAAGGTGAAACGCCGCAGATTTTTGCCGATGTGACGACCAACACCGTGGCCCAGGTCATCGAATCCTGGACCGGCATCCCGGTGAGCCGCATGACCAGAGATGAATCGACGTCGCTCCTGCAACTGGGCGAAGAGCTGAAAAAGCAAATCATCGGCCAGGACCATGCCATTGAGCAGGTGGTGAATACCATTCGCAGCGCCAAGCAGCGTTTGAACAAAGAAGAAGGGCCTATCGGCGTGTTTCTGCTGGTGGGTCCCAGCGGCGTCGGCAAAACCGAGCTGGCGCGTGTGGTGGCCATGACGCTTTTTGGCGATGAGCATCATATGGTCGTTTTAAACATGACCGAATACCAAAATGAGTACAACACGTCCCGCCTGATCGGCGCCGATCCGGGACTGGTGGGTTATGGCGAAGGCGGCGCTTTGAGCGAGCCCGTGCGCCGCCGACCCTATTGCGTCGTTCTGCTAGATGAAATGGAAAAAGCGAATCTTTCGGTCAAGGATCTTTTTATGCAGGTTTTTGACAAGGGGATGCTCAAGGATGCGGAACGGCGCGACATCAACTTTAACAACACGATCATCTTCATGACCTCCAATCTGGCCTCAGAGGTCATTATGGAGAATTTTCAGCAGGGCATGAGATCACCGGACGAGCTGCTCGATCTGATGCGGCCCTATCTGAATCAGCACTTCCGTTCGGAATTTCTCGGCCGGGTAAAGCCGATCATCTTTTTGCCCCTGGAAACCGAAGTGATGAAAAAGATCGTTGAGCTCAAGATCAAGAAACTGGCGGGTCGACTGCAAAAGAATCAGAACCTTCAGCTCGAGTGCGCACCGCAGGTCATCGATCAGATCACCGCCTCCTGCACCCGCGCCGAAATAGGCGCGCGCAACATTGATGCGGTTATCGATCGCCACATTGTCCCGGAAATCTCCGGCAAACTGCTGGCTTTTATGGCGGAACAGAAGAGCGTTACCCGTCTCAAGATCGGTCTTTCCGAAAGCGGGGAATACCAATACCAGTTTGAATAGTAATTACTTTGCGAATAAGCGGAGTGGAGAAATGGTTCAATTTAAGCATAATGAAGTTCATTATCGGTTGCGTTTTGACGGCCTTCCCGATGATACCGTCCAGGTGCTCGCATTTGAAGGAGAAGAAGCCATTTCCTCCTTTTTCGAATATCGCATAGAGTTGCTCTCCGAGGATGCGGAAATCGACGCAGCGAAAATTTTAAACAACAAGGCGACTTTGATCATTTCTCGCGGCGATGAAGATCCTGTGAATATCTACGGCGTCATTTGCTATTTTGAACAGTGCGGCCGCGCGGCCGGATATATTCATTACCGGGCCGTTCTGGTCCCACGGCTATGGTTGCTTAACCTGGCCAGGCAAAATGCCGTTTATCAAAATTTGAAAATCGACAAATTACTGACCGAGGTGATGAAGGAAAACGGATTCACCAGCCGTGATTTCGAGTGCCAGCTGACAGCGGCTTATCCCGATGCCGAATACACGGTTCAGTTCCAGGAATCCAATCTGAATTTTTTACAGCGCCGGTTGGAACATTTCGGCGTCTTTTATTACTTTGATCACCGTGATCAGGATGTGGCTGTGTTTGTCGACAGCAACGATCGGCTCAAAAAGCTGAAGCCAAGCGATGTCGTCTGCTATAATCAAAATCGTGATGCGCTTTTTCAGAACGACAGCATCACGGCCATCAGCTGCCGGCATAGCGTGGTCACCGGCGTCTATCAGCTCAAGGACTATAACTGTCTTTTTCCCAACAAACAGTTGCTGACGGAATATAAGGTGAACAAGACGACCGACGCCGTACAGTACGAGTTCGGTGAAAACGTCGCGGATGAAAACCAGGCGGATTTCATTGCCAAAGTGCGCGGGCAAGAGATCGCTGCTAGCGGCATTCTCTATCAAGGCAAGAGCGATTGCCGTCTGTTTCATGCCGGTTTCCGCTTTTCTCTGGAAAAACATTATCGCTCAGACTGGAACAGCGAATATATCATCACCGGCCTGAAAGTACAGGGGAACCAGCGCAATTTATTTACCGATCTGCCGTCAGGAAAAAATGCGGCGCCGATTTACAGCAATGTGTTTGAAGCCGTTCCCTTTGATCTGCCGTTCCGGCCGAAATGCAAAACGCCCATTCCCCGATTGCCCGGCATCATGAGCGCCAGGATCGAAAGCACCGGTCAGGATCAGTATGCGTATCTGGACGATCAGGGGCGTTATCATTTAAAATCGGTTTTTGACCTGAAATCCACTCGTGCGGGTGAAAGCTCCCTGCCGGTGCGGCTGGCGCAACCCTATTCCGGCGCCGGCTACGGCATGCATTTTCCCAATCTGGCGGACAACGAGATGATCTGGGCATGTTTGGACGGCGATCTGGATCGGCCTGTGGGCCTGGGTACCGTGCCGAATGCGATTCAGGCCTCGCCGACCGTGGCAAAAAATAAAACGCAGAACATCATCCGCACCGCATCCGGCAATGAAATTCTTCTGGAGGACAAAATTCAGGAAACGCAGATCCGCCTGACCACGCCGGATGCGCACACCTTTATCCTCGACGACAAAGACGATAAAATCGAACTGACCACTACCGGCAAACACGTCCTTACCATGGATGATAAAAATAAAAATATCACCGTTCAAACCACTTCGGGTCATATTCTCATTATGGATGATGACGATAAAAAGCCGAAAATCATGATTCAGAGTAAAAACGGTCACCGCATCAGCATCAACGACGAGGCCAACAAGGAAAACATCATGGTGACCGATAAAAACGAAGAGAATCTGATCTTGATCGATATCACCAATAACAAGTTGGTCATTCAATCCGCCAACGGCGACATGGATCTGCTGGCAGAGAACGGCACTATCACGGTTAAGGCGACCACCCTGAACGTGGAAACCAGCGGCGATACCAGTCTCAAGGCAGCCAATATCAAAGCAGAAGCACAACAGGATTATTCTCTAAAGGCTTCCAATATTAAAGAGGAAGCGCAAATGGATTATAAAGAGAAAGGCATGAACATCAAATCCGAGGCTGCCATGGAACACAAGTCCAAGGGCATGAATGTGACCTCTGAGGCCGGCGTCAATCAGCAGGTCAAGGGCACCATGGTCACGGTGCAGGGCTCGGCGACGACGACGATCAAGGGAGGCGTGGTGATGATTAACTAGATGCTGGATGCAAGATGCTGGGTGCTAGATGCTGGATGCTGGATGCTAGATGCTAGATGATAGATAGTATATCCAGTATCAAGCATCCAGTATCAAGCATC
>CAYLWO010000054.1:0-15644 GCA_964387285.1 uncultured Cytophagia bacterium | reverse complement strand
TAGATGCTAGATGATAGATAGTATATCCAGTATCAAGCATCCAGTATCAAGCATCAAGTATCCAGTATCAAGCATCAAGTATCCAGTATCAAGCATCCAGTATCCAGCATCGAGAAAGGGCATCTCTATGGATAAGCCAAAAGGTTACCGCGATCTCGATATTTTTATATTAGCTGAAAAGCTTGCTGTAGAAATTCATAAAATGACCATGACTCTGCCCAAGCATGAATGCTATGAAGAAGGCAGCCAAATACGCAGGTCGTCAAAAGCGATCGCGGTATCCATTGCCGAGGGCTTTGGCCGTAGAAATTACAAGAATGAATTTGTGCATTTTTTGACCCTGGCGCTTGCCGAATGCGACGAAACCCATGTGCATTTGGATTTCCTGCACAAAGCGCAATCTTTATCGAACAAAGAACAATATGACTATTTGGTAAACGAATACAACAAACTGGGCCGGATGCTCAACCGCTTTCTATCAGCTGTACGCAAATATCATAAAAGCGAAAAATGATATCCAGTATCTAGTATCCAGCATCCAGTATCCAGCATCCAGTATCGAGGTACTATGGGTAAACCCGCAGCGCGCTTAGGCGACATGACCATGCATGGTGGTTCGATAGTCGTTGGTTTTCCGACCGTATTGATCGGCGGCATGCCGGCGGCCCGCGTCGGCGACATGCATGTGTGTCCCATGCTCAATCCCGGCACGCCGCCGCCGCCGCATGTGGGCGGCCCGGTTGCTCTGGGCAGCGCCGGCGTTTTGATCGGCGGTATGCCGGCCGCACGCATGGGCGACATGCTGGTCTGCGCCGGACCGCCGGACACCATTGCTTTGGGCTGTTTTACCGTGTTGATCGGCGAAACCGGCAGCGGCAGCGCCAGTGGCGGCGGCGGGGGAACGCCGGCTTCCGCAGCCGCTCAGGTCAGTGCACACACTGCCCTGATTGATAACCTGGAGTGTTCCACCAAACATGAGCATTGGGTCGAGATTCAATTTGTCGACAAGGCCGGATTGCCGGTGAGCGGCATTCCTTACAAATTTACCGATTCGGCCAGGAACGAGTCTGAGGCGGTGTTGCGTTTGGACGGCAAGATTCGCCGCGATGCCCTTTCAGCCGGACAGTGCACGGTGCAACTGTTTAATGTGTTAAATGCCAAGTGGTCCAAGACAAAAGCCGATGTAGGCGAAAAGGTAAAAATGACTGCGGATGTGGAAGGTTATCCGGACGGCACAGCGGCGACCTTTAATATCTTCCGGCGTGATTTGAAAGGCGCCGATGTGATAGTGGCAACGGTCGAGGCCAAGGTACAGGGGAAAAAGGTGGAGGGGGAGTGGGAATTTGTATATGCTGACGATTTTCCTGATACGGTTTATGCTCAAACTAAAAAGTATTCCAGTCCGCATTATTATTTCGAAATTGCTATAGTGAAAAGCGTGGTAAAGTCAGGTATGCTTGGCTACAAAGATTGGATTGAAATCGAGCTTAAAGATACCTACGATAATCCAATCGCTCAGGAAGAGTATGTGCTGGTGCTTCCACAAGGAGAGGTGCGAAAAGGTAAACTAGGTGCTGGCGGTAAAAAGCGAGAAGAGAAAATACCACCTGGCCATTGTAAGGTTAGATTTCCAAAACGGTAGGATCTGAGTGATTTTATGGCTAAAGCTGATGATAAAGATTTCGGAATTCGGACCGGAAAAAACCATATTCAAAGGATAGCTATACTACGCCTTGACTGCGATCATACCTATGAGGACCGTCAGCGCGTTGCCGAAGACGGCCAGCTGTTTGAGATAGTTCCGGATTTTGATAAAAAGAATACAGATGAGGTAAAAATCTATTATCAGGGTGATAAAAATCCTCCACCGGAATCCCTGACTGTGATTAGAAAGAGAGATAACGTTCAAGAGCAAATTAAGGGTGTTTGGCCTGGTTATGGCGGTAAATTCAAAAAGTACGAGTTTAAAGGTTTGTACGCCAAACCCGATACTTTGAATCCGTTAAAGAAGGAATTTTGGAAGAATATCTCAGAGCCGGAAGAATACCAGGTTAAGGGTTTGCCAAAAGATTTAAAAGTATGCGTCTATCATCCGCACAAATGGAAAATTGAGATAAAATTTCCGCCCATGCGCGGTATCAAGGAGGGCTATAAACTAGAGAAAAATACCTCTAAAACAGATAACACTGAAAAATCTTTCTTAAAGGCTGAAAAAAACCGAACAGATACTCGCGGAATTTTAAGCACCGAATCTTCAAGTAGTGTGACTGCTACACCGGGTGGAATCGGAGCTAGCTATAAAGAAGATACAACCGTTGGGAAAAGGGTCAAAGCCATTACGCTGGAAAGAGATTCCGTCTCTGTCGATATAGATGTGCTCAAATGGATTGGCGCTGTTATTGAAATTGCCAACAAGACTTACGGTATTATAAAAGAGATAAAAGACTCAGTGCCAAAAATTGGCTGGTACTGTGATTTTGATCTCCAGTTTATGCAAGGCACTATTATTTTTGAATGGGGTTGGAAAGAATATAAGGATCACAGAGCGTACTACTGGATTAGCTCCACTCTAAATTTTGAATTTATCAGCATTCGCTGCGAATTAGGCGCGGGTGTTTCCGGATATTCCTTTAAGGCTCAAGCTTATGTTTTTGTTTCTGGAGCCGTTTCCGCTGCAGCCCGGTTTGAAAGAATTTCGCCGGACACGGACCTTCAATTTTCGCTGCCGATCACCGGTTTAATCGAAGGTGGTTTTGGCGCCCGATGTGAAGCAGGATTTTCACTAATCGTACTGAAAGGTGAAGCTAAAACCGGATTTCAAATAGAAGCCAAGTTAAAGATAAATTCTGAAAAAGGTTTCAGTGTTGATGGGACTTTAGAGTGGACTGGGGCGAAACTCACGCTCGAAGGAAGCGTTGGCATAGGCAGCGTGAATGGCACAAAAAAGAAAGAATTCACTTTATTGGATAAGCAGACCATCGGCTCCTTTTACTGGCCGGAAGAAAAACAATATAATCCAAAGACAATTACGGATGATCGACTCAAAACCATACTCACAGACAAGCTTTGCGAAGGTTTGAACGTAAAAGTCCGATTACCCTCAGGGAGCCTATTCGTGCCTGATATTATCCATTCAACCGAACAGATAGCTGATGATCTGGTGCGCATGATACGAATCCGGAAGGATATTCGCAAAGATGAAAAATCAATGGAAGGTCTTGCTCACGACATCCGGGCCAGTTTGAACAATTTAAACGTTGAGCGATTCGGACGAGATTATATTCATTTGGATCGCTTCCAGTTTTTTTTATTTGAAGGAGAATTGAAAAGAATTCTTGACAAGTACATAGATCCGTGTCTAGAGATTCAAAAAAGACTATCATAGGAAATAATTATGATTCCGGCACAGCCTATCTATCACATAGAGATCACCTTCAATGCCTGTCACATAAATGTTCGATTGAACGATTTTCCTCTTGCCAGCTTGTCTGCTACATCGCCGATGCGTATCGCTCCGCCCGTCAATCAACTACTAGTTGGAAAAGAGAATTCATTGCATGTTGAAATTTTGCCGGTTCTCCGTGACAACAATGAATGGTCCAACATCGGGAACGTGAGTTTTGAAGGTGCCGTAAAGGTTTATGAAGCTGATGACATTGTTGCGCCGGAAACCGGAACCGTCGTCGCTAAATTGGAATTATCAGAATTTCTTGATCAACAGACGCTCAAGCAGTTACCGTTATTCGGTCATGTCCAATTTGAAAATGAAGGGCCTGATTTTCATTCGACATTTTATGAGGGGGAGGTAATTGAAGATCGGACTTTGCTGATTCGATACGCTCTGTTGCTAAAAGATCTGCTAAAAAAGAACAGAATCAGTGATGAACTCGTAAAGGAATTTTATCCGAAATTGCATGATTATGCAGACGCGTATTATAAAGCTGAAGATGAAATCATTGAGCAATTTCGCTCTTTTATTACTGATACATTTATGCCGTCACACCCACTTCTTGAATTTAATGAAGATTTGATCACCATTCAACCTTTTTGCGGTAAACGAATTTGGCGATTGGGCTTAAAACCCGATAAACCACTATTTTTAACAGCGCAAAATAGTGATGGAGAGAGTTATGAAATACCGATCTATGTTGCCCAAATTAGTAAATCGCTTAAGGTAATTCGATAAGCCGATCTTTTTATTTTGATTAATATCTAATTAAAGATAAATAATCGGTAGGATCACCTTATATTATTTATAGTCTGCGAAGGATGGACGCGTGAAACGTCGATGCTCAAACCAATCAACGCGGTTTTTTATTCTGATACTTCTCATGATAGGAATAGGGAAATTATCAGGCCAATGGCAACAAACCAACACGCAGAGCCTGTTGGCGGCTGATGCCGATTATTTCTCAGGAGGGTATGCAATTGCCTCCGACGGTAAAGGCGGCGCGCTCTTGTGCTGGAATAGTCTTCATTCGGGTCAATATTATGTGCAGAAAATTTCTTCCAACGGAATAATGCAATGGGGAAAATTAGGCGTCAAAAGTCCAATACAATATTTTCAAAGTGCGGTGCAAATGATTCACGACGCTGCCGGCGGCTCGTACGTTCTTTTATGCGACAACAATTGGGAGAGTAATCTTTACCTGCAGCACCATGATGCTGGTGGACGACCGCTCTGGCCTATCGGCTCTTCTGCAAAAACCGGCGTTCTACTTTCCACAAGCGCCCGTATCGGTTTTCGCGGTGGTTATGACATGGTGCTGACTACGCAGGGCAGTGTCGTCGTTGTCTGGACAGAAGAGAGCCGGACCAGAGATGACAGACTCGATGTGATCATTCAACGTATAGACAATACGGGTCAGGTGCAATTGGCTGCAGGTGGTTCTGTTTTATGCGAAGCTGCAACAGAAAATGACACCAGTCCCAGGCTATCAGCGGATGAGAATGACGGCGTATATGTGCTCTGGTACAATGATTACTATGATGGTCTGTATGCACAACACTGTACCAGCAACTTGACTTATCGGTGGTTTAAACCCGGACTTGAACTTCATGAGTGGTTTTCGGTTTCAGTGCCCACCATCATTACCGATGGCTTGGGCGGTATTCATCTTTTTTGGAGCCGATATAAGCATATTAAGAATATAAGTGATCCTGTATATTATGCTGACAGCTATCAATTTTTCTGGCAACAGGGAATCAAACAGGGATTTAAAGCCATATCGGATGGCGTGGGCGGCGCAATCATCTGTTGGCCCGCGCAGCGTAGCGACGACCAAACCAGAACACAACTTTTTATGGTCCGTGTTAACGGCGCCGGTAATACGGTTGCTCCAGAACATGTTATCGTTGAAGTTGTCGGCACTCTATCTCTGAACGACCTGGTCCTGAACGGAGGGAATGAGGTCATTGTTACCTATACAACCGCAGATAAAAAAAACGTCTACGCTCAAAAAGTCCAGCTCTTGAGCGCGCAATCCATGTGGCGCACCACCGGCATACGCATCGATCGCACGACTAAAAAATACAAGACCAATGTTCATGCAATACCGGATAAGGACAACGGCGTTCTTGTTTCTTATATCGCTTATGACGACAGCTTGTCACCGCAATTGCTGCTTCAGCAAGTGAATGCCGACAGCACATTGAACAAACTGCAGGCGCCCTCCGGCTCTGCAGGCGTCTTATCGTTGCCGGGCGGGAAAAAAGTCAACGATTATCGCCTTGTTTCCATCCCCGCGCAACTCGAAAAGTATGACGCACAGAAAATTTTCGGCGATCACCTCGGGGTGTACGACAAACGCAAATGGCGCGTGTTTGACTGTCAGGACGGCAAAACGGTATCCGCGGAATATCCCAATGTTCGATCTTTATTGCCCGGCGTCGGTTTGTTTGTCCTCTCCAGGGATGCCGGGTCCATCGACGTCGGCAGCGGCTATACCCTGAACGATTGGTCCTATTCGATCAATCTTCATAAAGGATATAACTTGATCGGCAATCCATTCAACAAAGAGATCCCGGTCAGCCAGATTGCCCTTGTCAGCAATCGGGACAGCACCCTTGTGATATGGGAATACGAGCAGGGCTGGAAAAAAGCCACAGTACTCAAACCCTGGCAAGGTTACGCGCTGGGTATGGGAGATACGGACAGCACTGCACGTCTGGTGGTCTATCGGAATGCGACCAGCGCTTCGCCGGCTGCCGCCGGTCCCGTGACGCCGCCGCTCTGGCAAATCGGATTACATGTTACAACGGAATCTTGTGCTGATTTTGAAAACTGGATTGGTCTTGCTCCGGACTGCAGTGACGGTCAAGACCGCCGCGATGTACCGGAACCGCCGAATTTGGGAACCCAAGGCGTGTCTTTGACTTTTCCGCATCCGGAATGGTCCGATTTTTTTGCGAATTTTTCCAGTGATTTTCGCACTCCTTCGGACAGCGGCAACACCTGGAATTTCAGCATTCGCAATGATTTGTCCGGGCCGGCTGACTTATCCGTGTCCGGCATTGAAAAGGTTCCGCATGATCTCGATGTTTACCTGATCGATCAAATCCGGGGCATTCATATGGATCTGCGAAAACAAAATCATTATAACTTGATCGCCAAGGAACAAACTTTACAGCTGGTGGTTGGCCGAAAAGCTTATGTACGAAGCGCTTGCCATGCCATTTCGACTCTTCCGGTTGCCTCCGGTATAAGTTATAATTTTCCAAATCCGTTTAACGGTTCAACCACACTCATGATTGAATTAGCACAGGATGAAAAAGTGAGCGTGCGAATCTTGAACATTCTAGGCGAAGAGGTCGATCGGCTGTTGTCGGAAAAATCGCTGGCTGCTGGACAGCATTCTGTTATCTGGACCGGACGGAATGCCTTTGGGCATACAATGGCCAGTGGTGTATATTTTTGTCAAGTCCAAACCGAAAGATGGCGCCGGACTGTAAAAATGGTAATGTTGCCCTAGCCTGGTTTATTCATAAAAAGCACCAATTCAGAAGGTCGGATTTAGCTTTTAAAATTTATACTAGAGTTTGTTCAATCTCGAGCGAATGAGCAAAGTAAACGATTCAAGTTCAGGATATGAATAGCGATAGGAATTGACAAACCATGGATAATCTATCAGACACGCAACGCAGTTATGCCGGCTTCTGGGTGCGACTCGGCAGCTTTTTTGCGGATTACACCATATTTGCGACCGTTTTTGCCGCCTTCTCAGCACTTTTCGCTGCAATCATCCATCCGCTGTTTAAGCCGGAGATTTTTATGCAAGTCTTTCTGTTTTGCATTTCTCCCTTTGGTCTGGTAATGGCGTTCAGCTATTATACATTTTTTAACGCCAATGGCCGGCAAACCTTGGGTAAAAGGATTTTTGGCCTGCAAGTGCTGAATTATGAAAAAAAACCGCTCACGTTGATGCAAAGTTTTTACCGTTCATTGTTATTCATCTTTGACACACTAATCTTTTGTCTGGGACATTTATTCATATTGTTGCCGGCAAAAAGAAAAGCTCTGCGTGATGTAATCTTTAAGAGCGATGTCATACGCATAAAGCCAAAGCATCGGCTTGAGGTTCTGTTTATAGTTCTTTTTGTCGTCGGCTGCAGAATTCCTTCACTTCCTTTTGTCAAGTATCTGAGAGCTGATCATCTCCAGTCTTATAGAATTCCAACTGGTGGTATGAAGTCAACCGTTTTGATCGGTGATTTCCTGCTTGTCGACAAGTACTGGCCCAAGCGCCACAAGCCTGTACAGGGCGATATTATTGTTTTTAAATATCCGCTCAATGAAAACATTGATTATATTAAAAGGGTAATCGCCGGCCCCGGCCAAAAGGTGCAAATCCAAGAGGGAACTGTTTATATCGACGATAAACCGGAAGGTGAACAATCGGTTCTGCATAAAAAGTTCGATTCGGAAGAGGGGCAATATGTTATTGATTATAAACTAACCACCCCGAGTGGCAAAACATATCAAATTCGTCGGTACGAACGGTTAAATCCCGCGAAAGAATTCATCCCGGTCGTTATGGCCAATAACCATTACTTTGTTCTCGGCGATAACAGGGATAACAGCGCTGACAGCCGTTCCTGGGGATTGGTTCCGGAAAAAAATGTCACCGGGATTGCCGGGCTGGTTTATTTTTCATGGGATAAACAGGAACCGTTTTATCTTTTTCACAAGGCCATTCGCTGGTCCAGGTTGGGTAAAATATTAAATTAGGGCATTTGTGTAAAGCCTGTTTTGCATACGAATGCCGACAAACGATCTACTTGAATAACAGAGTATTCTTTAATGGCAGATTATAAAGCGCAAACCGATCAGACATCAAAAATCCAACTGCCCTCGGCCATAGCCGTTGTGCAGTGGGATAAGACCATGGCTGCGCCCGGCGGCGTGGTGGGATTGGAGGTGCTTACCGTATATGTCGGCAACGGCGCAGAGCTTAAAATCGATCTCAAAGATCAGAACGGCGCCAACCTCGGCAGCTTTTCCGATAAATTGTACGGCAACAAATTCTGGGCGCAGATCAAAGTGCCGGCCAACGCCAAACAGGCGCTCTATGCCGAGGTCAAGCTGAGCAAGCACGGTCTGCAGATGCAATCTCCGGCGTTGATTTTGTTGCCGCTTATTGAAATAAAAAATGCCAAATGGGACAAAAAGGAAGCCCGACGCGGCGACATTCTTAAACTCACGGCAGATGTGAATAATGCGCCGGAAGGCGCTGAAGCGCAGATAGAGATATGGGAGTACGATCAGGACGGCAGCCATGACTTGATCACTCAGTTGAGCACCACGGTGAAAAATAAAAAGATCGAAATGGAGTGGGAATATGAGTATCATGAGGATACGGACGAAATACCGACCGAAGAAGAGCGGCAAAAGTACGGTCTACATTATAATCCGCCGGAGTATTTTTTTAGGGTTAAGATAGGGGAAGTTCAAGCTGATTCAGTGTTATTGGAATTTAAAGATTGGATTAAGATTAAATTGCAAGATGATTTTGGAGATCCAGTGACGAATGTGGAATATATATTAAATTGTGCTGACGGAAAAGAGATTCGAGGAAAACTTGATAAAGGAGGTACAGCGATGGAAAAGGATGTGCCTCCCGGAAAAGTAACTATCGAATTTATTGATTCTTCAAAGCAATAGCGGAGTGCTGATAATGGAATTTGAAAACCTTAAAAAGATATTCAAGCCCAATTGTATCAAAGAACCGCCTAAGAATACTTATCCTATCTACGAGATTGACAGAAGGAATAAAGAGTATAAATCAGATAAAGGAAAAAACATTGGAACATCTATAAAGGAATATATAGCAACCATGGGTGAAAGTCTTCGTTCAATATCGGATGATATTATTACAAATAAAGATAATAAATATATCGATATAATTGATGATTTTAAAAAGTTACAATATAAAAATGAAAAATTTCAGTATCCTTGGCAGTATCTTGCCAAATATAACTATGGAACAATTGATCCTCCTGAAATAAATTTTCAAATGTGTAAACGACATGGTTTTCAAATCGTTAAAGAGGGTGGTCCAAAATATCCTAATCTAACATCTGATGGTCAAAACTATAGATATAAAGGCGGTGAAATAGTATATTATCCAGTCAAAGTGTATGATAAAACAGGAAAAGAAACAGTATATATACGACCAGATGATACACCTGGGCTGATTTTACATCCATCTCTGACGTGTCCTTCGTTAGTTGACAATGATTCTATTCTAAGTATATTAGTTTTAGGCATGCGTGAAAAACCAATCGATGAAATTAAGGTAAATCTACATTTAAAAATTTTACCCTGGAGTGTCAAGATCGGAGAGATTAAAAATAACATGTTACAAGGGAAGATAATTGAAGATTTTTCAAAAGCATTATTTCAAACAATAGAGGAGGCAAAAAAAAATATAAAATGCAATAAAATTAGTATCTCCAAGATAATAGAAGATAAAAATGGCAGATACTCATTGATACCTGATCAAAGAGTAACAAAGACATATAATGATTATGGATATACAGATTTATATAATATTGAAATAAAATTAAATTCCATTGTTTCAGAACAGACCTGTTACAATTTATTTTGGATAAACTTAAATTGTGAAAAAGAAGATGAAATAATTCAGAGAAAAATGACGCTTTTTTTCGGTAACAGAATATCTAAATTAGGCGAAAACTATTATGGTTTTGCCGTAGAAACAAGACCGCTATTCTTTGATAAACAAAAGTCTAAAGAAACAAGACCATTATTCTTTGAAAAGTTACAGCCTAATTATCCTATTTGTTCTTACCATCCTGTTGTATATAAGATGAAAAAACATTTCAATATTGCACATCTGGCTGATTTGCACTTGACCGCCAGGTTTACTCTTATGAAACATAACGAGGCAAAAATATTAGAGTCGGATGATATTCCTACTGTGGGGAGTATGTTGAATGATCCTTTTGATAGTTGCTTCGATTTATTTAATCAGGCAGGAAGTGATCCTGATATTGATATGGTTCTAATCTCTGGTGATATTGTGGATTATTTAAAAAGCTTTTATCCTGTAGAATTCATTGATAAAAAAAACAAATTAATTGAAAAAGGTGAATATGGTCCTGCTTCCGAGCTTGTATTGGAGAAATTTTATAATACTGTTGGAAGTATTTGGAAAGCAGTTGGAGTCGATAATGAAGACGAAGCGAATAATAAGTATCAAGATTGTGTGGATTTTATAACTATTTATAGCATTATTCTGCATTTTTATCAAAACTATGGAAAACCAGTATTTTTAGTATCGGGCAATCATGATGCCTACATCTTACCCTACGGAGTTTCACCAAGAGTTTTAATATTTAAAGGTTGGCGAGCTAATGCAGGTATTCCCGCCGATATGAATCTAACGATATATGAAGCCATCATGTGTTATGGTGATAAATATGGAAAAGCACTTGGCGGATTAAAAATGTTTGACAAAGACAAATTGGAAATTTTTTATTCTCTGTTCACACCGATGAAAGATTTCTGTCTTCATTTACCTAATTTCACTCTAATTGGTCTAAGTTGGGGTGAAGACGAAGACAAGATAGATATTTTAGATAAAATACCAATTATAGGTCACATTATAGGTCGTGATGATCAGGAATCTGATCTGAATCCCCAATCTGTACTCGCCCCGCGCATAGGTCATCTCCCAAGAGCGGATGATGCTATTTCAGATGAACAAATTAAGATAATTGACTTTGCTCTAAACAAAAATAAAAAAAACATCCTTTTCTCGCATTTTACATTTATAAGTTATGATAATGACAAATCGATTAAAAGTTCTGAAGAAGGCGACGTTAAGTTTGATTGGCATTGGGAAGCAGGTCGATATGACATGGGCACATTTGAAAAAAATAGAAAACTAATATACGAGAAATATTTGGGTAAAGAAAAGAAGCTACATTATATTTTAACCGGGCATTCACATCGGCGGGGATTATATGAAATTACCGATATTGATTATTGGGGCGATAACTATGTGGAAACAAGATTTTTTGGATTCTCGCATCATAACAATATCAATGGTCCTAAAATAATTGTATCCGATTCAGCAGGACCAATTCCTAGATACAATTATGATGGTGAATTTTCTGGATGTGGAAGTTCAATTCCATCATTTACAAAGATGGTTTTTAACGATATGAATGGCGATCTAAAAACGTTAAAAGCCGTCGTTACAAACAATATTTGTGCAAAACCTCGATTTGCTGTGGCATTAGATTACATCTATCTTCTTGAAAATGTAAACTTGATTAAAAAATTTAAAACAGAAGATTTGGCTGAAAAAGATTATTGGAAAAATACCGAGTTCGTATTTTTATTGAGCTCTTGTTATATCCCTATTAAAAAGAAAAAAGTTGGCTTAAACATAACAGAATTTTCAATTTATTTTTATTTTAATAAAATATTTCACAAGGCGACTGTATCATGCTTGAATAATACCTCTGACCATACAATAAGATGTCATATTTCTTTTACCGATGATGTAACAGCAACAGCTTTTAAAAGGTTTGCTTGTAATTGCCATAATCGAACAGTTTTTGCTTCCATTAAATTTCAAAAATTAAGAGGATCAGAATTTGAGCAGTATGATTATAATAAGCCTTACATTTTTGAAGTATTGATTGAGAAAAACAACACCGGTCTTTTTTGGCAAAATAAAATATTTCTAAAAATAAACAGAAATACCGATAATAACGAATATCCTGACTTGGATTGGCGAAAAGTACATTTTAAGGATAAGTATTGTGAATAAAAAATATATTAATAGCATTAATCAACCTAGTATCGTCATTATTCTTTTACTTATACTCATGATTGGAGGTAAAAGTTGTATGAAAAGCAAACTTGATAAAAATCAAGAAAAACTTTTAGAAAACATCAGCGAATTTAATAAAAATGTCGGAGAGCAAGGATGGAATTTAAGAGATATTATTATTGAAAAAAAGGAAATTTCTAAAATTCATTTAAGAAATTCATTGTGGGAAAATGTTGAAATAAAAGATACAAAATCAATTTCTTCGCAAATTGATGCCTGCACATTCAAAGAAGTTACATTTAAGGATGTCGATTTGACCGGGAGCATTTTTAATAATTGTAAATTCTACGATTGTGAGTTTATTGACTCAAAATTTTATGAATGTAGTTTTAAACAATGTATAACTAATAAAACAAAATTTGAAAATATTAACTTGAATAAATCTGTATGTGATGATTCAGAGTGGAATAAGATAAAAGGTAGTAAATTGGATTGGAAATATTCCAAATTGAGAAATGTGACTATCAACGAAAGTGATCTTGAAAGAACAATGTTTTCTGATTCATTTTTGGATAACACTAAATTAAAAAAAGTCAAGCTTACAAATAGTGAATTTAATAATTCAGAACTTCACTATTGTAATTTTAAAATAGAAGGATCGATTATAAATTTTACAGAAGCAAAATGTGATCACTTGGTTATTGAAGGTGCGGCAGCAGTTAATGACCTCAACCTGGCAGGAATTAGAGGCAAATTTTTATCAGTATGTAATTTGGAAAACTCAAAGTTTTTCTCAATAGATTTTGCTGATATCGATAGCTTCTCTCTTCAATATTCGTCCTTTAGTTATTCAAGTTTTGTAGCATCGTCTTTTTCTAATAGCACATTTCAGAATATTTCATTTAACTGTGTAAAATTTACCAAAACAAAACTTTCTAATATTAACTTTGATAGTATTAACTTTATCGATGAGGCAATTTTTGATGATGCACAATTTGAAAATGTTAAATTTAATAATATAGTGAAATCAAATAATTTTCAAGGTTCTTTTAAAAATACAATTTTTGAGAACAAATTGCCGTTTTAGATAGATAAAACTCGATAACCAATTAAATTTTATGAGCTTTTTTCTCGTGATTCTTATGCCCCGCCTTCCAGATGTTTTGACGCAATGGAGGCAGAATAAAACGCATAGTATTCTAGCGTCCAACGCCGATGATTATACCCAAGGCTATCGCATGGTTTCTGATAGAGAGCAAATATCCGCAATGGTATGGAACGACAGTAATTTTGTTCAATATTATATACAAAAAATTTCCTCTAACGGCATAAGACAGTTGCGTAACATATTAGCATAAAGCATCAAAAAATTTGTAAAATTTCAAACACAGTCCGCAGTCGAAAGTGGCATTAATATGGACCTAGTCGGCAAGACCATTGAAAAATACCACATCCTCCTTGAACTCGGCCGCGGCGGCATGGGGATCGTCTACAAGGCTCATGACACCAAGTTGGACCGTTTTGTTGTTTTAAAAATGATGCACGCGAATCTTGCACAGCAATTTATCAATCGCTTTTGGATGGAAGGCCGGTCACAGGCCATGATGACCCACCCCAACATCGTGCAAATTCATGATTTTTTAAAGACCGATCTGGGCAAATGCTACAATACCAAGTGGAGGTTTTATGCCTATCAGGGCGATGGTTTTCTGGAGTATGATCAGATAACAGAGATCAAAAGCGGCATCGGCTATTGGCTGATCATAGCTGATAGAGGCAAAAAGCTCGATACCGGTACTGGAAAAACCATGTCATTGACTACGCCGTTTTCTGTTGACTTACTTGCCGGCTGGAGTCTGATCGGTAATCCGTTCACCTTTGCCGTATCACAAACGCAATTAAGCCTGGCCGACAATGGTGTTCTGGATATCAGGACATATTTGGGAAATTGGAGTGCATTCACCGGCACTTTGCAGCCATTCACCGGATATGCAATCTATGTGAATCAGGCCACAACTTTGAACATCGATCTGCAAAAGAGCACCGCGCTTGCCAAAGATGACATCGACAAATCCAAACCGGCTATCAACATAAGGGCCTCGTGTCAGAATGCGCTGGATTTCGACAACTATATCAGATTTAACGAGAATGCCGCTGCCGGGTATGATGCAATGGATAGACCGGAGCCGCCGGTAATCGGCGAGTATGTAACAGTTTTTTCCCCGCATCCCGATTGGAATCAACCTGCAAAACACTTTTGTCATGATGTTCGCCCCAAATCCGGCAAAGGCGAAATTTGGGAAATGGTCGTAAAAACTAATATTCAGGATGTCGTTCATCTGGAATTTACCGGATTGACTGAATTTTCGGCAGATTATGAAATCAGCTTGAATGATCCGGCAGCCGGCGTCTGCCAGGATTTACGGGAACGTGCAACGCTACAAGTGGCCGGCGCCTATGCAAAAGACGGCAAACGGCTGCAGATACTTGTCGGTGATCACGCTTTTATCGAAAGTGAAAAGCAGAAATATGCGATCATTCCAGAGACGCACAAACTGGGACAGAATTATCCAAATCCCTTCAATTCTTCAACGACGATCTACTATGCATTGGCGCGAGAGGAAAAGGTTGCCATTCGCATCTTTAATCTGCAAGGTGAAGAAGTAAGAACGCTGGTCAAGGGCGTTGTGAACTCGGCCGGAAGTCATGTGATTGTCTGGGATGGACGCAACCAGAATCAGCAGCCGGTTTGCAGCGGCATTTATCTGTGTACGCTCGAATGTGTAAACCTGACGCTCAACAGAAAATTGGTATTGACCAAATAAACAGAAAATGTTGGATAAGTAATGATTAAATAAAGCAATATGTAGTGGTTTGATTATCGATGACAACCTTTTTTTAATAAAGGGATTAATCTTAAAAAAAGGTTGGATGTTTTTGTATCTAGGTACACTGGGTCACCAATTCTCTGGATAATATTTCTATGGCCATAATGTCTGTCCTAATTTTTCATATATTAACTCGAGACCCCGATGTCGCACAACACCAATGACAATAAAATCAACCTGCACCCCAACCCCTGGCTTCTTACAGGAACAGTTTTACTGGTCATCCTTAACCTCAGCCTCGTATATTTTGTCGCCAAAACGCAATATCGCAATTTGCCGGAAACCCTGGGCTATATCCTGGGACAGTTTTTTTTGGTTTTTCTTATTCTGGCTATTGCAGTATGCTGGAAAAAAAACCGCACCTGGCCGAGAATGCTCAAAATTGTATTTTTTTCACTTTTCTTTTGTATTTGCGGCAATTTTTCCACTCTGACCCGACCCCAGATGGAAC
>CAYLWO010000053.1:0-42709 GCA_964387285.1 uncultured Cytophagia bacterium | reverse complement strand
CGTCAGTTACGAATTTTTCTACAAGGCCGCTTGCCAAATCAAGATTGAGAAAATCGAACTTTTTGGACAACCTCAACTACATGCAAAGGGAAAAATATTGTTTTAATTTAGACGATTTTCGACATTGGAGTATGGTATGAATTTGAAAAAGGTTTTATCAATGGCGTCGTTGGGATTCACTGTGCTCTCCGGTCAAACTCCCTTTCGTCCGCCGGCCGTACCCCTGGTTGCGGTTGACCCCTATTTCAGCATCTGGTCCATGCAGGATCGTTTGACGGATGAACCAACCAAACATTGGACCGGCGCCAATCAGGGATTCTGCGGTCTGGTGCGCATTGACGGCCGCACCAGGCGTTTCATCGGCGCAGCGCCGAAAGAGACGCCGGTTTTGCCGCAAACCTCCCTGCAGGTCATGCCGACGCAGACCAGGTACGAATTCACCGGCGAAGGCGTGCAACTGACGCTGACCTTTACCACGCCGCTGTTGCCCGATGATCTGAATTTACTGTCCCGTCCCATTACTTTTATTACCATGCAAATTTGTGCGATAGACGGCCGGGAACACGACGTGCAGTTGTACTTTGACACCACCATGGAGCCGACGGTCAATGATCGAAAACAAAAAGTAGTATGGTCGCGTTTGCAAACCAGGGAACTGGCCGTGCTCTCTGCCGGGTCGCAGGAACAGCCGGTCTTGCAGAAATCCGGCGACAATCTGCGCATGGACTGGGGTTACTATTACCTGGCTGCCGAACTGGCCATGAAACCGAATTCCTGCATTCAGAAAGCCGCTCTCTGTCGCAGCACGTTTGACCGGCTCGGTGAATTGCCGGCAGCGGACGATATGGACATGCCGCGCACGATCCAGGAAGACGCACCGGTCATGGCCATGCAATTTTCACTCGGTCGCGTCGCCGGCCTGATTCGACAACGATATGTTATTCTGGCTTATGACGACCAATTCAGCATCGAATATTTTCAGCGCAAGTTGCAGCCGTACTGGCGCAGAAACGGCGCCAAAGCCGCCGATTTGTTGGAAAATGGTTGCAGCAATTATCCCCATATCTTGAATCGTTGCGATGCCTTTGATCGCAGCCTCTATAGCGACCTGTTGGCCGCCGGCGGTCGCGAATATGCGCAACTGGCCAGTCTGGCTTATCGTCAGGCTCTGGCTGCACAAAAACTGGCAGTGGATATCGACGGTCGACCTCTATTATTTCCCAAGGAAAATTTCAGCAATGGTTGCATCTCCACGGTGGATGTGATTTATCCTGCAGCGCCGCAGTTGTTGCTGTTCAATCTGGAATTGATGAAAGCGAGCGTGCGGCCGGTGCTCGAATATGCGTCTTTGACGCGCTGGAAATTTCCCTTTGCCCCTCATGATCTCGGCACCTATCCCAAGGCCAACGGCCAGATTTATGGCGGCGGAGAACTGACCGAGGAAAATCAAATGCCGGTGGAGGAAAGCGGCAACATGCTGTTGTTGCTGGCAGCCATTGCTCAGATGGAGGGCAAAGCGGATTTCAGCGTACCCTATTGGCCGGTTGTGCAAAAATGGGCTCACTATTTGAAAGAAAAGGGCTTTGATCCGGAAAACCAGCTGTGCACGGATGATTTTGCCGGTCATCTGGCGCACAATGTGAACCTTTCTTTGAAGGCCATTTTAGCCATGGCTGCTTATAGCCGTTTGTGCGACATGCGCGATCTGAAACCCGAGGCTGCTGTTTTTCGTAAATTAACCAGGGAATATGCGCAAAAATGGATGACCATGGCGCAAACCGGCGATCATTATCGCTTGGCGTTTGACAAACCGGAAACCTGGAGTCAGAAATATAATCTGGTTTGGGATAAAATTTTAAATCTCGATGTTTTTCCCAAAGAGGTGGCGCAAAAAGAGATCCGCTGGTATCTGCAAAAACAGAACCGTTACGGATTGCCGCTGGACAGCCGTAAGGATTACACCAAATTAGATTGGACGATTTGGACTGCAACTCTGGCCGAGTCGCAGGACGATTTTGAGGCTCTGGTGAAACCGGTTTATCAATTTGCACATGAGACAACCAGTCGCGTGCCTCTCAGTGATTGGTATGGAACCACGGACGGTAAGATGGTCGGATTTCAGGCGCGCTCGGTGGTGGGCGGCGTGTTTATCAAAATGCTGGCTGATCCGGCTTTATGGAATAAATGGGTGAAAAAATGACATCTTTGTTGCGCACCTGCTTTGTTTGGATTGCTTTTGTCACTTTGCTGATTATCTGGCTCCCGCTGATGATTCTGATCCGATTGTTCGATCGCGATCCGTTGCACTATCGGAGTGGGCGTTTTTATCGGTCCTTGTCCGTTCCTTTAGTGAAACTGATTCCGATATGGCGCCTGCATTTTTCCGGTGACACCAAGTTGCCCAGGCGTCGGCCTTATGTAGTGGTCAGCAATCATCAGGCCTTGCTGGATATTCCCATCATTGCCTATATGGGCATGGAGATGAAATGGGTGGCCAAGAAGGAACTTTTTCGCGTGCCCTTATTGGGTTGGATGTTGAGCCTGGCGGATGATATTTCTCTGGATCGCAGCAGCGCGCGCAGCGGCGTACAGGCGATGATTCGGGCGCGTAAATGCTTGCAGGGAAATTATCCGGTGATTTTTTTCCCCGAAGGCACGCGCTCCAAAGACGGTCGTGTACAGGCCTTCAGCGACGGGCCGTTCCACCTGGCCATCAAAGAGGGCGCGATGATTTTGCCCATCGCCATCGAGGGCGCTTATCAATGCATTCCCAAGAACAGTCTGCGTTTTGGCCCGCCGCGGGATGTGTACGTGCATGTCTTTCCACCCATGGAGACGACCGGTCTGATTCCCAAACAGGCTGGTGAATTGCAGAGACAGGTGCGCGATATCATTATTAATCAAATCGCCAGCTGGCGAAATGCGTCTGTCGCCCAGGTAGATGGTTTGCAGACCGAATCCGGGCAGTACCTCAGTAGTGAAAAACAATAGGAGCTCTTTATGGTTTATCTGGCTGATCAGCGCCCACAAGCGAATTCCCCCTATTCGGCAGAACCGCCGAGACGAAAAAGCCGCTGGTGGCTCGTTCTTTTAATGATTCTTGGCATTCTGTTTATTGGTTTTATGGTGGTGGTAAGCGGATTTTATTTTCTTTTTAAAAGTTCATTGCAACCTAAAACCGTCAGCGTTAAATCCAATACCGTCATTCAACTGAGAGTGAGTGGAGAGTTGGGAGAATACGTTGCCGCCCGGCCTCTGGCTATTTTGGGACAAAGCAGCGCTGCCTCAGTTTCTTTCTTGGACGCGCTTTCTGCGATTAAGCGTGCAGCCAATGATGATAAAATCACCGGTCTTTATTATCGCAGCGGCGGCTTGTCTATGGGCTTTGCCAAAGCTACGGAATTGCGCGAAGCGTTAATCGCCTTTAAAAAATCCGGCAAGTTCATTTATGCTTTTCTCGAAGCCGGCTCCGAGTTGGATTATTATTTTGCTTCGATCGCGGATTCCCTTTATATGCCTACCGAAGGTTTTATCGAACTGAACGGTTTTGCCGTATCGCAGATATTCTGGAGAGGCACTCTGGAAAAATTGGGCATTGAACCGTTTGTGACCCAGTTTGAAGAGTATAAATCGGCGGCTGAAACCTACAGCAGCAAAGGTTTCAGTTCTTATTCACGAGAAGAACTGCAAGCGCTGCTGAAAGAAAGATTCGACGCCTATACCGGGGCTGTTGCCGAGGCGCGCCGGTTAAAGCCCCTGGCGGTGCGGCAAGCCATGCAACGCGGCGTCTATACCGCCGATGCCGCTCTCGAGCTTTCGCTTATCGACGGCCTGTGCGCTGAATCGGAAGTCAAACAAAAGATGCTGCCGGCAGAAGAAAGACGGGACAGTCGCAGTCATAAACCGCGGATGATCTCTTTGACTCAGTATGTGCACAGTTATTCTCAGCAGGCGCCGGAAAATGTGGTGCATGACAAAGAGATCGCCATCGTGCACGGTTCTGGCATGATGCTGCTCGGTCGTGCGGATGGCGGCGGCCCCTTTAACGATCCCATTATCGCCTCGGAATCTTTTATTGCGGATTTACGCCGGGCAGCGGAGAATAAAAAAGTCAAGGCCATCATTCTTCGTATTGACAGTCCCGGCGGTGCGGTACTGGCTGCAGACGCCATCTGGGCGGAAATTCAAAAAGTGAAAAAGGAAAAACCGGTTTATGCGTCCATGAGCGACGTAGCGGCCTCAGGCGGTTATTATATGGCCATGGCCTGCGACACCATTATCGCGCATCCCGCGACTTTGACCGGATCTATCGGCGTCATTTCCATGATCCCCAATGTCAGCGGCCTGTTGCAGAAAATCGGCGCCACTTCGGACACGGTGGCCACCTCTGCGTCGGCGCTGTTTTTAAATCCCTTTATGCGATTCAGCGAAAAGGACAAGCAAACTTTTTATAAAATATCCGAACCCATGTATAAGCGCTTTGTCCAGCGCGTGGCTGACAGTCGTCACAAAACCTACAACCAGGCGCGCCAGGTCGCCCGCGGCCGCGTCTGGTCCGGCGAGGCAGCCGTACAAATCGGTCTGGCTGATACGCTGGGTGGTCTGCAGACCGCTCTGCAGATTGCCAAACGCAGAATCGGCGTTTCTGCCAAACAAAAAGTGCGTCTGCGCATCTATCCGGAGACGCGGGACCCGTTTGATTCCTTTTTAAACATGTTTCAGGATTCTGATCCGCAGGATTCCATCGAGGATGCCCTGATGCAATGGAATCCCTCCTGGTTGGCGGTGCAGGATGCCAGGATCCGCAAACAGCTGCAGTATCTGCTCTTGCTGGGTTATTGCGGGGCAGAGCGGAAACCGATGATGGCTTTGCCCTATTTGCCGGTCATGGAGTAAACTGGTTTACTAATCAAGATCGAGGTTGTCTAAAAAGTGATTATTACCTAAATTGAGCATTGCATTACTTGCGAAGGTTTCCAGCCTTCGCAAGCGCGAAAATTTTCAGCCATGCAAATATCAGAGTTTTTTTCATAAAATCATTGACACTGAATTTTGATTTTGTTATTTTTTCTTCGTGTTGCTTTTCTCCCGACCGTTGTTTGATTCCGCAGTATAACATTTGAACCATAGCAAGATCGGTCATGTAAATCTGATCGCCGACGATATGTCGTATTACACTCTTTCGATATTTCTTTGCCGATTTATTTCCTAGACAATTTTTTGCTGAAAGATAAACTCACAGTCACTTTTTTAAACTGGAGGACTACAAAAAATGGTAAGGCAACTCTGCACGCTTTTTGTGTCGGGGATCCTGCTGCTTTCGACAGTAGCCAAATCTCAAGAATTTGCACAATCGCCGCCATACAAGCACGCTATCGATTTTACACCCATGTCGCCTGTGTTCAAGATCTATGCGATTCATTATTGTTATCGGATCACGCAGCACAGCGAGCTGATCCTGGCGCCGTATTATGCCAACATCCATTATGAGGATATCGGCAACACCGATGCTCCCGGCTTTATTGTCGGTTATCGGCATTATTTTTGGCGCAACCTTCATGTTGATTATCAACTCATACCCCAATGGGATCATTTTTTTGAAAAGAACGAGAACAAGACTTATCCCCTTGGTTTTGATCTGTGGAATGAATTCCGCCTGGGCTACTCTTTTGACTTCCGGGCTGCCGGTCTGCCCTGGTATCTCAATATACAATGGCCCTTCGGATTTGCGCTCTACTCCGACGACAAGGCCAAGCCGGAATCGTTCAAAAAGAAAACCAAGGATGAACCGTTCTTTTATTTCCCACCCATGTTTTTTATCGGTATCAGATTCTAACGTGATTTTTTGATCATCGCATTTGAATATAGGAGGAATCACAAGTGAGAAACAGCCAAACGCCGTTGTTGACAATTGCGGTATGCTTTCTGTGCGCCGTTTCGTTATTAGCGCAGGAGCTCAGCACGTTTGAAGTGGTAAATAACGAGTCAATCGGATTGACCGTTGCACCATTTGAGAAATGGGGTGTTGCCTTTTCAGATATCGACCGCAATGGCTACCCGGATATCTTTTGTCCGCGCTGGAAAACACCCGGTTACAGCCGGGTCTATGTAAACAGCGGCGGCAAGTTTACAGATATCTCCGGCCAGACGCCTTTGCCAACCATCGAAGCCGGCGAAATTAATACAACCTCCTCGATCTGGGTGGATTACGACAACGACGGCGATCGCGATCTCTCTTTGGCGACGGAACAGGCCATTCATCTTTTGCGCAACGATAACAATGTTTTTACCGAAGTATCCGCCGGAGTCGGTTTTGTCGGACAGAAACCGCCGGGTTTTATCACCAAATGGATTTATCATATCGGCGGCTGGGCGGATTACGATCTGGATGGCGATCTGGATTGCGCGGTCACCCAGGACAATAATAAAAAAATGTATCTGTTTCGCAACGACGGCGGCCATTTTACCAATGTTTCGGCCCAGGCTCGACTTGATTCCTCAAAAGTGGCGGCAGATTACCGCTTCGGCTGGTTTGATTTCGATCTGGACGGTGATCCTGACCTGATCGCTCGTCCCGCCGTGCTGCGCAACGACAACGGCGTTTTTACCGATGTTACAGCAGAAATCGGCCTTTCCGGAGTTATCGAAATTTGTGACAAAGTTTTTATTGACTATGACAATGACGGTGATTTTGATTTTTTCAAGTCAATAATCTCAGCCAGCTCAACCACGCCCAATCAACTCTGGGAAAATCAAGACGGCCATTTTGTCAATGTTTCAGCCGCCGTTGGATTGGAAACGGTTGCTTACGACTACTTTCCCGGCATGGCTGTCGGCGACCTGGATAACGACGGCGATGTCGATATTTTTCTCAACCGAAGCACCCAAAGCAGTTATGATCTGCTTTTGTCGAATGATCTCGACGATTCAGGAACGCGCACTTTTGTGGATGTGGCGGAATATATCGGTATAACCAATACCGGGAATCGGAAAGGCGCCGGTATCCTGGACTATGACCGCGATGGGTTCCTGGATATCTATCTGCCTGCAGACAACCAGAACCATATCCTTTATCATAATATGGCCAACAATCAAGCCAGTTGGGTTGGCTTTATCCTTGAGGGCACGGTTTCCAATCGCGATGCGGTCGGCAGTTTGGCGACACTCTACACCGCTAATCGAAAACAGGTATATTATACGACATGTGGAAACGGCTTTCTGCGCCAGGATAATCCCTGGGTGCATTTCGGCCTTGGTACCGTTACGACTATCGACTCGGTGGTGATTCGATGGCCGCTCGGTTATCGGCAGGTCATTAAAAACCTGGCCATCAATCAATATCATCAAATCAAAGAACCGGAACAAACACGGGTTGCGCACAACGTTCAGCAAGTCATTCCGGATGCTTTCCGGCTGGATAATTATCCCAATCCGTTCAACGCTAACACAACCATTGTCTTTGATTTGAACCGGGCAACATCGGTTACGCTGGATATTCATGACATCACCGGCAGATTGATCAGACGTTTGGTCAATCAAAAACTGACCATAGGAGAACACCGGGTTTCCTGGGATGGTCGCGATGATTTCGGCCGTATGTCAGCCTCCGGCACTTTTATCGTCATGCTCACGATCGAACATTCGGTACTAGTGCGCAAATTGGTTCTTTTGCGCTAAAACTGGATTTCTTTTCAAATGACGGATGCCGGAGAAAATATATTGTTTTCGATCGGCATCCGTTTTTTTTAAATGCAAGTTTTTTAAATATCGCGGGTATTTTCACCTAGTCTATTTTTTTTGAAGCCAGGCTGCTAAAATTTTCCCGTTTTCATCGGCCGTAATCCACTCCGGCCACTTTTGCTCGCTGCCGTGATAATTCTGCATGCTCCACTGCAACCATGGATTGTCGGGTTCTTTCATCATTCTGGCATGCAAGTACTCGACCGCCTGGCCAGGACCCGCCACTTCCCGCAATGCCCAGGCCTTTACTAGATCGTTGCCAGGGAATGTGTCGGCTTGACCATCGATTACCTTTTGAAAATAGCGTTTGGCGATTTTCTTTTTAGCCAGGCGAGCGGAGCATTGCCCTGCCATCCAATCTTCCAATCGTACGTCAATATCTTCATCATAAGGTTTGCCGACGCCCAGATGCTCCGGCCAGAGTCGGGCCGCGTCGATATGCTGTAATGCTTTTACATAGTTCTTTTGTTGAAATAATTCTCCTGCCAACAGCAGATGTGCCTGTCGATAGAGTCGCCGGCCGTCTGTTGCGCCTTCACAAGGCAAAATATTCAACCGTTGGAGCAGATCAAGACACTCCTGGTAGCGACGGCAGTTGCCCAGTTGGGCAGCGACGGACATGGCCAGGAATTGGTTTTCCGGGAATCGTGAATAATATTGTTGCGCGATACGCAACGCCTCACTGAATTGTCCCTGACCTGCATAGTATTTGCATAAACTGTAGCCGATGCGCCATTGTCCCGGATCCAAGGTAGCTGCGGCAGCCATATCCGCCAAATAACTTTGGTGATCTCTGTTCAACTCGGCGCGAAAGGCATAAAAAGCCGCCTCATCAGGAGTTGTCTTGCATTGCGTCAAAAGCGCAACGGCTTTGGCCGGTTCATCAACAGCAGCATATATCAAAGCCAGATAATAGCGCTGCTGCCACTGCGGTTGCTGCTGTAGCGCCCAGGTCAGCACTTCCGCCGTCTCTGGACGAAATGGGAACTGTAGCGTTGTACTCATTTCATCTGCTGCTTGCAAATCAGCCAGGTGCGCCTTTTGCTGTTTCATTTTAATGAATGCAGACCAGTAAAGTACCTCCGGTTGGCGGGGCGCCAAAAGCAGCAAGGCTTCGGCCTCCGGGTTCAAGCCCATTCGCTCATACCAAACCGCGGATTCAATATAGGTTTCCTGCGGCAGTTCGTTGCGGATATATCTGCTGAACTCTGCCTGGTCGATTTTTTTGCATAAGAGCTGTTCAAAACGGGTCAGATGGTGCAACGGATTTCTCTGGAGAATGTCCCGGTGCATATGGACGGCCTGGTCGATTTTTCCCTGTCGACGCAGAACCGTTGCTTTGATGGATAATGCTTCCAGATTGTCCTGCTGACGTTGCCAGGCTTGTTCAGCATGTTCCAATGCCTCGCCATAATGACCTTGCAACACATCCAGCTTGGCTAATTCGGTCAAGGCCGCAGCGCGGTACTCGGTGTTCAGGCAAGCCGTTTGAAATCCATCACGGCTGTCGCAGAGATTGCCGAGCTGACGGTGGATGAGACCATAGTAAAAATTGGCCGCGCCGTCATAGGTGTCAATGCTGAGGGCTGTGCGCATCATGGCGAGCGCAGCAGCATACTGCAGACTGCGATAATGCAAAATGGCCCGATCCACCAGTGCAGGAAGATAATGAGGCTGTTGCAGTAAACAAGAGTCCAATTTTATGGCAGCACGCGCGTATTCCCGTTGTCGGATCAGTTCTTTGCCTTGCAGATACAATCCATAATATCCGTTCCAGTTAAAATCAGTGGGTGAGGATAGAGGCCGTTGCAGTTGGTTTTGTTCAGCGCTGCCTTGAAAAATGATCTGATGCCGTCCCAACCTGATCTGGAGTTTTTCCAGGTTGCTAGCGCATGGAATGGTTTCATGAATGGTGTGCAAAGGCTGCAAATGTACCGGCTTTACATATTTTTCTTCCTCACCGTCATAGACAAACAAGGTGTCTTGTACATACTGCACGGGCGAGAAATAGAGATCGTATTTTCCCTGGGCCCTTACGAGGTTAAGTCCGCCCAGGGGCGTGGCCTGCAGCAATCCCCTGGTTTCTTTGATCGGGAACCAGTATTCGGTCCAGGTATCCGTAGCATAAGGAGCAAAGCCGTGATGTTTGAAAGGCGTGAATGTGCTGGCTTCCGCCGATTGATTGAATAGCCGACCTGATTGCACCTCAACATATTGACCGTCATGATCGGTCAGCAATTTTTCCCAGATCATGCCCTGCTGCGACAAACCCCAGATCCATATTTTTTTGCCAAGTTTTTGTTCTCGTGGTGCATAACGAACCATACCCAATTGATCGTCATGCCAATAGGCGCCGAAAAAATCTGCAAGCTGTCCGAGTACATGGTACGATTTATAGCTGCCGAAATTGTTGTTCTCATAGAAGGAGAGATCCTGGTGATTTTCTTCATGAATGGGCCATGCATGGAAGTTGCCATCATGGTCGATATAATGTGTGCCGGGATAAATCAGTTGCAGGTTGCCCCTGGCCTTGATGCCGGTGTTCATCCAGGTGTAATAGGGCTGTTCCAGCGGCGTTGTATTTTGCCAGAAAGAGGTGGTGGTAAAATAGGCTTTATCAGCAGGGAGATTGATGTCGATGCACCAATACGTGCGCGTCAGCAAGTCCAACGTCGCAATATAGCAGGAGACGCTGCCGTCCTGTTTTTTCTGGAGGCAATAATCGACGGCTGTGGCGCAATTGGGCGTATGGCCGATAATGCCATAATTGGCTTCAATGCCGCCGCTGGTCCAGGGCCCGCGCATGGCAATATCGCGAAATTTAACCACCTGGTTGTCGTAGATAAACGGCCGTCCACTGCTTTTTTCAATGGCGCTCCAGATCTTGCCGCCGATCTCCGGCATTATCTTTACGCGCAGATAATCGTTCTCCAACTCGACGACCTGCCACTCTTTTTTGATCGGCTGATCGGTAAAACCGTCAAAGCGAAAGTAGGGATAAATCCGCCCTGTGATCGGGATCGGATTTGCATCGGAAAATGGGTAGGTGAGAAAGGCCGATCTATACTCTTTGACCGCGGCTGAGTGATTTTGTGCAAAGAGCAATATGGGTAGAGAAAGAAAAAATAAAAAAATCTTGTGCATGACCGTTTTCCTTGCTGCTTGGGAGTTTTTCAGGATTTTAACCGACTCACGGCGACTGAGGAGCCTGGCGCGCTTGCCTGCAAATTTTTCAACTGCAAAGCATTTGCAAACAAGGCTGCAAGCTAAATTAGTTGATAATGGAAAGAGAAGCAAGAAAAATTGCAAAATAAAAGATCGCGCCGGAAATTCCTATGATGCAGGAGCCGGATTGGAACATTTGTCCCAAGATCATGCTCGAATTTGTAAGATAATGGGGGGAGAATATTGCACTCTGCCGGGTCCCGGTGTTGGAGCGAAAAAAATGAAAATAAATTTCGCAAAAATTTTGTTATATTATTCAGTAAATGGAAAAAATATATTAGGAGATTGTTTTGAAGACCGCTTTATTTAAAATCGAGGGCATGTCCTGCCACCACTGCGTCATGGCTGTTCGTCGTGAATTGGAGAAATTACCGTTAGAATCCATGGACGTTAAACTGGGCCAGGCTGAAGTGAGTTTTGATGAAACGAAATTAGCCGAGGGACAAATTGGTCGCTGCATTGAAGATGCCGGTTACAAGGTGCAGCCGATCAAATGAGCAAAAAGAGCCTGCAGCTGCCTGTTCAGGGCATGACCTGTGCTGCCTGTGTGGCGCGGGTGGAACGAACCCTGAAAAAGATCGACGGCGTAGAAGAGGTATCGGTCAACCTGGCCAATGAAAAAGCCTACTTAAAGCTTGATGAGAAAAAAACCTCTTTGGAGATCGTGGCTAAAGCCGTTGCTGATAGCGGCTATGAGCTTTTACTGCCGCAAAAAGAGGATGCAGCGGGTGGGGAGAAGAATGTCATCCTCGAACACGAGGTCGCATTATTTAAGGATCTGCGCACTGCATTGATTTTTGGCGTCCCGGTCTTTTTGATTTCCATGCTGATGGAGTTCCATTTTTTTCATACCATATGGCCTTTAACAGCAACGGAGACAAATAAAATTCTCCTTATGCTGGCAACCCCGGTGGTGTTCTTGCCCGGTAGGCGCTTCTACGAACTGTTTTGGAAAAATCTGCTGCAGAAAACAGCTGATATGAATTCGCTGATCGCTATCGGCACCGGCAGCGCCTATGGCTATTCGGTTCTGGCCACACTGTTTCCGAATTTGCTGCACACCAACACCGAGCATGTCTATTTTGATTCAACGGCAGTCATTATTGCCCTGGTGTTGTTGGGCCGTTGGCTGGAAAGCCGGGCTAAACGAAAAACCACCGCTGCTATCAATAATCTAATGGCTTTACAGCCTAAAACCGCTTGTGTCCGGCGCAATGAGATGGAGCAATGGGTTCCCATAGATGAATTGCTTGTGGGCGATCAGGTGATGGTCCGACCAGGTGAAAGAATCGCGGCTGACGGCGTCATCCTTTCGGGCCAGGCCGGTGTGGATGAATCCGTGATCAGCGGCGAGAGTTTACCGCTGGACAAAGCTGTCGGCGACCGGGTGCTGGCCGGTTCCATCAATCGTTCAGGCGCATTCGAATTTCGCGTTACGGCTTTGGGTGACCAATCGGTGCTGGGACAAATTGTCAAGTTGGTGGAACAAGCGCAAGGATCCAAAGCGCCCATACAACAATTGGCTGATCGTGTGGCAGCTGTTTTTGTGCCTGTGGTGGTAGGCCTTGCCGTACTCACCTTTTTCGTCTGGTTGCTATTCGCCGGTACCGCTGATTTTCCAACAGCGTTGATCAATTTTGTCAGCGTGCTGATCGTCGCCTGTCCTTGTGCTCTGGGATTGGCGACGCCGACAGCGATTATGGCCGCAACCGGATGGGCGGCTCGGCGCGGTTTATACATTAAAAACGGCGAAGGACTGGAATTGGCCGGTCAGGTTAAGATAATCATCCTGGATAAGACCGGGACCATTACGTTGGGCAAGCCAAGGGTGCAACAAGTTTTTCTTTCAGATGAGATGAAAGAAGATGAATTCTTGACCCTGGCTGCATCTGCAGAGAATTCTTCTGAACATCCGCTGGCGCAAGCTGTGGTTGCCGCAGCTACTGAACGAAAATTGAAATTGCAGCAAGTAACGCAATTCAAAAATTACGCCGGCGCCGGCATAGAAGCCCTGGTGGCCGGGCATCAGATGGTCATCGGCAATCAACATTTGCTGGCCGGCAAACAAATAGCGATTACCGAGTTTGCCGCTTTGGCGCAGCAATGCTATGAAAAGGGCCAGACCGTGCTTTTTGTCGCTATGGACGGCCAAAGCAAAGGAATAATTGCCTTGGCTGACCCGATCAAATCAACTTCTGCCGCAGCCGTGGCGCAATTACAATCCATGGCATTGCATGTGGTCATGTTGACCGGAGATCATCCGGCTGCAGCCGCGGCCATCGCTCACCAGGCCGGCATTCAAGAGCATGTAGCTGATGTGCTGCCTGAGCACAAGGCGCAACAGGTGCAGAAATGGCAACAACAAGGTTATAAAGTGGCCATGGTCGGCGACGGCATCAATGATGCGCCGGCTCTGGCGCAAGCGGATGTGGGTATTGCCATCGGCAGCGGCACGGATGTTGCCATTGAAAGCGCCGCTATTATTTTAGCCAAAGACGATTTGACCGGTGTTGCCACAGCTATTTCGATCTCTCGTAAAACCCTGCGCACCATTAAACAAAATCTGTTCTGGGCGTTTTTCTACAATATCCTGGGCATTCCACTGGCTGCTTTTGGTCTGCTGAATCCCATGATTGCGGCTCTGGCCATGTCCTTCAGTTCCGTGTCTGTGGTCAGCAATTCGTTGCGACTGGCGGCGCGCAAAGCCTGACGCATTGAGGGAGCAATTTTTTTCTTCTTGCAATTCGCCTGTCAATTCACTATAATAAAAATTATTAAAGGATCAAACTATGAAACGACGGGAATTTATGGCTGTCACTTCACTAGCAGGTTTAGGATCGTTGCCGACGTTGACCTCGGCGGCAGATCAGGATGAATCGCATTTCATCGAATGGCGTCACTATATCGGACCTTATTCGGACGGGCGCAAGCGCATGCTCGACTTTCTCAGGGACGCAGCCGTTCCTGCCTGGAATCGGCTCGGATTGACGCCCATCGGCGTCTTTACCGTACTCTATGGACCAAACCAGTCATCGGTTTATGTTTTATTGCCGCACAAGACCGTTGATTCTGTGGTAAAACTGGAATTGTCCTTATCTGTGGATGCAGAATACCAGAAAGCGAGTGCATCGTTTATGAGCCTGAGCAGCAAAGATCCAGGTTATTGGCGCATCGAAAGCTCGCTGCTCAGATGTTTTTCGCACATGCCGCAGGTCGCTGCCCCGGATACTGCCAAACCGCGCTTGTTCGAGTTGCGCATTTATGAAAGCCACAATGAAAACAAAGGCCGAAAAAAAATCCAAATGTTCAACCAGGGCGGCGAAATAGAGATTTTTCGCAAATGCGGATTTAAACCGGTGTTTTTTGCTGAAACCCTCATCGGCGCCAAACGGCCGAATCTGCATTATATGCTCTCCTTTGACGATATGACGGATCGGGATAAAACCTGGGCCGTATTCCGCAATCATCCCGATTGGCTGGCGCTGAAGGACCAGCCGGAATACAGCGATACGGTGTGTAACATTACGGACCTCATCCTGCAACCGGCCCATTTTTCACAAATATGAGTAAACTGCAAAAATCTCTTCCGGTCATTGTGCTGCTTTGGGCTATGACCGTCCTTGGCCAATCCCTGATGCTTAAAGGACGCGTGCGCGATGCCAACACGCACCAGGATATCCCGGGAGTGAACGTTTTTATCGCCAACACGGCTATCGGCGCCACGACGGATTTCTCCGGCAAATTTATCGTGTCTTTGCCCGAAAGCCTGGCCATGAAATCCATTTTATTTCGGCACGTGGCCTATGAGAATGCGGAATTTACGGCAAACGAATTTCGCATCCTACGGGTGATCCATCTGCGTCCCAGACTGTTGCTGATGAAAGGGATGGAGGTCACTGCCCAGGGACGTCCTTCCACATTGGTCAGAGATTTGCCGCAAACCACCGCGATTTTAAACGAAGAAAGTTTTGCCATGCGCGGTTATGTGGATGCCGGCGACTTTTTGCGTACTGAGCAAAGCGTACAGGTATCGGAAGAGATGAACGGCCGCAAGACCGTGACCGTGCGCGGCGGCAATAGCGATGAAGTACTGGTGTTATATAACGGCGTTCGCTTGAATAATCTTTTGGATCAATCGTTCGATTTCTCGCTTATTGATCCGGATGGCGTGGAGCGTTTTGAAGTGGTCAAGGGCAGTCACGCCACGCTCTACGGCAACGGTGCTCTTTCCGGATTGATTAATATTGTGCCTAAAACCCGTCTGGATCATCATATCCGCTTTCAACAGCGCATCGGCAGCTATGACGCCGGCCAATGGGGCCTTTCTCTGTATTATCCGGTTAAAAAATTTCGTCCCACGTACAGTTACAAAACCGGTGCGCATCGCCGGCTGTTTTCATCCACCACGATACCGTACGCTTTAATTAACCGTTCCACACAACAGCAAGCCACCCTGGCATTGGATCTGGCGCCGCCGGCTCAGGGAGGACAAACCAATGGGTTGGAATTGGTGGCCATGCAATCCAAACTCTTTTTTGAAAACCAGCGTGATGTGGAAAAATTGGATCAGGACACGCGTCTGGCCTCGGCATCTTTTCATGGTCGTCTTGGCTTCCTTGGTCCAATGGAACTATCTGCCGCCTATAACCAATCGTTGGAGCGGCAATCGTTTCTTGTCAAGTATCGCCCTCTGCAGCGCAATCTGGACAATCAGGGTTATCTGGTGCGCGCGGAAAAGCAATGGAGCACCGGTCCGGTTGATTTGCTGGCCGCTTATCAATGGGATGACAACGAGTTGCGTTGGCAAGAGGATGCCGTTGTCGGCAAAAAAATCGATGTTGCGTCGCATCGGCAACAACATGGTTTGAGCGCAGTGGTTAAATTTCATGCCGAAACCGGCAGTTCGATCATGCCGACGATTGATTTTGATCTTTCTTTACGACATGATTATGTTCGGGATGATCGTCAATCTAAAAACTCGTATGACTATTTTTCACAGCCGCAACAAGCGTGGCAGGCCACGCCCGTTAATGTAGGATTGCACGGCGTCAGCCGTAAGAACGACATGATGATCACGGGACGATTTAATTATGGTCATAATGTGAAATTCCCCACTCTGATGCAGCAAATGAGTTTACCGATCACCACAGCCAATAGTGTGAAGTTCAAAGATTGGCAGCCGGAACAAATTACCAGCACCGAGGTCGGCCTGGAGGTCACCCGTAATGTATCCGGTCACGAACAGATACGGGGCTGGCAATTCAATGCAACCTGGTTCAGCCATTACTATCGCAACAAAATGCGGCCGCTCTATTCTGTGGGCGTGCCCATTGTATATTACGATTATGTCCAATCAGCCTCGCTCAGCGGCATCGAATTGGCGCAAAGCATATTTCTCCTGGAGAAAAAAATAAAATTGGACGCCGGTTTCGTTCATTACAGTTTTTCAGACCAGGCGGTATTTCCATTTAAATTTTCCAACAAGTTTTATATTGATGTCAACATCAACCACGCGGGCTTTTCATTACAAACGCATTTGTACCTGGAAAGCGAACAGATCGGTGTTATCCGCCAGGGTTTGAACAAGACCCTCGAGGTAACGCTGCCCAAATATTCGGACCTGGATGTTCATTTCGGCAAAACCGTTCATTTGTACAATTTTACTGTGCTGCTGCGCGCAGCCGTTTTTAATCTTTTAAACAACCAGACGCAATTACTCGGCCTGGCTTTACGCGATCGCCGCTATGCGTTGACGGCAGCCATACAATACTGACAGCCGCCGCACCGGTAATGGAGCGATAAGATAGCTTGCGAAGGTTTTAGACCTTCGCAAGGTTGCTTGTATTGAATTTCGGCGCGCTTGGTTTTTTGCACCGGAGCCAGAGTCGGGAAAACGGTGCGGGCTTTACGATGAGACGGAAAAAGTAAAAATATGTCCCAAACGGTCTATACTAAAAACTTGGGCGCGAGGATCGGACGGTTCCTGTATCCGCTCGTGCTGCTTTTCTCCTGCACACAGAATCCGTTTACCAAAGATGTCATGATATCCTCCTACAGTATTCGCGGACAAGTCGAATTATCAGATGGCGCGGAACCGGATAATGTCCTGATCTGGCTGCGCGACACTCAAATCAGCACGCGCACCCTGGCAGACGGCCGATTTGAATTAAGTGTGCCGGCTTCGCATTCCGGCAGCGGTTTGAACGGTCCATTTGCCCTGTACTTTTATGCTGCCAATTATCGCATGGATTCGGTGCAGGTAATTTTTCAAAACGGCAATTTGCTGTACGGACAGGAGGGATTGAATGAAGACGGCCTGCTGACGCGTACCATCCATTTATATAAATTTATCGACATATCGGTGACTTTGAATCCTCCGGTTATCTATGCGGATCAAGCCGACACCGTGGTAGCTCTGGTTACCATAAAAACCATGGATGAATGGACCATGGCGCGCGGTTATTTCAGCAAAGCGGAATTCAAAGGCGATCCCACTTTCACGGCAGGCTTTCTATCCTCCGCCTCCGTGTTCTTGCCTATCCTGCGCCCCTATAAAATCTACTCCTATGGCGAGTTTCCCGTGGACGGGCAAGGGATTGCCTTGTTGCCTATTCTGCTGATCGTTAACGCAGGTGAGCTACAGGCCGGTGAGTATGCCATTGTGCCGTATTTATTTTTTCCTCAGGCCAATATTCCGGCCGGTCTGCTGGCGCAAATAGGAACACAGCCGCGCGAGTTCAACCTGGAATATCGCAATATGCCGATTAAGATACGCGACAACCGGTTAACCGTGCTTAAGCAATAAAATCCAAGCAATGCTATGAAAAAAAATCGCTTTGTTTTGTTTTGCATCCTGAATGTCACCGTCCTTTTTGCGCAAACCAACTCACTTTACCCTAATCCGCCACTCTCGCAGGTTTCTGTAAAATATTTCTGGGATTTTAATATTCGCAATGATGCCGAAGGTTGGACGCTAGCCGATTCTTTACAAGGCGGCGTCAGCGGCGGCGCACTCTGGCTTTCGCTTCAACGCAGGCCGGCCAATCCCCTGCAATGGCAACAACAGGTATGGGGCAAAAATTATAAAGAGGAAATCATTTCACCCAAAGGCCTGGCTATTCCTGCCGCACACTATAGCAAAGTACGCCTGCGCATTTTAAATTTTTCAGCTGAAACGGACGGTCAACTTGTCTGGCGGACCAGCGAAAAGCCGGAGAGCAACAGCGGTTCGGTTCACTTTCATATGCGGCCGGATTGTCGGGAGTGGCAGGAGGTGGTCTGTCATCTGGACGGGAAATGGAGCGGCGTCATCGATCAAATTCGCATTCGGCCGGCGTTCATGTGGTGGCGCGGCGATATGTGGATCGATTGGATCGCGGTGACCGATGGGCCGGTTAAACCGGAACCGCCGCGTCCCGATTTATGCAGTGAACAGGCAATGCCGCACATCACTGTTCCCGGCATCTCTCAGAAAGATTTTACCGAGGCATTCAAAGTGCTGGATGAATGTTTGATTACGGATGTGCCTTGGCGTGGATTTAATTATCCGTTTCTCGCGCCGGGCGGCGCCTATGGCGCCAGCTGGTGGCAACTGGACGCCAGCCTCAATATCGCCGGCGCCAAGTGGGCCAATGAAAAACTCGTTGAAGACATGATGCGCGGTTTCAGCGAGGTGCAGCTGCAAAATCCTGACGGCCGCATTGACCTGTATGGCAATGCACCGGTGCGCGGTCAACCGGCAGACGTCAGCAGTCTGCCGCGCTTTTTCGACGCTGCGTATGATGTGGCGCGTCGCAGCGCAGATGCCGGGCTGCGTCGCATCATTTTTGACGCCATGAAAAAATATTTAGCGTATTGGTTTTCCACTAAAAAACGTGATGGCCGCAGCGGATTGATTACCGCGGTTTTTGAAGAGACGTTCAGTCACGATCATGACAAATTGGACGGCATTGCGCCCATCGATCTGAACGTCGCGGTGGCTATCGGTTGCCGATATACGGCTCAGCTTGCCTCGCAGTTGGGCGAACCGGCAGAGGCAAACGAGTATGAGAAAAAATTTGCCGGATTGCAGGAAAGAATCAACAAGTATTTATGGGATGAGGAAAAAGGCGCTTATTACAACTATGACCTTCGTTTCGGAAAAATCACTCCGCGCTTGCTTTGCACAACCTTTGATCCTTTGCGCCTGAATATAGCCCCACCCGAGCGGGCGAAAAAGTTGGTCGACAAATTAGTGGACCCAAAACTTTTTAGCTGGGGAGATCGACCACTGACCAGCATTTCTAAATTAGAGCCGGATTATATTGAAGCCACAGGTCCTTATGACGGTCGTGCCTGGTTCGGCGACATTTGGACCATGCGCAATTTGCCGGTTATTTTCGGCCTCATGGCGTGCGGTCGTCATGATCTGGCCGCTGAGTTGAACTGGATGACCATACAACTTTTTAACAATCGCTATTACGAATATTTAAAACCTGCCGACGGTTCCGGCCACGGTGTGCAGCGATACGGTTGGACTGCGTCGCAGTATATTCAGGCGATTGTTGAAAATCTCTTTGGTGTGGATTATGACGCGTTAGCCGGACGCATTCGCATCCTCCCGCACATTCCATGCCGGCTATTTGGTAAAAACCTGACCCTTGACAGCCTGACAATACCCTGTGATGCCAACACCCGATTGCATCTGCAAATCAGGCAACAGTCCCGCTTGGCTGCGGAAATGGTTATTCGGGTATCAGGAAGGCTGCCGCGGGAAGAGCTGGTCGTGCTGTTGCCCTGGCCGGAGGAGAAAAACTGCGTCATCAGAGCAGATAATGATCCGGTGGATTCGGTCATTAGGGATTTTGAAGGTTTGAAAAACTTAATCGGCATTCGTTTACATATGCAGGAACAATGTCGGATTCGTTTTGCGGAACGTTGATCCTGTTTACGGGAGCAAGCACGGCTTGCGGATGATCATCATCGGATTGGGAGTGCGGTGACTCGGCCCCGCTTTAATCGCGCCGACAGGTCGGCGCGAGACCAGATCGCCGGAGAATCTTTCCACGACCCAGATTGAGGTTGAAAAATAAATTTTGCCAAGAGTTTTTACTTGATTTTGTTATTATTTTTCACTAAATTATCAGGCTTTATTGTTAACATACTACTTTTATTGATCTTGAAAATAGAGAAAATTTATACACAGGAGTCACTGTCATGTCCAAACGTTGCGATATCTGCGGCAAAGGCCCTTTAACCGGCAATAAAGTGAGCCATGCCCACAATTTGACCAAAACGCGCTGGATGCCCAATATCAAAAAGCTGCGCATTCAGGACGGCAAATCCAGCCGTCAGGCCTATGTGTGCAATCGCTGCTTGCGCTCCGGCAAGGTTACTAAAGCAATTTAAATATAGTATCTCAAAAAAAAGCCCCTGCATAAGGGGCTTTTTTTTATCACCTCAAAACTTTTTATTCCCTGGACCTATCAGATACCAAATAATAAAACCGATCAACGGCAGAAAAATGATCACCAGTATCCATACCAGTTTGATCAGGGAATCGGCCTTGCTTTTCACGATCTGAATAATGGCCCAGATATCCACCACCAGAAGCAATAATCCCAACAAAGTTCTTGTCATGGTTACTCCTCCTCTGAAATGATTAGGGGACTTGCATCATGCCAGCTTTTTTATTATACCACGAATTATTGAGACAATCAAGAATTAAATGAGCTATTTTTTTATTGAGAGTTTTCTTTTTTTTTACTACCTTTTAGAGCTTCAATCAAACCACATTCAAGGAGTTGATTCATGGTCAGCAAGGAACTGTTGGATATTTTAGCCTGTCCTTCCTGCAAGGGCGATTTGATCTATGATGCGCAAAAAGATACTTTGACCTGCAAGGCGAGACACTGTGCCGAGTGCGGCATGCCGGTGGACCACCAGGGAAAATGCACGGAACCGGAATGCGGCAAAACGACCAAGCCGGTCGGTTTGGAATATCGCGTCGAGGATGATATCCCCATTATGCTGATTTATGAGGCGAAAAAGATAGCACTCTAGTAAAAACCTCTCAGGTTGTCTGGACCTGTACGGTCTGTAAAAGCGAACACGGATTAAACGGATCGAACGGATAAGAACGGATTTGACAGTGCTGTTTTTAAATTTTTATGTTTTCTTCATGCTAACGGTCAAAAGTGCATCTGGTTGACGCTACATTCTCTCGCGTTTGACCAAATGCTGCTGCATTTTCATCGGCCCAACTCCTGCTGTCGAATGCCGCTTGAAGGATTTGCGCTTCAACATTTTGTTTCATTTTGAGTTAAAATATCTATTTTTACCATGGACAGCCTGCGTCGACACTAGAAAATCCTTGCTTCTTTCACAAATTCCTTATATATTACAAGATAATATCTATTGTTTTAGCCATACGGCTTTATTATGCTCAACGCCAAGGTCCTTTTGCTCAATCAAAACTATGAGCCCCTGACCGTGGTCAGTGCACGCAAGGCGATCGTTCTCGAGTTCGCTGAAAAGGTCGAAGTGGTGGAACGACGAGAGCGATGGGTTCACTCGCAACATCTGCGCTATCCGGTGCCCAGCATCGTACGGCTGCGCCGTTTTATACACATTCCGCACAAGCGGGTCGAATTAACCCGGCGGAACATCATGCGGCGCGACGGATTCCGTTGCCAGTACTGCAATTCCAGCAAAGGACCCTTTACCATCGATCACGTGCTGCCGAAAACACGCGGCGGCGCCGATACCTGGGAAAATCTGGTTTGCGCCTGCGTCGAGTGCAACAGCCGTAAAGGCAGCCGGACGCCGGAGCAGGCCAATCTGCGCATCGCGAAACAACCGCGGCGACCCAGCCACCTGTTTTTTATTCAGCATTTTATCGGTATCCAGGAGGAAGGGTGGAAGCCGTATCTGTTTATGAACTGAAATCACAAAAACAAAAGATTGAATTATTCGAGGGCCGTGCATCATACGGCCTTCAGTATGTTATAATATGCCATATAAAATAAAACTAGAAGCCTTTGAGGGTCCGCTTGATCTCCTGCTGTTTCTGATCAAGAAAGAAGAAATCGACATCTACGATATCCCCATTGCCAGGATCACCGAACAGTTTCTTGCCTATGTAGAGATCATCCAGTTGCTCGATTTGGAGGCAGCCAGTGATTTTATTTTAATGGCCGCTACGCTGATGCGCATTAAAGCGCAGTTGTTGTTGCCGCGCATGACGCAGACCGAAGAGGAAGAAGAGTTCGGCGATCCGCGGCAGGAGTTGGTGGCGCGTTTGCTGGAATACAAGCGGTTCAAAGAGGTGGCTGAGGATCTCAGCGTCAAGGAAGATGTCGCCTCGAAACATTATCCGCGCGGCAGTTTTAAATTCGAAGAGGGATGGGACGAAGAGTTTCTGGCCAGCTCGGAAGTGACTTTGTTTGATTTGGTGGCCGCTTTCCGGAATCTGGTGGACCATACGCCGAAAATAACGGTTCATGAAGTCCAACTCATCTCCGTTACGCTGGAAGAACGCATCGAATACGTGGAACGGATCGTGTTCGAGCGCATAGAAGTTAAATTCCATGAGCTGTTTTTGCCGGGAGAAGACAAGATCGTCTGGATCGTGACTTTTATAGCGATTCTGGAATTAATTCGCAGTCGCACGGTTATTGCCAGACAGGATAAACCGTTTGCAGAAATCTATTTGATAAAGGCGGATGAATAAAGAGCAGTTAAAATCGGTTGTCGAGGCGATGGTGTTCGCCTCGGATACGCCGCTGACCATCCATCAGATGGTCTCGGTCCTGGAAAATTTTGAAAAGAGTGAAATTGAAGAGGCGCTCAGCCAGATACAGGAAGAGTTGACCGGCCGGGCGTTTACTCTTAAAAAGGTCAGCGGCGGCTACCAGTTCGCGTCGCGTCCCGAATACAGCCGCTGGATTAAAAAAATGTATCAGGGCAAAGAGCGCAACCGGCTTACGCGGGCCGCTCTGGAAACCCTGGCCATTGTCGCTTTCAAACAGCCCATTTCGCGCGTCGAGGTGTCGGCCATCCGCGGCGTCAATTCCGACGGCGTGATCAAAGGGCTTTTGGAACGCAAACTGATCACCATCAGCGGGCGCGGCGAAGGCCAGGGCCGGGCCCTGATGTTCACCACCACGCCCGAGTTTTTGCAGTATTTCGGCATCAACGAGATCGCAGATTTGCCCAAACCCAAAGAGATCGAGGAACTGCTGGCTGCCGGCGAAGCGGCGCGCATCATGAGCGAATTGGAGGAAGCCTCTATTGAAAAAGAGAGTGCAGCCGATGAGCTACTGCTGGAACCGTCGGAAATGACCGAAGAGGAATTGTTGGCTGCCGGTCAGCAGGCTGAATCTATCGAGCTGCCTCTGCCGGAAACCGAATCGGTCCATGACGCGGAATCGCAACCGCCCGCAGAAGCGACTTTTGAAGAAATCATGGCCGGCAGTGGTGCACTCACGGAGGAGCAGTTGCAGCAGGAGATGAGTTCCGACGCCGTCTTTCTGGCCGGACAGGAAGTAAATTCCATGTCTCCGTTGGTCGACGATTTGCCGGCTGATGAAGAACCGATGGTGGATGAATTCTTGCAGATCGACGAGACCAGGATTGATAAAGAATCTCTCCTGGAAGAAACGCCTCTCGTGGATGAACCGGTAGCGGAAAAAATTCAGTTGCTGGAGGATACAGCGACGGAAGATAAAGAAGCGGGAAATGATCCGCATTAACCGTTTTTTAGCGTCCTGCGGCATTTCGTCGCGACGCGCTGCGGAGAAAATTATTCTGCAGGGCCGCGTCAGCATGAACGGCCAGGTCGTGACTGAACTGGGCACCCGCATCGATGAATTGAAAGATCAAATCTCGGTTGACGGCAAACCGGTCCATTTGCAAAAGAAAAAAATTTACGTTCTTTTAAATAAACCCAAAGGCTATGTTACCACCGTCAACGATGAACGGGATCGCAAGACCGTGATGGAATTGGTGGATGTACCGGAACGGTTAGTGCCCGTAGGACGCCTCGATTATCAGAGCGAAGGTTTGCTGTTGTTGACCAATGACGGCGATCTGGCGTACCGGCTCTTGCATCCCAGGTTTAAAGTGGACAAGACCTATTACGCCACGTTAAAATCCGAGTTTGACGCTCAGCATTTCGACCTGTTGGTGGCCGGCATTCAGCTGGAGGACGGCGTCACGGCGCCCTGTGAAGCCTGGTTCTACGGCGCCACAGCAGACCGCATTGCGGTGCGCATTCATGAAGGCAGGAAACATCAGGTTCGTCGCATGCTGCTTGAACTCGGGTATGAAGTGAAAAATCTGCGGCGGGTGCAATTTGGACCGCTCGAATTAGGCCGCATACGGCCTGGCGAGTGGCGTTATTTGGAAACCGCCGAGGTTCGAGCGTTGAAAAAAGCGGTCGGACTGATTTAGCCTTGCGAAGGTTTTTTAATTTTAGCTAAATGAAATATGCGGTTGACCTTCGCGGGAGTGCTGAAAGGTTCTTTAAATTAGCTAGCTGAAATATGCGGCCCCATTGCGATTTATGAGGAAAACCTCCGCAAGGATGTCGACTTATGTCTCTTACAGATAAAAAAGCGTTTGTGGTTACCATTGATGGGCCGGCTGGTTCCGGTAAAAGCACCACCGCCCGTCTGGCAGCGGAGAAATTGGGCTACACCTATCTGGATTCCGGCGCTTTGTATCGCGCTGTCACCCTGGCTGCTTTGCAAAAAGGCGTGGATCTGTTGGATGAAAAACAGGTCACGCAATTAGCAGCAGAATTGAAAATCAGGCTGCAAGCCGCATCTGACGGTTTGCGCGTTTTAATGAACGGCAACGATGTAAGCCAGGAAATACGCACGCCAAAAGTGACCGAAGCCATTGCTCCGATTGCCGCTAATCAGGGCGTTCGGCAGGCCTTGTTGGACGCACAGCGCCAATTCGCGCGGCAAGGCAGCGTGGTAGCCGAAGGCAGAGATATGGGCACCGTAGTGTTCCCGGATGCGGAGTGTAAATTTTATATGATCGCTTCCATAGAGGAGCGCAGCCGCCGTCGACAAGCGGAACTGGCAGCAAAAGGAATTCATCTCTCTTTGACGGAAATCAGCGAGATGATCATACAGCGCGATAAAACCGACAGCAGCCGAACAGCGTCTCCATTGCGACGGCCAAAGGACGCTGTTGAAATTGACACCTCCAGTCTCTCTGTTGATGAACAGGTCGAGTTGGTGGTTCGTAAAGTTTTAAAAAAACGCGGTTCATGAAAGTCGTAATCGATCCTGATGCCGGATTTTGTCCGGGTGTGAAAAAAGCGGTGCAACGCGTAGAACAATCGTTGACTCTGCAAAGACGAGCGACTGTGCTGGGTAGCTTGATACACAATCCGCGTGAATTGGCGCGATTGCACGAAAAAGGTTTGATCACGGAATCGCAAGATCTGTTAAACGATCCGGAGCAGTTAGCCGAGAAATTCGAGGGACCGGTTTTTATTCGCACCCATGGCGTGACGGCCGACGCTTTGCGACTATTACAGGCCGGCGGCGTCAGGGTGGAAGATGCGACCTGTTCCACTGTTCGACGCGTGCAAAAGCTGATCGCGGAACAGAGCAACCTGGGACGACGCATCGTCATCATCGGCAAAAAAGCGCACGCAGAGGTGATCGGTCTGGCCGGCTATGCGTCCGACAGTCTGGTCGTGCAGGACGAAACAGATATTGACATCGGCCGCTTGCAAGGCGCCTTGGCGGTTTTTTGTCAAACTACGGTCGATAGAGATAAATTTTTGCATCTGGCGGAGAAAATCAAATCTCTGAATCCGGATGTGATTATATTTGATACAACGTGCCGCTATATCAACCAGCGGCGTAAAAAACTGCTCAGTTTTGCCGCGTCGGTTGATGTTTTCCTGCTGGTCGGCGGCAGCGGCAGTTCAAACAGTCAGATTCTGTTTGCAGCCTGTCGCCGTGTAAATGCACGATCCTTTAAAATAGAAACGGTGCAGGAAATTGATCGGACCTGGTTTAAGCCGGCGGATACGGTAGGAATTTCCGGCGGCGCTTCCACGCCCTGGTGGCAGTTGGAAGAGATCAGGGATTATTTGCTCGGACCCCAGGCCCAGTAGGGCCATAAATAAATAACAAGGAGGCTAATTAACCGTATGAATGAAGAAACCAAACCTAACGTGCCGACCGAAGAGGTAGGTACAGCCAACATGCCCGGAACAGGAGGTGATGTGATCACGCCTGCGGTCAAGACCGCAACCAAGGCAAAATCCAGCGGCAGGAATTCCTTTTTTAACGATGAAGACGAAGAGGGATACAGCAGCGAAGAGTTCGACCAGCTGGCCAATCTCTACGAAGAGACCTTGTCGGATTTTGTTTCCGGCGAGGTGGTAACCGGCAAAGTTCTGGCCATCAATGAAAAAGAGGTGGCCGTAGACATCGGTTTCAAGTCTGAAGGCGTCATTCCCATCGACGAGTTTGACGATCGTTCCCAGATTCAAGTCGGTCAGGATATTCAGGTTTTTATCGATGACATCGAAGACCCTGACGGTATGCTGGTGCTTTCCAAGAAAAAAGCCGATTTTATGCGCGTCTGGGATTTGGTCAACAAGTCCTATGATCGCGGCGAAATCGTCAAAGGCAAATGCGTACGTCGCATCAAGGGCGGCATTGTGGTCGACCTTAGCGGTGTAGATGCATTCTTGCCCGGCTCGCAAATAGACGTTCGTCCCATTCGGGATTTCGATGCGCTGATCGGTCAGATGATGGATTTCAAAATCGTCAAGATCAACAATCTGCGCAAGAATATCGTGGTTTCCCATCGCGCGCTGGTGGAAGAGGCCATGAAGGGACAGCGTGAAAAAATCCTCACCGACCTGCAAAAAGGTCAGGTGCTGGAAGGCGCTGTCAAAAACATCACCGACTTTGGCGTGTTCATCGACCTGGGCGGCGTGGATGGTCTTTTGCACATCAACGATCTGTCCTGGGGCCGCGTGGCGCATCCGTCCGAAGTGGTGGCGTTGGATGAAAAGATCAAAGTCATCGTGTTGGATTACAACGAAGACAAGGACCGCATATCGCTGGGTCTGAAACAGCTGCAACCGCATCCGTGGGAAGATGTGGGCGCCAAGTACCCGGTCGGTTCCGTGATTCGCGGCAAGGTGGTCAGCATTTCAGATTACGGCGCGTTTGTAGAACTGGAGCGCGGCGTCGAAGGCTTGATCCACATTTCCGAGATGTCCTGGACCCAGCACATCAAACATCCGTCCAAGATTCTGGCTGTGGGCGAAATGGTGGATGCCAAAGTGCTCAACATCAACAAAGAAGAGCGCAAGATCAGTCTCGGTCTCAAACAACTGGAACCGGATCCCTGGGAAACTCTGGCCGAGCGATATCCGGTCGGTTCCCGCCACAACGGCAAAGTGCGCAATCTGACCAATTTTGGCGCCTTTGTGGAACTGGAAGAGGGCATTGACGGTCTGATTCATATCTCGGATCTGTCCTGGACTAAAAAGATCCGTCATCCGGGCGAAGTGGTGAAAAAGAGCGACGAGATTGAAGTGATTGTGCTCAACGTGGATCGCGACAATCGCCGCATCTCTCTGGGCTACAAACAAACCATGGACAATCCCTGGGACACGCTGGAAGACAAGTACAAACCCAATACCAAGACCGAAGGCAAAGTGATCCGTCTCATTGAAAAGGGATTGATCGTCGAGTTGCCGGAAAGCGTGGATGGTTTTGTGCCCATGTCCCAGTTGGTCAAAGAGAACCTGACCAAACCGGCGGACGGTTATCAGATCGACGACATGTTGACCTTGACCGTGATCGAGTTCAATAAGGACAGCAAAAAGATCGTTCTTTCCGAAAGAGGCTATACCAAGTTGGAAGAGAAAGATCTGAAAGCAGTGGAAGAGATCTCGGCCCTTGAGGCTGAACTGGCTATACCGGAACGGCCGCGAAAAAAGAGTGAAGAAAAGAAAGAAGAGGGCGATCTGCCGCAAGTGCTGCAGTAACATCGCTTCCATATATCATAAAAAAAGCCCTTGCCAAACAAGGGCTTTTTTTATATGTGCGTCCGGAACGCGGGCGTCCCGCCCGCAAAAACGACGCGCCCGCAAAAGCGACCGGGACGGTCGCGTTCCAGTAGAGGCCCACTATTCACTTGCCGATTTCACCACCTGCAGCTTGAACAGCTCGCCGCTGACCGACCCAAATACGCCAATGCCGCCTGTAACGCCACTGTTCAAAGTAGGATTCTCTTTATAAAGATAACTGTGATAATTATCGTCAATGGCAATCACCTGCATGCTATGCCTGCCGTAAAAAACAAACATGGAACCATACCAATAAATTACATGCTGCCCAGGGTATTCATCAGACAATAAATCGTTATAGGTCATATACGCCTGTATGCGCTTCGGGCCTCTGTCACGACCGCCGTCATACTCTTCCTGATCTTCCGGATGCTTGTTTGGTCCAAACGCAGTGATGTATTCTGCCGCCTGATATTCCTCCTGACAGGAAATATCCACCAGTATCATCTGATTCGGGCCGGCGCCTTTTACGTAAATCGGTTTTTCATAGCCGATGTTTTTAGGCAATACGGTGTTAACGGCGTCGCGGTTTAATTCTGTTTCCAAAGTTATCCTGCTCGGCGTGGTCGTTGTCGCGGTCGAGCTGTGTCCCTCTGCTTGCACAGTCAGCGTGTAGGTGGTTTGCGCTTGCACCAACAGACTGTCATTGTAATAGAATCCGGGACGAGCGTCGTCGCTGATCAACGGATAAATGCGGCCACTGTTGTTTTCGGTAATGGTCATTCGCCCGTTTTTTATCGCCGCTTCTTTCACATCATAATACTCGGCAATCGGCCGGGTCCAGGTGATGGAGAGAGCGTGTTCTTTGGACAACGGCTGATCGGTCCACAAAAATCCGTACACGCAGATTTCCTTCTGATAGTCCGGACCTGTCGGATTTTTGCTGCATGCGCAGATGATCATCAAGATCATCGCCGGCACAACTAGAATTTTTTTATTCATAATCTGCTCCTGTAAGCATCATGTTAGAAATTGACGGTAAAACCAAATGTCGGCAACAACGGCAACTGTGTAATATCTTCCTTGGTGGCCGGATTGTTCGTCAGTTTGTAATAGCGATACCAGACGTTTTTGTTGTTGTAGGCGTTGACCACCTGGACGAAAAACTCGGCCGGCAGCTTAAAAACCGTGGTAGTGTAATACAGGCCCAGGTCCAGTCGATGATAAGCCGGCAAACGGTAGAAATTCTTTTTGCCGTCCAGAGACTCATAATGGGTGGTCCCGTCCGGATTCTGTGCGATATAGCGGGCCGTGGCTTCGGTGTAAGGCTGTCCGGAGCCGTATTTAAACGCCACATTCAAACGCCATTTTTTATCGATGCGATAGTCCTCGATCAATGTAATGCTATGGCGGCGGTCATAGGTCGGATAGTACTCTGTGCCAAAATTGTAACCATCAACCTGTTTTTTTGTCCAACTCAGCGAATAACCCAGCCAGCCTTCCAGTCCCCAAAAATTGTTGCGCACGTACACATCTGCGCCGTAAGACTTGCCTTTGCCGGATAGAAAATTCTGTGCCGCTGTTTGATTTTCCAACGTCTCGTCGCCGGCGCGATAGGTGCGGAATTCAGCCACGTGATCGTAATCCTTGTAATAGCCTTCCACGTTTACTGAGAAAGAGCGTTTATTGTCGTAATTGACTCCGATGATATAATGATCGGCAGAACCCGGTTTAAAGGTGCGGTCCACCGGAAACCACATATCGGCAAAACTCATGCCTTCCTGCACCACCTGATTGAGAAATTGATGATAGCGGCCATAACTGACTGTCAGGTCCAACCGGTCTGTGAGCAACCGTTTATAGGATAGACGCGGGCCTATACGCGAATAGTCGCCGTCGCTGTAATACTCGGCGCGCAGACCGGCTTGCAGAATGTTCAGGTTGTTCACCTTGATGTTATCCTGGCAGAAAAGCGCTGCATAGCGGCCGGAAAATTTGCTGGTGTATTTTGTGTCGACAATCTGGTAATCCAGTTCAAAATCCAGATCTTTGGCGTCAAAACCGAAATCCATGGAGTGCACCGTGTTGGGCGACCAGGTCAATTGTCCCTTCAGGGACAGATCATCTATGCTGTTGGTCTGACCAAAACCGACCTTATCGAATTTCACTTTGGCATTGCTGGTAAATCGGCTGCCGGCAAAAACAAAGTGACTGAACAGCTTGGTGGAAAACAGATGCGTCCACTGGGTGCTGAAGGTTTTGTTGCCCCAATCCAGTTGGATTTTGGTGTCTTGTTTGGACAAGTCCAACAAATCTTTGCCCAGATAAAAACTGACGCTGGCCATATTGTTTTTATCAATGTCGTAATTGAAACGCGCATGACCGTCGTAAAAATAATAGGGCAGGTCTTTACTGACCATTTTCGCAGCTGCATCCAGATAGGTACGCCGACCGGAGATCATCCAGGATCCCTTTCGCCAGGGACCTTCCAGGGTTGTGGCGGCGCTGAGCATGCTCAAACGGGTCACGCCGTGCACCTGTTCCCGATTGCCCTCTTTATTGAATACGTTCAGCACCGAGGAGAGGCGTCCGCCATAAACTGCCGGGAATCCGCCTTTCAACAATTCCACCGATTTGACCGCATCGGTGTTAAAGGTGCTGAAAAAACCGAACAGATGATTGGGATTGTACACATCGATTTGATCGAGCATGATCAGATTCTGATCCGGACTGCCGCCGCGGATATATAGACCGGCGGAAAAATCAGAGAGCGTGGCCACGCCGGGCAACATTTGCATGGCGCGAAACAGGTCCGGTTCCGCCACCTGCGGAATGTAGCGCAGTTGCGGCGTCTCTACCATAATCTGGCTGGGTTTGATTTCACTTTCCCCTTTTTCCCGCTGTGCTTTAACGGTCACTTCATCCATCTGAATGGATTCAGGCTCCAGCAACACGTTCAGTTCCAGGTCGTCGTTTTCAGCCAGAGTTTTGTCTATGATCTGCATTTTATATCCCAGGAACCGGAAACAGACTTTATAGTCGCCGGCCGGCAGTTTGGGCAAAACATAATACCCCTTCATATTGCTGATCACGCCGATTTTGGTGTCCTGCAGCCAGATATTGGCCATGATGATGGGCTCTTTGCTGCTTTTTTCCCGCACAAAACCGTGCAGGCCGGCGGCGAACAGTTGCTGTATAGAACCGATTAAAAATATCAAGCATGTGATTCCGAATATTTTTGCTTTTAAGCGTTCCATTGTTTTTCCTCTGATCTAGTGGTTTTGGAATATCAACCTTGCCAATGTCTCAAACCTTCGCGAGGTTGTTTTGCGAGTACATATCGCTCAATTTAGTTATAAGGATTTTGTTGAATCACTATTTACCCGGGCAACCATTTCTTTAATTGCATCGATGACGATCTGCGGTTGCTGATCTTGAATGAAATGACCGCTCTCCGTGGCGATAATCTGTTTTCCTTGCGGAGATAAGGAAACCAAATCCTGTTGAAATCGCTGCCACTGGTCGCGCCAGGCTTGTGTATCCAGGATCCATTTTTTGCCGGCGGTGATCACTGTAACGGGAACGTTGGGAAAGGGACCTGCCTTTTCAATATCATCGGCGACCTTTTCGAAATCAAAAATCTCCCAATTGTAGGTCGCTTTGGCGAGCTCATGGCTGAGCATGGTTTCAATGGGACGATGCGTCTGCCACCACTCCTCCTGATCCGGATGCGATGCATCGACAAAAATCACCCCGGCAACTTCATGAGGATAGGTGCGTGCATATAGATTGGTAAACATGCCGCTGTAGGAGTGTCCGACCAAAATATAAGGGGGCTGTTGTCCGGTTTCCGCAAGCAGTTTGTGCAATCGTTCCACAACCCGTTTGCCGGTGTTCTGGCCCATGGCGGGTTTGCTGCTGCCATGGCCGGGGCGATTATCGGCAAACACTTTGGTCAAGCCGCTGACCTCGGGGATGACTTTAATCCAGGAATCCATATCTGTATTCGAATTGAAAATCACGGTCGGACTGCCTGAACCCTGGGTCATGTACTCTAAACGTTGAACGCCCACCCAATTGGTCTCTTTGTTTGGCAAAGAAGCGCCACATCCTGCCAAAATCACGACACTCAAAAGACAAGTGGATAAAAATATCAACTGATTGTTCTTTTGACGACTGCTCTGTGTTGAAGATTGGTTTTTCATTTTTGACTCCAAGTTTGCTTTTCTTGATGTAATCATTGAGCACAGCTATTTGTAAATGGCTTTGGCAATTCATATGCCAAAGCTTTTACGTTGAAATATCTTTGTGATTACAACATTATTTACAATCAATTATAGCTGTTTTGTCTCAAAAGTATCTGATAGTAAATTTGTTGAAATTTTTCACACTGTATATTTTTTGCCTGTGGTTAATTGCTAGTTAATTATAATAAAATCAGCAGTGTTTTTCAACGTCGAAAAATAAGTTCATTTTAATATTTGATAATATTTATTTTATTGTGCGCGGCAAAAAATATACTTTTTGTCATTTATCAGCCTGAAGGTAATTACATGTTAAGATTAATATAATAAGATGATTATCTCATATTATTATTATTGGCATTGAAATTGCGAAGGCTATTATTGAATTATGAGTTTTCTCCGCGTAAAATGGTCAAAAAATGTTCGGCCTGTTAGTTGTCATACAGAGTAAATTATGGCATGGAGGCCATGATTACCCCAGTGACACAAAGACTGTGTCATTGCGAACGGAGGAACTATAGATGTAAAAGAGGATCATCCGCGCTGGAGTGAAGCAATCCCCTTATGCAGCCAAAATGTAAGTTCGTTGGAGTATTTATTTCATAAGGACACACATCATGAAAAAACTAACTCACATTCTGTTTTTATGCGTCATCTGGCTGGCCACTTTGTCGGCCCAAGATGCCATTGTGGAAAATTCCACCTTGTCGGTAGAAAGCATCGAGATCGTTGGCACTGTAAGAATGCAGCCTCAGGATATTTTAAATCGACTCTCATTCGGTCAGAGCGATTGCATCAATGAGGAAATCCTCATGCAAAATTCGCATCTCTTACAGAACAGCAATTGTTTTAAAAAGGTCGCCATTACGACTCGACCGGGCAGTGCACCAGACCAGTTGGTGGTGCAGATCAACGTCGAGGAACGTCCGGCGCCCAGCCTGTATTTTCGTGGCGGCTTTATTGAACTGGACGGTTGGAACATGACCTTGGTGGGTTTGCATCTTGATAACCTGATTATTCCGGATTGTCATACGGGATTGAAAGTTACTGTCGGTGATATGAAGGACGGGATTATTTTTTATCACGGCAATGATAAATTTTTAAATCCTGATTTTCAGTTTTATTTTGAAATGTCCGCGATGATGCTGCAATGTCCTCATTATACGGCATCAACGCTTTATTATCAGAACGTACTGGCACGAGGCGGCCGGCTGGAGATTTCGCCGGCCAGGTTGGCGCCGAATCTGACGTTCGGCATTGGCGTGCACAAGTTTTATCCTGACAAATTCATGACGAAATCTTTAAAGCTGGAAGAGGTTGAATATGCTTTGCCCGCAGAGATTGCTCGCAACAAAGACATGGCAACGGCAGGACGGTTGAGTGTGAGCACGACAAGAGATACACGGGATAACGCTTGTTTCCCCACCCGCGGCTTTTGGGGGCGCGCCTCGTTGGATTATGTAGCTGATTTGCAGGGCTCAGCCTATCACTATATGCAGGGCGTGGTGGATGCTCGCTACTATCGTGCTGTGAGAAACAGATGCGTCGGCGCCGTGCGTGTCAAATTCGGTTCTACCGGTCCGTCGACGCCCTTCTACGACCGTTTTTATTTGGGCGGTGCACAAGCGGTGCGCGGCTATGATAACTATTCTCTGACGCCGCTGGGATGGGCGACACAGCTGGCTTTGCTGAATCTGGAATATAGAATACCCCTGAGTCGCCGCAACTATCCCTATCACACCTGGACCATGGCGCTGTTCTTGGATTCAGGCGCCATCCGGCAGTCCGGAGAAAACGACGCAGTGCACTTTTATCATGCTGTGGGATTCGGTTTACGCGTCAAAGCGCCGATCGTGGGCATTCTGCGCCTTGATGTGGGTTATCCGTTTGAGATCAAGTCACCGGCTATCGAGCTCTCCCTGGGGCATGCATTCTGAAAGATGAATTTCCTTGCGAAAGGGGTGTTTTTCTCTTAAATTTTATGTCAATCTATGTGAAAGCGGCCATGAGATATTTAGTGATCATCTTTGTTTTTCTGTTGCAGCCGGCGTCGGCATTCAGCCAGGAAGAAGCGGTTATTCGCGAGCAACCGCAGCTGACGGTTGAAAAAATAGAGATCACAGGTGCGATCAAAACGCGAGCAAGCGTCATTTTAAGACGATTATCTTTCTCTCAGGGTGATGGCGTTGATGCGGATATTATATCTGCAAACCTGCAGACTTTGAAAAACACCTATTTCTTTAAAAACGTCGCTATTTACACCAGGCCAGGCAGCGAACGCGGCCGCATCATTGTCGAGATCAACATTCAGGAGCGTTTTTTCCCCAGCATCTATTTCAAGGGCGGCCATCAGGAGTTGGACGGCTGGTATCTGTCTCCACTGGCCGTGCGTTTTGATAATCTGTTTGGCCACGGTTATCATTCCGGTTTTACCACGTATCTGGGTGAACGGAAAATGGGTGTTAATCTGTTCTTTGCCAATGATAAATATTTGAATCCGGCCTGGCAATACTATGTCGAACTCTTTGCCGGCGGCAATATTTGCCCACATTATGTTGATAAAACGCTTTACAACCAACTGATCGGGATCAGCGGCGCCCTCTTGTATGTTACGCCTGCCAAGGCCGTGCCTTATTTGACGCTCGGCGTCGGCGTGCAAAATATTTTTCCTCAAAAACACATGACCCGGTACAGCGAGCCGGATACCATCGAGTACGACCTGCCTCCAGAGATCAGACGATCCAGCGCTACCGTCACCAGCTTGCGCGGCAGCCTTATTCTGGCCAAAGATACACGGGACCACACTCTTTACCCCACTCGTGGTTTCTGGGGACGTGCGAACCTCGATTTGGTTGCCGAGTTGGATCATTCCGCTTATCGCTATATTCAGGGCGTCATCGATGTTCGGTATTATCACACCTTGCATCATCGCAGCGTGGGCGCCGTGCGCGTCAAGTTGGCTTCCACAGATCCTGCCACGCCCTTTTATGACCGTTTTTATCTGGGCGGCTCTTACACCGTGCGCGGCTATGATGAGTATACGCTGACGCCGGTGGGGTGGGGAACACAACTGGCCCTGTTTAATCTGGAATATCGCATTCCGTTAAGTCGGAGCAAATACCCTAATCATCGCTGGACCGCGGCTTTTTTCCTGGATTCCGGCGCCATCCGTCAAGCCGGCGTTGATGATGTGATTCGGGGTTATTTCTCTGTGGGCGCAGGTTTGCGCGTCCGGCTGCCGATTGTTGGTTTATTTCGCCTGGACTGCGGCATTCCATTGGCAAAGAAACCAATCAGATTCACCACCACGAGCGGGAACATATTCTGATTATGAAAAAAATCGCTGCATTCCTGTTCCTGTTATGTACGACCTTGAGTTGGGCTCAATTCAACATCACACGCATCAAGCCCGGCAAGACAGGTGAACATCTATGTGCAACGGTTTGGATGCACGGCGCTTTTTCGATCAAGATAGAGGAAACCATCCGCAGCGGGTTGCCGGCTATGATGGATTTACGTATTCTGCTGCGGGACCAGTCGCGCAAAATCCACGGCAAAACAACCCTGACGTTTCAGATACAGTGTGATATCTGGAAAGAGGAGTATCGTGTGGCACGGGCGGAACAGATGCGGTTTTATGCCTCCTTTGACAGCGTTAAAGCTTATTTTGCAACTCTCCACGACCTGCCGGTGATCGAGTATAAAAAACTAAATCCAACAGAAAGGTATCAGATCTGGATTCAGGCGGAAGTCATGCCCATCTCTAAAATACAGAGTGACCAGGTGAAAGAGTGGTTGGTGGACTCGGACGAGGATGCGCAGCTTGCCGGCGGGCAACGTGATGCCGGCGGACACTTGAGTCTGTCTAATTTGATCGTATCGGTATTCAGCCGGGGGAAAAAAAAGGAATTGGAAACCGGTTGGATCGGCAGCGAATTTTTTGTACCGGCGAGTTTGCCATGAAAAAATTAAAGACCAAGATCATTCTCCTGTTCACGGTCATCGCCATTTTGCCGGCTGTTCCCATGGCCTTGCTGGTCAACAGCCTCATTAAGCGCAGCGTCGGTTTCGGCGTCAATGCTCAGGCGAGTCGGGCGTTGCAAGGTTCGTTGGACTTGTATCGCGAGCAGTATGCCGTTTATCGCCGGGAATTGTTGTCGGTTTTGCGTGAATGGAAGAACGTCGAAGGCGACGATCCGCTGAAATGGGCGCAAGCGCATCAGGTGGCTCAGGTGGAGATCCTGTCGCATGATAAAAAAACCCGGCGCTGTCTCGTCCGGTCGGCGCCGGCGTATGCGCCGGATTCGACAGATATTTTTCTACGGCCGGATGTGAATTTCGGACCGCTGGCGCTGGACCGGACCGCAGATCGCGTTCTGCAGGTTGGCAAGGGGTATGTCAACGCCCAAGGGGACAGTCAGTATGTTATTTTAACCAGATTGTTGCCGGATAAATTTGTCAGCGACGCCGCGCAAGTGCGCAAAGTGCTGCAATGGTATCGGACTATGGATTTTATTCTCAGCGACGTGCACCGGGCTTTTATTTTATCTTTTCTCATCGTCTATATACCGGTGTTGGGCATTGCCGTGCTCCTGGCGATCTATTTTTCCAAAAGGATTACGGCGCCGTTAGCAGGATTGGCGACCGCCGCAGAACAAGTCGCTGCCGGGAATTGGCATTATTCGATCCCGGAACAGGGACGCGATGAGGTCGGTCAGGTCATTCACGCTTTCAATCGCATGGTCGGCCAATTACAGGAGAATCAGGATAAACTCGTTTCATTGGAAAAAATGGCGGCCTGGCGAGAAATTGCGCGCGTTCTCGCCCATGAGATTAAAAATCCGCTGACGCCCATTCAACTGACGGTTCAGCAACTGCGGGATAAATATGATGGTGCGGATGAAAACTATCGTCGTCTGTTGTTTGACTGCACCGAGATCATCCATGACGAAGTGGAAACCCTGCGTACGTTGGTGCGCGAATTCTCCGATTTTGCCCGCATGCCCGCCATGAAAAAGGAGCCGCTGCAGATCAACGAGGTCATCGCTGATGTGCTGCGGCTCTTCAGCGCTTATGCTATCGCCTGCTATCCGGCTGATGTGCCCGAAATTCCTTTGGATGGTGAAAAGATGCGACGGGTTTTCATCAACCTCTTGGAAAACGCCCTGGCGGCTGCCGGCGAGAGGGGCCAGGTGGAGATAAGCGTTACCAGGCTTGCTTCTCAGGTGCAGGTGCGAATTTCCGACAATGGACCCGGGATAGAACCGCCTTTGCTGAATAAAATTTTCGAGCCCTACTTTACCACCAAACATCGGGGCATGGGTTTGGGATTGGCTGTGGTAAAAAAGATTATTGAGGAACATGACGGAAAAATCAGTGCAGCCAACAAAACCGGAGGCGGCGCTGTGTTTACGATTCTATTGCCGGTGGAGTCGGCTGCGTGACAATAAGCGGCATCTGTTACATTTTTCATATGGATGATATACACGGTAGGATACGGTCTTTTTCAAATTACTAAAAACGATGATCTCTGGATCGGGATTTTATAACACACGCGATCATTTCAGGGCGAAGAATCTATCGTCGCACCAAATTCACGTCTTGATCGAATCCTATTCGTCGATAGATGCTTCGGCGACCAGAGCCTTCGTATCATGTCAAGGCCGTTTTGTTCTGCGCCTCGTATGACAACCATAGTTGTAGTCGTTAAATCCTTGACACACATATTGTTTTTTTACGGCACTTTGGTCTTGCATCGTACTATTAATCCGGTATTGAACTCAATCATTCGCATGCCGTACCTGGCAACGGTTAGACTAACTCGAGATTTTTATGACGAAAATACTACTCATCGACGACGAAAAAAACATCCGCCGGTCCATAAAGATGATTCTTGAGGGAGAAGAATACGCTTGCCACGAAGCTGCCGACGGCATGGAGGGATTGGAGCAATTCGATGAGCTGGCGCCGGATTTGGTAATTCTGGATCTGCTCCTCCCCGGCATGGACGGTTTGCAGGTACTGGCCGGGATCAAGAAACGGTCCGAGCGTACCGTGGTGATTATGATCTCGGGACACGGTACGGTGCAAAACGCCATGGAAGCGGTGCGCATGGGCGCCTATGATTTTTTGGAAAAACCCATCACCAAGGAAAAACTGCTTATTGCCGTGCAACGCGGCCTGGAAACTCTTTCTTTGCAAAAAGAGAATCAGGCGTTGCGACAGCAGGTGGATGACCGCCATCGCATGATCGGCGCCAGCCCGGCATTGCAACGGGTGCGCGAGCAGATCAGTCGCGTAGCTACCACCAACGTTCGTGTGCTGATTGCCGGTGAAAGCGGCGTTGGCAAGGAACTGGTCGCCCGCGCCATTCATGAGGCCGGCCATCAAAAAAACGGGCCGTTCATCAAGGTGAATTGCGCCGCCATTCCGGATGAATTGATCGAAGCGGAATTGTTCGGCAGTGAAAAAGGCGCCTATACCGGAGCGGTGGCGCGCAAGGAGGGGAAATTTTTCCTGGCGGATAACGGAACTCTGTTTCTGGACGAAGTGGCGGACATGAGCCTGAAGGCGCAAGCCAAAGTTTTACGCGTGTTGCAGGAGGGGGAATTTGAACGGGTCGGCGGACACGCCACCATCAAAGTAAATGTACGCATTATTTCCGCTACCAATAAAAACCTGCAACAGGAGGTGGAGGCCGGACGCTTTCGTCAGGATTTATGGTATCGTCTGAATGTGGCGCCGATTCACATGCCGCCGTTAAGACAGCGTAAAGACGACATTCCCCTGCTGGTGGAGCATTTCATTTCGCGTTATTGTGCGGCCAACGGTTTTCGCATAAAAAAAATGGATCCGCAGGTTCTGGTTCGGCTGCAAAAAATGGAATGGCCCGGCAATATACGCGAACTGCAAAATCTGTGCGAACGCCTGGTTATTTTTTCCGGCGACGAACGCATCACCGAAAAGGACCTGCCCTTTTCAGCCGGTGAAATCAACGCAACGGCCAAACCGGCCTTGGACATGGAGCTGACTCTGAAAGAGTTGAAAGAAAAAACTGAAAAAGAATATATTCAGTGGCATTTGCAGCAAACAGACTGGAATATTACAAAAACCGCTGCGCTGCTGGGTATTGAGCGCAGCAATTTGCATAAAAAAATTGCCGCCTATGGTCTTGAAAGACCGGATCACCTTGTCAATCAATGAGGTTTTATATGTTAACGCGTTATGTCTTTTTATTTCTACTTTCGAGCGCGGCCATCCTGTCTGCTCAAGATTCTTTGCAGGTCATTGGTCTCCCCAAGCCCGATACCACGGGTGGCCGGCCCCTGATGCAGGTGCTGAAAGCACGGCATTCCAGTCGTGCGTTCAGTGAAAAAAGAATCCCTGAAACGACGCTGTCCAATCTTCTCTGGGCCGCTTTTGGCGTGAACAGAGCGGACGGCCGACGCACCGCGCCTTCAGCGCGCAACTGGCAGGAGATCGATCTCTATCTTTGTACGGCTGATGGCGTTTTTCATTTTAATGCCCAGGATCATAACCTCACGCGTCTATTGACAGAGGATGTACGCAAGCAAACCGGCACACAGGATTTTGTTGCCACTGCGCCGTTGAACATCGTCTATGTGGCGGACATGAACAAAGTGCAGGCGCGCTCTGCCGACGATGCTTCCATTTATCTTGGCGCTGACTGCGGATTGATCGTTGCAAATGTATATCTGTTTTGCGCCTCAGAGGGTTTGGCAACGGTGGTGCGCGGTTTGGTGGATCGCGAAGCCTTGGCGTCAGTGCTTAAACTCAAGCCCAATCAGCGCATCGTATTGGCGCAGACAGTAGGTTATCCGAAGGAATAATCAAACCGGCGGCTAGCATGCTTGCGACCGGTTCTTAATGCTATGGTCAAGAACCCGGTAATTTTGCGTTTAGGAAAAAAATCTACTGCAGTATCCATTAATACGGGTGCATCTTTCTGTGTACGACGGCATTTATGCCGTCATTTCACCAGGGTGATTTTTTGAATTTTCCTTAACCGATCTGTCCGCAGTTGAATGAAATAGATGCCTGAAGGAAAGTGCTCCGCCTGCCAGTCTGTTTTGTGCAGACCTGCGGGCATTTCTTTATCGATGAGACCGGCTACATGCTGACCCAATCGATTATAGACATCGAGGTTTACATGTGCTTCCCGTTGCAGGGTGAAAGATATGGTAGTGGCCATATTGAATGGATTGGGATAGTTGCAGCCTAGTTCGAACTCGAATGCGTTATGCGGGTTTTTACTGATGGAACTGGCGATGTCCTTTGACGTCCAAACCGGTGGATCTGTTCCACTATCCAGATAGTGCCACACTTGATTGAGATCCGAATAGATGGCGATATTATTGAAAACTCTGATATCTGCTGAAATGGTTGGGTTCGCAGCTTCCGCTTCGTGTACCTCTACTGCGAGAACATTTTTTCCACGACGAACAGCCTGCAATCCGGTTTGATTCAAGACAACCACTTTGGCAAAAGCTTTGGCCGGTTCCTGTAACGCCCGGCTGCTGTAAGAAACAGGCCCCTCCTGCATATTGAGCCGCGCCACCTCGACGCCGTTTATGTATGCTATCAATCCATCGTGACCCTTCAACAGCACCCCTAAAGCTTTGATGGTATCAGCGATGGTAAAAGATTTGCGCATATACAGTGTTCTGACGGGCTCGATGGTTGTTTTGTCGTCGCTGTTGCCGAAACCGATGGGCGCCTGGCCTGTTTTCCAACTGTCATCCGGATAATCAGGGTGATGCCACGGTATCGGTTTTGCCGTTGTATCAAAAGCTACGACGCATCGTAAGGCTGGAGATTCGTTGCCGAAACGATCCCTGGCGCGGATAAAGAGAGTCTTTTTTTCACCATGTTGTCCGCTTATCGTGGTCTGGTGCAAAATCTGCCCCTGGCCAGCAGTGAATTCGTTGGCCATTTGCTGGTAAGGCATATCTGATTGATCAAAGCGCAGCCAGGCTGTTTTGTCGGTCAGATATTCGATGTCGGCGGCGCCCGTGTAACTGGTAAGCAGTGAATCAGGATGTTTGATAAATACAGGCGCCCGGCTTTTGTCTTCATAACGATGATTATTGGAGAGTAAAAAAGGGATGAGCGGCACAAGCGTATCGCCATAGGTTTCATAAGTCCAGTTTTCGCTGTCATCGATGCGAATGACCGTTGTACCCACTTCCAGGGCCGGAACAGCCTCGACGAAACGCTTGTGCTGTGCTTTAAGCCACTCTGCCGTCTGTTTCCTGAAGACATCCATATAGGTGCTGCGGGCGTAGATCGCCTGGTCGGCTTGCAGCAGTACGATAAAAGGATCGACGCTGCGCAAATAATCGACGTTTGCTGAACCATGAAAGTGATGATTGGCGAAAAACACATGCGCGCGCAGGTCATTGGCGTAGGCAGTCATGATGGCGCTTTGATTGCTGCCATAGGTGTCACCGCCATGTACATAAACGAAATCGCGGTATTTCAGTTGAAACGAGAGCGACTGCGAGTTTTCATCAGAACCGCCGCTATAGGCGTTGTAGATCTGAATGCGGGACCCCTCGATTAAAAGTTTTTGGCCTGCGGTCAGCGTCCGGTTGTCCTCGTATATGTTCACATTGAAATCGGCCATGATTTTCGCCCCGCGGTCTCCGCCGTCATGATCGCTGTGATAGTGGCTGAGATAAAAATAATCCAGATATTCGATGTCGTTCTTCTTCAACAAAGGAATGACGATTTTATCCCGCCATTCGGCCTCGCCACAGTCTAACAGCATGGATTTTCCTGTCGGGAATATGAATAACACCGAATTGCCGTGAAAGACATGCGGAACAATGATGGTTAATAGCGCCGGCGACCGGGAATCCATGATCGTTAGATTCATTTGTAACGATTCACCGCTGTCGAGGTTAAAGCCGAGAATATGGTCACCGGGAGAAAGTTTCGTCAAATCGGCGCCATTCAGGCGGATTTTCCAGGCGTCTTCCTGATAGGGATACGGCTCTAAAGAAAAGGAGATGGCAAGGCTTCCGCATGTAATGCTGATCAAGCTGCGCCCATAGGCGTTCATTTTAGCGATAATATCGCGGGGCTGTGTCAGGTAAAAGATATTGCTGAGCGGCGTCATCTCCGGCTTGACATTTGCGGTATCGATTTCCACATAATCCAGGTCGAGGCTGTTGGACCCGCAGGACAGCTCGATGGTGTTTTCTCCCGCCTGAAGCGGGAAGACCATCCCCGTAATATACCATTGATTCGTCCAGCCAAACCCTATGTCTGAACTCGCCTGATTTCTACCCAGTTGGCAGACGCTTTCACCATCAGACGCCTGGTATCTAAAGTTGAGCATATACCATCCGCCGGCAGCTAACAAGAATTTCCATTGCACCATGCCCGGGGTTAGGCCGTGCAGATATTTCTTGTTGGAAGCATTTGCTTCCGCGAGCTG
>CAYLWO010000052.1:0-42803 GCA_964387285.1 uncultured Cytophagia bacterium | reverse complement strand
GAATGACAAAAGTGCGTTTTTCTTTGTCATGCTGAGGCGCAGTATAAAGCACCAATGATACAGTCCCATTGCTACGGGCGCCGAAGCATCTGTGCGCGAACCGGTTATTATAATGGAATTGGTTCAATGACGGGGATTGATTTTTTATTAATGAATAAAAAAATCGATTGAGAATGTCCAAAAAATAACGCAACCATGTCATTCCGGGTGTACCGCGGCATTCATGCCGTTATTTCTGAAATAACACTAAAACAATGTCATTGCGAACGAAGGCTCTGTCACTGAAAAAGAGCAATCTCTGAGGTGAAGTGAAGCAATCCCCTTTTACAGCAAAAATGTCAAAAGTCCTGCCGTGAACAGGCTGTCGGTTCAGCAACTGTTCTTTTTTTGGCAGGGCGAAGATTCTATCGCCGCACCGTACTCGCGTCTTTATCAAATCCTGTTCGTCGATAGACGCTTCGGCGCTCGGAGCGGTCGCATCATGTCAAGACCATTTTGTTCTGCGCCTCGCATGACAAATAGAAAGTCCAACATTTTTTGATCTTTTTGCGCAAAAAAATACCTTTAACATGGTAATCATTAAACTAAAACCTGTACTTCTACAAAAGACAAGGTATAGTAAAAACATTTTATCGCATCATTAAAATCCTTCTAACCATTTGCCGATTCGCGGTTTTCTCCTGAACAACCATGCGGACAAAATAGACGCCGCTGCTGACCTGACGGCCAAAATCATCCCGGCCGTCCCAAAAGAAACGGCGCCGGCCATGCAGCATCGAGGGCTGCAAGAGCTCGCACACACGCTGTCCCAACATGTTGTAAACGGCAATCCCGGTTTGCACGGCCTGAGGCAAATGAACGCTAATGGCCGTTCGCTCATTGAACGGATTTGGAAAAACATCCAGTTGCAACGAATCCGGTTTCGTTTCTTCTTTCTCTACCGGCGTTGCCGGATATTTGCTTTCGTCAAAAGGATTGCGCATAAAATGCAATGTGTCGTTGGGCTCCAAAGCGATGAACGCCGTGTAATCGCAGAGCAGACGGTACTTATTCGCTATTTGCACAATGGCCGCGGTATCAAAGGAGGCAAAATCCAATTTCTCCTTGATCCACTCATTAGCCAACATGGCCGGGAGTATGGAATTGCTGCTGACACTGTCCTGAGCAGCCGGGAAAAAAAGTTCGCGGGATATGGGCGTCGTATAGCCGGCATAGCCGGCCTGCAGATGAAATTGCAGCGAACATCCTGTCGGCACAGAGCCGATGAAAAACAGCGGCTGCTTGCCGTTGCCGGATAGCGTTCCCAGCATGCGCGTCTCTACCTCAACTCCGTTGAGCGGCAGCGCTTTTACAAAAGCATTGAACTGCGAGAGAACGGGACCACCGGCTGCTCCGGACAGTTGGCCGCAGATATAGTTCCAGTCATGCAGGTGACGTTCGAAATGCTGTCCTCCGGTTTTTTCCGACAGGGTTTTCAACCAATAACCACAGCCATAATACGAGATGCCGTTTTCCACCCACGACGGCGGCGTGAACGACTGGCCGCTGAGCAGCGTCACGGTATGCAGCACCGGCGGCAGGGGTTGAAACTTGACTAAATAATTCTCCGCAGCCGGCGCTGTTTGAGGCGGCGTCAGCAGAGAATCGGAATAACTGAGAACGATTCCGCGATTATACGGTTCTTGTTGAAATTTCGACGCCATCAGATCGAGCAATTGCGGCAACTGTTGACGGGTTGTATTGCTCAAGCCCAACAGCGGCGTTGCCAGCAGGCTGCGCATGGCCGCGTCATCCTGAAAAGACCACAAACCGCTGACCACCAACAAGCCGTTCTTGATCTTTTTCGAAATGACCACCGCACGACCTTTGCTGTCCATGGCTTCAATGCGGACATTCGGATCATTATATTCCAGAATATTCACCACCGGATGGTGAAACGTCGCCGGAAATCCGGCGCCAATGGTGCTCTGCGTGTTGCGATAAACAGTGCCGCTATAGCGCGTCGGCGTTGTCAAACCACGAATATAAAAAGAGGCCAGCTTTTCTTTGCCGACGCGATTATAATCATAAAAGCTCAGCAACCGTCCGCCGCGGGTAAAAAAACTGTCCAGCGATGAGATAATCAGATTGATCTGCGTCTGCGACGGCACGGTCTCATGGCCGTGATCATAAGCGGCGATCACGTCCGCATATCGAAACCGGGACCGGCAACTCACCAGGTCCGGCGCGCTTTCCCGTGTGACCAGTTTTTCCATTCCCGGAAAAGACCAGCAGGTCATGGCATGTCCGTCTGCGTAGAGAATATGCAACGGACGCTGATCAGCCAGGGCAGCCATGATCGGGCTGTCCCGACATTCGGTAATGGCCGCAGTGATATTGGCTGAACCGGCATTCTGCCAGAGTGCGCTTGGTTCATAAATTTTCCCGGCGCCGGTCATGATGATTTTGAACTGATCCGGCTCCTTCAGCACTTGTTTCAGTGAAGTATTGAGATCGGTCAATAATTGATCAGCACTTTCGCCGGCAGGCGGATTCAAGTCCAGACCGATGAGATATTTTTTCCGGCTGGTGTCGGCCGCTGCCTGAAACAGCTGATCCGGCAACAGTCCGACCTGGAAATAATCGCGATTATCTTTATACCGACACGCCGTATAAGAAAATCCGGCAGGGAATTGCATGCCGAATTCCAGGGTGAGTTGCGAACAGCGGTAAATATCGCTGATGGTGGTCACTTTAAAATGCCAATCCAATGTATCCGGCAGCACTTTGAAACCGTTGCCCGGCAGTTCTAAAAGTTTGGGATCATCCCAGATATAGGACTTTTCGCGAAAAAGAATTGTCAGCGGCGTCGGCAAGCCGCTGTTGACCTGCAGCATTTTTATCGGCAGGACCGCCGTGGCGGTGACGCCCTGCCAGCGCGTGGGCGTGATAAAATTGATTTTCACCTTGCGAAAATTGCCCGTGAAGAGCGGATAGATGTGCAGTTCATACTGGTCGCCGTTTTTGGTCAGGAATGCGGGATCCCGTTTGAAACTGACAATGCTGTCATAAATGGCGCGGGCGGTCCAGGTGTCCATGCAGATCGCCTGCATCACGCTGTCGGCAATCCACAACCACATATCATTGACCACAGAACCGGCCGGCAGTTCAAAGCGATGCACCACCTCCAGGCCGGCGCTGGTGTTAAAAAGATGATGATCCGAATAATTTAAATACAGCGATTGTTCCACAAAGGCGCCATGGGGCTCCACCACCAGGGTGGCCTGATCAATGTATCCGGGCCGGGACCCATAGGTGGCGGGATTCTGAATCGACAGTTGGTTCACAGCCCAGAGGGCGGGACACCACAAGAAAAGCAGCAACCATTTTGACATGAGCTGTTCCTTTCGAATATAGTTCTCCGCCCAGGGCGGTAGCACCAGGATACTATCATATTAAATCTTTTTTTCGCGCAAAATAGTCAAGAACTCCCATCTTGAAATCGGGATTTTTGACACGCATGACCATCTCCGCGGGTGTCATCTTGAGGCCTGCTGTTATCGATTCCGGGAATCTTCATCGACTGTCTTTGGCAGGCCGAAAGATCTGTTCGCGTCGCTGTTTTGGCCGCCACACCGGGAACAAGCGGCGAACAGATGCTTCGCCGCTTTGGGTGATCGTAAAGTGTAAAGATCATCCTGTTATGCGGCTCAGCATGACAACTAGGCTGGTTGTCGTGAAACCCTGGACCCGCACATTTAATTCCATTTATCTGGTTTGGATTATTTATTCTTCGCATATGGGTGCTCTTGCTGCTTTATAAAACTGAAAACTATTATTAAACATTTTGGGACAGCCTCAAATCTTGTTCTTACTTTAACAACTGTATCTTGATCGTCTGTCGTTTGTGCCCCACTGTAGCGACTGCCAAATAAGTTCCACTGGAAACCATACGGCCGAATCCATCCTTGCCGTCCCAGTGCACAGTCCATTCCCGGCCTAGCGCGGAAGAGGGCGGCGCATAGCGAACGACAAGCTGACCGCGAATATTATAGATCGCTAACGACGCATCTTCTTTTGCCGTGGCCCGCAACAAAGACAATCTCAACGTGGTGCGTTCATTAAAAGGATTGGGATAACTCTGCAACAACGAATCCTCCTCTGTAAAAATCTCTTCCCGTTCGACACGAGTGAAATTTTTGGTCTCATCCTCACATTGCTTGCACACCGGCGTTTTGTCGCTGGGTTCCAGCGCCAGAAACGCAGTATAGCGCGACAACACTCTTTCCGCCAGAGACAGGGTGACGATTTTGTTGATGTTGTTGTTGCTCAGCGTACCGGCCTCCATGCGTGCGATCTCTTGGCCGGTCCACATTTCCTGCAGCAACGTATCCGCGGTAAACACCTCTCTGCTGGAATAGGTGAGTAGGCGGGTAAATGGTTGCTTGCCGGCCAGGCCTGAAGCCTGCAAAACAAAAGGCGGTTGCCCCTGATACCGTCCCAGTTGCAGGATAGGCTTGTTCATGGTATATTGGCCGGTAGTGTTGCCGACCAGGTCATAGCGTTGATAACAAAAGCCCTGCTGCAGACCCATATGAAAATCGAAAGGTTGATCCTCTTTGGTAAAAACGGTCAGTATCTGCGACAGGGTCTCGGACAGCGAACCGATGGAACGGATAGATAGATATTGGCCGTGGGTCTGCTGGCACAGATTCAGATAGAGATACTCATTTCCGGAATAGTAACGGCCGTTGAAATAGTAACTGAGCGGATTGCTCGCCAGCAGATCAGCCACATGGATGGGAATCACCGGGCTCATCGCGGCTAAAAGGTCGCTGATCAGCGGATTGGCCACTCGATAATCGCCATGCTGGTCGGTGTTGCTGACAAGAATGAGTTGGCCGTTGCGCCCGTTTGCGTTGACAAAATCAATGCCGTTTTTTAATAGACTCGGCAAATTACTGTAACCGGCCAGGGGTATGGGTCCCAGAGATTTAAACGCGGCTTCGATCGATGTCGTGTCAGCGCCAAGCCAGTGGTTGCCGGCGCGACGGATATTCAATTGAGAAGCGATAACATTGATGGAATCGGTTGCGGGCAGAAACCGTTTTAATTGATTCTTGACGTCGCGCACCCACTCGACGCTGGACTGTGCAGAGCGCGCCGCATCATAATCCAGCAGAAACGCCATTTTGCGGGACCTGCCGGCTTGCAATACCTTTTCCGGAATAAAGGCCAACTGGTAATAGCCCTCGTCGCCCAAATCCAGATTGCTCAGCCATACCCCCTGCTGCAAGGGTGCATCCATTTCGATATACAAATTTTTTCCATATGCCGTCGACGGGATCAATGCCATACAACAGGCGGCGCCGCTGGAATCCGTTGTTGTATGAAAACGCAAACTGGGCAATGCCGGAATGCGCGGCGACCACCAGGTTTTGGCCGGCCAGAACATAAATTGCAGTTGCGCCAGCGGCGTATTGGAAACCTGCAACAGCTGTGTCGGCAGTTGCGCACTAACGCTGTTTTCTGTCCAAATGGCAGGTTCCAGCCAGGTCACTTTGACTCTTCTGCTGCTGCCGCCTTTCAAGGGATAAACACGCAATTCATATTGACCGTTGCCATTCTTGAGCAAAAGAGCCGGATCGCGGCGTCGCTTGACAATGCCTTCATAAATATTTGACGCTTGCCAGCGATCCATGATCTGACCGCGCATAATATTGTTGTCCACCCACAGCCAGAGATCATGCACAATAGCCTGGCTGGAGAGATCGAAATAGAACAGGATTTCTACTGAATCCTGAGCGGTGAAATAATTTGCCGGAGCAGCCAGCGTCAGGTACAGGCCGTATTCCATATATAAACCCAACGGTCGCACGGACAAAGTCGCCTCTTTTATCTCTCCGCGAGTATATCGCCAGGTTTGTTGCGGATGTTGCACTTGCAGATAGGTATAGGCTGAAGCAATCCTACAGCACAAGAGGAACAGCAACAATGCAATTCTTGACATAAGGCCTCCTTTATGGATAGTCACAGTGTCGTCTCTTACTTATCGATTATTCAAAAGGAGTGCCAAAATGCGGTTGATGTTAAAAGAATTTCATGGCGTTAATTCTATTGAAATCAATAGCTGAACTGAAATGAAAAGGAGATGGGATATCTGCAGTGAAAAAGGCTAGGAAAAATTTTCCTGGTTAAGGAATTATTTTCCCATTTAGAGGAATTTCACAAAAAAACGAGAGCTGCGATGGCTGAGCATGCAGACCAACCGAGGGTTTAGCGGTCTTGTGAAAATAGAGCACATCCAATTGACTGTATAGCCAGACAGCAGCCAACGAGCTCCAAAGGAGGTTGCGTGTTTTATAGCTCTTGTTGTATTCATTGTAACGCTGATCCATCAACACCCTCGAGGTGGTGTTGAGATACGTTTTTTCCTTATTGCGACAATCCACAGTGGCCCAAACCGCAGCTGCGCAAGTCAGAACACTGGCGGCGCGCAACAATCTTCCTTCGGTGCGCCGACCAAGATAACACTGCCCCCAACCTGGCCAGAGCATGGACCGTTTGAGCGCTGCTGTCAAAGGTCGGCCAACATCGATTAGGGTGCGCACGGTGTCAACACGCACCAGCACACGTTCCTTCTCCGGCTCGCGGTGAGCGCTCTGTTTAATTTCATTAAAAAATTGGATAATCTTGGGCGAGGTGCTGGCCGGGTCCAGTTGAAATTGCGGATCCAGACGCAACAGTTCTAAAAAATCCACCATGCTGGCATCCACATTGAGTAAGGAATAGTGGCTGATGGCGGAAAGCAACAACGTCTCTCGAATCCCTGCGCTATCCATCCGGGCGCGATGTTGCAGCATCTCACGCGCCTGATCCACCACGGCCTGATACTCAAACTTTTCATATTTAATGCGGAGCGATTCCAACGACTGTGCACGCAACGATGCACAGCTCCAGAGTAAGAGCAACAAACCGGTTGTCAGAATTTTCCGCATCATGGCAACAACAATAATTTTTCCAATTCGAAACAATCATCGCCTTGCAGGCGACAGAAATAAACGCCGGCCGCTGCCACGCGACCCTGTCCGGTGGTCCCATCCCAAATGAACCGATGTTCACCCACAGCCAGCGGACCCTTGTGCAGTACCTTGACCAGACGACCTTGCAGATCGGTTATATCGATAGCAACAGATTGGTTAGCCGCTAAATTCACAGGAATACAGGTCGTTAAATTGAATGGATTCGGATAGTTATGTCCGAGACGCATGCTCTGGGGTTGCCCATTGTTTTTTTGCTCCACGCCGGTAGAACCGCCGACATAGAGCGTTTCCACTGTACGCAAACATTCACCACGATGGTCTTTACCGCCAAAGACATAGATGTGATCATCACACAACACGGCCATGGATTCCCGTCGCGGCGTCTTTAAGGAGGGACCGCTCATGGTGAGTACAGAGCCGCCCCAAAGTTCGATTATCTCTACGGAAGACAGCGCTGATTGCGCTTCGTTATAGCCGCCAATAAGATATATCTTTTCGTGACCACGAGACACGGCTGCTCCGCCGGCGCGAGGCAGCATCAGGGTAAAAGGCAGTTGTTCCAGAGTTGGGCCGTTGGGATCAAAACGGAAAATACGATTAAGAACGCCGTTGTAAATGCCGCCGAACAGATAATAGAAACCATTGCAGGACGCGGCTAATTGTTGGTAGGGCAACTCGCCCGGAAAAGTGGCGGTCTCATGATAAACGACGGTGTTGTTGTTTAAAAGGTAACCGACGACAAAAGGCAGATTAGGCGCATTATCGGAAGAGTAGCCGCCGAATAGATAACAAATATTATTGACGAACAGTGCATTGGCATAGATGCGATCAAACACGGCATGACTTGCTTGAACGACAGGTTGCGCCCCGAAATTCCATTTCATCAGATCTTGCAACGCTTGCGTATTTTCAGTCAAACCGCCGCCCCAATAGACATCGTCCGGCGAGCGCAGGAGATAAAAATTATATCGTGCAATGTCGTTCATCGCCTGCACCTGCCAGGTGTTGGTCCAGGTATTATAAATCTGGATTGCATTCACCGGCGCGGCCAGAGAATCAGACCAGCCGCTGATGATATATATCGATGGCCCCAGACTCACCGCCTGGCCGGAGGAAACGGCAATGGGCATAGGTGCGACCTGCTGCCAATTCTGGCCATGTAGCATGGCGACCGCCAGAAAAAAGAACACAGCGGTTATTTTTCTGATTGAAATCATCAATATTTTATCTTACAAATACCATACCAAAAGTTAATTATTGTTGCTTACGCTGGACAATTTTTGTCAGGTCTAATACATAGCGCTGGGTATCGCCGGCGCTTATCATGATATTTTCACTAAATTCCGCATATTGTGGATGCCGTATCTCCAGCCGGTGCGCACCCGGAGGCAACGCGACCGGTTTCACAAAAGGGGTAATCCCTTTTCGGTTGCCGTCGATAAACACTTCAGCCCACGGATGAATCAAGGGTTGAAAAAAGCCGAACAGGGTATCCAGCCGAACGCTGATGGTCACATCCTGGCCGGATTCGATGCGAATTTTTTTCCGCCAGGCCGGATAATCCGGGTGCTGCAATGCCAGTTCGTGATCTCCGGGATATATGCGCAACGCCTCGTTCATGGGCGTGGTGTCCATTTTTTTGTTGTCGATCCACACCTCAGCCCAGGGCAAGCAGAACACGGACAATCGTCCGGGATTTTCTACGGCACTCACACTCGATTCCCTGGCTGCAGCCTGCTTTACTTTTTCAACAGGCTGCACTAACAGAGTGTCCCGAACAATCACCACCCTGGCGGTATCGATTTTTTGCGGCGCCTGTGTGTTTTCCTGCATCTGTTCCGGCCAAAATACAAACAGCAGGATGACCAGCATCGCTGCCGGCAACCAGAGCAGGCGTTGATATCGGCGTTCCGTCTTGCGCTTTACGGGAATCGGTTTAGCCAGGGAATCCTGCAAATAAGGAAAAGCCGTAGCCAACTCCCGGCACAGCAACTCGGCGGTCGCAAACCGATTGCGCGGATTACGCTGCAGACAGCTGCGAATGCTCCTGGCCAATTCCGGCGCCATGGCGGTGGTTCTATCCCAGGGTTCATTTTCCGATTGGGTCAGAATGTTGTTGATGGTGCTGCCGATATCCGGACCAAGAAACGGATTAACGCCGGTGAAAAGCTCATACCCGACAATGCCGAGCGCAAAGACATCCACCGCCGGCGTCAGCTCTTCGCCGCGGATTTGTTCCGGCGCCATATAGCCCGGCGTACCCATAATGGAACTTTTTTCCGTCACGCGACCGGCGTCCGACATGTACGCCAGGCCGAAATCCGCGAGTTTCACCTGCAAGCTGTCATTAACCAGAATATTTTCCGGTTTGACGTCGCGATGGACAATGCCCAGACGGTGCACCGCGGCGAGTGCATTGGCGATTTGAAAAAAAATCGCAATTTTTTGTTCTGCCGACAGGGGTGGACCGGCCATGCGATTGCGCAAGGATTGTCCGGTGAAATGCTCAAACGATATATAAAAGAACGAACCGTAAACGCCAAAATCCAAAACCTTGATTACCTGTGGGTGATCCAGCTGCGCCAGGCACTTGGCTTCTTGTTTAAATCGCTCTCCGGCCGCCGGATCAGCTGCGAAATCGATGTTTAAGGTTTTCAGGACAATTTTTTTATCTAAAAAGACGTGGTGCGCCAAATAGACTGCGGACCGTTCATCTTTTTTCCAGCACTCTAGAACAACAAACTTTTCAAATAACAATTCGGATGAGCTTTTCATCATTATATTCCACGCCGGCCTCAGGTTGTCCGCTGTTTTTGCATCTCGCGCAATTTCAACTGCACCCATTTGCAGGAAACACCCAGGGAACGCGCGGTCCTGGTGCGATTGCCGTCGAACAGCTGCAACCGTTTTTGCAGCAATTGCATTTCATGTTCTTTCAGAGTGCCGACCAGATCGGTTTTTTCCTGCTCCTCTTCCCAAATAATATGCTCCGGCTCGATGGGACCCTTGTCACAGAGAATAATGGCGCGGCGCAACACATTTTCCAGTTGCCGCACGTTTCCCGGCCAGGAATATTCATGCAATTTCGCCAGAGCTTTCGCGCTTGTACGCACAGACGAACCACCGTAGCGGTTGATAAAATGCTGCGCCAATAAAGGAATATCGGACATGCGTTCGCGCAGAGCCGGCAGGCGTATGGGAAAAACATATAACCGGTAATAGAGATCGCGCCGGAAACGTCCCTCCTTGCATAACTGCACCAGGTCCTGATGCGTGGCGGCAATGATGCGCACATTCACTTTACGCGGTTGCGTTTCTCCCAGCCGAATGATCTCCTGATCCTGCAACACCCGCAGCAATTTGGCCTGGAGCGCGAGCGAGATATCGGCTATTTCATCCAGAAAAAAGGTGCCGTTGCCGGCGATCTCAAACAAACCTTTTTTATCGCTGACCGCGCCGGTAAAGGCGCCGCGTTTGTGACCGAACAGCTCGCTCTCCAACAGCGTATCCGGAATCGAACCGCAGAATTGCGCCAGAAAAGTTTTATCGCGTCGCGGACTCAGGTTGTGAATCGCGCGCGCCACCAGCTCTTTACCGGTGCCGCTTTCGCCCTGCAGTAAAACGCCGGCATCCGTGGGCGCTACCTTGCGCACCAGACCGGCCAGTTGCTTCATGGGTTCGCTTTCGCCTACCAGTTCGGGCAGAGAAGGTCGGGTTTCATGCAAAATCCGGTTTTCGTCACGCAGATGCTCCAGCGCGGTAATCCGATCCAACGTCAGTGAAACGAGATTGGCGAAAAATTCCAGAAAACCGAGATTCTCTTCGCGAAACCCCGACCGTTGCGTACGGCTGTCGAGCAAAATCACACCCCAAAGCTCCTGGTGATAAAAAATCGGCACCGCCATCACTGAGCGAATGCCCTGAATGCGCACGCTGGTGAACTGGGAGACGTTGGGATCGCTCTGCACATCGTGATACAGCATGGGTTCCCCGCTGTCCACAACCTTTTGCAGCAAGCCGGCTGAAAATTGCGACAGGTCGGTGATGGAGTTGCCGTCGACATTACGACCGGCTACCATTTCAAATTTCCGGCTTTCCGCTCCATAGCGCACGAACACGCCGCGTTCCGCCGACAGAGCCTCGATCAGCAGATCCAAAGCCTGCTGTATCAGGGACTCGGTGTACTCGGTGGCGTTCAGCAGACGGCTGATGGTCAGCAGCGTCTGATACTGTTCGCGGGATAATTCTGTGCCGGGCGGTTGTATCATCGAATTCCGTTCTCTTATTGCACTGTAAAAGATGCCGGTTTGGAACGCGAGCGATTGCCGAACTCATCTACGCACCAGATCACCCAAAAATAATCTCCGACCGGAACGTCTTTATCCACGGTGTATTCAATTACGTCGGCAGCGATATTCGTTTTTTCCCAAACCTTGGTCGCCACTATTTCATCCGTATAAATTTCCAGCGTACAGGTAAAGGGGAATCCGCTTTGCAGCTTTTTCCATTGTAGTCGTGGCCTGGAATCCACAACAGCATAACTGGACGGCTGGCTGTAAACTATTTCATCGGTAACCACGCGCTTTAAATGCGTAGCTCCCACCAAAGAGTGATGTCCATAGACATCATACACATTCAGCCTCAATTCCTGTCCCACCACGCTAAAAATGGTGGCTGGAGATAAATCAAACGAAGAAAATGTTTTGATAAACGATTTATCCGTGGTATTGTACGGCAGGGCGCAGCAAAGCGCGGGCAAGGACGCTTCAACCCGGACGCTGTCTATATCCATATCCGGGTCGCTGATCCAGGCCTGTAACGTGAGCGAATAGCTGCGTAAATTAGGGTATCGATTCAACACGGTGCTGTACAGAACCACTTTATCCAAAGAGGGATAGTGATTCAGATAAACCTGGACGTTCTTTTCGTGCAAGTCATTCCAGGTTATTTTCAGAGAATCCTGACGATAATTTTCTGCGTAGAAGAAGAGATAGCCGTCTTGCGGCGTCAACGCGGAAAAGGAAAAATATCCGTTCTGATCGGAAACGGCCATCTGTCCTTCCGGAGACCAGCGCACTTGCGCCTGGCCGATGGCGTGATGCGGTACGCTGATCGTCTGCACGGACCCGGACAACATCGCAAAACTGTAATCCGGATTTTTCGGATCCAAGGGATTGTGACGCGGGGCATTGCAGGCAACGACAAGCGCCAACAAGAACAGCAGATATGTCCGATTCTTGCCGATCATTTATTTGCTTGCCCCGTCCTTAGCTTTGGCCTCGTACTTGGACGGACACTTTAGGGTGATTTTTGTGGCGTGGAAAACACCGTCGCCGTCCAGCTTGCCTTCTACGACTGCCGGCTGACCGTTAGCCAACTGATCCGGCGCCGGTCCCTTATAAACAACGGCCAGACTGTCTTTGCCCTCGCTGAGGATAAAGGCAAGTTCGATTTTTTGCGCATTCCAATTAATGGAGGAAGGAACGACGGTTCCGTTAATTCGCAGGCCTTTATTGACCGGGAGGACATCCTGGCTGTAGAGCTCGCGCACGGTCATATAATAGAGCGTGTTGTCTTTAAAGCTGGCAAAAATCAGATACAGCAAAGCCGCAATAATAACAGTCACCCCGATGACGATTTTTGGTTTCATGCCTCTCCTCAACAAACGCGAAACAGCCGGATCGGACTGACTGCATCCTTAATGCATCAATCAGAGTAATGTACGCAATAGTTTTTTTTTTGTCAACCGCAATTGTTAACACTTTGATTTTCGTTCTCAATTGATTAAATTCTTTCTTAAATTGAGCGATACGTGCTTAAAAACAACCTTGCGAAGGTTTGTAACTTTCGCGGATAATGCAATCGCTCAATTCAGGACTCTATTCTTAGTAAAACGGAGCAAAAGGCATGATTCGATTCGCTGTTGTCGGATTTGGTTTTATGGGCGTCACCCATGCGAAACAGATCAAACGCCACCCGGATGCTGAACTGGCGGCTGTCGTCGAGACCGATCCGCAAAAAATCAAACAAACGACATCCGGAAATATCGACGTCGGTCAGCAGGAAGATCTGTTGGCCGGAGCAGCTATCTATGACCGGATGAGCACGATGCTTAAGAAAGAAAAGGTCGATTGTGTAAGCATCTGTTTGCCTACCTGGTTGCATCGCCAGGTGGTCGTAGAGGCGCTGCAAGCCGGCAAACATGTCATCTGTGAAAAGCCTATGGCGCTCACGCTGTCGGACTGTGACGCCATGATCGAGGCGGCTCAGCGTAATCAACGTGAACTGATTATCGCCCAATGTTTGCGCTTCTGGCCAGAGTATGAAATTCTACACAGCTGCCTGGCTTCCGGCGAACTGGGTGCTCTGCAGGCATTGTCGTGTCTGCGTGTGAGCGCACCGCCTTTTTGGTCCGGCTCTGACAGCTGGTTTGGCCGACCGGACAAAAGCGGCGGCTGTGTTTTCGATCTGCATGTGCATGATGTCGATTTCATCCAGTACGTCCTGGGCCGGCCCGCTGCGGTCTTTGCTCAAGGACTGTCCACCCCATCCGGTTTGAATCATTCGGTCATGAGCCAATATCTCTACCCCTTTCCCCTGCTCTGTTCTGCGGAAGGCAGTTGGAATTATCCGACCGGATTCAAAATGGGTTATGGCGCTTTGTTCGAAAAAGGACTGCTGCAATACGATTCAACACTAACGCCGACGCTCCGTTTGACGCGAACCGGAGATGAACAAGCGCAACCGGTTTCCGTGCCTGAAGGCGACGGCTACAGTCGCGAGTTTAGCTATTACATCGAGTGCCTCAACAGCAATAAACCCGTCTCGCGCATGACGCCGTTGAGCGCACGACAAAGCATAGAGATCGCTTTGGCTGAGACAATCTCCATGCAGAAAGGAGAGAAAATAATCTTATGAAAAGCTTTGCACTCGTACTCTTGACCTGTATGGCGCTTTTTGCCCAAGCCGATCCGGCGCTGCAAACAGATATAAACTCTGAGCTGCAATTGTTGTCGGTCTGGATTCAGGAACAGATAGATTACAATAAAATCCCCGGTGTTGCTGTCGGGATTGTTGATGATCAAAAACTGGTCTGGGCGCAGGGCTTCGGTTACAGCGATCTGGACAAGAAAACAGCGATGACGCCGGAAACGCTATGCCGCATCGCTTCCATTACCAAAACTTTTACTGCGACAGCGATCATGCAGTTGCGCGACCAAAACAAATTGCGTCTCGACGATCCGGTCGTCAAACACCTGTCCTGGTTCAAAGTGCGAAACCGATTTTCTGCAGAACCGGTTATCACCGTTGAAAACCTGCTGACCCACACCAGCGGCCTGCCCGGCGAAGCAGCCTTTCCATACTGGACCGATCACCGATTTCCCACGCGCTCGCAATTGATGGAGACCTTGCCGAATCAGGAAATGTTGCGTGAGCCCTGGGCAAAATATCATTACTCCAATCTTGGCCTGGCTCTGGCAGGTGAGGTTGTGAGCGCAGCAGCCAAAGAGTCCTATGAACAATACATCAACAAGAATATATTACAGCCCTTAACCATGAACAGCACCAGCGTGGTGCTGCCGGACGGCCATCGTTCGCGGTTGGCGGTTTCCTATGATCGTCTGCTGCCTGATGGAACGCGAAAAAGAATTGATTTTCCGGAATGCAATGCATTAATTCCTGCGGCCAATATCACCTCCTGCGTGGTTGATTTGGCGAAATATATCTCTTTTCATCTGCGCTATGCTGATCTTTCCGCCGATGCCGTTCTTAAAGGACCGACCCTGCGGGAGATGCAGCGTATACACTGGCTCAACCCGGACTGGAGCAGCGGCTGGGGACTCGGATTCGGCATTCGCAAACGCGGAGACCGCACCATGGTGGGCCATGGCGGTTGGGTTGCAGGCTATAAAAGCCAGATCACCTTTTGTCCTGCTGAAAAGATCGGCGTCATTGTGTTGATGAATTGTGCTGATGCCGTGCCTTCAACCATGGCCTATCGCATTTACGATATGATGGCGCCGTTGTTCCTCAAAGCACGGCCAGCAGCAGCAGTGCCGGCCAAACTTGATCCGGTCCTCTGTCAAAAATATCTCGGTTACTATGAAGACCTCAGCGGCTGGCAAGCCCGGGTTATGATGCTGCGCGGAAAATTGGTTTTATACGAACACGATTATCCGCCGTTGGACAATCCTGCGGACGGCGCCATCGAACTCGTGCCGGAAGCGGAAAACCAATTCCGCATGTCCGGCGAAAACGGCAATGGGGACCGCGTGCGTTTTATCATGGATGAAAACGGCCGCGTGCAAAAATTATTCAAGGGTGAGAATTATTACCTGTTTAAAAAATAACGGCCTGTCTCCCCTGGTCACCGTCATCTTGCCGGTTTATAATCGGCGTCATTTGATCATGGCTGCCGTCGAGTCGGTGCAACAACAGACCTGGCAGAACTGGGAGTTGCTCATTGTCGACGACGGCAGCACGGACGGATTGGCCGAGTTGATCCTGCCGCAACTGGCGCTTCATCCGCAGTGGCGATATATGAAACACCTTCGGCGCAAATTGGCTGCCACGCGCAACATCGGCATTCAGGCCGGCCTGGGATATTATGTCACTTTTATCGATTCCGACGATGAATATCTGCCTGACCATCTGGGTTTGCGCGTGCAATACATGACCGATCACCCGGAAATCGACATTATCCACGGCGGAGCGATTTTTCGTGGTCCGGAAGAAAGCCATTATGTGGAAGACGCTTTTCATCCGGGCCAAAAGATTCACCTGTCGCAATGCACCATCGGCGCCACGCTGTTCGGCAAACGCCAGGCTTTTCTAGACAGCGGCGGATTCAAGCTCATGGATTATTCGGCTGAATCCGAGTTCGTGCAACGCGCGGCCAGGACCTGTTCTGTGCAACGCGTCGATTTCCCGACCTATATCTATCACACAGGTCTGAGCGACAGCATTTGTACACAAAGAATGAAAAAGAGCATACAACATGAATCTTAAAGTGCCCTGTCTCCGGCCCTCCTGGGTACAAGTCGATCTGGATGCCATTGTCCACAATTTTCAGCAGGTCAAATCCTTATTGGGCGATAAAAAATTACTGGCTATCGTCAAGGCCGATGCCTATGGTCTGGGAGCAGAACCGGTCAGCCGGACGTTGCAGCAAGCCGGCGTGGACGGATTCGGCGTAGTCATGCTGGATGAAGCGATCCAGTTGCGGCGATACGGCATCACCAAACCCATTCTCAACATGGGTGAAATTTTAGCCGAGCATGCTGACTATGCGGTCCAATACGACATTGAGCAAATGGTCTTTCGTCCAGAGATGGCCCAGGCCTTGTCAGAAAGCGCCGCTCGACAAGGCAAAAAAGCGGTCGTGCATTTTAAAATCAATACCGGCATGGGCCGGTACGGCGCACCCTGGCAAGAAGCCCAGCAGGCGTTCGAACAATGCCGGAAATTCCCCCATCTGGATTTTGTCGGCGTGATGACCCATTTCCCATTGTCTGACGCCATTGACAAAAGCTTTGCCCTGCTGCAGATCATGCGTGTGCAACAGATTCGTCGAACTTTTGCACAAAAGGGCATCCACATTCCGACCTGGCATATGTGCAACAGCGGCGGCATTCTTGACCTGCCTGATGCGCATATGGATATGGTGCGTTGCGGGCTCTTGCTGTACGGTTATTATCCCTCGCAGGATGTTCAAATGCCGCTGGATTTGCGTCCAGCCATGACGCTGAAAAGTCATATTATCGCTGTCCGGGATCTCGGACGCGGCGAGAGCGTCGGCTACAGTCGACGCTTTATGGCGCAGAAACCGGAACGCATCGCAGTCCTGCCCATCGGCTATGCAGACGGCTATGACCGCAAAATCCGCCAGGCCGGCGAGGTGTTGCTGCACGGCCGCAGGACGCCCATTGTCAGCGGCCTGTGCATGGATGCCTGTTTTATTAAAATCACAGATTGCCCGCAGGCGAAAATCGGCGATGCGGTGATTCTCATGGGCCGTGAAGGAAATGAAGAAATTTCCCCGCATGATATCGCCGGCTGGACAGGGTCCGTATCCTACGAGGTCATGGCCCGATTCGGCAAACGGTTGCCGCGATTATATTTTCAGAACGGTGTGCGCGTGGCATCCTACAACAGCATGTTAGGTGAAGAATTCTGATGACTCCCGGTCGACTTAAAATCCTGATGATACCACGTACGTTTCCCGGACGCGTGCATCCGCTTAAAGGTGTTTTTGTGCAAAAACAAGCAAAAGCGCAGAGTGCTTTTGATGACATTGCGGTTTTAAACGTGATTTCTGATCCGAATTTGAGCGACTCACGCTATGATTGCCAGGTCGAAACCGACAGCGGATATATCGTGGTGCGCGTTTTTTATCAAAAAAACGATCTACGTTTCGCATTAACAGCCCCGCTCATCAAGATGTGGCGTTTTCTGCAAGCCGGCCGCATCGGTTTCCGGCAAATTGTCAAACAATTCGGCATGCCTGATCTGGTGCACGTGCACATGGTGTTGCCCGGCGGATTCCTGGCGTTGTGGTTGAAATGGCGGCGTCAGATCCCCTTTCTCATCACCGAGCATTTGACCAATTATCTGCCGGCAGACGGTCATTATCAACGCGCCTCTTTACTCAATCGTATTGTGACGCGTAAAATTTGTCGTAACAGCCAGGCCATGGTGGCGGTCTCGCCATCGCTGTTGCAGGCGCTAACAGAACACGGCCTGGTCAGAGACAACGGCCATGTCATCCCCAACGTCATTGATATAGCGGTCGGTCGGCTAGAGAAAAAAAATGTGCATCAACCATTCACTTTCATAACCGCATGTCTGCTTGAAGACCAGCAGAAAAATGTATCCGGTTTGCTGCGTTCCTTCGCCCTTATGTTGAAAATTCGGCCCAATTGCCGCCTGATCATCGCCGGCGACGGTCCGGACAAAGAAAAGCTGCATGCTCTGGCCGAAGAATTGGCCATCGAGAACCAGGTGGTGTTTGCCGGTCTGGTCGCGTATGAGCACATGATGCAGCAATGGCAGCAAAGCGATTGCTATGTCGTCAGCAGTCGCTACGAAACCTTTTCAGTAGCGGCAGCAGAAGCCATGCTCTACGGCATGCCGGCCATTGTCACCGCTTGCGGCGGACCGGAATTTTTTGTGACGGAAGAAACAGGCTGCGTGGTTCCACCGGAAGATGACGACGCCCTGACGGCTGCCATGCAGTTCTGTTCAGAGCATAGCCGGCAGTTCGATCCGCAGTTGATCCGCACATCCATTCAAAAACGTTTCTCTGCGGACACCGTTGGCCGGCAATATCATGAACTCTACGAATCCCTGCTGACCTCCTGGCCGGTGGGTTTTTGCGGAGAAAGATTACGGTTGCAGCCGGACTGGCTGGTGCTGGATGTGGGCAGCGGTCACAATCCCAACCGCCGCGCCGACATTCTTCTGGAACGGGAATTGTCGGCATCGGTGCACCGCAGCGGCGCCGGCGCGGTCATTCCCGGAGGGAAAAAACTTGTGGTAGGCGATGCCCAGGCCATGCCCTTTAAAACACAGACATTGGATTTTATTATCGCCTCTCATATTGCTGAGCACATTCCACAACCGGACCGGTTTTTGCATGAATTGCAGCGCGTCGGCAAGCGCGGATATATTGAAACGCCGGGACCACTGAGCGAAACATTGTTGACCGAACCCTATCACCTCTGGGTTATCCAACCGAGCCAGAGCAAACTGATATTTGCGAAAAAAAAACGACAACAACCGGTTTGGCCTTTCTTTTATCGCTGGTTTTATCTGAATGAAGAACGTCACGGCCATGGCGCTCTGAAGAGCAGAAATCCGCTGCTGATTCTGGGACAGACGGTCATTGCGATCCTTTGGAAACGATTGCCCGGCGCCTACACCCGATTGCACTGGCAGGGCAAAATCGATTTTAAAATTTAACAGCTGATGCAGAAATAAAATTACATGCTGAAGAATTTACTCAACACCTTTGCCACACGCGTGCTCTCTGCCATCGCCGCCTTCGCTCTGGTGGTATTATCCACGCAATATCTCGGCGCTGAAGGCCGGGGATATGTGGGTTTGTTGCTCACCTCCATTTTCAATGTGTTGTTGCTCAACGGTTTCATCAGCGGCGCGGCCCTGGTCTATCTGGTCCCGCAACATAAAAGCAAGAAATATTTCCGGCGTCTCACAGCAGTAGCTTATGCCTGCATCCTGCTGCTGAGTGCGGCCATAACCGCGCTTTTTTATTTTGGCGAGATGGCGCCGAAAGCACAATGGCTGCATATTTTTCTGCTAGGGGTGTTGTTATCAGCCGTAACGGCTCATGGTTTCATTCTGGTGGCTGTGGAACGGATTACGATCTATAACCTGACCGCCTTACTGCAGGTCTTTGTGCAGATAACCGTTTTCACCGCCGCTATTTTTTTTGCCGAAACCGTCTCTACGATTCATTTTATCAGTTGCTTGTATGCCGGTTACGGTTTGGCGTTTCTCTTCAGTTCTTTACATCTGTGGCGTGTATATAAGAGCTGTGCAGATTCAACAGAAACCGTTTCCTGGCATGCTCTGTTTGTGGAAGTGGGACGTTACGGATTCATATCACAGCTCGGCAATGTCATTCAGTACCTCAATTATCGCATGAGTTATTACGTACTGCATTCACAGCACAACCTGACGGATATCGGACTCTACGACGTTGGTGTTCGCATTGCCGAGGCTGTGTGGATGATATCCAACAGCATTTCAACCGTGTTGTACTCGCGCATCGCCAATTTAGGCGACAATGACATCAGCCGCCGGCTGGCATTGATGTTGGCCAAACTCTCTCTGGCCGCCACCCTGGCGGCTGTGCTGGTCATTGCAGCCATGCCGGTTTCGTTTTTCACTGCCATTTTTGGCGCAGAATTTGGTCAGGTGCGCGTTATTATTCACATTCTGGGACCCGGCATCGTCATCTTTGGCTTTACCATTGTCGTGAGTCATTATTTCGCCGGCACCGGACGCTATGCCCTGAACACGCTGGCCGCCTTAATCGGTCTCTTGTTTACCATATCCGGAAATTACTTATTGGTGCCGCGATTTGGTTTGGCCGGTGCAGGATGGACAGCAAGCATCTCTTATATTTTTACCGCGTGTTTTATCATCATCCTTTTTATCAAAAAAACCGATTATCACTGGCCCCAGCTCATCCCAACCTGGCATGATTTCATCAGCGCTAAAGAAATATTCAAGAACAGACGATAATCTTCGTATATGACACGCCGGCGGTATCACCCAATTTGGTATGAAAATTGCTCAAATATTTATCACCAGGGTGAAAATACTCTGCGTTTTTTTAAATAAAGGAAACCCTGGATTGCAAAACTGAACTTGGGGGTCTAACTAGATGATTCTGCTGATTCGATGTCATTGGTTAAAATGGAAAATTTGGTTAGCCCTTAGATCATTGCAATTGCAAATGGCATCTATTTGGTTTGTGCGGAAACATTGTATCAATTTGATCCAAAGAAGGCAATCGGGCTATGGAGAATCAGATCAAGCACTGGTGCATTGAGCAACAAGAGTCCAAAATCGGGCCCATCAGCTCTTATGCGCTGGCCTTGTGGGGACTGCAGGGATTGTTATATCCCAACGACATCATTACACGAAACGGTCGACGCCGTTTTCTTGCCGGCTATATGCCGGGCATGATGCCCTTTATTCGTAATAATGGTCATCTCAGCAGAGCAAAATTGTGGGCTGTGGCCGGCGGCAAGGGCGGCGCAGGAAAATCGTTGTTTTGCGCTCTCGTCGGCATTGCCCTGGCCGGACTGCAAAAACGCGTGGTTATTGTAGATGCCGATTTCGGCGGACCCAACCAGCATGATATTTTTAGCGTTAAGGCGGAACCGGTATCTTATTGGCGGCATCTGGACGATAATAAAAGTTTGAACTCTTTGACCAAACCGACCGGTTTTAAAAATTTGAGCATCATACCGGGTCCGGAAGAAGCGTACAATCCACAGCAGGCGCATATCATGCGCAAGATTAAACTGGTGCAGGCTCTGCGCAATTTAGACGCGGATTACGTCATCATGGATCTGGGGCCGCGCACACAACCCAAGGACCTGGACTTTTTCCTGACCGCTGATCTGCAGGTGCTGTTATCCACTTCAGAACCTACCAGCATGGAAAACCTTTCCCGCATCATCAAAACTCTGGTGTTGCGCAAAGCGCAAACGGCCTACAGCAGTCTGAGCCAAAAGCCATTTCCGGACAATTATGAAGATTCACTGGCTGCGCCGTCGTTTGTGGAAAATATGATGACGCTGTTGCAGCAAAACAATCTACCGGCAGAAGAAATTTTCAAGCGCATCTTGTACAGTTTTAATATTCGCGTGGTCTTTAATATGGTGGAATCGTCCGATTATGCCAAAGAGGCGCATCTGTTGAATAAATACCTTGGGAATGAGTTGGGTTTGACTTTTGTTGTTGCCGGCAGCGTTCATCATGATCCGGCCGTGCATGAAGCCATGCAACAACGCAATATGCTGCGATTAACGACCTATGGCAATCGGGCGTTTCAGGACATTTTGGAGATAACGCAAAAACTCATGGTCGCGCGCTGCCGGACTCCGAAACAGCTGCAGCTCAAAACCGTCAAGCCGGCGCAACTTTTCGACAAGTCTTTGACCTGTGCCAACCGCTGCCACCTGTGGAGCATCTGCGAATTTAAAACGCCCGGAGAAATTTGCCGGGTTAAAAACTGGAATTAGACCTAACCCGGACAAGCCGCAAGCAAATGCCGGACACCTTCGGAGACTGTCGCAAAAGGTAGAACAACCCCGGGGTCACGGTTTTTGCGACTCCGGGTTTCTTAACTCATTGATTATGCGCCGAGAGACACCCGGAGTGTCCGCAAAAAACGCGGCCACCTCCGGGGTCTGGGGTTTTGCATCAGTCTCTCATGGTGTCCGACTTTTTTATCCCACTGCAAAAAACGGACATCAATGCGATGTCCGTTTTTTTTAACAGGCCTATTTCATCAAAATCATCTTTTTACAATCCCTGAACGTCGGCGTCTCCACCTGATAAAAATATACGCCCGAAGCCAAACCCCGGCCTGAGAAGGAAAATTTGTGGCTCCCGGCTGACAACGGACCATCTTGGAGCACAGCCGTTTCACGGCCGGAAAGGTCAACCACCGTGATCCGTACCGGCTCGCTTTGCGGCAATGTAAACATGATCGTGGTTGCAGGATTAAATGGATTGGGATAATTCTGTCGCAATTCATAACGCTCGGGCGCACTGCTAGTTTGGGCTACTGACGAAACGACGGAAAAATCAGCCCGTTGACGCGGTCGCAAGGCATAACCGTGCGCCGCAGTATAGTCCAGAATGCCAACCAGATTAAAAATTCCGCTAAAGGCCTCTGTTCCATCCATGTCGGTATTATGATCGATAAAAACCGTCACCGTATCAGCCCCGTTAGTTATGTCAAGCCAGCCATCTTGTCCGGCGATCGGCCAGTCTGCTTGATTGACAAGAATATACCCCTCTACCCTAACCAATCTGGATTCCAAGGAATCGGCCAGTTGTCCATATGTTATAAGGCGCTCCAGGACAGGTACGTCCTTTTTGACAACCTGCAGACTGGCAGGTTGTGTAATCGCAATGGCTGCCAGGCCATCTTCGTTGGTCACACGGCCGCTGATGTATATTTGCATGCCCGGTTGAACATCTAGTGCATGACTTGCGCACGTGATGTGCACACCTGTATTTTCCTCCTGCATATAAAAATCAGATAACGAACGAGAGGCAAAATTTTGTGTCGTTGTTACGCCGGAAACCGTAACCAGTTGACCAATGCGATCTAACAGTCCATCGCTGTTGTCATCCTCCCGCGCCTGGCTGATGGTCAATACGGGTGGATGGTAATATGGAACAGAAACGATAGCCGATTCAACGGAATCGTACAGCGCGCTGACGCCGTACACGCAGCTGGTATCCTGCGCCATATCGATGTCCACAAAAGAGAAACTGTTGGGCGGCGTGGTCGCCAGCAATTGCAGAGTGCTCTGGCTGTCGGTCAGATTACGATAAATGCGAAAACCATACAACGATTGCGGCATTGGCGGTTGCGGTTTGGGATTGATCTGAGCAGCCGTGATGGTTCTCCGGGTCGGTTCTGTTGTTCCTGACCAGGCAGCCGGCGTCGCTGCAGAACCGGCAATCAGTTGTCGACGAATGCCCTGATGATTGATCCATAGATCGATAAGAAAATTGCCATAGCCGTCATTCTTTTCACGGGCCTCCATCAATGTGGCAAATGGAGCGCTGACGTCTTCAATGATGTAATTGACGCCTGGTTGGCAAGGAACCTGGTTGTCAGTTGAAATGATCGGATGGGCATCGTTAACAGTGCCGCTCAGCGGCTCTATAAAAATTCCTACTTTTTCCAGGCCGGACAAACTGCTTAGGTCAACAGCGGTTTCCCATTGCGCCGAAGCCCAGGAATCCTGCGAAGTAAGGCCGTCCATTTCCGCCACCTGCGTCGAATCCAGCATATTATAAATATGAACGCGATAGCGATAGGGTCCGTGCAGCAACTGCCAGGAAAAATGGTTAAAATCGACCTGCTCCAGTGTGGCATCGACGTAGGGGGACAGATCAAACACGACGCCGTACGCCATATTCATTTTTTGAAACCACCCGCTGGTTGGCTTTTCATTATGACTGAACAATCGTGTCTGTGGCCGGCTAAGGTCCCATTGCAGAAGAACGTCCGGGCCGGATGGACAGGCGGTCACAGAAATGGGAAGATACTCGCGCTGCTTTAAGGAAAAATCGGCTGTGGCCAACAGCTGATCAGTGACAAAAACAGTCTTGGTTTGACTGAAAAAGTTCATTGCGTTGACGCGCACCTGATACTCTTGACAAGGCACGTCCAAAAACGCATAGCAACCGTCATCATCGGTGATCGTAATCCAATCCAGGCCCAGAATACGGATTTCCGCATTAGCAAGCGGCGAGGCATCGCTGCAATTGGTTACTCTGCCGACCAAATACCCGCTGCACGGCATGGGGTCGTGCAATATTTGATTAAAATGATAGGAAGACAGCCCGTTATTGGTCACCAGTTCGATCAGAGTGTTTTCAACGCCGTTGTACATAACTTGCGCCGTTGCATTCAGATTGGGGAACTGCTGATATTCAGGCGTCGCAGCCGGCCAAACATAAACACTGTCGCACAAACTTGCCGGTCCAGGGCCGAGCAATTCCGCGACTTTGGTTCCGGGTGCGGCGCCGTTGATAAAAGCCAGAAAACGGCGCAAATGACCGTTGCCGTCCATTCGTTCAAAGTAGCTCAGATTAGCTGCTGATATCGTTTCCGTACCGAACGAGTAAATCGGAGTGCCGTCATTTTTAATATATCGCGCGGATTTCGCCGGTCCGGCAACAAACAGATAGTCTGTTTCAGGAACACTACAGATGGAATAGCCGGCGGTTCCGGCCTCAGGCAAAACAATTTCGCCGCTGTTTTCATATACAGCGCCATCGGTCGTAGTGAATATGAAAATTTTGCTGTTGCCCAAACCCGAAACGTATACTTTGAGTTCCGTGCCGACGCCGCTCACCGCCAAAGCGTCGCCAACGCGTTCCGGCAATAATCCTTGAAACGCAAGATCGGGTTCAGCCGATTCATCGCTATAACGATACAATTTGAATTCAGCGCCATTCATCGCCAGAGTGCATGCGAAAATCTGTCCATCAGCGCTGATAGCCACACGATGTAGATTTTCTGATGGAACAATTCGCTGCTGCAGCAGACGACCCGTACCCGGATGAACAAAAGACAATCCCGGTCCTGCCAATGCCAGGTGATGGGTCATCTGGTTATAGGCCAGGGAGCCCACACTATCTGAACTGCCTAACCAATCCGTCGTATCTGCCGTCACTCGCCAATGCAACGGCCAAAGTTCATATCCCCGGCCATGAACCGTTATAATCCATTCGCCGGCATTGCTGCTGACGCGTATCTGATCGTTAAATTCATCCTCTGTCTCTGGTCGAAACAAGACCTGAATGACCTTGGCGGAATCTTTTGCCACTAGGAGCGAATCTTCGAATAGCACATCGATATCATTATTTACAGAAACCACCTCCTGGATCAACAGATCAGCATTGCCCGCATTCACAATAGAAAATCCGGCTTCAGATTGACTGCGCAGAGCGACCGTGTTGAACTCTATTTCATGCGTTGCTGACCAAATGGCCGCACGGTTTCTCCAAACCTGTAAATTTACCGTTTGTGTTTCGCCTGATTTCCAAATGCAGACAGGTTCGGCATTAAAAACAGAATCACCGACCAATAGTTTGAAACGAACGCCATCGCCTTGCACGCCGCCTTCTTTATCCGAGGTAGCAGGATCATCTGCAGCCAATTGCACTGGACCATATTCTCCGGCGCTAACGATCGGGCACGATGCGTCAGCCGTGCTGCCCGGTATCCAGGCAATGAGGGTGGCATTTTCCGGCGCAGGCGCCCCGTCAAGCGTGATGGCGCCTTGAAAACCTGCCGGCGGATTTATGGCCCAGGCTGACAGGCATAACATAACAAGACAGAACATCCCCAATTTGATAATAGATGTATTCATTTATAGCACTCCCATCCTTACCAGGAAGAAAAATAACTGATTTTACTCATTTTTAGATGTGGAAATGAGGATCGCCATTGATTTTCCGCATGGTAATTACATGCAAGTTCCGGTTTTTGCAGAAAATCCATCAAGTAAGTTACAAAAGGCAACACGCTGTTGCAGCACAAGTATTACTTGATTATTTCCGGAATTTTCCGTAATTTATAAGGAATGAACAAGTTTATCATAAAGGAAACGTAATGCCTGAAGCCAGAAAACCAGAAATTGGCGCTGAAGTCGAAGCACTTTGCCCCAAATGCAAGGGAGCAACGGTCCATGTGATCCAGGTAATTAAAACCCCTGAGCTTATGAAGGTAATGTGCAAAGCCTGCCTCAGTTCGCACCGGTACCGGCCTGCTAATGCTGAAAATGCAAAAAAGTTAAAGGCCAAAAAGGCTAAAAAGCCGAAAGTTGATCCGCAGACGCGTGAGGAACGCAAGTGGAACCGGTTGTTGGAACAAGCGGACAAAGAAAAGGCTGTGTCCTATAGCATGAATTCTTCCTTTACGGAAAACGACGTCATCGATCATACCAAGTTCGGCGTCGGCGTGGTCGTTAAAATACTCGATCAATGTAAAATCACCGTGATTTTTCAGGACGGTCTGCGCAACATGGTGCAAAATTTTAAAAGCAGATAAGTTTTTCGGTGGGATATAAATTTAAGGTCGAAAGCGTTTGCTTTCGACCTTTTTTTTTGTTCCTTTGCGTACCTTTGCGCGCTCTGCGTTAAAAGATACAACGCAGAGATCACAGAGCAGAACCTACAAACTATAGAAATTAAATCAAATTCAGTGCCCCGGCGGATTTAAGCGAGTTAGACATTCGTAAAACAGCAAGGACAATCAGTCGGTATATAGATATCGCTTTATTTTCTTTGTAGGTGTTTTTTCAAACTCTTCCGGCTGTTCAATGATTTTATGGATCCGGGAATAGGCCGCCACCTTGGCGTTCACCTCCAAACGTATCTCCTCGAGCAACTTTTCTACGGTTTTAACAGCCTGGGAGCCGTCCAATGTGGAGAGGTGAAAAGTCTGCTCGAGCGCGTCATAATCGGGATGGACGCGTGCGACAATGCGGCCGTCCTTTTCATAAACCAATGCCTCCAAAACATAGGGGCTCTGCAAGAGATGAAACTCTATCTCTTCCGGATATATATTTTCACCGGAAGGTCCGACGATGAGATTTTTCGAACGCCCCTTGATAAACAGGTAGCCGTCCTCGTCGATGTAACCACGATCACCGGTAATCAACCAACCGTCGCCGGTAAAGGTCCGTCTGGTCACTTCTTCGTTTTTGTAATAGCCTTTCATTATGTTGGGGCCTGTGGCCTGGATCTCGCCGATTCCGGTCTGCGGATCTACATCAGCGATGCGCAAGGTCACCGTGGGCACCACTTTGCCCGCCGATTGCTGTTTGACCTTGCCCACGGGATTCACGGTTAACAGCGGTGAAGCTTCGGTCAGGCCGTACCCCGTCGTATAAGGAAAGCCGCCTTCAGACAAAAAGGCCTCGACTTCAGGGGGTGTGGCGGCGCCGCCGAAAACCATAAAACGCAACTGTCCGCCAAAGGCCTGGAACAATTTCCTGCCGGCGATTTTAAAAACGAACTTGGGCGATACCTTGTACGCCATTTTGGAAAATTGTTTTGAATTGATCTCGGATAAGACCTTTTTCTTGTAGATCTTGTCCATGATCAGCGGAACCGAGAGGATAATAGTGGGTTTGATTTTTTGCACGGCCGGCAGCAAGGTGCTGGCCGTGGGCAGCCCCTTGATATAATACACCTTGGCGCCGCGGATAAAAGGCGCGATAAAACCACAGGTACACTCGTACGCATGCGATTGCGGTAAAATGGACACCAGTCGATCCTGGTTAGACAGACCGATCATGTCGATGGCTGCCAGGGCGTTGGACACAATGTTCTTATGCGTCAACATAACGCCTTTTGAATGCCCGGTGGTGCCGGAAGTATATAGAATCTCAGCCAGATCATTTTCTTCCACGGGAAATTGCGGCTGTTTCAGATCGCGGCTTTTTTTCGACCACTGTGCACCTTCCACCAACTCGACGAAATTGTCGATTTTGTTGTGCACGAGATTTAAATTTTGATTATCGGTGGCAACAATCCATTCCAATTCCTTGAGACGAATGTCCGCCACCTTGTGGGTGAGTTTGCTGGAGATGAACAACACGCGACTGCCGGAATTACGCATGATATGATGCACCTCGGACTTGTGAAAATCCGGCAGAATGGGCACCACCACGCCGCCCATGGCAGCCACGGATAGATACGTCAAACTCCAGGCCGGTCCGTTCTCCGACAGAATAGCGACCCGGTCCCCTTTCTGCAAGCCAAAAACGCGCAAGGATCTGATAACGGCATTGACCTGCCGTTCCACTTCCCGAAAAGTGTAACCACCCTCATCAACATATGAAAAAGCGATTTCCTCGCTAAAGGTTTTAACGCAGACATTATAAACTTCCTGAATGGTTTGTTTGCTAAAAGAGGCTGACATGATAAAAAGCTCCTTCCACGATCTTTGCTCCGCATTCTTTGTAGAGAATTGGCCGTCTGATTCCGATTTCCAGGCAATATTATTTTTCTTAAAAAGTATAATAAATATTCATTTTTTTCAAGTTAATTATGAATTTAATTCATTGCTGTTTAAAAAAAAACCGCTATAGCAATTTTATAGCGGTGATCCCGAGCCCTGAACAAACCAGCAAGCGCTACAGTGGGTCAAGTCAGCTGACAGACGGGCTTTTAACGAGTGAACAGCGTGGTGCCAGCCGGCCGAGACGCAACCACGCGTCGATGCCGTTACGCTTTGGTTTTGCTCGTTACCGGCGTCTTGGCGCGTTTTTCATCAATGCGTGCGGCCTTGCCCTTGAGATGGCTGAGATAATAAAGCTTGGCGCGACGAACATGGCCTTCGCGGATGCGTTCGATTTTAGCTACATTGGGCGAATGCAGCGGGAAAATGCGTTCCACGCCGATGCCTTCTGACACTTTACGCACCGTAAATTGCGAATTTACGCCTTCCCCCTTGCGGCTGATGACGACGCCCTGAAAAACCTGAATGCGCTCTTTATCGCCTTCAATAACTTTGACGTGCACCGCCACGGTGTCGCCGGGGTTGAACGCCGGTACGTCGCTTTTAAGCTGCGATGCGGCTACCAAATCCATTTTGTTCATGAGTTCAAGCCTCCTGCTTCGAGGTTAATTATTTTCCAAATATTTTTCATATAAATCAGGACGTCTGGCCTGCGTGCGCTCAAGCGCCATCTGCAGACGCCATGCGTTAATTTTTTTGTGATCACCGCTCAACAGCACGGCCGGCGCTTGCTTGCCGTACAACTCGCGCGGTCTGGTATAGTGCGGATAATCGAGCAAACCGGATTGAATCGAATCTCCTTCAGCCGAATCAATGTCGCTGATGGCGCCCGGCAGCAGCCGCACCAGGGAATCAACAATGGCGATGGCGGCGATTTCGCCGCCCGTGACAATATAATCTCCGATAGAAATTTCTTCGGTCACAAATGTTTCAATAACCCGTTCATCGATGCCTTTATAGTGACCGCATAACAGCACCAGATTTTCCCGCAGAGAAAGCTGAATGGCCTTTTTTTGCGTATAAAGTTCCCCGGCGGGCGTTAACAGCGTCACGGCTGTGCCGGCGAGCTGGAATCGTGAAAAAACATCATTGATGCAGAGAAACAACGGCTCCGGTTTAAGAATCATGCCCGGTCCGCCGCCGAAATCATAATCGTCGATCTGGTGATGTTTGTCTAATGCCCACTCGCGCAGATCATGCACATGGATGTTCACCAGGTTGCGATCCCGGGCCCGCTTGAGAATGCTTTCGTTCAGCGGGCTGTCCAACAATCGTGGACAGGCGGCGATCACGTGGATGTTCATCGGCTTTGACATCTTTAATCCAGCAATCCGTCGATTGCGTTAATCACCACCGTTTGACGTTCGGTGTCTACCTTTACGATGAAAGCGGATACCGCCGGAATCAGATATTCGCGATCTTCCGAGCGAACGACGTATACATCCTGCGCAGGGTAACTGAGCACATCCACGATTTTGCCGATCACCTGGCCGGTCTCCGTCTCGACGGTCAGACCATCCAGTTCGAAATAGTAATGCTGCCCTTCCGGCAAGGGCATGACATCTTTGCCCGCAATTTCAACCAAAGCGCCGCGCCAGGTCTCTGCTGCGTTGCGGTCGGTGATGCCCTGCACCTGCAACAGAACAGCCCCGGGTATGATCTTGACCCGTTCGATCTGCTGCTCGATATGTTCACCGTTTCGATTCAGAAACACGCTGGATAATTTCTGATATCGATTTACATCCTCAGTCAATGGAAGCACATGCAATTCGCCGCGAATGCCGTGTGGCTTGGTGATTTTGCCGATCACAACGTAATCCGGCAGGCGCTGCGGCATGTGGGCACTCCAGGCTGATGGTTAAAAAGAGAAAGCTACTCTGCGGCTTTTTCTTCCGCAGGGGCGCTCTCTTCGGCTTTTTTCTTGGCTGCAGATTTTTCCCGTTTCAACTGAGCGGCTTTGGCTTCCGCTTTTTTCGCACGTTCTACCTGCGCAGCTTGCCATTTGGTCATCTCTTCGGCAATGCGCGTTGCATCAGCGCCGTTTTTCTTTAGCGTCCATTCCATAAGAATGCCTTGACGGCGGAACAGACTCTTGACCGTGTCCGAAGGCGTAGCGCCCACGTCCAGCCACTTGAAGGCTTTCGCCTTGTCAATCACGATTTCAGCCGGCACAACAACGGGATTATAATGACCGACTTTATCCAGATAAGAGCTATCACGAGATGATCGCGAATCAATGGCAACGATGCGATAAAAAGGTTGTTTCTTTTTGCCGAATCGACGTAATCGCAATTTGACAGCCAATGGTGTTCTCCTTTGCTTAAAATCCGAACGGCATGCGTCGTGCGCCGCCGCTTTTATTGTTCATCATTTTCATCATTTTTTTTATCATTTCAAACTGATGCAGCAGACGATTCACCTCTTGCACCGAAGTGCCGCTGCCTGCCGCGATCCGCTTGCGTCGGCTGCCGTTGATGATGTTCGGATTGGCTCTTTCACTCAAGGTCATGGAACTGATCACGGCCTCGACGCGCACCAATGCTTTTTCATCCACCTGCATGCCTTTAAACGCTTTGCTCTGGCTGCCGGGCATCATGGCCAGTATATCCTGCAACGGTCCCATTTTTTTGACCTGGCGCAGCTGCTCCATAAAATCCTCGAGATCGAACTCGAGGCGCCGCAGCTTTTTTTCCAGCTTGACGGCCTGCTCGGCATCCACCACCGCCTGGGCTTTTTCAACCAACGTAACGACATCGCCCATGCCTAAAATGCGTGAAGCCAGTCGGTCCGGGTGAAACGGTTCCAACTGGTCCAACTTTTCGCCTACGCTCAAGAACTTGATCGGTCGGTTGGTCACGGCGCGAATGGATAGTGCGGCGCCGCCACGGGCATCGCCGTCCATTTTCGTCAGCACCACGCCGGTAAAGTCCAGCTGTTGCAGAAAAGCCTGGGCCGTGTTCACCGCATCTTGTCCGGTCATGCCGTCGGCAACAAACAATATTTCCGTCGGATCGGTGACCTCTTTAACGCGCCTGACTTCAGCCATCATTTCGTCATCCACGTGCAGCCGGCCCGCGGTATCGATAATGACGGTGTCGAACATATTTTTGCGCGCGTGCGCGACGGCATTTTGACAAATCGCCGGCACGTCGCGAATTTCTTCGGCATAGGTTTGAATATTCAAACTTTTGCCGACCACTTTGAGCTGCTCAATGGCAGCCGGTCGGTACACGTCCGCGGCTACCAAAAGAGGATTGCGTCCTTTTTTACGAATATGCCTGGCTAATTTTCCGGCCAATGTGGTCTTGCCGGAACCCTGCAATCCCGCCAGCAGAATGACGTTGGGCAAACGGTTGGAAAAAAGAAGGGGGGATTCCTTTTCACCCAACAGCTTGCACAATTCATCAAAAATAATTTTGACCACCTGTTGGCCCGGCGTAATGCTCTTCAGCACGTCCTGACCAACGGCGCGTTGTTCGACGCTTGCGATAAACTGCCTGGCGATTTTGTAATTTACGTCGGCTTCCAACAATACGCGCCGCACTTCCCGCATCGCTTCCGCAATGTTAGCTTCGGTCAGACGGCCCTGGCCGCGCAAACGGCGCAGAACTCCTTCAAATTTGTCGGAAAGCTCTTGAAACATAACATCCGTATCTTACGAAATCATAAAGCCTATTAAAGTAATAAAAATTTTGATTTTTTGCAAGTTGTTTTTAAAAAACCGCAGCCGCAGGGCGGATTTTAAAATTTCAGGAAGGAAAAATTTTTATGATTTCGTCGCGGGTAAAAATCGGTAATTTCAGACTGGGGCCATCGTTTTGCAGAATGCCGACGCCATCGTCAACGCCAAGCATGCGTCCGATCTCCGCGGCCTGAATTTCTGCGTTTTCTAATGCTCCTAATATATTGTTTACACTACTTTTAGAACAAACAATCAGCAGGGAACCGGAACTGATGCAGCCCAACGGATCCAGACCAAAATGATCACAGAGTAACTTACCCTCCGGCAAAATCGGGATGCTTTCGCTTTTTACCTCCAGCCCCAGGTGCGCGGCCAGACTGATTTCATGCAAGGCCGTAGCGAGTCCCCCCTCGGTAATATCGTGTAACGCATGGACGCCGCCGGCCTTGATCGCGACCCGGGCAGGCGCGGCCACCGAGAGTCCGGGTGATTTCAACAGGTTCATGCACCGTTTGACAAAATCTGCGGAAAATGCTCTGGTGATCTCTCGCTCTTTTTCGCGGCTGATGATGGCGGTTGCTTCAATAGGAATGGGTTTGGCCAGGATAATGGCGTCGCCCTCACAGATCAAACCTTTATGCAGCAGCTTTTCTTTTTCAACCTCGCCTAACATCTGGCCGATGACGATGGGGCGGTCCAGTCCTAACGTGACTTCCGTATGACCGCCGCAATAGACGATCTTTTCTGCATGACAGGTCTGACTGATTTGCCGAAAAATATCTGCGGCCATATCGCGGGTGCTGCTTCGTTCCGGCAACAAGATGGTAGCCAGAAACCAGCGTGGTTTGCCGCCCATGCAATAGATATCATTGGCGTTCACATGCACCGCATAATAACCGATGCGATCGGTGACAAAGGTAATGGGATCTGTTTTAGCCAGCAGATAATGATCGCCGGCGTCGAGGACGGCCGCATCCTCGCCAAGGGCGGCGCCGATGATGGTGCGTTCATCCGCTGCGGTATGCGTCTGCACCAGTTCACGCAGAAATTCATGAGGCAGTTTGCCGGGGAACAATTTATTGAAATAGATTTTCATGAACCGATCTCGGTATGAAAAAAATCAGCCACACAACACCGCACCGCCGTTGACATTGAAAATTTCGCCGGTGATGAAGGAAGCGGCGTCGGAAGCCAGAAACACGACCGGCCAGGCTATTTCTTCCGGCCTGGCAACCCGGCGCAACGGTATCAGCCTTAAAATGTCTTTTGGATTTTCCTGCAAAGCAAGATGACTCATATCCGTGTCGACCCATCCCGGCGCCACACAGTTGACCAATATATTGTCTGCCGCCAATTCGGCGGCCAAAGATTTCGTGTAGCTGATGATGGCGCCTTTGCTGGCCGCGTAGGCGGAATAAAAAGCTTCACCCCGTTGGCCGGCGGTGGAAGCGATGTTGACGATGCGGCCGGAACCTTGACGCTGTAAAAACGGAATCACCGCGGCGCAACAAAAAACCGTACCATCCAGATTGATGGACAATGTTTTTTTATAAGTCTCATGTGAAAATTCTTTAATCGGCGCCGGCAACCAGACGCCGGCGTTATTCACCAATATATCAATCCGTTGATGTTGTTGCCACACGGTCTGCATCATGGCTGAAACCTGTTTGGCATCAGCCACATCGCAGCGCAACGTCATGGCGCGACCGCCGGAAGATTCGATTTCTTTGTGCAGAGTTTCGGCAGCAACATCCTGTTGCTGATAATTGATGACCACGGTGGCGTGCAATTGGGCAAAAATGCGGCATATGGCGGCGCCGATGCCGCGTGAACCGCCGGTGACAATGACTACCTTTTCCGAAAAATCAAACATGATACATCCCGTAATAGGACTCTGTTGAGCGGTTGCATAACCTTTCGCCTGTCAGCGATATCGTGAATTGTGTTTCCGCAAATTTCTTCTCGCATAAAAGCTGAGCGGGAATATTTAAATTTACATATCTCTAACAAGGAATGCAAGCGTTTTGCGGCCATGCGCGGCTGGTTGGCCGGCAATAAGAACTCTCATGGCACCAATGAAATTTCGATGCAGGAATAAAAGATTCGGGAGGAGATTCAGCGTAATTTTTTCTGCTTTATGAATAGACGAGGCTAGTAACCAAAAGTATAAGACTGTCGAAATATTTCTTCCTTGACCGTGGGATCGCCATAGCCAAAATCGTTCCATTGTCGAATGCGGCTGAGAATGCAATCCAGCATGGTCTGATCGTTGATGGTCGCATCGGTAATTTCCGCCCAGACCACCCGACCATCCGCATCTATAGCAAAACGCACATCAACCCGGCCCTTGAGATTCGGCTGGGTGCGCAACAGCTGCTTGTAGCAATCGATGATCGCAGGACGATGGCCGTTGACAACCGCCTGTACATGGCGCGGGTTGCGTTTCAGTCTGGCTTTTTCTTCTGCCGTCTTGGGAACAGCCGGTTTCTGTTCGATATTGTTGCTGACCGGTTCATAATCCGCGTTACGATCTACTTCCTTGAACTGCACCTTTCCCGTAGGCTGCAGGGATCCCAACAGATCGTCGATGGATAAAGCGCGACTTTCACGACGGGTGCCGCGCAAGCTTCTCTCACCGGCCGGTCCTGCTCCTCGGCCGCGTCCGCTGCCGCCGGCGCCGTCCCCGGTGTATTGACCGACCTGGACGCCGTCAAGCCCATCCAGCACATCCTGCAAGCGTTGCGATTGCGCGCTTGCTTCTCCATCCAAACCGCTGATATAATCGCCGCCGCCATACCCGGAGCCCGAGGTCAGCACGCCAAGCACGCCGACATTGCTCACCTCATTTTCCAATGATGACATGGACGCGCCGCCATAGTATCCACCACGACCTGTTCCACGTCCTGCATTGGCCATTTCTCCGGTAGTCGGCAAACGCGATTCAGCGCCGGCGCCGCCGCCTCTGCCGCCGCGCCCGCTGCCGCGTCCTTCGCCACTGCCGGCACTGCCTTCTCCCCCTTCGGATGCCCCAATAGATCGTTCAGTCGTTAAAGCCGGTACAATGGCCAGGCCATCTGTTTTTAGAGAAATCCGCGGCGTCTCGCGCGCTAAAATCATGGATGCATACGTTTTCTGATATTTAAGCAAAGCCCCCGCCTGTGCTTCAGCGGGGATATGATGAAGCATATACAGCAACCAAGAAATCAATAAAATCGCTGTAGCCAAGAGGATAATAAGCAGATCGAAATCCAAACTCTGTGACAGCTTGCGTCTGAATTCCCTGGGGAAGGTATCGTGGATAGTTAACTCCATGTACTTTCGCCTTGATAAATGAGCCTGATAATAAATGCCTAGCACAACAATTTATATTTCAACGAATTAAAAGTCAAGGAATATATTTGATGAGGGTGCGCTCCCTCACGCTTTGCGAAAAACCGGATTTGGCGATCACAGCCCGGGTGCGTAGCCATCACTATTCCATTTGCACGTTCGAGCCATCTTTTTCGCCGTGTTTGAAATCGTCGGCCGTGTCGATAATCACAATCCGCAATTTACGGCCAAGCGCACACTGTTGTTCGTTACAACCGGATATACGGAAAAAGACAAACGCGTCCGGTCCGTCGCTAGCTTGCGTTCATCTATCACGGTTCGGCCTCGTGACAGGGCCAGTTTAGCCATGGAATAACCAATGGCAATGCCCACCGGATAATCGCTGGCCCAATGGACGCCGTTGTTCAACATTTGAAATCCCAACACCGTCATCAACGTGTAGCCAATCGGCCGGATAAGTTTGTTTCCCGGATAATTTTCAGCCAGTACCGTAACAGTCATCATGGCTGTGGCGAGATGGCCTGATGGAAAGGCATCGTAGGTCGAAACATGTTTGTGATACTCGATCTGATTTGGAAACGGCCGCCATACGCCGCCTGGTGCGGAAGAGCGGCAAGGGGTCTCATGACCCGTGACATGTTTGATAATTTGCGTCACAATGCCGACGGTAATCATGCCTTCAGCCAATTGGCTGGTGGTTTGCAGGGCGCGGTTGTCGCTTTTTATCAAACCGTAAGTCAGAAATGAACCGGCGATCATAAAATGCATAGAGCCGTCGCCAAGATAATAGAGCGCCGAGCCGGTGCTGTTGGGCACATAGATCGGGAACCCGGCTACATTTGCCACAGCTTTGACTTTATTATCCGCGGGGATGTGCCAGCGGCGAGCCAGCCGCTGCGCTTCATCAACGATGGCCTGATCCAGGGCGAACAGCACGCCGGTGCCGGCCATGATCAGTCCGAGTCGGGTCCAATTGTCGCGACGAAACGTGTTTTTTGTGAACAGCTTTAAATCGGAGGCAGAATAGGGTATAAATGTAAAAGTTTTGGGACGGGTGAATACATATTCCATATGCGGCGCGACCCGATACACCATGCCGTTGCTTCTCACGGAATCCAGCCAGGCCGTCGTCATGGTTTTACAGCTGTCCGGGGCAGCACTCATCGCGGTTCCGGATGCTAAAAAAAAGGAAATGCTCAAAAGAAAAACAAACGTCAAGCGTTTACTTGGCCAAGATTGAAGACCAGGCATCATACAGAGGTCAACCTTTCTATTACCGCAAAATCGGCGTACGGCTTTTATATAAACAATACGGCGGCTGTTCCTGCACTCCGCATCCGCTGTACGGACATGAAAAAATGATGGTGATTACATCCCATAACGAAAAGCGAGACCCATTTGTTCCTGACTCGCAAATGGAAAAACCGTAATCCTGCCCAGACCCGAATCGGCAGCGCTCGTGGATTTGCGGACAATTTTGCGGCCACGGGCAACGGCAATTTTCGCCATCGTGTAACCGATGGCAATGCCCACGGGATAATCGCTCGCCCAATGCACGCCGATGTTCAGCATCTGGAAACCCAAAACGGTCATCAACGAATATCCGAGTGGACGTATCCACTTGCTTTTCGGATAGTTTTCCGCCAGCACCGTCACGGTCATCATGGCCGTCGCCAGATGGCCGGACGGATAAGCGGCATATTTGGAAATGTGTTTATGATAATCGATTTGATTGGGAAAAAACCGCCATACGCCCCGGTCTGCAGTAGCCTGCCCGGGATACTCCCTTCCGGTGATATGCTTTAGTATCTGGGTAGCAACGCCGACTGTAATTAAACCCTCTGCCAATTGACTGGTGGTTTGCAGCGCGCGGTTATCGCCATCAATCAAACCATAGGTTAGAAATGAACCCGTAATCAGGAAATGCACAGAGCCGTCGCCGAGATAATAGAGCGCCGAACCGAGATTGGCCGGTGCATAAATCGGGAATCCGGCGAGGGTGGCCACGGTTCTGGTTTTATTATCATCAGAAAGATGAATCCGTTTGGCAAAACGCTTGGCCTCGTCGTTGATGTTCTGATCCAGGGCAAAGAGCATCATGCTGCCGGCCATGATCAGGCCGAGGCGTTTCATATTGTCGCGGCGAAAGGTGTTTTTACAAAAGAGACCCAGGTCGCCGGGCGCATGGGTCAAAAAGGAAAATGTTCCAGGTTGCGAATAATGAAAATCGATCTCCGGCGTAATAGGATATACCGCAAGGCCATCCTGATCACGGCTCGCCATGCTGCTGTCCCTGACAGCGGCGCCATTTTGGCGGCGAAATTCAGCATGGCTGGCGCCGCACAGGAGCAACAAAAAAACAAGAGACTTGGTTAGCCGGCGCCAAACTGGCTTTATTTGAACATTATGGATCATGGACCATCTATTCATTCGGTTAAACGTTATTGATAAAAGCGAAAAAAAATAACAATCTTGTTTAAAAGCTGGTAATATATTAAAAATTCCAATTAATTTCAAGAGAAAACATTATAATAAACAAGATATTTGCCGGTAAAGAAAAATCACAATATTATTGTAGATGGCATTTTAATTTCTATCTTTTATATGAACCAATTACACAATCCAGCCGTTCGAGATATCGAGGAAACCGGGGTCTGTTCAATGGCCATACGGCTTTGATGTAAACCGGCATTTCGCAACATTCATCCGATAAACCGGAAACGTAACAAAAAATCTCCATTTTTTCCGATTGCTCGCTTTTTAAAAAGAAGGCTCTATGAAAAACACATATTGATTGGCGAAGGGCATCTGGTGCAATAAAACGATTTTTTCCAAATATGTGCCGTATGGGTATAGCTTGTGCGCAACCGTAACAGCCAAAATTAGGAGAAAATGAACATGACGCCTAAAAATCATCCCTTGACAAAACTCGCAATATATGTGATCATGGCCGTGCTCCTCTTGGTCATAACGTTCAGTCATGCTGCGAGCGACTCTCTGCAACCATTTGATCACTTTGGCGGTTATCCCGGCGGCTCTGCGGTCAAAGGCGATTATGCCTACCTGATCCAGGCGGCTACCATCACGGTGTTGGATATCACCGGTACGGAATTCAAACGGATCAGTTATCTGTCGTTGCCGGAAGAACCCATGAAAATCTTTATCGAAAACAACACGGCCTATCTCTTTTTCGCCGGCAGCGACACCGGCATACGCATCATGGATATCTCTAACCCGCGGATGCTTAAACAGAAAAGCGCGTTAGCCATGGCAGTGGATTTTTCCAGCAAAGTGTTTGTCGCCAATGAACGCATTTATCTGGCCAGTGGAGATACGCTTAAAATTTTTGAGGCCGCCAATCCGGAGGCCGTGGTTCTGAAAAGCGCCACAGCCATTCGCGCAACCGCGGTTTTTGTGCGACGACATCTTGCCTATGTCGGCGGCACCGATGGTCTGCGCATCCTGAATGTCGCAGACCCGAAAAAACCCAAGCAACTGGGCTACCTGGCCACGGCCAAAATCGATGAGCTATGCGTACAGGATAATCAGGCGCTGCTCATGGGATATCGCTCGAGCGCACCGTATGTGGAATTGATCGTTGCCAATGTCGCGGATTCGACAAAACCGGCGCAATCCGCCAAACTCGGCATCAACCACGGCTACACGGCTTTCAACGGCCGAATCACCTCAGCGCCTGGAACGGCGTATTTGGGCGTGGGGAATAAACTGTACCTCATAGATATCTCCACGCCGTCCAATCCTGTGCAAAAAGGTCAATATCAACACGTCAAAGGCGCATTCCAATCTCTCAATTTGGCGCCGCCGTTTCTGTACGCTGCCATGGGCACCAGCGATTATGGTTTTGCGAAAATCGATATTGCTCATATTGATCATCCCGCGCTGGTCACAGCGCTGTTGGAGCCCTGGGACGTCACCCATATGTATGGCTGGGGTACAACGCTCTGGGTGGCCTCTGCAGAACATCTCATGGCCTATGATTATGCGGATCCGAGCCATCCGGTTTTAATGGGCGCCGATAGCCGCTGGCCGCAGCTCGTCCGTATCTTTGTCGAAGGATTTACGCTCTATGCGCTTGCTTCGGACACGTTGCAGCTCATCGATATCGCAGATCCGGCGCACATACGGGCCATGGGTGCTTTTCGTGTCCCGACCGGTGAAAGAGCCGCTGGTTTATCTGCATATGGTTCCTACGCCTATCTGGTCACGGTTAATTATACAACCAATCAGTCCAAACTATATATCCTCGATGTCTCGAACCCTCTGTCTATCGCGATGAAGGGAAGCTGTTCCTTCCCGGGACAGGGCCGGGATATCTTTGTTTCCTTCGGCGAAACCGCCTGCATCGCCTTTTATCAGAGCAAAACCAATCAAGGCGTGCATGTCATCGATGTTCGAGATCCGCTCAATCCCCTGCTAAAAGGCACCGGACAGACCCACGGAACACCCCTCTGTGTGTGGGTAACGGATTCACTCGCCTTTGTCGGCAGCAACACCAGCACGCCGACGACAGCGACATGGTATATCGAAACATTCAACATTGCCAATAGCACATTGCCAACACAAATTGGTGAAACCACCGGTGCAGGCATGATCGTTGATCTTGAAGTCTGGGGAGATGGCGTTTTTGCCAGCATTCGCGGTGGTTCAGTTTACTATTTCAAATGGTTCATTAAAAACGCCCTGGCATTTTATATGATCGTATCAAAATGCCCTTCTCCGGATTCCATTTTTCTCGTCCTCTTGCATATTCGCAATCTATTGTATGCCTTCACATGCGATGGCGCCATCTCTTCGGACGGCGTGGGCGTAAGTGCCAGCTCGGGTATTTACGGACAGTATGCTAAAATCTTAAGTGAAGCGGACGCGCTCGGGGAAATTATTATCAATCTGGCAACTGGAAATTTATACATTGGCGAACAACAGACGTTCACCGCCCATGGTCAAGATACCGCAGGTGACTCGGTGAAGCTCGACAAACCCAAATGGCAGGCCACCGGCGGCGCCATCAGCACCAGCGGGAACACCTGCACGTATACCGCAACACAGGAAGGTCAGCATCAGATCATCTGTTGGAATGGCGGCAGCACGATTGTAGGCAAAGCCAAGGTCAACAACATCCTGCCGGTGAAAGTAAAAGAGGCGAAGAGCCCCTTGTTCGAATATAACCTGGCGCAGAACTATCCCAATCCATTCAATCCGGTGACGACCATCGCCTACAGCGTGAAGGAAAAATGCCATGTGCGGCTGCAGGTCTTTGACATCCTCGGACGAAAACTGGCCACGCTGGTGGATAAGGAACAAGCAACCGGCGCCTACTCTGTTCCGTTTAATGCCGGCCAATGCTCATCCGGTGTGCTGTTCTACCGGATTCAGATGAAAGAGTTTACGGCGATAAAAAAGATGGTGCTCGTGCAATAACGCAGCAATTACTGTTTTTAAAATTAATACAATTTCTGTATAATCAATTAAAATGCCTATCAGCTTATTATGCGACGTCCCGCACCCTGGAAATTGCATGGGATATCCGGTCAGGCTGCTCTTCCCTCTCATCGCATAAGACTCTTGCCGTGCGTCTTGAACAACGGATCATTGCCGGAGTATGGTACGTGGGTCAGAAAAAATCAAACCAATTTTAATCTAACCCCATGGGAGGTCTTGTGAAAAAATGGCACTTTTACCCGGCGGTCATCTTGTGTTTGTTCGTGAATGTTTCAGCACAGATGACCGTGCTATCGTCCGGTCCTGCCAATCTTGCAGTCGCCGTGGCGTTAAACACAGAAATTAAATTCACCTTTAGCACCCCCCTGGATACTTTAAAACATCTCGGGGAAAATGGTTGGCCGGTGATCATGGCCAAAGTAGATCCCGGCGATTCGTTAACTGTTACAAAAGTAACTTACAGTGATGATCTCAAGACGGTCATTTTCCAGGTCAACCAAAAAGCCGGCTGCGACTTTGTCTGGTTGGTGGGGCAGGCGGCCGGTCAGGGCGGGCAGCAGTTGGCAAGACCCTTTGCGCTGAACTATACGACAGCCGCTGCCTATGGCTCTCATACGGTCAGCGGCCGGATCACAAGTAAAGAGTCAGGACCGATGAACGCGTTGGTCGGCCTGTTTGACCGTTCGCTTTTCGCTGATTCAGGTCCAGGGCCGAATCGCCTGGCCAAAATTCGCCTGAAATTAAAAAACAGGGCCCAGGATAATGGCGGACCTCTCGCCCGCCTGGCAACGACCATTGAAAATCCCGACGGCCGCTACGTTTTAAATTTGGTGCGCGATGGCGTATACTGGCCTCTGGCGGTTAAAGATATGAACGCAGATGGGGAAATCGATCCGCTGCAGGACCTCCTGGGATTTTACGATCCCGACCATAATAATCAGCCGGACAGCATCCGGGCGCCGTCCGGCAGCCTGGCGAATATCGACATCGAGTTGAAATGGCTCTTCGCCACTTCTTCTACAACCACAGCGAAAGCCAGGCTCGATACGGCCATCCGGGTGGCAAAGCAATTGACGTCTGACCAGGAACTCAAGGCCATCATGATCCATCAGGATACCGTGCGCCTCGATGGTACGGCCAGTTCCTGGGCGTATATTTTTTATTCACCGCAAAATGAATATTCAACCATTGTGTTCACCGGCCCCAACTATGTTATGGCGGATACGAGCCGGCAGCATCAGCCCCATTTGCCGTACGAACAGATGAAAAATATACCGGATGATTTCATCGACAGCGACGTGGTCCTGTCTGTTGCGGAAGCGAATGGCGGCGTCGACTTTCGCACCCGTTATCCCCTGGCCAAGAAAACATTGAGCGGCGGCAATCAGTTCTGGGCTTATCCACCGGACATCAATCGTCTGTTTTGGGTGGTGGAATACAAGGCGAAAAAGCCGGACAACACCGACGTCAGCTTGCATGTCCTGGTCGACATGACAACCGGCGAGCTGATTACCAGCGGATATTCCGATATTCCCTCTCCGGCTGCGGCAGCCGCTGCGGATTACGGTTTGGCGCAGAACTATCCCAATCCGTTTAATCCTATGACCACAATTGAATATCGTTTGCATGAAAAAGGTCACGTCGTTCTGCACATATTTGATATTCTCGGTCGGGAATTAGCGATATTGGTTGATGAGCATCAGGAAGCGGGTAAACATAGTGTGACGTTTGATGCAAGCGCGTATGCATCCGGCGTGCTTTTTTACGCGATTCGAATAAATGATTTTTCTCAAATGAAAAAGATGATTCTGAAAAAATAAACATTGCCCAAGGTAAATGTTCGACACGCAGAGGGAAAAATTCAATTAGAGATTGCACACTAAAGGGCTTTTGTAACTGTAAAATCAAAGGAGAATCGAATGGATCTTTCCGTCAACTATCTCGGCGTCACTTTTGAAAATCCCTTTTTATTGGCGTCCGCTCCGCCCAC
>CAYLWO010000051.1:0-42966 GCA_964387285.1 uncultured Cytophagia bacterium | reverse complement strand
AGTTTTTATAAATAGACCAGGTTAAAAATTAGATTGTGGAAAAAATTCTATTAAAGTTTTTGTAGCACATGCCGGTTTGTGTTTAACATCCATGAGGAAACGATGAAGAGACGCTTTGCGACGTTTTTGCTGATCATGACCCTCTGTTCCATTACTGCGGCCCGGGAACGCACGACCCTGACTCTGGACCAGTCCATTGCCATTGCCTTGGAAAAAAGCTATCAGATAAAATCTCTGCGTTTGTCCGTAATCCAGTCGCAGCAGAATCTGATCGCTGCCCGGGGCAGATTTAAGACCAACGCCTCGCTTTCGTTGAATACGCCCAACTGGAACGAGACCGTATCCGAAATTCCAATATCCGGGCAGCTGCCGGTATATGAAACCACCGGCGATATCCGCTATCAGGGTACGCTGAATATTTCACAACCTTTGCCCACTGACGGCAGACTCACGCTGAGCGGTCAGGCCTATCATCGCGAGTATTCCACCTACCAGTATGACTTGGATGCATGGACGAAGTGGAGTAAAATGGTCTCCTCCGTCAGTTTGCGTTTTACGCAACCGCTTTTCACGGTCAACGCGCTGAAATTGGGATTGACAACAGCCAATTTGAACTTTGAGCGGACACAGAACGTATTTCGCCGCAGCGAACTGGATATTGTCTATTCCGTCACGCGCGCCTTTTTTAATTTCTATCAAGCCACGCGCCGACAACAAATCGCATTGGATAACGTGCAGCAACAGCAAGAACTTTACGATCTGGCGACCAAAAAATATGAATCAGGACTCATCCCTGAGGTTGAGGCTTTACAGATGGAAGTGGATTTGGCGCAGAGCCGCAGTGATCTGTTGAGTGCGCAGGGAGATTTGTTGAGCGGCGAGGACTCGTTTAAGCAACTCATCGGCATTCAACTGGAAGATTCTGTCACAGTGGCTACTGATTTTCAGTATCGCCCGTTTACCGTGGATGATGCGGCTGCTCTGACGCACGCGCTTACATATCGTGCCGAGATCCGGGAAAATGAAATTTCCGTCGAACTGGCCAAGCTCAACGTCAAAGAGGTGGATAGCCAAAGCGCCATCCGCGGCGATATCGACGCCTTTTATGATCTTACCGGCGTCAGCGATTCCAACCTGCCCTATGGCAGCACCTGGAGCGAACTCTGGGCTTCCAGTCGGGATGATATGAAACGGCGTCCGCATAACCGGGGCGTGGTTTTCTCATTGGCTGTACCCTTGTGGGATTGGGGCGTCAACAAAGCTCAGGTGCAGTCTGCCAAAGCACAACTGCAGGACGACCATTTGGCTCTGGCTGAACAGAAAATCACCATTCAACGCGAAGTACGCGAAGTGGTTTCCCGCTTGCGCGAGTCGGAAAGCCGCATGCAGGTGCTGCTTAAAAATCAGGAGGTGGCCCAGCGCGCGTTCGATATTTCTCTGGCGCGTTTTAACAACGGCGACATCACCAGTCAGGAATTGGCTTTGAACCGGACGCGCTTGATCCAGGCCAAGACCTCTTACCTCAATGCCTATGTCGATTACAAGGTGGCCGTGGCTGATCTCAAACGCAAAACCATGTGGGATTTTGAAAAAAATCAGTCGCTGATAAGGAATTAAAAGCCAAACTCGCGCAGAGACGCCAAGCACGCCAAGAAAGATTTAAATTTTTATACTCTGCGCCTTGGTGTCTCTGCGCGAGTTTTTTTTTGGTCTTCTAATTGTAACTAATCACTCTTAGAAATTCGCTTGACTATCATGCCAAAAATAATTAACGTAGAAAAACAGATTGGCAGAGAGGCAGGTGAAGAATGCGTCCGAAAATATTCATGCTGGACCAGTTGCTGCTGGAACGGATCGTCAGCGAAGCTTTTGACGTCCTGAGTCACGTTGGCGTTTTAATTGAAAATCAGGATGCCAATGTGTTGCTGCAAGAAGCCGGCTGTAGAATTCATAATCACCGAACAGTGATCCCGGTTGCACTCATCGATCACGCGTTAAGTACGACCCCTTCCCGTATCCTGATCTATAACCGTTCCGGTCAACTTGCCATGGATTTATCTGAAGATCAGATTCATTTTGATCCCGGTTCCTCCGCTTTGAATGTGTTGGACTGGCCTGCACAAAAAGAGCGCAAGCCGGTCACGGCAGACCTGGTTTTACTCAGTCGTCTTACCGACGCTTTGCCGAATCTGGCCGCCCAGTCCACCGGCCTGGTCAGCAGCGATGTGCCGCAAGAAATTGTCGACCGCTATCGATTGTATCTTGCTTTATTGAATTCACGCAAACCGATTATTACCGGCACATTCGAGATTTCCGGATTTAAAATCATGCACGAAATGTTGACAGTTGTGCGCGGGGCGCAGGAAGCGCTGGCCGCCAAGCCTCTGGCCATCTTTGATTGTTGTCCTTCGCCGCCGTTGAAATGGAGCAACCTGACCTGCCAGGCGCTGATCGACTGCAGTCGTAACGGCATTCCTGTGGAATTCGTTTCCATGCCTTTGTTGGCAGCTACGGCGCCGGCAACGATCGCCGGTTGCCTTGTGCAACATACGGCTGAAACGTTGAGCGGCGTGGTTATCAGTCAATTGGCAGCGCCGGGCGCGCCGGTGATTTACGGCGGCTCGCCGGTGGCCATGGATCCGCGCACCAGCGGCACGCCCATGGGCGCTATTGAAACCATGATGATTGAATGCGGTTATGTGCAGATCGGCAAATATTTCAATCTGCCCACCCATGCTTATATGGCGCTGTCGGATGCCAAAGTGCTGGACGCTCAAGCCGGGCTCGAAACAGGCATTGGCGCTGCTTTAGCTGCATTAGCCGGGGTAAATGTGATATCGGGTCCCGGAATGCTGGATTATGAAAATTGTCTATCCATGGAGAAGCTGATCATTGATCACGAAATTTGTGCCATGGTGAAAAGACTGATTCAAGGTGTGGAGCCGCATGGAGAAAAATTAGCAGCTGACCTGTATGGCGATCTGCAGGCCGGCGATCTGTTTTTCACTTCTGAAAACACTTTGAAATATTTACGACAGGAATTATCCGTGCCCAGCGAGGTCATCGATCGTGATTCCTATCAGAACCGTCAATTGAAAGGCGATTTGACCGCCGGCGAGCGCGCACACCGTCGCCTGGATGAGTTGCTGCAAAGTCATCAACCGGAACCGTTAGATGAAAAAATCGCGTTCGAGTTGCAGCGCATGATGTTGATGGATGCAAAAAAATATGGTGTAGATAAATTGCCTGATTAGGTTGGTTGTTACACAGAACTTACATATTCTTTCCATTTTTATGGCAACTCTGTGTCTTGTAACATGTTCCTCGGATATTGAGCGATATGTGCTCGAAAAACAACCTTGCGAAGGTTTGCAACCTTCGCAAGGATAATGCAACCGCTCAATCCGGGAAAGTCAGTATTGGAATACCTGGGACTGTTAAATCTGCGATCCCGAGATTCTAAGACTCGTGCGATAAACTCTGGGGGTGTCAACCTGAAGCCTGCCGTTTTCGATTTCAGTGCACACCATCGATTGTCTTTGGCAGGCTGAAGGATCTGTTCGCGTCGCGGTTTTGGCCGCTAGGGCATGAACAAGCGGCGAACAGGTGCTTCGCCGCCGGGAGTTTTACCATAGTGTAAAGATCATTCTGTTCTGCAGCTCAGCATGACCATGGGTGGTTGTTTCGAAAGCTCTGATTCAGCGTGTTACCGCAGTTTTTACAATTTTCAGAGCATTTGGATTCGGATTATGGAAACTATGATATTATGTCTTTTCTATATGGAAATAATTCTTCTTGTTTCTGACCTGGTTTTTTACGAAATTAATTGATAATATTTTTCAGTAATAAAGAAAATACGGCATTTTAGAATTGGCAAATTAATTCTGCGCAGGCTTTACTCCTTCGCAATATTTTGTAATTTTAGAAGTTATGAATGATACATCTCAAGATTTCGACCTGGTTTGTCAAAATCAAAATTCACCTCATTGCTCGCTGATTAAAGAGAACGCACTGGTTGTTGGCGTGAAAAATGGCCTCGCCATGTGTCGCATTCCGGTGTATTCCGCCTGTGCCGGTTGTCACAGCAAATGCATCATGTCCGGCGAAATGAAAGAGCGCGCCATAAGTGTAGCTGTGCCGAAAGGAATGCATTGCCAACCGGGCGACTATATTGATCTGCGCGTAGATTCCGGATTTATTACGCGTGCGTCTTTTATGCTTTATCTGGCGCCGGCATTAATCTTGCTTGTTTTTGCCTGGTTAGGCAGAAGTGTCGCATTATCCATCGGCCTGCAAGACCCTGATTTAGGTTCGTTGTTGGCCGTTTTTATTTCTGTGCCTTTGCACATGCTGATTATTACATGGACTCGGAAAAAAATGGGCGGAGTGGAAAACATACATATTATCACAAGGAGCCGGAAAGCATGAATCCAGTTTTGACGGCTACGCTGGTTATGGGCGGCTTGGGGCTGTTCTGCGCCGGCGTGCTTTATTTCGCGGCCAGGGTTTTTTATACGCAAGAGGACCCGCGCGTCGACCTGGTGTCCGCTTTGCTGGCCAACAGCAATTGCGGCGCCTGTGGTTATCCCGGATGTCGGGCTTATGCCGAGGCTTTGATTTCCGGCAAGGTAAAGACCAAGTGTCCGGTTACAAGTTCGGACAACATGGCGCAGATCACTCGCTTGTTGGGCGCCTCTCTGGCAGAGATGGAACCGGTCGTCGCGGTCATGCATTGTAACGGCGACTCTTCCTCGGCCAAATTTGTCGGTCAGTACTACGGTATTGATGATTGTCGCGCCGCCCAGCTGATCGGCGGCGTTGAGAAAATGTGTCCGTACGGTTGCATTGGCCTGGCCACGTGCATAACGGTGTGTCCGTATGATGCCATTCATAAAAAAGGACGCATTGTAAAAGTCGAACGTGATCTGTGCGTCGGTTGCGGAAAATGCGTAGAGATATGTCCGCGCCATCTTTTTACTTTGGAACCCAAGAGCAAAGATGTGATCATTGCCTGCAGTTCGCACGACAAGGCGGGGTTGGTAAAAGACTATTGCAAAGTCGGATGCATCGTCTGTAAAAAGTGCATCAAGACCTGTCCCTACGGAGCCATTTCAGAAGACGATAATTTGGTGAAAATCGATTATGCCAAGTGCACCAGCTGCGGCGAGTGTGTCGCTGTTTGTCCGCAGGCTACGATTCTGGCCTTGTTGCCGGACCGCGACCGCAGTGCATTTAAAAAAGTCAAACCGGTGGAGGTGGAAAATTAGCCTATGATGCCCGCCATAAAAAAAGTCACCTTTACCAGGGGTGGAATTCATCCGCCGGAACGAAAAGAGCTGGTGGATTCCAGCCGTTATCGCGTTATCCCCAATCCCAAAGAGTTGCTCATTCATCTGAATCAACACCTGGGTGCGCCGTCTAAATTAATTGTTGAACCGCGCAGCGATGTGCAGGCTTTGCAGAAAATCGCCGAGCCCGCCGGATTTGTCAGCGTCAGTGTGCATACGCCTTTGGCCGGTAAAGTCAAATCGGTGAGTCATCGTGATCTTTTGGGCAATCTCGGCGATGCTGTGCAGATTACGGTGAATCCCGATCAAGCACCGTTTGTCGGTCTGGGGCAGGAAGCTCCAGCCCCGGATTTCGGGCATCTGACTGCCAAGGATATTCTGGGCAGCGTGAAAGAAGCCGGTTTGGTGGGCATGGGCGGCGCCGCTTTTCCGACGCATGTCAAATTGACGCCGCCGCCGGATTGCAAGGTTGCAACCGTGATCCTCAACGGCGCGGAATGCGAGCCGTATCTCGCTGCCGACGATTGTTTGATGCAAAATTTTCCGCAGCAAATTGTGTACGGCTTGTTATTGATGATGAAGGCATTGGGAGCACAGAACGGTACTATTGCACTGGAGGATAACAAATCCACAGCGGCGAAAAAGCTGTACGAGGTTGCCAAAGCGCATGCAAACGTCTCGGTGGTAATGGCCAGAACCAAATATCCTCAGGGTGCGGAAAAACAACTGGTGCACGCTGTGTTGAACAAGATCATTCCTTTGGGCAAATTGCCGGCCCATGCCGGCGTGCTGGTGCAGAATGTGGCCACCGCATTCGCGTTATATGAAGCCGTGCAATACCAACGACCATTGGTGCGTCGGCTGGTGACGATATCCGGTGGGGCTGTGGCCAAACCGCAAAACGTATTGGCGCCCATCGGCATATCCGGTAAAGAGTTGCTGGAATTCTGCGGCGGCGCCAAGGAAGAGATCGCGGCTGTTGTTTACGGCGGTCCCATGATGGGCAAGAGCACCAACCGTTTGGAAACGCCGGTTACCAAAGGCACCAGCGGCATCCTCTATCTTACCGCCGATGAGGTGCATACCTATGACGAGCAGGAATGTTTGCGTTGCGGCAATTGTAACCGGGTCTGTCCCATGGGATTGCTGCCCAATGATGTGATGAATTATGTAAAATTTGGACAATACGATAAAATTGAAGATGCCCTTGCCTGCATAGAGTGCGGCACTTGCGTCTATGCCTGTCCGGCGCATAAACGGTTGACCCAATGGTGTCGTTTGGCCAAATATGAATGGCGACGACGAGAAGCGCAAAAGCAGGGAAAGGAGTAAGCCATGGCGGATGAAAGCAAATTCAGTACTGCAGTGGAGATGCCGCCGGATCAGATGGATTTACCCATCGATCAGGTGCGGCTGCAAAGTTCGCCCTATCTGGCAGCGGAAAGCTCTATTCCCAAGGTCATGTACAACGTCGTACTGGCCATGTTGCCTATGACCATCTGGTCCTTCTGGGCGTTCGGCGTGCATGCGGTCAATGTCATGGCCTGGAGCATTGTCTTTATGCTCGGTTTTGATTATTTATTCGCCCGCTTTCGTCATCGCCATGCTGAGGCGTTGCGACAGATGTTGGACGGCAGTGCCCTGGTTTCAGGCATCTTGTTGGGATTGAATCTGGGCCCAACCAGCCCCTGGTGGATTATGTTGGTCGGCAGCCTGATTGCCATGGGCCTCGGCAAACACGCGTACGGCGGTTTGGGACGCAATCCTTTTAATCCCGTGTTGGTGGGTCGTGTTTTCCTGCTGATCTCTTTTCCGGCGCAGATGACCACCTGGACCGCGGTCAAGTGGGCGCAAACCGGCAATCCGTTGCAGAACCTCGATGCCGTCACTTCAGCCACGCCGCTGGGTGCGTTGAAAGAGGGTGGATGGACTTCTTTTTCAGCGGCTTTTCAAAAAACCGATTTATGGAATTACCTTCTTTTTAACAAAGGCGGGTGTCTCGGTGATGTGTCTCTTTTTCTGCTGGTACTCGGCGCTGTTTATCTTTTAATCAGAAAAATAATAACCTGGCAAATTCCTGTCGCCTATATTGGTGTTGTTGCTTTGGTGACCGGCGTCATGCATCTGGTCGATCCGACAAAATATGCCAATCCGTTATTTCATCTCGCCACCGGTTCGCTGCTGCTGGGCGCATTTTTTATGGCCACGGATATGGTCACATCGCCGGTCTCCAAGAAAGGACATTTGATTTTCGGCGCCGGTTGTGGTTTGTTGACTGCCGCTATTCGTTTGTGGGGAAGCTTTCCGGAAGGCGTCAGTTTCGCCATTCTCATTATGAACGGACTCACGCCCCTGATCGACAAATGGAGCAAGCCGGCTCTTTTTGGCGCGGTCCCGAAAAGCAAGAAGGAGGCCAGGTGATGAATAAACAATCCAGCAATACGCCAGATGAGCAGAAACCTCAGGTTTCGCCGAAAATCATCTTGCCTATTTTTATCATTGCGATTCTGTCGGGTTTGGCTTTGGCCGTGGTCAACAATGCAACTGCGGATCGTATCAAGTTGGTCGTAGAAAAAGAACTGAATAACGCGCTGTCTCTGGTTATGCCGGGATTCGATAATCAGCCGGCTCTGGAAAAAATTGAAAAGGATCGGGGCAGAGAGGGGCGCGTCGTTTTTTATCCAGCTAAAAAGGGCGGTCACTTGCTCGGCTATGCTGTGGAAAGTACAGTGTTCACGGGGTACAGCGGCGAGCTGGTCGTTATCTACGGCGTATCGGTCGACGGCGTGGTCGGACGAGTCAAAGTTTTGCGCCATAATGAAACGCCGGGCCTGGGCAGCAAGGCGGGTTTATCGACCTTTCTGGATCAATTTGAAAAATCGTCGCTGGCCTCTTTTCAGTATAAAGTAAAAAAAGACGGTGGGCAGGTGGATGCCGTTACCGGCGCCACCATATCGAGCCGTGCGGTGACTTTGGCCCTGGCCAGAGGTTTACAGGAACTGAATAATTTACCTGAAAAATAATCTAAAGGATTTATCCGATGAGTCCTAATAAATTAACCGCAGGATCTGTTTTTAAAAACGGCCTGATTGTTGAAAACCCGACTTTGCGTATGCTGCTCGGTATGTGCCCGACGCTGGCTGTGTCCACATCCGCCGTTAACGCCGTGGGCATGGGGCTCTCGGCCATGATCGTGCTTATTTTATCCAATATCGTCATCTCACTGTTGCGCAGGCTGATTCCTGATAAATTGCGCATTCCCGGTTACATTGTGGTCATTGCCACTTTTGTCACCATGACCGATTTGGCGTTGCATGCGTTTTTCCCGGACATTCATAAAGCGCTGGGCATTTTTATTCCGTTGATTGTCGTCAACTGCATTATTCTCGGTCGCGCCGAAGCATTTGCCGGCAAGAATCCGGTGTTGCTTTCCGCAGTGGACGGCGTGGCCATGGGTTTGGGATTTACCAGCGGCCTGCTGATTCTGGGCACGGTGCGGGAAATTCTCGGCAACGGCACCTGGTTCAATTTACCGGTGCTCGGCGCCTCCTTTCCACAGGTAATCGTCATGATTCTTCCTGCCGGAGGCTTTATCACGCTTGGACTTACCATCGCTGCGGCCAATTGGATTGAATCGAGGAGGAAAAACTCATGACCACTGAACCCATGACTCTTGCATCCATTTTCACGCTGTTGTTCAGCGCGATTTTGATCAACAACGTAATTTTTTCCCGCTTTCTGGGCATCTGTCCGTATCTCGGCGTGTCCAACTCTATCGATACGGCCACGGGCATGGCCATGGCGGTCACCTTTGTCATGACGCTCTGCGCCATCGTCACCTGGCCCATTCAGATGTATATTCTCAATCCCCTGCATCTGGAATATCTGCAGACCATCGTTTTTATTCTGGTGATCGCCAGTCTGGTGCAATTCGTCGAGTTATTCATGCGCAAGTACGCCAAAGGTTTGTTTGACGCCCTGGGCATCTATCTGCCTTTGATCACCACCAATTGTGCGGTGTTGGGCATTGCCATTTTGTGCATCAAACTCAATTATAATTTGCTGCAATCCGTGGTGTTTTCATTTGCCAGCGCGGTCGGCTTTGGGGTTGCTTTGATTATTTTTGCCGGCATCCGGGAACGTTTTGAAGTGACGGATATTCCTCGATCCATGCACGGCGCTGCCATCGGTTTGATCACGGCCGGTATTTTGGCCATGGCGTTTACCGGCTTCAGCGGCATGGTGAAATAAATAATCTTGCGAAGGTTGCAAACCTTCGCAAGGATTCTGCAATCGTTCCATTTACATCCACTTCTCTCTTGCCTTTTATCCGCAGTTGTCGTATTATTCAGATATTTTACTCAAAGAAGGATTTGACCAATTATGCAGGAAAATCGTATTGTTGTTACCGGAATGGGCGCTGTTACGCCTATCGGCCTGGGCGTGGAAATGTTTTGGCAAAATTTAATCGCCGGTAAAAACGGCATTTGCAGAATTACCCGTTTTGATCCCAGGGAGTATCGTTCACAAAACGCCGCCGAGGTGCATGATTTTAATCCTGAACAGTGGATCGATAAAAAAGCGGTTTCTCGCATGGATCCGTTCACACAGTATGCCATCGCTGCAGCCGCCATGGCGATTAAAGACGCGGGGCTGGAAGACAGCGCTTTTGATCATGATCGTACCGGGGTCATTATCGGCTCCGGCATCGGCGGGTGCTCTACCATTGAAGAGGGAGCGCAAAAATTATTGGAAAAAGGCCCCAAAGCCATGAATCCGTTTTTTGTTTCCAAGCTCCTGATCAACATGGCGGCGTGCTCGGTTTCGATACAGTATGATTTACGCGGTCCTTTGTCGGCGCCTTCGGTTGCCTGTTCTACCGGCGCCAACGCCATAGGCGATGCTTTTCGCATTATACAACGGGGAGATGCTGATATTATGATCGCCGGCAGCAGCGAAGCGGCTGTGCAGCCATTAGCTTTTTCCGGTTTTTGCGCTACGCGCTCCATGTCCACCAATCCGGATCCGCAGACGGCCAGCAGGCCTTTTGATAAAAACCGCGATGGTTTTGTTATGGGTGAAGGCGCCGGTATTGTGGTGTTGGAAAATTTGCAGCACGCTTTACATCGCCGAGCGAGTATTTATGCCGAACTGGCCGGTTATGGCAACACAGCCGATGCTTACCATATTACGGCGCCGCATCCGGAAGCGCAGGGCATGATTCGCGTAATGAAAGCGGCTCTGGCCGATGCCGGACTGTTGCCGCAGCAGGTTCAATATATCAATGCTCATGGCACTTCAACTCCGTTGAACGATCAGACTGAAAGTCTTGCCATCACGAAGGTTTTCGGCGAACATGCTTCTCGCCTCAAAGTCAGTTCTAACAAATCCATGATCGGTCATCTGCTCGCAGCCGCCGGCGCCGTTGAATTCATTGCCACGGTCAAAAGCGTGCAAACCAATATGGCGCCGCCTACGATCAATTATCAGGAAGCGGATGCAGACTGTCCTTTGGATTATGTAACCCATGGCAAGCAAACCGTGGACATTTCGGCTGCGCTCACTAATTCGTTCGGATTTGGCGGCGGCAACGCCTGCCTGGTGGTCAAAAAATTCAGCGCGGTATAGCAATATCTCGTGAATGAGAGAAAGTAATTTCCCGGGCCATAAAGCCGTTTTTCCTGAATCTGGGTGTCTGATGAAACATAAACGATGGACGCTGCTGTTCTGCTTTATTTTATTGATGGCGGTCCTGATCCCTGTATTTGAATATCTGCGCAATCAGGCTATCAAACCGGCGCCTGTAAAGCCGTCTAAACCGCTGCGCACCCATGAGAATGAACTGCTGCGACGCGCAAACGAGGGCGGAATCGTCGATGATCAGGACTTGCAGGAATTGCATAATTTTACGGCAAATCGATATGACTGTGCTGATTTCCGGCTGCAATCTCTGTTGCGCATTCTCTGTCATCACCCTGATCAATTGACTCCGCCCGCACGGCAATTGGCAAAAAATATCCTATTGAACTTTCGCTACTGGATGGATGAACCGGGCAACGACAGCATGTGCTTCTGGAGCGAAAACCATCAGATTCTGTTCAGCAGCGCCGAGCTGTTGGCCGGCCAGTTATATCCTGATGAAATATTCAGCAACAGCGGTTTGACCGGCCGACAACATGCGGATAAGGCAAGAAAACGGATTCTTGCCTGGCTGCGCCATCGCTGGCAATATGGTTTTTCCGAATGGTACTCTAACGTTTATTACGTTGAGGACATCGCTCCGCTCTGCAATCTCGTTGATTTTGCTCAGGACCGTGAAATTGTGCTAAAAAGTCAGATCGTTCTGGATTTATTGCTGTATGACATGGCTTCTCAATCCCATCACGGAACCTTTGTCTCAACCAGTGGACGACTGTACGAACGCCATAAAAAGTCAGGAGAATGGGCTTCGACGCGGTTTATTACCGAGGATATCTTCGGTTATGATACAGCGCGACAGGAACCTGCCGGCATGTCGCTTAATTTTTTATATGTTAAAAATTATCAAATCCCTTCGGTTCTCAAAGCCATTGGCCGTGATAGCGGACCTGTCCTAGTCAAGGCCTCTCATGGTCTGGACTTGCACGAGCTGGAATCAGCTCGACTCATCGGGCAGCGCGATGAACAAATCATGATGCAATGGGGTATGGAAGCTTTTACCGCTGAACCGGTCATCGCCAACTCGATGACATATATTCAGAAGAATGGATTGCTGACCAACTATTATCTTCACGGTTTTTCTTCGTTCAATTTCACCATTTTAAAAATACCCTATCTTTTGCAAACGCTCTCCCGTTGGATAAATCCTGCAGCCAACGGCACGGCCTTGCAACGCGCCAACACCTATACCTACAAAACCCCATTTTACAGCATGTATACCGCCCAATGCCATCATGCCGGAGAATATGCAGACCAACAACATGTGTTTGGCATCACCCTGGACAACCAGGTGAGCCTGTTCCATACGCATCCTGCTTCAAGCCCGAGAGAAAAAAATCCAAACCGGGAGACGCCCAATTTCTGGGTCGGCCATGGCCGTTTCCCGCTTTCGGCACAGGATGGGAGCGTTAATTTATCCATCTATATTTTGCCGGCCCAAAAGGGCTATGGCGAGTCGGAATTACTGGATTATACTCATTTATATTTTCCAAAAGAAAAATTCGATGAATATGCACTTGATAGAAACCGGTTGTTTGCTCGTTATCGCGGTTGTTATATTGCCTTTTTGACGTTAAACGATCTGTCCATAAATGAAAATAATCAAGAATTGGTGCAAGAGGGAAAAGAGACGTTCTGGATCTGTGAATTGAGCGACAGCAGCAGGGAAACTTTTAACGAATTCATGAACAGAATTCGCGGCAATGCGCATTCTTTTGATCGACGCATTCTCACGTATAACTCCATGAATAAAAAATTGACCCTGGACTGGAAAGGTATTTTTTTAATCAATGACCATAAAGCAGACACCCAATACCAACGCTTTGAATCACCCTATATTGTCTGTAAACGAATGCCGGAAGAAATGGTTTTTTCTTTTCAAAATCAATCTTTATATCTCCATTTCGATAAAATGATCCGGGAAGAGAAGAAATGAAATGGAATGTTTTACCAGAAGGGATCACTTATGTCGGTTATATATCGTTTTTCCTGTCTGATTTTGGTTATGTCGGTCTTGCTGCAGGCCGAACCCTCTCGCCTGCGTCGCGCCGATAGTTTTTTCGGCTTGCATTTTGATCTGCATGCCCATCAGGCGATTAACAATGCGGGCGAAACTCTGACGGAAGCCATGATCGATTCTTTGCTGCTGCGCGTACGACCTGATTTCATCCAGGTCGATTGCAAGGGGCATCCGGGCATTTCTTGTTATCCTACCAAAATCGGCACACCGGTCTCCGGTTTCATCCGCGATCCGTTGCGACTCTTGCGCGACGTCACCGCCAGGCACGGTGTGGCGTTGTACGTACATTACTCCGGCGTCTGGGATAGCCGGGCCATCGCTCTGCATCCGCACTGGGGCGTCATCAATGCCGACGGCAAATTGAACACCCAGGCCACATCCCTGTTCAGCGATTATGCAGATTCGTTGCTGATACCGCAGATGAAAGAGCTGATGGATGTTTATCAGATCGACGGCGCCTGGATCGATGGCGATTGTTGGGGCGTTGCGCCGGACTATTCTGAAAAGGCCTCGCTTGCTTTTCGCAACGAGACGGGAATTCAGAATATCCCGCGCCAGGTCGGCGATCCTCATTACGCGGAGTTTATTGATTTCCACCGCCGCGCTTTTCGCAAATATCTGAAACACTATGTTGATATTCTGCACCAGCATAATGCCAATTTTCAGGTCACCTCCAATTGGGCCTATTCCGGCATGATGCCGGAACCGGCAGAGGTTGATCTGGATTATCTCTCCGGAGATTTCACGCCCTCGAACAGCGTTTATGGCGGCGCTTTTGAAGCGCGTTGTCTGGCGCTGCAGGCTAAACCCTGGGATCTGATGGCGTGGAGTTTCAGCTGGGACGGCGATAATCCCGTGCCCCATGCCACCAAGTCGCTGATGCAATTGCAGCAAGAGGCGGCGGAGGTGCTGGCTATGGGCGGCGGATTTCAGACTTATTTCAGACAGAATGAAGATCTCTCCATACAACCCTGGTGTGTTCCGATGATGGCCGAGTTGGCGCAATTCTGCCGGCAACGCCAACCCTATTGTCATCGAGCAAAGACCATTCCGCAAATAGGACTCATCTATGCCACTCACGCCTATCAGCGGGAAACTCGCGCCATATATCACCGGGGCAGTGAGTTGGACCGCATGGCCGGAATTCTGCATGCAATTATGGATGGTCAGAAGCCGGTGGAAATTCTCATGGATCATCATTTGCGCGGACATATGATGGAATATCCACTGCTTATTTTGCCTGAATGGATCGGATTGACAAACGATTTTCAACAAGAGCTAGTAACCTATGTTCACAACGGCGGACGGCTGCTTGTAATCGGCGCTGCAGCCGTACAGCCTTTTGCTGAGGCTTTGGGCGTGGAGTTGACAGGCCAACCGGAGGAAAAAAATCTGAATCTTTTTTCCCAAAATCATATGACCTCGTTGCCCAACCGTTATCAATCGGTGCGCCCTTTAGCCGGTGTTAAAATCTGGGCGCCATTGTACCAGCTGCACGATCTGCGTTATCCCGCAGGTATTCCGGCCGTTACCATAGCTGATTACGGCCAGGGAAAAATTGCCGGCGTCTATTTCAATATCGGCAAGCAGTATCTGCAGCATAGCACTACTGTGGTCCGGGATCTGTTGTCTGAATTGATCGATGACCTCTATCCTGAGCAAAGAGTCCGGATCAGCGGTTCGCATTCGGTGCACGTCGCGTTAAACAAACTGGGCAATCGCACCATGGTGCATTTAATCAATGCCTCCGGTGCACATAAAGATCGCTCGGTCAGTGCCTATGATGAGGTTCCGGTTCTGGGGCCGCTTTCGGTCACGATCTCCGGTTTTCCAAAACAACCTCGCTCAGTGCGTCTGCAACCGCAGGGAGAAGAGGTGAGTTTTAAATATCAGAAAGGATCGATCAAGTTAATGATTCCCCGCTTGCCGGTATATGACATCATTCAAATTGAACTCTAGTAAATCAGCGAACCGTTTTTCGCTCCCCGGCCTGGCGCGAAAAAACAGTTCCGGCTCCACACCTTCACATTCGGAAATCAGGGGTCCACGGCTTGTCTCGATCACGTCTATGCGCAGATAGAGCAGGGGAAAGAGGCGGGCAATCTCCGCTTCCGGATGACCAAATTGAAATGCCTTTGGCAGCCGTTCTACGGCAAAATCGCCGGCGTCACGAACCGCAGCTGGAGGAGCGCCAAATTCCAGAGTGCCGCCATGTTCCGCATGACATAGGACGGTGTCGGGCGCCGGAACTTTTCTTACGGCATGGCTGAAAACACCACCCAGATAAATAAGCGACCACTCGCCGTTTGTATGAATCTCTGCAAGTAACGGTTGAATAAGAAATGCTTGTTTTTTTACTAGTTCGGCAAAGGTTTGTTCAAAATTTTGCACCTTTCCGGAAGTATCCAGGCTGTGCAAACCAACCCCGGCAGCTGAGACGGCAGGCTTGATAATGAGCGGACCGGGAAAGCATTCGGCTAATACGATGCCGCTGTTCAATTCCGCATATATCGTGGGTACGATGGGAATTCCGGCTTGTTGCAGGTCAAGTAGATAATGTTTATCAGTGAGCCAGGTCATCACCTGCGGTGTATTTTTTACCGGCAAAGCTGTTTCACCAAGAGCATGCATCCAATGGAAAAACTCTGCACGAGACGAGTCCGTATCCATGTAATCCCAGGGTGATCGTATGACCAAAATGTCATATTGTCTGACCAAGGCATCGATGGCGCAGCCCCATATAATCGGATCAACTTGATGACCGCGAGAGCGCAATTCGTTCACCAAGAGCTGGTCGTCCGGGGTGAAAGGCGGTTCTGAGGGCAAAAAATCCGGTTCCATTGCAGTAGGAAAATAGCTGTAGAGTTTTTCAGCATGGCAAACAACCACGCCGATTTTTAAGCGTTGCATAACGTCCTTTCTTCAAGCAGGTTCATTTTTGCATAATGCAAATTACATGCATTTGTTAAAAATGCAATACTTTTTTGGTATTTTGTCGAATTTTTGCTAAATTATTTGTTAATTAGCTTTTTTGTGCAAAATGAGTATGCATGGGCGCCATAACTACCCCAATCTTATCTAGACCGTGTCATAGCGAACGCAGGCACAGTCGCTGACAAAGGAGATTATCTGCGCTGGTGTGCAGCAATCCCCTGATTCACCAGTATGTATTACAACGTGCCCGACGTTTAATTCCAGTTCAGCTAGAGTAGGAAATGACAACACGAACCTTGTTTTTGCTGCTCGGCTTGACAACGAGCCTTGCTCAGCCGTTCTCAAATCCTGTTGCAACGATAACCCAGGATGTAAAACACGCGATCCGTTGTGGCACTGCTGTGGTTCAGGCGCCGTTGCATTTTTCAAATCAACAATGGTTGACCACCGCCGGCGTGTTGGGCATTACTAGCGCATTTTTTGCTGTTGATAAGGATATTCGTAAATTCAGTCTGGAACATCGTCATCGTTGCTTTGATCGGATTTTTCAGATCGATGAGGTTTACGGCAAGGGGTATACAGTGCTTTTTACCGGTGGACTATACGGTCTGGGATTGGCGTTTAATAAACCTGATCTAAGAATGACCGGTTTGCGCGCAACCGAGGCGCTTGTTTTTGCAAGCATGATCACCGGCGCCGGCAAGATTGTCATTGGTCGACGCCGTCCGAATGCCGGAGAGAGTCAGCTGGTCTTTAAACCAATGCGGTGGAATTACCGATACCAATCACTGCCCAGCGGGCACACTACTGCTGCTTTTGCCGTATCTACCGTGCTGGCAAACTCTCTGGACAATACCGGTTGGAAGGTTTTTTGCTATGGCGCTGCCGGAGCCGTAGGCGCTGCGCGGATCTATCATAATCGTCACTGGTGGTCCGATGTATTGTTAGGGGCTGCGTTAGGACATGTGGTGGCGCTCAAAGTAATGAGCATCGATTCAGCGCCCAAAGCGGACAAAAAATGCCGATTAACGCCCTTTGTATCGCCTTTTGGGATGGGATTGGCCGTCATATATTGACAGACCAATATCGGACCTCCAGCATAGGACTCTCAAGGTGTTCGCCGGATAGATGCGATTGTTTCTTTTTGATAAGGATTATTCATAATGAAATTTGATTTAACGCGTTATACTCTGGATTGTTTTTGGGACAAAGTCCTGCAGGAATATAGTTCAAGACCATCTCTTGCTCTGGTCGGTGAAGAACCGTTTACTTTTGCAGAATTGGGCCGACGCGTCGATGACGTTAAATCGTTTCTCGCCAAATTGGGAATCAAGAAACAGGACAGGGTCATTCTCCTGGGCCATTCTTCGCCTAATTGGGCTACCGCTTATCTGGCTATCATGACTTGTGGAGCAGTGGCTGTTCCCATACTTGAGGATTTTCCGGAACAGGACATCGACCATATCATCAAACACTCGGATGCGGTCGCGATTTTCATCGGTGAAAATTTGACGCAAAATCTTAATCTGCCGGTACTGAAGCATATCCGGCACGTGATTAATTTAAACGATTTTTCTTTGCATGGCGGACGTGAGAAAAGCAAATCCTCTTTGTGGAATCAACTTTCTGCTTTGCCGGAAAAGCTGGGCTTTGGCGACAAGAGCGCCCGAACGCAGGCAACCGATCCCATTCAAGAGGACGATCTCGCGGAGATTCTCTACACCTCAGGAACCACCGGCCACTCGAAAGGCGTCATGCTGACTCATAAGAATCTTGTCAGCAATCTCTTTGAAGGTCCTGATCTGCTCAAGGTCATTCATCCGCATAGCGTGATTCTCTCCATTCTGCCCATGGCGCATGCCTTTGGTTCCACTTCGGGATTTTTATCCATCATCTATTGCGGAGCGAGCATATATTTTCTCAACAAACCGCCTTCGCCCAAAGTGCTGTTGGCCGCCATGCAGCAGGTTCGCCCCACCATTCTGGGCGCTGTGCCATTGGTGTTTGAAAAGATTTATCATAAACAGGTGGTGCCCATCATTGCCGGCAGTCGGGCTATGCGCGTTTTAGCAAAAACCAGCATGACTAAAAAATTACTATACCGGATCATTGGTAAAAAAATCAAAAAAGTACTGGGCGGTCGGCTGGAGTGCGTCATTATCGGCGGCGCCAGTTTTTCTCCTGAAGTCGAAACCTTTATGCGCGAAGGCCGCATTCCTTATTGCTGTGGGTACGGCTTGAGTGAGTGCTCGCCGCTGGTCACCTTTTCTTCCATGCAGTCGCAAAAACCGGGCTCTCCCGGTCATGCTGTTACGGACACCATGATTAAAATCGTCGAGCCGGATCCAAAAACCGGCATCGGCGAAATCTGCATCAAAGGTCCGCAGGTGATGAAAGGGTATTATAAAAATAAAGAAGCGACGGAAAAGGTTTTTACCAAGGACGGGTGGTTCATCAGCGGAGATAGAGGTTATTTGGACAAAGACGGTTTTCTTTTTATCACCGGACGATCTAAAAATGTCATTATTGGCCCGTCTGGTGAAAATATTTATCCGGAGGTGGTGGAGGCCAAGCTGGCTGAATCCATTTTTGTGGAAGAGGCGCTGGTTTATCAGCTGGAAAACCAGTTGGTGGCGCGCATCTATCCCAATTATGCCTATATCGAAACCCTGCAACAAAAACAGGATGAAGACGCTATTGCTTCGGACGTGACGACCATTCTGGAAAAGGTGCGTCAGGCAGTGAATGGGCAATTGCCGTCTTTTTCCAGAATTACCCGGGTCATTGAACAGTCTTCGCCGTTTATCAAAACGCCCACCAACAAGATCAAACGGGCTGAATATGTGCCGGGGTATGCGGAATATAAAGCAGTCTAAGTCCGGGTTTATTCATTCAGCGTCTTTTCCCAGCTCTTTGATACAGCAGAACGCTCTGCGGCATCCAGGACGTATTGACACAAGAGCCCGTCGCGAAAATCCGGTTTGGCCGAACGTCCTTCCTTAACAGCCATAACCAGATTGTACATTTGATTGACGAACGTTTCACCATAGCCGATGATATGTCCGGCCGGCCACCAGTTGGCCATATAAGGATGGACCCCTTCGCCCACTAAAACGCGACGATAACCCTGCACATGTCCCTGATCGGTGTTTTGATATACCTGCAATTCGTTCATATTTTCCATATCAAAAATGATGGCGCCCTTGCTGCCGTTGATTTCAACCCGGTGTTGATTGCGATGCCCGGTGCCAAAACGCGTAGCTTCGATATAACCCATGGTCTTTTGTCCTTTGAAACGCAGCAAAAATGCGGAAGCGTCATCCACATCCACGATGCCCTTGTCTTTGCCGGCCCGGGCAACCAGTCCATCGACAAAAGCGGGCTTGGGACGTTCATGGATAAACGTTTGCTGCATGCAACAAACGTCTTCAACCTCACCCACCAGCCAGCGCGCCAGGTCAACCGCATGAGCGCCGAGGTCGCCGTGGGGTCCGTAGCCGGCATCTTTGCGCTGTAAACGCCAGACCAGCGGAAAGCCGGGGTCCACCAGCCAGCTTTGTTGATAGATGCCGCGGAAATGATAAATCTCGCCGATCTCGCCGTTATCGATCATCTGCTTGGCCAATGCCAGAGCAGGCACGCATCGATAGCTAAAGCCGATCATATTGACGACTTGCGCTTTTTCCACAGCCGCCACCATGGCCCGGGCATCGGCCAGGGACAGTGCCAGAGGCTTTTCACAAAACACATGTTTTCCGGCCTGAGCAGCGGCAATGGCCACTTGCGCATGGATGGCGCTGGGCGCCGCGATATCCACAAGATCGATCTCCGGGTCATCGATGAGATCGTGCCAATTAAGCGTCGATTTTTCCCAGCCCCATCTGGCGGCGACCTCTTTGATATTTTCTTCATCCGCACAAATTGTTTTTTTTACCACCACAACGCCTGCATCAAAAAATATCGGCAGGTCGGTGTATCCATGAGTGTGCGCACGGCCCATAAATTTATGACCGATCAGACCGACGTTGATTTTTTTAACACCCTGATTCATTCCTTGTTCTCCTTACCCGGATATTTAATCACCTTGCGAAGGTTGCAGACCTTCGCAAGGTTGTTTTTAAGCGCCTATCGCTCAATTCAGGTTTCACGTAAGTATACTAAACAGAGCCAAAAAAGTCAAGTTGGAATATTTGTTCCTTGAGATTAAGAAAATTAATTCTTACCTTTCTATAATATAGTCCTGAATTGAACGATTGCATCATCCTTGCGAAGGTCGCACACCTTCGCGAGATTGTTTTTGGAGGACCCTATCGCTCAATTTAAGATAATATACTAACTTTATTCTGAGGTGTCATTATGGATGCGTTACAAGTTCGCCAGGATAATTGTGCATTGGATTTTCTCTCATTGGGTGCACTGGTGCATCGTCTGGATCCCGGAATTCTGCCTTTTCGCAAAGCCCGGTCCTTTGATATTCATGTTTCTGGAGGTGAGTACAACGTCGCCGCCGGATTGTCTGACTGCTTTGGTTTGAAAACCGGCCTAGCTACTGCCATGGTCAAGTACGGCATCGGTGAACTGGTACAGGGTCGGGTGCGTGAAACCGGTGTGAATCCTTTTTATAAATGGTTTGAACATGATGGTGTACGTGGCCCCAATATCGCCACGGTGTACAGCGATCGAGGGCAGGGCGTTCGTCCGCCGGTTGTTTTTTATAACCGCTCCAACGAAGCAGGCGCCTTGCTTAAACCGGGCGATTTTGATTGGCAGGCCATTTTCAGTCAGGGCGTACGCTGGTTCCATTCCGGCGGTATTTTCGCGGCACTTTCGGAAACGACATCGGAGCTGATCATAGAGGCTATGCAGGCGGCGCACAAAACTGGCGCTATCAACTCTTTTGATTTGAATTATCGCGCCAAATTGTGGGCGCCCATTGGCGGACTGCAAAAAGCGCAGGAGGTGTTGCGTCGCATTGCCGGCAATGTCGATGCTCTGATCGGTAATGAAGAGGATTTGCAGATGGGGCTCGGCATCAAGGGACCCGAAGTGGCGGCGAAATCCAAGCTGGATACAGACACCTTTTTCAGCATGATCGAACGCGTTGTCGAACAATTTCCCAATATTAAAATGGTTGCTACTACGCTGCGCGAGGTGCACTCCACCAATCGCCACGATTGGGCTGCTGTGTTGTGGTTGAATGGCCAGCGTTACATCAGCCCCACCTGTCAACTGGACGTCGTTGACCGCATCGGCGGCGGCGATGGTTTTGCTGCCGGCTTGATCTATGGTTTGATCACGCAAAAGGCGCCGGAACAAGCGCTGCGACTGGGCTGGGCGCATGGCGCTCTGCTGACCACTTTTCCCGGCGATGTGAGTTTGGCGAAACTACCAGAAGTGGAGGCGTTTGCCAAGGGCGGTTCAGCTCGCGTGCAGCGTTAAAATTTACCAGCCAAAAAAAAGCCGTCGTACGCACACGACGGCTTTTTTATTCGATCGGTTATGGTTATTTGACGAATTCCATTTTTCTGGAAATTTCATATCCGTTTACTTTAATCTTGTAGAGATAGACGCCGCTGGGCACTGTTTTGCCGTTGTTGTCTCTTCCGTCCCAATTGCATGAATGCATGCCGGCGTTGTACTGCTTGGCCGCCAGTGTGCGGATAATCTGACCGTTCATGTTATAGATCGTCAGATTGACGTAACCCGTCTCTTTGAGACTGAAAGAAATCGTGGTCTCAGGATTAAACGGATTGGGATAATTCTGCGCCAAAGTATATTCGGACGGCGCAGAGGCCGTGATCATGATGGGTCCGTGCAGTTGCATGCGGCCGCGGAAATCCACATCCGCCAGTTTGTAGTAATACGTCTGATTAGCGGTAATGTTGCGGTCCTCAAACAGGTAATCATGTATGGAGGAACTGGTGCCGGCGCCGGTTATCATGTTGGTGGTAATCTGCTGGTAGCCGTCTTTTGCATTGGTCGAACGGAAAACGTGAAAACCAAGATTCTCGGTTTCGGATTGCGTGCGCCATTCCAATCGCACAGTTCCCTTCAGGCATTCCGCGGCAAAAGAACTCAATTCGACCGGCGTCACAGTGAGCAAATAGTCCTGCACTTCACCATAGTGAGTGTCGGCATAGCCCTGAGGAGCGGCCACATCGCTTAAACTACCGACACTGTAACGAAGACGAAGCCAGCGTTGATCAGCCATTTGCGCGGTTACAGGAATTTGGAAATTGAAAGAAGTTTCAACTCCTCCGTTGATCGCTTGGGGAGTGATAATGTTGGTCGGCGGCGTGGTTCCCCAGTCGGTTGTGTTTCCGTCAAAATCAATCCAGGCGCTGATAAAACCGTTTTGGGTGACCGTAACGCCGATGCTGGCAGTCTGACCCGGGATCAGGTCATCCAGGATAATGCCGTCCATTTCCGAATCGTCTGCCGGCGTAATCTCTGCGGTAATGACGTTGCCGATGCTCACATTTGCATTAAACAGGGCACGAGCAGATGGCAGCTCGATATGGCCATAGTCATATCGATCCGCAATGACCGGCCGCACCGTGATATATCCGGTTTTTGTTTCGGTTTGCCCTCCACAATCATTAATGGCGGTCAATGAGATGTCGTAAATTTGCGCAACGTTGAACGTGTGCGTTGGATTTTGCAGCATACTCTCTTCTCCATCGCCAAAATCCCATACCCAGGAGGTGGCATTGATGGAGGATAGATTGGTAAATGATACCGTGAGAGGCGCTTCACCGCTTAAAGGGGATGCGACAAAATCCGCAGTCGGCGGCGCACCAGAGGGTAGGGAGTGCGTAGCGGTTGCGCTAACATTGCCTTCGCAACTGGTGGTCAACGTGATCAGGTAAGGCGAATCAGAGCTTGAGATATAGGCATGCGTCACGATACGACCTGATGCAGTTTCGCCGTCGCCGAAATCCCACGTCCAGCTATTGGCGTCTTCATTGCCGGTAAAGGTGATCGGCCGGTTAATGCAGGCTGTTTCGGCCGAAAGGCTGATCGCAGCATTACAGGTCGGAATTTCGGTTACTGTGATCGTTGTTGGATCGCTGACATCAGTGCCTGCGGTGCAGGTAATGGTTAAAACAGCAGGATAGGAACCCGCTATCGTGTAAACATGAGTCACCGGATTGCCGTTAGCAGTCGATCCATCGCCAAAATCCCAATCGTAGGAAAGCACATTGGTGGAGGTGCTGGCAAACGTCACGCTCTCTCCGACAACAACCGGATTAGGTGCTGCTGTGAATTCAGCGATGCAGGAGGGAGGTCCGACCACATTTATAATATCGGTGTCCGTAATCCTGACGCCGCCTGCACATCTAATGGTTAAGGTTGCATTATATGTGCCGGGATTCGCATAAACATGCGACATGGGATAACCCGTATCGCTGGCGCCGTCGCCAAAATCCCATGACCAGGCCAGCGCGCCAAGGGAACCTTGATCCAGAAACTGAACAGCTTGTCCGGCAATGGGGGGATCGGGAGATATGATAAATGAAGCGAAACAAGACGGCGCCGGATTGACCACAATCGGCACAGGAGCACTCACATTGCCGCCGGCATAACAGGTAATGGAAAGCGTTACATTAAAAGTACCGGCACTGGTATATACGTGGCTGGCGATATTGCCTGCGGAAGTAAAACCGTCGCCAAAATTCCACAACAGAGACAGGTCTCCACTCGACGTGTTTATAAAAGTCACTGTTTCTCCCACTACCGGAGAAGCGGGATTAAAGTTAAATGACGCGACACACGGCGGCGGCGGATTGACTGTGAGAATGTCCGTATCCGTATCACTGGTGTTGTCCTGGCAGAGGATCGTCATATTTACTGTCACAGTGCCGGTAGCGGTATAAACATGCGTTACCGGATTGCCGCTGGCGGTCGATCCGTCCCCGAAATCCCAACTGTATGAAACAACATCCGGCGTATTGCACGTAAAGGTTATGGTTTCGCCGACCGTAGCCGGATCAGCAGATGCTTCGAAAGAAGCTTCGCAAGCAAGCGCCAGGTTGGTTTGTTCTCTCATGTTGAGCAGAACAAAATCCAGCACCCCAGAGCTGGGACAGTTGGCCAAATTGAGGAAATAACTGGCTGCAGCGGTTTCTTCCGTCATTGTGACGCTAATTGCTTGCGTATCTTTGATGGTCCATCTCAAGGTAACAATGCTTTGCCAGAATTCAGTCGCATTCCAACCTGTTTTTTCTCCCGGACAATTGATGGCATTTTCGGCATTGATCATCGCGCCGTCTACTTGCACCTGATAAACACCGGCGTTTTTCATCACCGAGTTGAGATACCCTTCAACTTCCCCAAAGGCCCATTTCACATCCGGCTCTTCAAGCCAGGCAGCCAATCCCTCTCCATATGCCAGATCGCATCGAAGCGATGACAATGTCCTGACGCCGGATGCATTGACTAATCTGAACTGCAAATCAACGCGATATTCACCGCCAATCGTTTTATCGTTTTGAGTAACGATGGTGCGGAATTCCGCATCGTCTGCATGGGCTGCGGTGATAGCGCCCAAAAACAGCAGGGTTAAGCACATACAAAAAAATCTTTTCATGATTTAGTTCCTCTATTCAGACGGTGAATGATTTGTGACAACAATGCCCCAACTGTTGCTGTGAATTGTGGCTTGCTCGTGACACAGGATTGAAAATTTTTTGAAAATAATACACGATTATTTTAATTTTTATAATTAGTTATGTTTGATGTGATTTTGTCGTAATATTTCTAGTTTCTACATTTCATGACGGAATGCGCAAATGTTATGCCATTTGCATGAGCGGGTAGTAGTATCTAAAGTGCAAGTAGGGAATTGTATTGCAGAGAGGGAAGTCAATTACCTGACGATAAATTAAAGCAGAATGCGGTTTTTAGGCTCTTGGATTTTCCACATCAGATCAAGTACGATGTAAGAAAGTCACTGCAAAAACAGAGACAAATGCAGGTCCAGGATTTCATGACAACTAATCTGATTGTCATGCCAATAAATTACGGCTTATATGTCATGATTACCCCAAAGACATCAAGACCGTGTCATTGCGAACCAAGGCACAGTAACCGCCAAAGCGGATTATCTGCGCCAGAGTGTAACAATCCTCTTTTACAACCAAAATGTCATCAGAAGCAAAAAGCAAGTATTCTCATCTGTTCAATCCGTGTCCGCTCTCCTAGTGTTCGATTTCCTGCATCGATTCTTTACTCTCTTTAGTGAAAGACAACGCCACAAACAGCAACGCCAACACCACATAGGCCAACGTGAACTGGTACGGAACCTGTTGCGCCAGGCCGTTCAGTTTCCAGGGCAGATACATGGCGCCGTCCGGCATGGCAGAATGGATAATGCCGAAATAGGAAAATCCGGCCAATACCAGAAGATAGGCCGCGGATCTGCGCAAACGCCGGTCGATCAATTCTGCCAGGAAAGCGGCCCACAGCATGCCGGTGACGATAAAGCCGTTGCCCAAGGCGATAATGATTTGCAATTCAGGCAATGATTTCCCCGGCGCCGTCAGTAATTTGTTAAAGGTATCCGGAGCAATCGGTTCCGGCGTGCCCAATTTTATGGCCAGTAAACGGGCGATGGTTGGAAAAAAAGCAAAAGCCACTGCCGGCGCGTGTGCTTTGGGAACCGCATGAAAGGACATCATAATGATGTCAAATGCGACGAATATAAGGATGGGCGCCAGCACGGCGCGCGGGATCAGTTCCACGATAAATGAGACAAAACCAAAAATGCCGCCGAGGCCGACAAAAATGCCGGTGATCAGGGTATAGCCGGCGCGCGCTCCCATATTTTTATAAGCAGGCTGGCCGATATAGGGGGTGGACTGTGCAACGCCGCCGCATAATCCGGCCAGCAACGTGGCTACGGCTTCGGTGAGTAGAATGTTGCGGGTGTTGAAATCATCGCCGGCGACACGTGCACTTTCCGTGACATTGATGCCGCCGACCACCGTCAGGATGCCGAATGGTATGGCCAGGGGCAAGTATTTGAGGGCAGGACCCAAACCCTTGATAAAATCCAGAGTCGGAACCGGCAAACCGAAATGCAGTTCAGCCGGCGGCGGACCGCCAAAAGTACCGCCGACGATATGCAACGGTCCAACGATATAATAAAGCACCGTGCCGATCAACACCGAAACAAACACACCGGGCAATTTACCCGGTAGACGAATGCCGGCCACTAGCGTGTAAAAGATCATACCCAGGCTGACCAGACCAACCAGCGGCATGCCAAATATGTCGATCAACGGCGTCATGCCAATGAGACCGAGACCAATGCCGGCCAACGAACCTAATAAGCCGGCCTGAGGAACAATGCGTTGCACCCATTTACCTAAAAAGGAGAAAATCAGCTTGACCACGCCCATGAACATCATGGTGGCCATGCCGATATACCAGGTCATCATGGCCGCGTCCCGTTCCGCATAGCCTTCGGCCTTCAGCCCCAGAAACGCCGGTCCAAGCACAACCAATACCAGCCCGATGGTGGAGGGCGTATCCAATCCCAGCGGCATGGCGGTGACCCTGGTGTTGCCGGTTTTTTTTGCCAGGCGAAAAGCCATCCAGGTATATACCAGATCGCCGAACAGAACGCCGAACGCCGTGCCGGGAAACATGCGCGTGTAAATAATGTCCGCGGGATATTTGAAAACGAAAATCAGAATGCCGGAAAGAAAGGAGAGTACGGTCAGATTATCGAACATCAGGCCGAAGAATCCGTTCCAGTCGCCCAGAACAAACCATTGATATTTTTTTTGATCACTTTTCGTCATAAGCATCTCCGTTTAAAAAGTGAGTAGGCCGGCTATGGCAGCTGTCATCCATGTGGCAATGGTGCCGCCCAGAACCGCTCTAAAACCCAGTCGCGCGATATCCGATCTGCGGTTTTCCGCCAGCGGACCCAGTCCGCCTATTTGAATGGCAATGGACGAGAAATTTGCAAATCCGCACAGGCTATAGGTGGCGATCACAATAGCTTTGTTGGAGAGCAGGCCCGCAGAGACGGCATCGGACATTTTTAAATAAGCGACGAATTCGTTGACCACCAGTTTAATGCCCATCAAACTGCCGACCTGCATGCTTTCTTTCCAGGGTACGCCGAGCAGGAAAGCGATAAATTGAAAGATCAAACCGAACAGCAATTCGAGTGAGAGTGGTTTTTGAAACTGTGCCAATAAAATGGCGTTGAGACCGGTTGCATTGCCAATAAAGCTCAGCAGGGCATTGATCAGAGCGATGAGTGCAATGAACGCTATCAACATGCCGCCGACGTTCAGCGCCAGACGCACGCCGTCGCCGGCGCCGCCGGCTGCCGCTTCAATGACATTGGCATGGGTTTTCTCGACCTTGATGCGCACCGAACCCATGGTCATGGGCTCAGCGGTTTCCGGAATCAGCATTTTAGCAACCACCAAGGTTGCAGGTAAGGCCATAATGGAAGCAGCCAGCAAATGACCGGCAAAAAAGACCTGAGCTTCATCCAGGGCTATGCCCTGGGATTTGGAAAGCGCCATGCCGAGCATCAACATATAAGCAGCTAAAACACCGCCGGCAATATGCGCCATGCCGCTGGTCATGACGGTAAACAGTTCCGATTCGGTCATGGAAGCGAGATAGGGCCGCACTACCAGAGGCGCTTCTGTTTGTCCGATAAAGGTGTTGGCCGCTACGTCCAAGGTTTCGGCGCCGCTGGTTTTCATAAAGCGCAGCATCAGCCAGGCCATGGCCTGGACGATTCTTTGCATGATGCCCAGATGATACAGAATGGTCATGAAAGAGGCGAAGAAAATGATGGTGGGCAGGACCTGAAAGGCGAAAAAGAATCCCAGGCTTCCTTCCCCGGTCGCTTTGCCCAGATTGCCGAAAACAAATTGTGCGCCATCGGCAGCAAAGCTGAACAATGCGACGAATAGTTTGCTGATCCAGTTGAAAATCTCGCGGCCGATTTCGGTTTTAGTCACTAGAAATGCAAACACAAATTGTAAAATAATGCCGGTAATGACCAGGCGCCATTTTATGGCTTTACGATTGCCGGAAAAAAGAAAAGCCAGCAGAATTACAAAGGCCAGACCAGCGAGGCCCCGGATGATCGAGCTAACGTCCATATGCTCCTCTATAGTGATTTCGGAAGTCTGGGTGATCGATAAAAAAGATCAGCAGCGAAGCGTTCCTGGTAGAATCAACTCCACTGGTTTTTAAAATTTGACGAACCAGTCCGGACAAATTATAAAATCATAAATCAAAACGCAAGACATATCTCGATCCGATTTGTGAAAATTACCAGGACGTAACAAGGTTGGGGCAAGTGAGGATTCGCAAATAATAAAAGCCTCCCCATCCATTGATGAGGAGGCTAAACTCGCACTGTTTAATTCAGTTTAAAATCGACGCCGATGCTGCCGACCCAGGGTGTGCCGACCGCGGCGCGCAGGCAAATTTTGTCACTGACCGCATAACGGATGCCGGCCTGGGCGGAAAAGGTCATGTACGAATCTGACGGGCCATCTCCAGCCCAATCGTCATCGCCGCTCCAATCCCAGCTGACGTTGACATAGCCGAAACCCAACCGTCCATAGGGATCGAAGCGTTTATCTTTCATTTTATAATGATAGGAGGCAAAGACAAAAATAGGTATGTAGGTGTAGTCCCAATACCAATCATGGTGATAGTAGCCGCCATAATCTTCCCGGTAAGAGCTGTAGCCGACTTCTGCGCCAAAACCGATAATCCCGCTCCAGTCTTCTACCTTGAGCATGATTTTTTCCGCACTCAAAGAAAAACCGATCTCATGCCAAAAACCTATTGCCGGACCGATGTAGAAATCGCCAATGTTAACTTGTGCTGAAGCAGCGCCACTCTTCGCCTTCGGAGCCATTGGATTTGCAGACGCCAGCGTTATCAGGAACGCCAGGCTTACTACCACAGTCACTACGAAAATTTTTTTCATCGTCACCTCCGGTGTGTTTGATCAGAGTATTTGTTCTCTTCCACAAGGCTGGAGAACCTGGATTGAATGAAAATATGGTTCTATCCACACTACGAAGTGGATGTTGCGAATGTGTTGTCACTAATATACTGTGAGGCGTGAATAAAATCAAGCGGTTTCTCTGGTTTTTTATGAATTCCTTTAATTCCTATTTTATAGCCTGTCCCTCTTGGTGATCCAGTACTAGAGTCTTGAACAAGATCAGGCTGCACATGATTGATCGGATTAACCGGATTTTTATATTCATAAATTGAGCGATGCACGATCCTTGCAAAGGTTTCAAACCTGCGCAAGAGTTGATGGCCTGGATAATAAATGAGTGTCCTGTATAAAATGTGCGGTTGCTTTTCAAATATTGAATGATTAATTTCCTGCGATGACCTTGAAATTGATCAGTTTCAGCTTCTCCATCTGCTGTTCATCTTTTTTATTGTAGGTTAACGATGAAGGAGGGAAGCATGTACCGGCTTTTTCTTTTCTTGTTTGTCGTGGCTTGTTTTCTCCCGATATTTGCCCAATCAGAGATGTATCTTGCTGATAAAAAATATCGGCAAACCATTTTCGCAAAAATTGATAGTTTGCTGGTTGCGAAATATGTTTATCCCGACAAAGCCAGACAAACGGCAGAACAATTTCGCGAGCGGTATCGCTCCGGCGTTTACGATTCCTATGCTGACGCTAAAGCTTTTGCTGAAAAAATTACCGTCGACCTCAGAGAAATGACTCTGGACAAACACATTACTTTCAGAGTCATCGAATCCAGCGACATCGGCGAAAAGGCCCAGGGCTCTCTGCACCATTCAGTCCGTTATAATCGGTTGCGCAACAAAGAACACGCCGGGTTTCGTAAATTGGAGTGGTTTGAAGATGGCGGCATCGGCTACCTGGAGTTGCGCAGATTCAACAGCCTGGATGAAGCGCAGGAATTGCTGAATGCGGCCATGGTTTTCCTTAACGATGCCAATGCAATCATTATCGATATTCGGGAAAACGGCGGCGGCAGCGGCGATTATCTGAGTAACTATTTTTTACCCCATCCCACGCCATTGACCGGCGCTTATTATCGTGAGGAAGATTATTTGCAGGAATTCTGGACCAGCCGGGCAGTCGAAAAGCAAAGGATGCTGGAGGTTCCGCTATTTGTTCTTACCAGCAATAGAACCTTTTCAGCCGCAGAATATTTTGCTTATGATATGCAAGTACATAAACGAGCTACCTTGGTTGGCGCTACCACCAAAGGCGGCGCGCACGGCGTCGGTTATTTCAAAATCGATGATCAATTTGAACTCTATCTTTCCGTGGAAACGGCCGTCAATCCCATAACCGGGACGAATTGGGAAGGCCAGGGCGTAATGCCCGATGTCAGGACGCCTGATTCAACAGCTTTGGATACCGCTTTGGTGCTTGCTAAAAAAGCTGCGGCGGTTTTCGGTCAGGCCCGGAATGAAAAATTTAAAGCTGCCGTTGATGAAATGCAGGCAGCCATGGACCAGGCCGAGGCGCTCTATCGACAGAAAAAAACGAGCACAGCTGATTCTGCTTTGGATCGTGTTTTCAAGATCGGCCGGCCATTCGGGTTGATAACAGAGTTTTTCATTTATGTACTGGCAAGCAATTTTTTGGTTGAGAAAGACGAACCGGTGTTGCTAGGTCTGTCAAGAAAACGGATCGAGCTTTTTCCCAACTCTTCTCAGGCTTACGAAGATATGGGTTACCTCTATTATCGCAAACGGGACTATACTCAGGCCCTTCCATATTATTCGAAAGCCGTAGAATTGAATCCGGACAATCGCAATGCTGAAAAAATGATCGACTTGATAAAAACGAAGCAATGAGCTTCTCACAGTATGGGAGCCTGGTAAATTTATGCCATCTTTTTCTCTAATCGCGCTCGTGCTGCTCGGCGTTCTGGCAGCCATGCCTGGATTCGTCGAACAACCATCCGTCATTCGTCTCATTCCATCCCGTCAACGGCCTGAAATCGAATTCCTGAGTTGGGATACGGAAGGCGGCATGCAAACTCGTTTGAATTTATTGCAGCCGGGAAAAGCTGTTACTTTATCACTTTATAATCAGCAAGGCTTGATTGATTCCAGTCCAACCCAAGCCACCAATTTAGACGCAAATGGTTCGGTAAGATACATCTATACTCTGAGCCCGGGCCGAAAAGTTGAATGCCATATTAGCAATACAAAGGATCATATGCAATGGCGTTGGCGTATCCCCGGGCCCTGCACCCGCCTGGTCAGCGGGGCTCGCATTGAGATGCCGTTTAATCCGATGATGACCGCCGTTACCGTGTTACCGGCACAATGGCGGCCCGATGACAGTTTTACGCTACCCGCCATACTTTCGGCACCGGATTTCGGCCAGATACTCTTGACGGTAAAAGACAAACGATCGGTAATTGGTCGTTTGACCGGCGATCGTAAGAGCCATCGATTGCACCTGGTACTGGATGTTGATTTTGATAATGAGAGAGAAACGGTTTTACATTTTCAGCCCGTAGTTCTTCCCACACCGCCAGGGTTACGGGATGCGCCCCTGTGGAGTAAAATACGTCGTGCGTGGTGGAACATTTTTCAACCCAGCGCTCAATGGGGGGATCAAACAAAGGAATTTTCTGCACCCACGGGCATTCTCGCCAATAATGTACTCAGCGATCCGGTGAGCTGTCTCTATTATTTGTTCAGCGATCACATGCTGCTTGTTCCTTCTCTGGCGCCCGATATATCAGCCGAGTACCTCGTCCGTCATTCCGTGGCATGGTGGCTCGATTACCGTATGAAAGCCAATGGTACGGTCGTCGGTTACTGGAATTATGATCAGATGTTTGACGCACCGGCCAGTATGATTATCGCAGCCTGGGGTTGTATGCAGGCGTCCGGCAGTACTACTTTTGTTCGACAACGAATCGAACAGCTGGAAAAAATTGCCGGTTATCTGGCTGACCGGGATATTGACAGGGACGGTATTATTGAATTGCTGCACAGCGGAAATTCCGGCACAGCCCGTAAGGAGCGAATGTCTTCAGCCTGGGATACTATCAACAGCGGTCATAAAGATGCGCTCTGCAATGCGCTCATTTTTCGCGCATTCTGTTGTTTGGCCGACATCGAACGCCGCCTCGCCAGAGAACAGCAAGCTGTTTATTTTACCAATCTGGCGCGAAAATTGAAATCCGCCTACTATCGTACCTTTTTTCATCCAAACACCGGTTTGCTTGCCTGGTGGATCAGTGCGGACGGCCAGGTGCACGATTACGCAGCACTCACTGCCAACACTCTGGCTATTTCCTATGGACTTGTGCCTTTAAATGAGGCACGAAATATCCTGCAACAATATTATAAAAGGATAGAATTATCCGGTTTTAAACGATTCGAACTCGGCTTGCCCACCACTCTGGTACCGGTCCGAAAAGCCGATTATCTGGATTGCGGCGCGATCTTTGGCGCACCAGAGTTAGAGGACGGCAGCGATGCTTTTGGCCGATATCTTAATGGCGGCTGTCTGGTTTCGGAAACCTTGTATTGGCTTAATGCATGTTACTATGTCAACAGGCCGGAATGGGCCGAGCCGATCTTGCAGGCGATGGTGGAGCGACAGGCTAAGCCGGTATTTGCCAATGGCGGTAGCTTTCAAAACGGCGTCATTAACAAACAGCCGGAGGGCGCTGAATTCTACAATTGGCAGGGCGAAACCTGTGGCTATGAAGGGTATCTGGTGTACAGTTGGTCTTTTCTGCAAGCCGTATTAACGCGACAACCGGAATTTTTGCATCGCTTGCACCAACCGATGTACGATATCAAGTAAGCCTATTCAGGGTGCTCGATATCCGCAGGGGCAGCGGACAAAATCACCCAGGTCTCCTTGAATATAAGGAAGAAGCTTTCTGCACAACTGTTAATTTTTACTTGAAAATGTTGTATTTTACTATTATATTCATTCATGGTCATGGCGATGTTCCCTTCAGTAAGAACTGTTTCGGGGTGACCGAGGGACAGTATCGATTGTGAGGATCCTTCCATTTTTTCAATTACATATTAATTCGATTGGGCATTTTTGATTTACCTTTAATTAAAAGGAGGAGCATATGCTGAATCGTTCGCTTATTAAATTGGGGATTATTGCCGCCATTTTAGCCTGCGTTATGCTATTTTGGCTCTTTTGCAACAAGGCTCCCCAGAATCCGCTTGAACAGGCGCCCATGGATGAAGCCGCCCTTCTCAGTGTGACGAATCCAGCCGTACAAAAAGTCAAGACTGTTCAAGAACAGTTCACAGCCGACCTGATGTCCAACCGCGATGTGGTCGGCACCGCCATTGGCCTGACCGGTGATAACAAACCTGCTATTCTGATCCTTACTGCAAAAGATATGCCGAGTCAGGCTTTTGACAAGAAACTGATCAGGCAGATGGCGGCAAAAAATATTTTGCCATCGAGCATTGACGGCAATCCGGTCGTTGTGATGAACACCGGCAGGATCTACGCCATGGCTAAACCGGCGCCGGTGAGCCATACGGCCAAACAGACTCCGCCGATCAAACTCGGTACATCCGGCGGCTTTGCCGATGATCTTGACAACGGCTATTGCTGCGGAGGTACCTTGGGTTCTCTGGTTAAAAAGGGCACCACGCTGTACATCCTCAGTAATTATCATGTATTTTACGGCGATATCGCGGATGCAACGGCCGGTAAAGACGTCATTCAACCAGGACTGATCGATGTCGGCTGCTCAAGGAGTGCTGCACAGGTTGTAGCAGATTTGGAAGGTACCCGCAGCCTGCCTGGATCAAATGTTGATGCCGGAATTGCGCAGATTGTCCCTGGCATGGTCAAAACCGATGGAGAAATCTTGGAGATCGGCACCTTGTCGGCAACCACCATGGCAGCCAGCCTAAACCTGGGTGTCAAAAAAAGCGGGCGTACCACTGGTTTGACAAAAAGCACCGTCAGCGGTTTGAATGGCACTGTGAGCGTGCAATATGAACAGAATTGCGCAGGTGAAGTTGCTTTTACTAAAACCTTTACCGGTCAGATACTGGTTGCCAACCGCGCCAGCAAATTTTTGAATTCGGGCGATTCCGGCTCGCTTATGGTACAGAATATCACTACCAATCCCAAGGCGGTAGGTCTGCTGTTTGCCGGCAGTTCTTCCATTGCTGTTGCCAATCCCATCGATGAGGTGCTGGCCTTTTTTGGCGTTACCATGGTTGGAATTTGATTAGGTAAATTTTTAAAATGATATCCCTATCATGCTTGTCTTGATAGGGATTTTTTTTGCATCTAGAGTCAGAACGAAATGAAAACCATACCAAAGCGCTCGTTAAAAGCGGTCCTCTTTGAAAACACCGATCAATGGATGGCTTTGTCTGGGGTAGTGGGTGTCTATGAAGGCGAAAAAAACGGCAAAGCCTGTATAAAGATTATGGTGGTTAAAAAAACAAAATCTTTGCAATCCATTTTGCCGACTGCGGTGGATGGATTTCAGGTTTTTATTGAGGAAACCGGCGTAATCAGGTCTTTGTAAATATTTATTGCACAGAGGTCACATGACAATACGAAAAAGCAAGTGCTGCGGAATAGTGTTGATCTGCCTGGCCGTTGCAGCACTTGATCAGCTCCTTGGCGTCATCGTGCGGGGAAATCAGAAGAAGATGATCCAGTGTCGACTATTTTTCAACAATTGTCGATTGTGCAAGGGCAATCCCTACTCGTGCGAAAGACACGGGGCATGGTAATGCAGCTAATACCAGTAGCTAATATGCTTCGCTGGGTAAAAAAAACCGTCTAGGGCAGGTCATGAACTTTGCCCTTATTTCATCATCATCAGCTTTTTTGTCAGCTGCCAGCTGTTTCCGTCTGTGTTGGTGGCCATAAGGGTATAAAAGTAAATTCCACTCGACAGGCTCATGGCCTTAAAGCTGGTCTCGTGCATACCCGAGTTCATGGTTCCTTTCACCAGTTCCCTTACTTTATGGCCCAGTACATCATAAACAGATAGATTTATTTGGCAGTTGTCCGGCAGTTCGTATTGGATGAGTGTCTCCTCATTGAAAGGATTAGGATAATTGTTCATCAATTGGAAAGCTTTTATCGGCATGCCGACGGCTGGATCTACAGATAGCATATCAGACCATCTATCTACCGTGTCTCTTTGTTCGGACAGGCCGGGAGGCACCGTGAGTTTCCTATTGTCTCTATCTTCTCCTCGACTCCCTTTTTCTACTTGACTCCAACTTCCTCGGGTGTATTTGTATTCAAGTGCCGTTCCACCAATGAAAGGCAGGGTGATCTGCCAGGTATGGACAGACACTTTTTGCATGGGCAGATCATGGTTTTGACCGTCCGAGCCGTTTTGACTGGGACCGGGATCCCAAAAATTAAAATATCCGGCGAGATAGATATTATCTGTACTCGGAGTACCGCTCGGCACTTCCACTGTGAACGTTACCGCGGCATCAGTATTTATCTCTTTGATTAGCACGATATTGTCGAAATAGAGGCTGATGGTCGATAGTCCCAAATCAAAGAGCAGCCGGCCGGCTGGATCCGTGGGATGGCTCATTTTGAAGGCATAGTCGAATCTTTTCTTAACGGTAGAGAGCGTATCTATGTGGTTGCCGCCAAATGCTGTCCAAGGAGGGGCATCTTTACTGACCCAGGGACTGATGCATTTGTCAGCCGAGGCATAGGCATCGTATAACACATCATAGGTTGAACCATTTTCAACAATTAAACCGTTCTGTATCAATTGAATCTGCCAGGCATAATCACCTCCAAGCGCGCACACCATATGGTACTCACCGTTTTGTACAGAACCAGCGGCCTCAGCAGGCGGCCATGCGCCAAACCACCAATTATTGGCGCCATCTGAAAAATCACCGTTCTTCAACATGTTGGAGTAAAAGGGACCAAGATTGAAAGCGACATCCAAGTTTTTATCGGTATCGAGGGTGAGGTTGAGTATAGGAATGGTGCTGGTGCCGGCTCCTGACCAGCCCGCGAAGATACTATAGTTTTTGGGTACTGCCTCTAGAGAAAAAACAGAGCCCGATGCTGCCTGTTCGGTATAGGGCAGTTTGCGTAGAATGTTATTGACTTTGACCCATCCGGTGCCAAGCCCGGATTGGGTGATATTCACAGTATACAGAGAATTGGAATGTTGTTTCCGTGTGGCGATGAATTTCTGAGTGTTTGGTGAGAAGCCTGTTATCATGGTTTTCAAATCACCTGTTTTGGAATAACTCCTGACATCCTTATAGGTAGCAACCCAAATCAGATTGTCGCCGGGGTTTATGCTTACTGTATAACCGATGATGGCGTCCACTTTGTTCAGTTGAGACTGTCCAGGTTGATACTTGTAAAGAGCATCACTGAGAATCCAAATAGAGCCGTCACTACGGTCTACCCTTATGCACATGGGTCTAAATGAGAGGTCACGAGTCTCCAGGATTGATCCTTTTTGATCGAGGTGCAAAACTCTGTCCTTACTTCCTGGAACATCAGGATGTTTCCCTTCTCCCACCCAAATCGTACCGTCAGAGGCATAGTCCACTGTTGTAGCCGTCCAGGCAATCGGATCAACCGTAAACTGATGTTGCAGGTTCAGGTCTAATTTCTTGATATCTGCGCCGACAATCCAAACAGAAGAATGATCACTATCAACGACAAGGTCGTATCCGCCATAATGTGCGCCCATCGTCAAGTTGCCGTTTGCGTCTAATACAACAATACTATCACCATATATGGCATAGGTCCGCGTCAAAGCATACAAATTACCCTGCGTATCAAGATCGACAGCGGCGATTTTTTTAGGAATTCTCAAAACGGTTTTACCGGTTACATCAATTTTTGAAAGCATGTTTCCAGCGCTTTCACAGACCCAGCAACTTTGTCCATCCTCTGTTACGGCCAGAGCTCTCGGGCCGCCTATGGTTGGCACCATATTAAAGCCGTCAAGGTTCATCAATTTTTCGCCGCTGGAAGTAAACGCCAGCAGACTATCGGCAAAAGGCGGATTAGTAAAATCCGGATCCCCATCAATCAGTACCCATACATTGGCAGATGGTTCAGCAGAGGAAGAGTGGTCTTGGTTTTCTTGCTCGAATTTCTGGTCATTCAGCGCCGGATCAGTTGTTTCATCATAGGTATGAACCAGGTGATCTGTGTTGCTGTTATAAAGTTCAAGTTTGAAATCATAGATGCCATGGGGTAATTCTAAATTTGGATTGCCCAGATTGAGGCTGAAAGTGGCGTCAGGAGCCAGGATAAGATGCTTGGTTTGGGCATAAAAAGTATAAATGGTTTGGCCGGCCGGTTTGTAATACATTTTGTAATAGCAATCACTCCAACTCCCGGTACTCAAACGCAAGAGATCTTTGCAACGATAGCCATCCGCATCCTGATCAACCCGGGTTGGGGGAGTTGCCCACTGCATTTTACTGCAGGCAGCGGGAGTTTCGTCTTGATCGTCCAGCTCGAATTTCTGTGCCGTCAAGCCTGGATTTTCCTGATAGTCATATCCTGGTGCAAGGCATACAAAAAGGGGGCCTGCGATGAGCGAGAGTCTAAAATCCCATTCACCAAAACCGATTGTAAACCTTTGATGCTGGTCGACCACGGCCTCCAACTTTTGCGTGGATTGGCTGGAGGTGAAAGTACTGGTATTCGAATCGAACCACTCCATATTGGTCATTCCGCCGGACGGATGATACGTCGCCCGCACAAATACCGGATAGCTTGGGCAATAAAAATTCTGCACGCTGACGTTTAAGTTGATAGGCCGGGCGCGGAAATATCCATCGTGATCCTGATCCACGGGCTTGGACCAGCTATAGCTGTTCAGCGTCATCGTCGGACCCGATTCAGTGGGTTCCATTTGTTGATGGGCCAGATCAGGATCGTCACCGGGCCCGCGAGTCGCGACCGCTACATAGTTCCACTCGGCCATTTTTCTCAGCACAACGAGAGGAACATCGTAGGTACCTGCCTCGCGTTCAGAATAGCCCGTCTGTAGTCTTGTTATTCCTCCAGTGACGGTTTGATCCGGTATGATGATACCGTTGCCCACGTTCACGCGTACCGTAAAAGGGCCCGGAGCGGAAACCGAGAGATCCAACAGCAAGTTTTTGGATTTTGCGATGCCATCACAATCATCATCGCGCATATCCTGCCACCAGGCATCCACAATGGTGAATGATACCGGCTCAAAATTCACTTGATAGGATTGATCGATGGCGGGCGCAGTGAATGTGCGCGGATTAGCCGTGAAAAGCCGATTGGGGAATACATTGAGCCAGGCCCAATTGACAAAAGAGCTGGCGGCGGTGGGGACCGCTTCGACTGTAAAGTTTGTACCGGTTGCATAGGAAGCGGTGAAGGGCAGGGAATGAGACACGCCATTTACCCTTATGGATCCATCTCCCGTACCGCCCTTCGTGAAAAATACAGAGGCGCCGATTGCATGGGATAAAAAAAGAAACAGCATCAAAGTTATGGAATGGCATTTAGCTTTCATAACCGGCTCCGTTTCCAGTATTGTCATCTGATAACAGCTATCAGAGAAATCCTGTCCCCGCTTGAAATAGTATGTGATGCAAATTAAAAATCAAACAACAGGTGGCATAGAAAAAAGGAAAACATGAAAAGGTGAGTAAATATTTTCTGCTCTGAGCCGATTCGTGTTATCCCCGGGAAAGATAAAGTATGAGAAATAATATAGCATTATTGCGGTAAAATACAAGTTTTTTGACATTCATTGTTATAATGCCACGGAAGAAACAAGAATGGGTCGGTTTATGGTTGAACCGAATCGATGGAGTATTTCATTCCTTATATCAAATTTTGATATTCACTACGGGTATAACACGGGACAACAGTCTCAAAAACAGCGCACGCGCCAGAGACATCCCCGGCGCGATCTGGATTTGCGCTGCAGTATTCGGCAGGATGTATGTTGTCGCACCCGGTACCGATTTACAAATACCACCTGATAAAGAACATCGTTTTGGTACTCGATATGGTCTCGGTGATGTCTTCCTCTTTTGCCTGAGAGTTTGTCGGTTTAGGTGCCGGCTTTGTGTCGACTTCCAAGTCGCCGCAGTTCATAATCATCATCTGTATTTCGCCGCCAATGCTCAAGTTGTTGGTAAAAAAGTACTCACCGCCGAATGCCGGGCCGAAATATAGGGATGTCCTTGTTCGGGTTTCTTCCGTTGTTTCCGTCTCGTATTTGGCTGAATACTTGTACCACCCAACTCGCGCGCCGAGATATAAATCGACATCGCCGTACCATTTCTGTACAAATAGCCCGGCGCCAAAGTTCGTCGCGCCTAGATTTTCTTCTGTTGCGTTGCTTCTACTATGCTTGTAATAGCCGAAAAAGGGTTCAATCCGCAAGATCGGCATGATCTGCAATGGTAAATAGTAACAGGGAAAATCGAGTGCCGTCATGCTCTGAGTATTATTCACAGATACAATTTCTTTACCCAGGCTCACGCCAAAACCGATGCGCATTTTTTCCACGTTCACTTTATCCTGAGCCATGACGGCGGCCGTCGTATAAAAGAATGCCAATACGACAATCACGGAAAGGATGATCTTTTTCATGGAACGCCTCCTTTAAATGGATGAATAGAGTTACAACATTTCACCCCCATGACGATCCAAGTCAGTCGATTTTTCCTCTTTATGGAATCGAGGCAAGAACGCAAGAATAATAAGGGCATTGCCGACAGTGAGATTGTGAACAGAGTCATGTCTTTTTTGTTGCCTGGTAAGGAAAAATCGACAACAACCGGTGAACAACCATAGGACATCACCTCCTTTGGTCGTGGAATACATTGCCTGCTTTATATAATATAAAAACGCACTCTCATTTCCAAAACAAATTTTGCCTGTCCTGCAAGTTGGCTTATCAATCTCAGGATTATCTCTCAATTCAGCTTTTAGGAAACCAACCAACGTTTCTAACAATTTAATATAGAAAAGATTATTTTCTTGTTTTATAGGCTGCTGTAAGTTAAATTATTTAAAATGTAAAAAGATAATTCGACGGCAATGTAGAATCATTGAGCTATGCCAATCAATCCGGATGTGGAGAAATGGCATCATGAGCAAAGTGTTTATTTCGCTCGCATCGCAGATGATCTATCCTGCAAATACTCATCAAACGACACACCAGTCCTCCTGGTCTCAGTGCAGTGGAATAAAGAGACGGCATCAATTCAAATGGTTTGGGTTTTTTATCACGGTCTTGTTTGTGCCGGTCGCTGCCGGATTCGCTGATCAAACCGTGCTTAACCTGGGGTCCCGTCTGGAATTGTTTGTTGATCACTATCTTATCGATCAACTGACCGGCCACGCGCAGTTGATTTTGCATCATCCGTCGCCGCATGAAGTCGTCCTGATACATGATGAACCGTGGGAGGGCAGCGGCAGCGGCTATCACAGCATTTTCCAGGACGGAGAAACCTATCGCATGTATTATAAGGCCTGGCAGTTAAGCGTCACTCCCGGCAAAGTGAAAAACGATGACCACCCCTTATTCTGCTGCTACGCTGAGAGCGTGGACGGTATCCATTGGCTCAAACCCAACCTGGCGTTGTACGAATTCCAGGGATCGAAAAATAATAACATCGTTTTTATTAAGGGCCTGATGGACGGCGTCGACGCTGACGGCGGCCATCCGGCCGTGTTTAAGGATGATAATCCGGACGCCGCCGACGACGCACGCTACAAGGCAATTCTGCGCGCGAATGCTCCCAGAGGTCTGTTTGCCTTTAAATCACCGGACGGCATTCATTGGACAGCGATCAGCAGATCACCGATTATCACAGACGGCGCTTTTGATTCCCAGAATTTGGCTTTCTGGGATGCTATTAACAGGGAATACCGTGCCTATTGGCGCTACTTTACTGCAGCAACGGACAGCAACCTTTATCAGGGCGTTCGCGCCATTCGCACCGCCCGTTCAAAAGACTTTATCTCCTGGTATGACCAACAGGATCTGATTTTTATGGATTCACCTGTTGAACACTTGTACACGAACCAAATCAAGCCGTATTTCCGCGCACCGCATATTTTCATCGGTTTTCCGGCACGCTATATCGATCGGGATTGGTCCGAGTCCATGCGTGCGTTGCCTGAATCAGAACACCGCCAGTGGCGAGCCGGCGCCAGCAAACGTTATGGGACCGCTCTAACTGAAGCACTATTCATGTGCAGCCGCGATGGTGTTTCTTTTAAACGCTGGAATGAAGCGTTCTTACGTCCAGGCATCGAACGTGAGGGAACTTGGCATTATGGTCAGCAATATATTGCCTGGTCAGCGGTAGAAACCAAATCCCTGTTGCCCGGTGCGCCAAACGAGCTCTCGCTTTATGCGGTCGAAAGTTATTGGACCGGCAACAGCAGCGTTCTGCGCCGCTATACCTTGCGACTCGACGGTTTTGTCTCAGTCAACGCGCCGATGTCCGGCGGCGAATTGATCACCAAGCCGTTTATTTTTACCGGTGCCAAGCTGGTCATCAATTTTTCTTCGTCGGCTGCAGGCGACATCCGGGTCGAAATACAAGATAAAAACGGCCAACCTTTACCCGGATTCTCCCTTGCAGAGTGTCCGCCTGTTTTTGGCGATACCATTAGCCGGACGGTAACCTGGCAGGGGGGATGCGATCTATCCGCGTTGGCCGGCCAGGTGGTGCGCGTGCGTTTTGTGTTAAAAGACGCGGATTTATATTCACTGCGTTTTGTGGAAAATTGTTGATAATCGCCGCACGAGAGAATTTTATGTAGACTTTCGGATCATCGGTAGCAAAACGATCCCTGAGAGGAGACTGCTATGAAGATCAGACTCGGTTTACTAGTAATGTTTTTTTCGCTGCTTGGTCCCGCCACTATTCTAAATAGCCAGGGTAAATGGTCCTGGCGAAATCCCATTCCCCAAGGCAACATGCTTTATGATGTTTTTTTTAAAGATGACCTGCAAGGCTGGGCTGTTGGCGGCGCGGGCATGATCCTGCATACCCTGGACGGCGGTCAATCATGGATCATCCGGAACTCGGGCACTGCACAGGTCCTTCAGGCTATCTCTTTTCCTACGGATCAGGTTGGTTATATCAGTGGAAAAAATGTCATGCTGAAATCAACCGACGCCGGCAAAACCTGGCAATCGTTGCCTGCCCCGGCGCATTATGGAAAGGTTGTCTATTTTGTCGATGAGAATTCCGGTTGGAGCGGCAGCGGCTCTGTATTAGAGTCGACGACGGATGGCGGCCTGACCTGGGTAAGATACAAGATGCCTGATCCCTATTGGGTGAACGGACTTTATTTCGTCGACAAACTGGTGGGATTCTGGGCCGGTTTTGGCGGCCTGCACAAAACCATCGATGGCGGCAAGTCGTGGCAAGCTCTATGGAATGCGCCATCGATCTACCAGTATCATGATGTTTGGTTTTTTGATCGCAATAATGGTTTCGCAGTCGGCAGCAGCGGTACCATTATAAAAACAGCAGATGGCGGCAATACCTGGACTCAGTTAGCCAAACTGGGCGGCAGCAGTGGTTTTCGTTTGCATTTTAAAAATCCGAATCTGGGCTGGGCCATTCATAATGGCGGCGGCATCTATCGCACGGAAGACGGCGGCCAAACCTGGACATCGGTTACCGGCGACCGATTTTTTAACGATGCCTGGTTTCCTTCTACAACCGGCTATGCTGTCGGTGAAAATGGGAAAATGTTCAAGTCCCTTGACAACGGCACAACCTGGCTACCTTGTTACCAGCGCCTGCAAAGCAATAATTTTTATTATCCGATTTTCAATGATCCGCAACACGGTTGGCTGGTGGGAGAGGACAACCGCCTGTATACAACTGAGGATGGCGGTGGTTCATGGACTGAACTCAGTCAGCCGGACATAACCTTTATAAGCCGGCTTGTTTTTCTGGATCGCAATATCGGCTGGATCACCGCAGATCGCAAACTGATGAACAGCCTGGATGGCG